>NZ_JBEZWU010000002.1:0-603577 GCF_040637655.1 Streptomyces sp. NPDC028722
GGGTGGTCCAGGCGGGGTCCCAGGACGCGTTCGAGGCTCGGGTGGAACTGGGTGAGCAGACCGCGGATGCGGTTGGAGGTGCGGTTGGCCTCGCCGGCCAGGTCCTGGTCGAAGCCGACCAGCATGGTCAGCTCGGCGGTGATCTCGTCAGCAAGGTCGAGGGAGCGAAGGGTGTGAGGCATGGTGCGGGCGGCATCCGCGATGACAGCGGCGTCGCGGGCGTCGGTCTTGGCCTCACCCGGGTAGAGGTCGGCGATCCGGCGCATCGCGAGTCCGGGCAGGTAGGCGACCTGGCAGCCGGCATCGCGGGCGACGGTCAGCGGCAGGGCGCCGATGGATGCGGGCTGGTCCACGACCACCAGGACGGTGCCGAACTTGGCTTTGAGCTTGTCGAAGACGGCCCGCAACTGGGGTTCGCCGTTCGGCAGGGCCTTGTCGAAGACCTTCTTCCCGGCCGGGGTGAGTCCGTGGCCGTGATGGTTGTTCTTGCCGACGTCCAGGCCGAGGAAGACGCCCGTCCCGTCGATGTCGATCATCGTGCCCCCACATGCGTCGACGCTGTGCCGGCCTCGGCGGTGGGGCCGTTCGCGCGCATCCACGTTATGCAGACCTGCCGCCCGCGAGCTGCCCGGCATTGCGCCGGGCCGGGCGGTGGCCGGGCCTCTGATCAGCGTCTGTGACGGCACCCCTCGGGCCCGGTGACACCACCCCCCAGGTCATCCGATCGACAGGGGGCAACAGTCATGCCGGGCCCGGAGGCCAGCGGCCCTCTTGCAGGACCGCGAAGAAGATAACGGGGGATACCGCAGGCGCTCGCCGGGCCGCTGAGCTCCGTTGCTCCTTTCGAGTGGCTGTCGCGCATTCCAGCAAGCCGGAGCCTGCGGCAGTGCGGATTACTCGTGTCCGTCGCAAAAGCGGCGGATCCGGCGGACTCATCACGCCGGACGTCTTCAGAAGAGGAAAGCGTCATGGGAATGCGTACGAGCAGGAGTGCCGGCCTTTTGGCGGTGGCCGCTGCCATGGTGCTGGGCGGGGCCGCCGCGGCATCGGCGGACAGTGGTGCTCAGGGTGCGGCCGTCGGTTCGCCGGGTGTCGCCTCGGGCAACCTGATTCAGGTGCCGGTCCACGTCCCCGTCAACGCCTGCGGCAATACGGTCGATGTCATCGGCCTGCTCAACCCTGCCTTCGGCAACACCTGCGTGAACGTCAGCCGGGGCTGGGGCATGGGGCACTGACCGTCCTGGCGGCCACTACGTAGGCGTCGCAGGTGCGGATTGGTCCGGAAAAGAATTCCATCCGATGGAGTTCCGGACCAATCCGCCCACCTCGCACCACCGGATTACCCACGTGAGCGACGAGAAGAAGAAACCGCGGAATCCGGGGAGAAGGACACGGCTCGCGCTGAGTGCGCTGAGCGGTCTCCTGGCTGCTCTCGCCGCTCTCGCCGCGGCTGAATCGGTGGCGGCGGTCGTACGTCCGCAGGCCGGTCCCGTCGTCGCGGTCGGCGGGGCCGCCATCGACCGTACGCCCATCGCCGTGAAGGACTGGGCGATCCGTCATTTCGGGACCGACGACAAGCTGGTTCTTCAATGCGGCATCCTCGCCGTCCTCGCGCTGTTCGCACTGGCCCTCGGAGTTCTCGCCCTGCGCCACCGACGCATCGGCGCCGCCGGCGTCCTGCTCTTCGGCGTGCTCGGAGCGGTGGCGGCCACCAGCCGGCCGGATTCCTCGAGCTTCGCCGACGCGCTGCCCTCCATTCTGGGTGCGGTCACCGCGGCCCTGCTCCTGTACGCCCTCATCGGCCGGCTTCTGGCACCGTCCCGCGAACCGACGACGAACGAACCGGACGGATGGGACCGGCGCGGTTTCGTCATCACGGCGATCGCCGCCGCTGCCGCCTCAGCCGGAGCCGGGGTCCTGGGCCGGGCCCTGAACGGCTCCAGCAGCCAGAAAGCCGTCGCATCCCGCAACAACCTGAAACTGCCGCCCCCGAACTCGCGTGCCCCTGCGGTTCCACGGGGCGCCCAGGTCCGAGTCGCGGGCGCCAGCACGTTCATCACACCGAACAACGAGTTCTACCGCGTGGACACGGCCCTGGTGGTGCCCAAGGTCGACGCCACTGCCTGGCGGCTGCGCATCCACGGCGACGGTGTACGCCGTCCGGTGACGCTGTCGTTCGACGACCTGCTGCGGCGTGAACTGATCGAGCGGGACATCACGCTCACCTGTGTGTCCAACGAGATCGGCGGCCCGTACGTGGGCAATGCCCGCTGGATCGGTGTGCGGCTGGCCGACCTGCTGGCCGAGTGCGGGGTCGCACCACCCTCCCGGGGCGGCCCGGCCGATCAGCTCGTCGCGCGTTCCGTGGACGGCATGACCATCGGCAGCCCGGTCGAGGACGTCATGGACGGCCGCGACGCGATGCTCGCCATCGGTATGAACGGCCAACCTCTGCCGTTCGATCACGGGTTCCCGGTCCGCATGCTGGTGCCCGGCCTGTACGGCTACGTGTCCGCCTGCAAGTGGATCAAGGACATCGAGCTGACCACGTTCGACGCCTACGACTCCTATTGGGTCAAGCGCGACTGGGCCGAAGCAGCGCCCATCAAGACTCAGTCCCGGATCGACACTCCGAAGCCGTTCGCCCGGCCCGAGGCGGGCACCGTCATGGTGGCCGGTGTCGCCTGGGCCCAGCATCGCGGCATCGACAGGGTCGAGGTCCGCGTCGACGACGGCCCCTGGCAGGAAGCCACTCTGGCCGCCGAGGACTCGTACGACACCTGGCGTCAGTGGTCCTACGCCTGGCAGGCCACCAAGGGCGGTCGCACCCTCACCGTGCGGGCGACCGACCGTACCGGCGAGGTGCAGACCGACACACGCGCCCGCACCGTCCCTGACGGCGCCAGCGGATGGCACTCCGTTGTCGTGACCGTCGAGTGACCCACAGACCCCTGACCAGGCGGCAATCCCGCCGCACCTAGCAACAGGAGAGACATCATGCAGACCCTTACCCGCCGTATCGCCCTGACCGTGGCCACTGCGGCCGTCCTGCCGCTCGCGCTGACCGCCTGCTCCAGCAACGACAGCGACTCGGGCAAGTCGGACTCCAGTGACAAGGCGTCGTCGTCCGCGCCCACCTCCGAGGGCGACACGGCCGGTTCCGGCAACAGCGTCGCTGCCACGGACGAGCCGTTCGGCCCGGCCTGCGCCTCCGTGCCCAAGAACGGTGCCGGCTCCTTCGACGGCATGGCCAAGGACCCGGTCGCCACCGCCGCCTCCCACAACCCGGCACTGTCCACGCTGGTGACCGCGGTGAAGAAAGCCGGCCTGGTCGACACCCTCAACAACGCACAGAACATCACGGTGTTCGCCCCCACCAATGACGCCTTCGCCAAGCTCCCGAAGGCCACCCTCGACAAGGTCCTCAACGACAAGGCGCAGCTCACCAAGATCCTGACCTACCACGTCGTGGGACAGAAGCTGTCGCCCAACGACCTGGAGAACGGATCCTTCGCCACGTTGGAGAAGTCCGAGCTGACCACTTCGGGCTCGCAGGAGTCCTACACGGTCAACGACACCGCCAAGGTGGTCTGCGGCAATGTCAGGACCGCCAACGCCAACGTCTACATCATCGACTCGGTCCTCATGCCCAAGAAGTGACGGCCTGCCCGGTTCGCCGGACGCGCTCGGGTCGCGTCCGGCGAACCGGCCGCGGCGGCCTGACGCCCACGACGAGAAACTCGGCGACCGGCGCGACGCCGGTCACAGCCGCCGGCGCAGCCGGGGCCCCGTTGTGACGTCTCACCGCGACGGGACTCTCCGGCCACACGGGGGCCCTGTACGCAACGCCGCCTCTGGGCCTCGTGATCGGCCCGGTGGTCGAGAATGATCTCGCTCGTCGGCGTGGATGGCTGTCCGTCACTCTTCGAAGGGTGCGGCAAGCAGGAGATCCTCCACGGTGGGCACCTGGAAGTCCGACAGGTGACGGCGGCCGACCTCGGCGAAGGGATGCATGAGTACTGACATCGGCTTGGTGCGGCACAGCGAGAGTATGGTGTCGAGGGCGTCCTGTGTGAACCCGGCCCTGGGGAAGGCGGCGAGGATTTCGGTGAGAGCGTCGGCCGGGATCTGCTGGAGGCCGTTCCCGGTGAGATCGAGGCCGGAGCCGGCGGAGACCATGCCGATCTCCGGCCTTTTCCGGCTCGCGATGCCTACGTTGGTGTGCAGGGCGATGGCATCCCAGACGACTTCCACTCGTTCGGCTGGCACGTGCCGTCCCCGCAGGAAATTCCGGGCGGCGTCGGCGCCGTCGACTTCGAAGCGCTCATTCGGGGTCTGATAAGCCTTCACCAGCCCGAGGTCGTGCAGGACCGCTGCAACGAAGGCGAGTTCACGGTCGTAGCGGATGCCGCGTCGGTCGAACATCAGTGAGCCGTACAAATACGTTCGCACGACATGGTTGAAGAGGCTCTCCGAGGAGACCTTCCTCGCGAATTCCGTGACCGCCCGCGTCAGTTCACTGTCGGGGATGCGCACCCCGGCCACGACCGTCGACAGGGTCGTGCCACGCGAATGCGAGGAAGTGTCCTGCGCTTTCGCTCCTGGAACCGCGGCAGCGGCGGATGAACTCGACAGTGCGGCGGCGAGCGCGGAGGCCGCGCCGACGGCAGCGACACCGGCAGCACGCTCCAGCGCCGTGCGCCGGGTGACTTCCTTCGCCTCATCGGCCCTTTCAGACACGAGATCCGTCTTTCCGTCGGGGTTGGTTGGATGCCAGAAGCGTATGAACGGCGTTGCCTTTTCCGGCAGTAGCTAAATTGCCGAGAACCTACGCATTTTCGCCAGGAGCGAGGTCTTCACGGCAGGTGGTGCGCGGCCCGCCGACAGCGACGAGCAGGAGCGGCGAGCGCGGCGACGACGGGCCGAGGGCGCCGTCATCGGTCCGCAGGGCGAACGCCGGCGACCGCGAGTGTCTGGTCCGGCTCACGCGTCGGCTGGGCATGGGGTGAGGGCAGTCGGCCGCCCATTTGACTGGGGCCGGCAACAGCGCGAAGGCGAAGAGCGCCCAACCCCGAGCGGTCCGTGATCGTGAGGGGGCGCGGCGAGGTCAGGCCCCGCGGGTGTCGGGCGCGCCATAGGCGGCGCGCCAGGCGGCGGGGGGCGTGGCTGCCTGACGCCGGAAGAAGGCGGTGAAGTTGCCTGCGTCCCGGAAGCCGAGGCGTCGGGCGCAGCCGGCGACCGGCAGGTCGGTGTGGGCGAGGAGTCTCCTGGCTTCCAGCAGGATGCGCTGGTCGAGGAAGGTCTTGGCGCCCGTGCCGGTGGCTGCGCGTGTCGCTCGGGTGAGGGTGCGCACGTCGTAGCCGAGTGCCCGCGCGTAGTCGGCCACGTGGTGCCAATCGGTGAAATGTTCCTCGACGGCGGCCCGGTAGGCGCGGAACACCTCCGTGGACCGGTTGGCGGCCGGGACCGTGTCGGTGAGGGCTGGTGCGTCGTGGAACGCGCGCAGGACCAGCGCAGCCAGCAGGTGGGAGAGCAGCGCGGGAGATGCCAAGTGCGGGGTGTGCGCTGCCGCGTCGTGCTCGCGGCCGAGGTGTTCGGCCGCCAGCAGAGCCAGGGCCAGACGCTGCCGGTCCAGGTGCCGGCACACCGGGGCGGTGACCTCCGAGGTGGTGAGGCCGCGGAGGAAGCCCGGCCGGAAGAGGACCAGTGGGCCGTCGCAGGCGTCGATGTCGCTCCAGCGGTGCACCATGCCGGGCCGGATCCATACGGCGCTGCCTTCCGCCAGCCGGTAGGTGCGGAAGTCCGCCTCGTGGGTGCCGGTGCCGGAGGCGATCAGGGCGAGCACGTGGAAGTCGGGGCGCTGGGGGAGTACGCGACGGCGGTGGGTGTCCATGGAGCGCAGCGCGGCGAAGTCGAGGACCTCCACGCCGTGGGGCGAGCCGACGGCAGGCGAATAGCGCAGCTGTCGCACAGTGTGATGTCCGCTTTCCACAGCCACCATGCTCCTTTCCACCAGGGAGCGGGCCGTCTCTGACCTACCGTCGTGCCTGCGCCTGACAGGCAGGTCAGGCTACCCGTTCAAGGCTGCGACCCGCGCGACGTCGATCGCCTCACGCAGCCAAGTTGGAGGTGTGGCGATGACGGAAACGACAAGGCTGGTGCCGGTGACGGGCGGAGCCCTGGACGTGCGGGTCGGGGGCAGTACCGGACCGGCGCTGGTGTTCGTCCACTACTGGGGCGGCTCCGCCGACACCTGGAACGAGGTGATCGGTGAGCTGCCGCCCGAGCAGGCGACAGTCCGCTTCGACCAACGCGGCTGGGGCACCTCGCGGGCACTGCCCGGCCCCTATCACCTCGACCAGCTCGCCGACGACCTCGCTCGCGTCGTCGATGCGTGCGTGCCGGGGCCGTACGTCCTCGTCGGCCACTCGATGGGCGGCAAGGTGAGCCAGCTCGTCGCGGCCCCCCGGCCGTCCGGCCTGGCCGGCGTGGTGCTCGTCGCGCCCGCACCGCCCGAGCCGCCCGCCACGATGACCGAGGAGTACCGGAAGGGACTGTCCCACGCGTACGACTCGACCGAGACGGTGCGACACGCCCTCGACCACGTCCTGACCGCCACACCGCTGCCGGAGACGGCGCGGGCCACCGCGGTGCGCGACAGCCTCGCCGCCGGACCCGAGGCCCGGCAGGAGTGGCCACTGCGCGGAATCGCGCAGGACATCACAGGCGCCGTGCGCGGCATCACAGTTCCGGTGACCGTGCTGGCCGCGGAGCACGACGTGGTGGAACCGCCGAGCGTGCTCCGTGAGTGCCTCCTGCCGCACATCCCGCGCGCGACCCTGAACGTCGTCCCCGACGCCGGCCATCTGCTCCCCGTGGAAGCCCCGCGCGCCGTCGCGACCGCTCTCGGGGACTTCCTCCAGGTCCTGCCCGCCGGGTGACGCTGTGCCGGCGCCGCGCGAACTGGGTGAACACGCCGCCTCGGTGGTCGCCAGGTGGTCGTCGCCACTCGGCGTGGGGGCGCCAACCCGACCCTTGCCCACTTCGGCGCAGCCGCGGAGATCTTCCTCGTCCGCGAACCCTGAAGCGTCCGTCTCAGGACCGTATTCAGCCGGGGGCGATCAATCTTCCCCGGACTCACGCAGCCGGCACAACGCTCGCCCGAGCACAGCCGGCCGCAACAGTTTCGACGGCGGATCAAGTAGGGCCAAGACCCGGATGAGCTGGGCCGCGACCGTGGGGGTGGTAGCCGCCGCGGCCATCAGCCGGCTCATCATGGCGCCCTGCATCTTCTGTATCAGATTCGCAGGTTGTCCCGGCTCGTCGGCCATCCCCCACGGCGCGGTCAGAATACGCGTCGCCTGGGCGAAGAAGTTCGCGGCGACGTCGCGCCGGCCGGCTGAGAGCGTGTCGCGCAGCGCGCGGGCCTCCAGCGCCGCCACTGTCAGGCCCTGCGCGTTGACCGGGCTCAACGAGCACAGAGCGTCCCCGACGACGACCAGCCCGTCCGGAAGACCGGCGAGTTGGTCGTACCGGCGCCACCGAGTCGCGGGAAAGCGGTAGGCGACAATGTCGCTGAGCGCCTCGGCGGTCTTCAGCGCTGAGACCACGTCGTCCGGGGCCGCCGCGGCAACAAACTCCGCGAACCCGGCCTCGTCGGTCGGTGGACGCGCGGCGGGGCCGGTCCCGGTGACGGTCAGTACGTGCTGGCCGTCCTCGACCGCCAGCAACAGCAGCCCGCGGCCGTTGGCCTTGACGTCGCCGCCGATGAGCAGCGCCCGGTCGTGCTGGGGCGGGAGCCGGACAAGCCGGCTGGCGTAGGCGACGTCGACGTTGACGCGTTGCTCGGCGGGACGTTCGAATCCGAGTTGCTCGAGCCAGACCGGCGTGCGGCTGCCCCGGCCCATCGCATCGACCACCAGGTCGGCATGCAACGTCTCTTCGCTGCTGCTGGGCTCTTGCGGCAGGATGCGTACTCCGGTGATCCGCCGGTCATCGCCGATCAGCCCGACCACGTCAGTGCCGAGCTCCATCCGCAGGCCGTCCTGGGCGACCAGCCGCCGGCGCAAGTGGCGCTCGTAGAACGGCCGGGTGGCGTGGACGGAGTGCGCACCGACCGGCACTCGCGGCAATTCCTTCCCGCCGAGGTAGAAGCGGTAGTCCGACAGCACATCCGCCACAACCGCGCCATCGGCGCTCATCTCGTCGACCAGACCGGGAAAGATTTCGTCGACGACTCGTGCCCCGGCCGGAAGCAGGTTGTGGGCATGCCGGCCCTGAGGGACGCCCCGGCGGTATTCGCCGGGGGCCGGGTCCCGGTCGACAACCGTGACCCTCCGGTAGAAGTTGGTGAGCACTCCGGCGGTGAGGAGACCGGCGAAGCCGGCACCGAGGACGACTGCGTTTTCGTTTTGCATGAGACGTGATGCTCGGCGCTCCCTCCTGCCCAGAAACAGGTCAACCGGTGTCCACCGGGTGTCCGTAGACCTCGCGTTCCCACATCCAGTCCACGATGTGAGCCACTGCCAGGTCCCGGTGCCGGCGGTAGGTGCTGAAGGACAGGTGCAGCGACTGGGCCACGCGCTCCTGCGGGCCGGCCGGGTGCAGGAAGGTGCGGTCGACCACCTCGAACAGGCCGCGGCGGTCGGCCCGCAACGGCTCGGCGGCCATCGCGAGGAGCTCGTCGAGTCCCGCGGCTGATGACCGCACGACCCGCGATCGCATCAGCGGATTGCGCCTCAGAGCCTGCGGCACGTGCAGATCGCGCAGCGCCGCGCGGACCGACTGGGCGAACTCCGCCTGAGAGAGGACGAGTTCGGCCGACTGCTCCTGCGCCGGCCGGGCCGGGGCACCCACCTCGCGGGCCGCGATGAGCTCGAGCCACTCGGCGAGGCCGGTACGCCGCCAGTCGTGGACGAAGACCGGGTAGGTGGTATCCCCGATCGTGTACGTCGCCTCGGCTGCCGGCCAGAAGTCCAGATAACCGAGTGTCGGCCCCCACAATCCGGCATCCGCGTACGCCCCCACCAACGTCCAGGCCGAGCCATCACGAGTGAGGATGTCGAGGACCTGGCACACGGCGAACAGAGTCAGCGACGGCGAGGAAGCCTGCCCACGGTCACGGTCGAGGAAGAACCGCCAGGCCCGCACGTGCTCGCCGGGGCGTGCCGCGCCGTGCCGTCGGGTGTACTGCCACATGCTGTCGACACCCGGATCCACCCCCAAGTCCTCGGCGCACAGGTCGAGGCAGGCGCCGAACCCCTGCGGCTCCCCGTCCGGTCCGCGAAAGATCCGGAAGGCTCCGGGCTGGCGCCGCATCCAGTACGCCACCAGCTCGGCCTGTTCCGCCCCCTGAGCGCGGGTCGTCATCTCGACGATCGGGGCCGTGTCTTCCGGCCGCAGCGCATCGATGTGGTGATCGACCGGCCGTGCGGCCGCGACGTATGCCGCGAGCCTGGTCCGCGGGCAGGTCACGACTATGGCGTCGGCCAGGAGCCGTTGCTGCTCCCGTGCGTCCGGCGCCGAGCGGATCCGCGCGACCAAGTCGGCCCGCACCTGGTGATGCACCTCGGCGTAGCGCTCCGGGTCGCGCCATCGAAGGTCGGCGTCAAGGACGTCGCGGACCATGTCGTGCAGGAACAGACCGTAGAAACCCTCCTCGACGAACGACAACGTACGCAGCCACGTGAACAGCTCCCCGGCGTTGTCGCCGAGCACGGATCGCAGGACGTTCTCGGTGATGACGTTGGCGTGCGCGCAGACTTCCAACGCCAGCCGATGGCGCGGTCCCGGTACCTCGTCCAGGGTGCGGGTCAGCAAACCGCGCACCACGTCGGGCAGGTCCCCGAGTGTGCGCGGCAGAACGCCACCGCCCCGCCGCACCGCGTCCACGAGCATGGACAGGGTGAGTGGGTGGCCATGGCTGATGTCGAGCAGGTGCTCGTGGAACTCGGCGGGGACGTTCTGTCCCGCCAGGTAGGCGCGGCCGTCGCGCGGCGCGAGGTTTCGCAGCGCGACGACCCGGATCAGCTCGCGCCAGGCGGGGTCGGACAGCCATGGCGACGAGGGCGGTCGTCGTGCCGCGATGACCACGACCACGTCGGCGGGCAGCGCGGGCAGGAATTCGTCCCGTACCCAGTCGTCGATCGGGGCGAGCAGCTCGTAGGTGTCGAGGAACAGCACCGCGCGGCCGCCGATGGAGTGCGCTGCAAGGGAACTGGGGACCGGCGGCACGTGGCGGCCGTCGATCGTGATCGGATCGGCGCCCGCAGTCACGGCGACCTCGGCCAGAACATCCAGCAATGCGCTCTTGCCGATTCCGCCGGGACCGTGAAGAAAAAGCACGCCTCCTGCGCCCAGCATTGACCGGAACAGCTCGATCTCACCGATGCGCCCCGCAAAGGCACGTCGTCGTAGCTCACTCAGCCGTTGCCTGATGATCGTCACATCGCGACACTACCCATCATCGAACAGCACGTGCTGGCGGCCAGGTTGCGGCAGATCGCTGTTGCGACAGAGGACCGATTCCTGTCGATCTGCAGGCGCAGCATGACGGTCATGGTCCTGGCGCCTACCAGCCGGCCCCGGACACTCCGACCTTGCGCCGCGCCCGCGGCTGAGCGGTGCTGCGCGCTATGAGCGGCATCCTCGTCCGGGAGGCGGCCGTAGGCGGCCTGGCGAGCACGGCTCGGCGGTCTACATCACCGACGCGCGTCGCCCGGCGTGAGCAGACTACTGACTTCACTCGTTTCTTTGACTTCCTCTCCCCTCCGGCGCTCGATGGCCGCGCGGAGCCGGGGGCGTGAAGGTGCAGGACGCTGACGACGGGGTGGCGGACGTGCTCTCATCCGCTGAGACACAGGTGGACGTCGCGCGAGGCTCATCGGATGCGGTCGGCTTCATTGCGGGTGGACAGTTCTCCCGCGAGGTCGGTCAGTGCCCTGCTGCAGGGGTCCCGGCCGGCCTCGACGCGCAGCACCGATGCTGTTGGCGGTGACCTGCTCGTGGTCGACCCAGAAGTTGTGGGGTCGCGGGACGCCAGGCCCCCGCCGCGCCTTTGCGTGGTAAGCGGCAATGGTGGGCGGGTCAGTCGTTGAACGCCGTGGCCACAGCATCTGCGAGCTGATTCAAGACGTCCCGTGAGAGCTGCACCGACCCGGTGAACGAAAGGAAAGCGTGGGTGGCACCCTTGATCGGGAGGTGCGTGACCGGCACGTCGGCGTCGGCGAGCTTCTGCGCGTACCGGTCACCTTGGTCCCGCAGCGGATCGTGTTCGGCAGTGACGATGACGGCGGGAGGAAGCCCAGCCAGCTCGTCGGAGCGCGCCGGCGAGACGCGCAGGTCCGCGCCTTCGTCGGGCGTGTTGAGGTAAAGGCCCCAGAACCATTCGAGCCAGCTGCGGCTCAGCAACGGTCCGGCCATGTTCTCGTACATGGAGGGGCTGTCGTCGAACCGGTCGAGCGCCGGGTACGCCAGTACCTGCAGTGCGATGTGAGGTCCGCCGCGCCGCTGTACTTCCTGCACGAGGGCCGCGGCGAGGTTGCCGCCGGCGCTCTCGCCGAACACCGCAATGCTTTGCCCGTCGCCGCCGAAACTTCCAGCGTTGGCCGCGACCCATGTCAGGGCGGCGTAGGCGTCTTCGATCCCTGCCGGGAAGCGGTGTTCGGGCGCGAGCCGGTAGTCGACGGAGACCACGATCGTGCCGGAGCGGTTGGCCACGATGCGGGCGATGTGGTCCTGGCTGTCGAGATCTCCGAGGACCCATCCGCCACCGTGGAAGAAGACCGTCACGGGCCGCGGCCCGGAGCGCGGGAGGGTGGTGGGGGCGTAGATGCGGATGGGGACCTCAAGGCCTTCGGCCGCGGCCACTGCGTCGTGCACGCTGCCGACGGGCTCGACATCGCCCGCTAGGGTGGAGAAGCTGCTCACGAGGTGGCGGTTCTCCTCGACCGTTCGACTCTCCGGTGCCGGTTCGCGTCCTTCGGCCAACTTCTCGAGCAGGGCATCGATCTGAGGGTCGAGGGACATGATGAGGGCCTTCCTGGAGCTGGCGAAACGACATAGATTCAATGACTGTTCCAAGCCCTACACGTCGCGGCAGTGGAGCAGCGGCAGCGCGATGCCGTCCGGCGCTGCGCGACCCCGGTCACGGCCGGGCCCGCGCTCCACGCGTACGCGCACTTGGATCGGCGAGTGTGAGGCCGGTGTCGGCGGTCGCCGCCGCGGGTGTTCGCGGGCAGATGCGGGACCAGTTCGGCAACCGCGTACGCCGGTTGGACGGGCCGATTCCTCGGTGCGAAGCCGACGGCCTGGGTAAGTGCGGCCACGGGTCGCTGTCCGGTGCCGGATCGCCGGCCCTCGCTGCGCTGTCGTATCTGTTCTGACTGTGGGGCCGCCGGCGGCGGTGCACCGGGTGCGGATCAGCGGGCGATCGAGATCGCGAAGGGCGCAAATCCGGTGGAACGGATCACGTGTGGTACGAACAGTATTGCGGCCTCCGTGGCGCGGGCGGTCTGGATCCCGCCGAGATCGGTGATCCACGCCTTTTGCCAGCCGAGGTCGGTGAGCAGTTCGTGGACGGTTTGCTTGGCCTGCGGGTCGTCGCCGGAGAGGAACGCGGTCGGTGTCTGGGTGAGCGTGGCCGGCGCGGTCATCACAGGGAAGAGCATGGTGTTGAGTGTCTTGACGACGCGCGTTTCGGGGAGCGCTTCCTGGAGTTGCTCGGCGAGGCTTGAGCCGGGGTGGATCAGGTCGGCGGGCAGTCCGTCCGGTCCGTCGACGGTGGCGTTGGAGACATCGACGAGGATCTTGTCGCGCAGTTCCTCGCGCAGAGCGGCGAGCCGGTCCAGCGAGCCGGCGCCGGGGGTGGCGTTGATGACGATCTGGGCTGTCCGGGCGGCGTCGGCGGCGGCGCCGGGCGCGCGGTCCGCCACGGTCACCTCGTGCCCAGCCCGGGTGAGGGCTGTGGCCAGGTTGCCGCCGACGCGGCCGTTTCCGAGAACTGCGATCGTGGTCATGATGATCTGGTCCTTCCGTGCGTGCAGGTCGTGGTGCGCGGTCAGCGTGAGAGCGTGGCGACGGCCTCGGCGTGGACGCCGGGCGCGGCGGCCAGGAAGCTCTCGCTCTGCGGGGTCCAGGGGCTGCCCTCGGCGTCGGAGATCCGTCCGCCCGCCTCGGTGACGAGCAGCGCCCCGGGCAGCAGGTCCGCGCGGGCGCCGGCGAACTGCCAGAAGGCGTCGATCCGGCCGGCGGCCACGTTCAGCAGGTGCAGGGTGGCGGGCACGGAAGTGCGGACGACGAGCGCGTCGAAGAGCATCGAGGTGATCGAGGAGCCGACGCGCCGCACGACCTTCTCGTCCTCGTCCGGCCGGGCCTGGCTGGTGGCCACGATGCTCAGGCCGAGGTCCGCGGTCCGGGAGACGTGCAGCGGCCGGCCGTCGACGTGGGCGCCCCCGCCGGTGAGCGCGGTGTACGTCTCGCCGGTCAACGGCAGGTGGACCACGGTGAGCACCGGCTGGTTGTCGCGCACGAGGGTGGCGGTCACCGCCCACTCCGGCAGGGCGTGCAGGTGGTTGACGTTGCCTTCGGCCGGATCCACGACCCACCATTCGCCGGGCGGCAGCGCCCCGCCGTCAAGCTCGTCCTCCACCCAGCCGGCGTCCGGGCGCAGGCGCGTGAGGCGGGGGCGCAGGATGTCGAGGGCCGTGTCGTCGTTGCCGGCCAGCGCGCGCATCAGCTCTTCTCGGGTCTGGTAGCGGACCACCTCGCCGAAGCGCTCGCGGAGCGCCGAACCGGCCGTGCGCACGGCGATCGCCGTCTGGTCGAGCAGATCGGCGTCCGAGGCGGTGACGTCCGTGGTCCGAAGTGTTTCGGGCATGGTGAACTCCCGTGTCAGCAGGGGGTGGTGAGGCCGTTCGGGCCGAGCTGTGGGCGCTTGTTCAGCGCTCTGGTCTCGACGGTATACAGCCCCTTGATTAACTTCAAATGCATGTAAAGCACGGCTAGGATTACTCACATGCAATTGGATTTGAACCTGCTGGCCGCGCTCGACGCGCTGCTGGAGGAGGGCAGTGTGGCCGGGGCGGCCGCGCGCCTGCATGTCACCGCCCCCGCGATGAGCCGGAGTCTGGGCCGGATCCGGCGCACCACCGGGGATCAGATCCTGGTGCGTACCGGCCGCACGATGACCCCGACGCCGTACGCGATCGCCGTCCGGGAGCAGGTGCACGAGCTGCTTCATCAGGTCCAGGGGGTGCTGGCGCCGAGCCGTGCACTCGATCTGGCGACACTGGAGCGCACTTTCACCCTCCGCTGGCACGATTCCCTGGTCGCCTTGAGCGGTCCCGCACTGCTCGCGGCCGTGCGTGCAGAGGCGCCGGGCGTGCGATTGCGCTTCGTCGCGGAATCGAGCATCGACACGCCCGAGTTGCGGCGCGGCGAGGTGGACCTGGAGGCGAACGCCAACCGCCCGAGCGCACCGGACATCCGTGCCGAGAACGTGGGCGGGTCCCGGCTCGTCATCGTCGTCAGGCAGGGGCACCCCCTCACCCGCGTCAGGACCGTCACCGCACAGCGGTACGCCGCCGCCGAGCACGTCACCGTCTCGCGACGCGGGAACCTCAGCAATGCCCTCGACGACGCCCTCGCGCGGCTCGGCCTCACCCGCCGCGTGGTGGCGACCGTGCCCACGGAAGCGGCCGCGCTGGAGTTCGCGCGCGACTCCGATCTCCTGATCAGCGTCCCCGAAGCCACCACGCGCTCCGCGGTCGCCGACCTCGGTCTGGTCGTGCTCCCTCTCCCGCTCGAACTGCCTTCGGCACCGATATACCTGTCATGGCATCAGCGCTACGACACCGACCACGCCCACCCCTGGCTGCGCGGGCTGGCGCGAACCGCGCTGGCCATGGGCGGAGCGTCGTCGTAGTCTGCGCCGTCCGGCCGCTTCACCCATGCGTGCAGGCGACCATCACGATGCCGCACGGCCGGTCGCTGTGCGGACCCACGTCGGATCACCAGCCCCTGGCGGTAGACGTGCGCGTCCCACCTGGACGGGGTCGTGAAGCCCGAGTTCGCCGAGAAGGCAGGATACGAACGTCTTGACGGTCTTCTGGCCGCTTCCCCCCATGCTGTCGGCCCGCTGCCGTCACGCCTCCGTCCGCTCGCTGGGGCGGTACGCACGCCCCAGCGTCGGCGCGGTCGCTCGGCACGTCGCCGAACGCGGCGGCGATCTGTGACAACGTCAGCAGCGACTCGTCCGTGCGGGTACCGGCCGCAGCGGCGGCCAGACCGACGCCTGAAGCTCACGATCGCGGATCTGTGGGCCCTGCTCACTCGATCGGCTCCTGGCCGGTGAGCAGGTTGAGCAGGCCGGTGGGGGCGTTGTCGCCGAAGATGAGCTGGTGGTTCTTGTCGGATTCGGCGGCGAACCGGGCACTGCGGGGAAAAAGGGCCTGCTCGTACTCCGCAAGGGCGGCTTCGATGTCGTCGGGATGTGCGGCGATGGCTTTGCCGAGTTCGGCGCCGTCGAGCATGGCGAGGTTGGCGCCCTCCCCGGCGAACGGTGACATCAGGTGGGCGGCGTCCCCCAGCAGCGTCACTCCGGGAACGCGGTCCCACCGGTGGCCGATCGGCAGGGCGCTGATCGGGCGTGGGACCAGGGTGGTTTCCCCGTCAGTGATGAGTGCGGTGAGTTCAGGCGCCCATCCGGTGAATTCGGCCGCGACCTGGGCCACCGCCGTTTCGGGACTGGCGAGGACGGCGGCGATCCAGTCCTGCGGTTTATTGAGCGCGACGTACGTGTGCAGTACGGCGCCGGCCTCTCGATGGCCGAGGATCCCCTTGCCGGCCGTGACGGCGAACAGGGAACCGTCGCCGGTGGCCTTGGCCGCTGCGGGGTGGCGTTGGTCGGCGTCGTACAGGTAGGTCTCGATGAACGACGTGCCGACGTACTCGGGCTTCGCGTCGGAGAGCAGCGGCCGGATCATCGACCAGGCGCCGTCCGCGCCGACGAGGAGGCCGGTCGTCGCGGTCGGCCCGTCGGCGAACGTCAGCTCGTGCCTCCCGTCTCCGAGGGCGCGGACACCGGTGACCTTGTGTCCCCACTGGATCATCTCGCCGGGCAGCGAGTTGATCAGGATCCGACGCAGGTCTCCGCGGAGCACCTCGGGGCGCCCGCCTGTGCCGTCGTCGGGCTGGTCGAGCAGGACCGCGCCGTGCTGGTCGAGCACCCGCACGGCCTCGCCGCCTTCGTGGATGATCGCGCGGAACTCGTCGGTGAGGCCGGCCGCTTCGAGGGCGAGCTGGCCGTTGTACTCGTGGATGTCGAGCTGACCGCCCTGTGTGCGGGTGTCCGTCGATGACTCGGCTTCGTAGACGGTCGCGACGATGCCGTGCAGGTGCAGGACCCGGGCGAGGGTCAGGCCGCCGAGCCCGGCGCCGATGATCGTGACGGGAGTGGTCATGGTGGTTTCCCTTTCGACTGAATACGTTCTACTCGGGTACAGTGTTCGCAGTAATGGCGTCACGATAGCACTACTGCGAACAGCGAGCGCAGTAGTGAGGAGGGAATCCCGATGGGCGATGCTCACACGGTGGTCTGGAACCGGCCGGAGCGGGCCGCGAAAGGCCCCGCACCGTCACGCACCCGGGCGGAGATCACCAGCGCCGCCATCGCGATCGCCGACGCCGAGGGCATCGAGGCACTGTCCATGCGGCGCGTCGCCAAGGAACTGGGAACGGGCACAGCCTCGCTCTACCGCTACCTGGCGTCCAAAGACGACCTGCTCGATCTCATGCTCGACGCCGTAGCGGCCGAAGACGGCGGCCCGCCTGCCCCTACCGGCGACTGGCGCGGTGACCTGCGGACACTGGCCTATCGCTCCCGGGCCACCTTCCACCGGCATCCCTGGATGGCCTCCCTCGCGGCAGGGCGCCCATCACTTGGGCCGAACTCCCTCGATGCCATCGAACACGCACTCGCCGCCCTCGAACCCCTCGGCTTCGGCATCGACGTCATGATCACCGTCGTCGAGGCGCTGCACGCCTTCGTCCGCGGCTACGCCATCGGCGAACTCGCCCAACAGGAAGCCGTCCGACGCTCCGGAGTCGGCAACCAGGAATGGATGGACGCCCACGCGCCCTACCTCGACAAAGTCGTCAAGGGCGGGCGCCATCCACTCCTCGCCCGCGTCATTCGTGATGCCGAACTTCCCCACGCGGCCGACAGCGCCGAGCGCGGTTTCCGACTCGGTCTCGAACGACTCCTCGACGGATGGGAGGCCAACCTCCCCATCCGGCCCTGACGATCCGGCAGCGCCAACTGGAGGTTCATCGGGGAACTCCGCACCTGTGCGCCGGCCTCCGCGCGCTGAGCATCAGGACTTCACGATCACCCCTTTGCCCCTGTGGCACGCACCTCGGTCACGCCGCGAGCAGCCGTCGCTCGCGAAACGGATTCGTTCAGGGCGGCCAGGAGGTCGAAGAGCTCTCCCAGAACTGCTGGCTGTTTGGGCGCCGCTGCGGAGTATCGGCGGGTCGCTGCGCTCGTGAGCGGGCGGCCCGTGGAGTGATGTTCTTCGACGCTATTGGTCCGCGACTGGTCCGGCGGGAACTCCCTTGGATGCCAGAAAATAACTTGAAGGCCCCAATTGATTACAGTGGGTACCTGCCGTGTCGGGTTGCCTGGAGCGCAACGATGCCTCCAGGCAACCCGACTTCAGGATCTAGAAGAAGCCAAGTTTCTGAGGGCTGTAAGAACAAAGAAGGTTCTTGGTCTGCTGGTAGTGCTCCAGCATCATCTTGTGTGTCTCGCGGCCGATCCCGGACTGCTTGTAGCCGCCGAAGGCCGCGTGTGCGGGGTAGGCGTGGTAGCAGTTGGTCCATACCCGGCCCGCCTGGATGGCGCGGCCCGCGCGGTAGGCGGTGTTGAGGTCCCGGGTCCACACGCCCGCCCCCAGGCCGTACAACGTGTCATTGGCGGTCTTGATCGCGTCGTCGAAGCCGTCGAACGACGCCACCGACACGACCGGGCCGAAGATCTCCTCCTGGAAGATCCGCATCCGGTTGTCGCCCTCGAAGATGGTCGGCTGGACGTAGTAGCCGCCCTCCAACTCGCCGTCGTACCGCACCCGCTCCCCACCCGTCAGGACTTTCGCCCCTTCCTGCCGGCCGATGTCCAGATAGGAGAGGATCTTCTCCAACTGGTCGTTGGACGCCTGGGCGCCGATCATCGTCTCGGTGTCGAGCGGGTGCCCCGGAGTGATCCGCCGGGTGCGCTCGACCGCCGCCTCCAGGAACTCGGCGTAGTGGCCGCGCTGGATGAGGGCCCTGGACGGGCAGGTGCAGACCTCGCCCTGGTTGAGCGCGAACATGGTGAAGCCCTCGAGCGCCTTGTCCCGGAAGTCGTCGTCGTGCGCCCACACGTCGTCGAAGAAGATGTTCGGCGACTTTCCGCCCAGTTCGAGGGTGACCGGCTTGATGTTCTCGGAGGCGTACTGCATGATCAGCCGCCCCGTCGTGGTCTCCCCGGTGAACGCGACCTTCGCCACCCGCGGGCTCGAGGCCAGCGGCTTGCCCGCCTCCACACCGAAGCCGTTGACGATGTTCAGTACGCCCGGCGGCAACAGGTCCGAGACCAGGCTCAGCCAGTAGTGGATGGAGGCCGGGGTCTGCTCGGCCGGCTTGAGGACCACCGCGTTCCCCGCGGCCAGCGCCGGCGCGAGCTTCCACGTCGCCATCAGGATGGGGAAGTTCCACGGGATGATCTGCGCGACCACCCCGAGCGGCTCGTGGAAGTGGTACGCCACCGTGTCGTCGTCGATCTCGCCCAGCGAGCCCTCCTGCGCCCGGATCGCCCCGGCGAAGTAACGGAAGTGGTCGATCGCGAGCGGGATGTCCGCGGCCAGCGTCTCCCGCACCGGCTTGCCGTTCTCCCAGCTCTCGGCCACCGCCAACGGCTCCAGGTACGCCTCCATCCGGTCGGCGATCTTCAGCAGGACGTCGGAACGCTCCGCGACCGACGTGCGGCCCCACCCGGGTGCCGCCGCGTGGGCCGCGTCCAGCGCCCGCTCGACGTCCTCCGCGGTCCCACGCGCGATCTCGGTGAACGGCTGCCCGTTGACCGGCGACGGATTCTCGAAGTACCGCCCCCGCGCCGGCGGCACGTAGGCACCGCCGATGAAGTGGTCGTACCGTGCCTGGTAGGAGACGATCGCACCCTCGGTGCCCGGCGCCGCGTAACGAGTCATCTGATCTGTGCCTCCCGCTACCGCGCTGCCCGCCGTCGGGCAGCTCTGGCGCGAGGCTAGGCAGGGGGACGTTGCAAGTACGTTGCGCCGCGGGTCGGCCCCGCTGCCCGGACGACCGGCGCCGTCAGCTCGGCCTCCAGCGCCGCGAGCCGGGCACGCACCGGTGCCGTGGGACGCACCGCGGCGAGGACCCGCCACACCTCGACGTCGTCCTCGCCCCACGGCGCGTGCGCCCACTGCGCCAGCAGGTCCGGGTCGCGGTGTGCGATCAGCGCCGCGCGCAATGCGTTGGCGAGCCGCTCCCGCAGCCGGACGATCGCCGGGGACCGCGAGCCGGGCAGCAAGGGGCCGGCGTAGGCCTCCGCCGCCGTGGTGAGCGCACCCGTCTCCAGCCGCCGCTCGACCATGGTGGCGTCCGACTCGACCGCGGCCGTCAGCCGGTACGGCCGCGAGGCGAGCAGCTCCGGCCCCAACAGCCTGCGCAGCCGCGCCAGTTCGGCGCGCAGCGTCACCGGGGTCACCGATTCGTCCGCGTACAGCGCGCACAGCAGCTCGTCACCGCTCAGCCCTGCCGGATGCCGGGTGAGCAGCACGAGTATCTCGCTGTGCCGGCGGCTGAGTCTGATCCGCCGGCCGTCCAGGACGAGTCCGGCCTCGTCCCGTCCCAGCGCGGTCAGCAGCGCTGTATCCCCCGGACGTGCTGGGGTGAGCAGCGCGAGTTGTGCCTCGGCGGCCCGCGCCACCGCCTGCACGAAGCCGAGGCTGTGTGGATGGGCCAGCCCGTCGCCACCGGTGATGTCCACGGCGCCCAGCACCCGTCCGGTGCGCGGATCGTGCACCGGAGCGGCCGCGCACGTCCACGGCTGCACCCGCCGGATGAAGTGCTCCGCCGCGAAGACCTGCACCGGCCGGTCGACCGCCACCGCCGTGCCCGGCGCGTTGGTGCCGACGGCGCTCTCCGACCATCGCGCCCCCGGCACGAAGTTCATCCCGTCCGCCCGGCGCCGGGTCGCCGGATGCCCCTCCACCCACAGCAGCCTGCCGTGCGCGTCGCACACCGCCAGCAGATGCTCTCCGTCGGCCGCGAACGTGCCCATCAGCTCCCGGAACAGGGGCATCACCCGGGCCAGCGGATGCTCCGCGCGGTAAGCGCCGAGGTCGCCGCCGGTCAGCTCCACGCCGGCCGTGCCGTCCGGCCCGACGCCGGCCCGTGCGCTGCGCCGCCACGACTCCGCCACCACCGGCCGCACCGGGCGCGGCACCGTGCCCACCGAGGTGAACGTCTCGTGCGCCCGGCGCAGCACCCGGACGCGCTCGGCGGGGTCGGCGCCCGGCTCCAGGGCCACCCACGGATCGGTCACTGGGCCTCCCTGGTCGGTGAAACGGCGATGACGCGGCGGACACAGACCACTGTGCGACGACCGCCCGGTGTCGGCTAGGTGAAATTGACCATTCTGATGTAGCGCACCCAGTCCCAGTTCGGCCCAGGGTCGGTGTGGTCGGTGCCGGGCACCTGGTAGTGGCCGATGATGTGTTGTCTGTCCCGGGGGATGCCGTACTTCGCGCAGATCGCCGCCGTGAGTTTCGCCGACTCCGCGTAGAGGGCGTTCGTGAAGTAGCCGGGCTGGTCCACCCAGCCCTCGTGCTCGATGCCGATGCTGCGGGTGTTGTAGCTCCAGTTGCCCGCGTGCCAGGCGATGTCGGCCTCCCGCACACACTGGGCGACGTGTCCGTCCGCCGAGCGCACCAGGTAGTGCGCGGAGACCTGCCTCTGCGGATCGTTGAAGATCGCCAGCGTGTCGTCGTACGTCTCCTCCGTGACGTGGATGATCACGCGGTCGATCGCGTAACTGGCGGGGCGGCTGGACAACGTGTAGTTCGAGGCGCCGGCCGGCTGCCATTCGGCGGGCGGATAGTCGACGGTCGCGGTCCGCGCACTCGCGAGCGGGTCGGAAAGCAGCGTGCAGGGGACGGCGGCGAGTGCCGCGCCCTTCAGCAGCCGGCGCCGGCTGAGCCGGGGTCTGACTCGGTCCATGTCCATCGGGGAACGCCTTTCGGAGGTCTGGGGGTACGACGGGGACGTCAGAGGCGCAGGGCCCGCGCGGTGTCCCGCAGCCGTGCGTGCACACCGCGGTACGTCTCGCGCGCGGGCAGCCACTCTTTGCGGAGCTTGGCCACACACGTGTAGTTCGTGTCGCACACGTTGGCCAACGGTGACTCGACCGTCTGCGTGGCGAATTGGTACGCGTCCAGCTCACGGAACCCGTAGTCGCGCACCAGCCACTGCACCAGGTCGAGCTGCGATATCCGGAACGCGTCCTCCAGCGGGCGGGCGGACCCGGTCGAGATGATGTGCGTGTCGGACTCCAGCCGGGGCCACGGTGTGGCGACGTCCTTGAGGAGGTCCACGACCACCACCGTGTTCATCGCGCACTCGACGGCCACGCCGCAGGTCTCGCCCTCGCCCTGCCGGGCGTGCCCGTCGCCGAGACTGAGCAGGGCCCCTTCGACGTTGACGCCCAGATAGCAGGTGACGCCGGTCCGCATCTCGGGCGTGTCCATGTTCCCGCCGTGGGCGTCGGGGACCAGGGCCGAGCGCACCTCCAGGTTGGCGGGGGCCACGCCCACCGTGCCGTGCATGGGGTCCAGAGGCAGTTCCAGCCGGATGTCGTTGTCCTGGGCCCGGAAGAGGGCGGTGCGCTTGTCCCGGTCCAGCTGCCAGATCCAGACCCGCTCCGGCAGCGGAGGCTGGAGGGTGGCCGTGGTGTGCGTTGAGGTGAGCGCGCCGAAGAGGGGGACGGTAGTCGACGCCGCCCAGTCGCGGGCCGGTTCGATCGACACGAAGTGCACAGCCACGGTGTCACCGGGCTCGGCGCCCTCGATATGGAACGGACCCGTCTGCGGATTGAGGTAAGGGAACTCGCACACCTTTGACACGAGGTCCTTCTCGGAGCGGACGCGGCCGGCGAAGCAGTCCTCCGTGTACAGGTCGAGGACCGTACCGGGGGCGATCCGCGCCACGGGCGCCGCTCCACCGAAGGTCCAGGCGTACTGGTCCGGTTCCGGGCGCACGGTGAGGATCCGGGGGTCGGTCATCCTGGCATGACTCCCTTCTGGAGGATGGTCGTCAGGCTCGGGGCCGGGTGGCCAAAGCCGCGGTGTCTCGGTCCGGTGGAGGCGCGGCATCGCCTCGGCCGGGCCGTCGCCCCCGGGCTGAGGGGTCGTCAGCGGGGGACGATGCCGTCGCGCCGGTGGCCGGCGGGGGCGTACTCGTCGAGATGCACCCGCGCGGTCTCGGCTATGCGCTCGGGGTGTCGCCGTATCAGGATGAGCAGTACGACCACGCCCACGGCAATCCACACGCCGACGACCGGACCGGCGTAGGACACCGGGGCCGTCAGTGGGGTCACGAAGTCGAACACCGGGAGGCCGGCGGCCGTCAGCAGCGCGGGGACGAACGCGGCGATGCCGAGCACCGGGAACACCAGGTGCCGTACCGGTTTCAGAGCGGCCCGGCGGGACCGCAGGAAGTGCCCGGCGCAGGAGAGGTTCACCACGATGTAGACGCCGACGACGACCGTGACGATCACGGTGGCGAGGAGCAGGAACGCGGTGACGGGGTCGTAGCCGAAACCGAGCCCCAGTACCGCTGCGACCGCCACGGCGGTCTGCACCGCGATGCCGGCCACCGGGGACCGGTGCCGGGGATGCACTGTGGCGAGGAGGCGGGGGAGGACGCGGATACGGGCCAGGGCGAAGGCGGTGCGGGTCGAGACGTTCGCGCACGCGTTGGCGTTGGCGATCGTGGAGTTGACCACGGCGAGGAACACCAGCACCCAGAAGAGGCCGTACGAGGCCCGGGCGACTCCTTCCCAGGAAGCGCCGCCCGAGGCGCCGAACGTCGCGAAGCGGTCGGGGCCGAAGGAGACGGTCATCGCGTAGGTCGTCAGGACGTAGAACGCGCCGATGCCGAGAGCCGCTCCGAGGACCGCGCGGTGCATCGTGCGCCGGGGGTCGCGCGTCTCCTCGGCGAGCGGCGCCGCCGCCTCGAAACCGGAGAAGGCCAGGACCGTGTACACGGACCCGGCGAACACACCGGCGGCCCCCGGGTGTCCGTCGGCGGTGTGGGACGTACCGAACACCGACAGGGTGTTGGCGCAGCCCGCCCTGCCGATCAGCAGGACCGCGAACACCAGGAAGACCAGGATCTCGAAGACGCCCAGGACGGTGCCGAAGCGGGCCGAGGCGCGGACACCGAGGTAGCCGGCGGCGGTGATCACCACCGCCCCCGCCAGCGACCAGGGCCACCACAGGTCCGCCGGGTACGAGGACCATTCCGCGTGCAGCGTGCCCGCTGCCGTGAAGCCCAGTTGCAGGAGCAGCAGCGGCGGGACCAGCATCTCCACGAAGACGTAGGCCCAGCCGACGAGGAAGCCGACGGCCGGATGCAGACCGCGCGCCGCGTAGGTCGCCACCGAGCCCGCCGCGGGCAGCTCCCGCGCCAGCTCCGCCACGCACGATGCGGTGAAGAGGCAGGCCACGAGGGCGACCAGCACCGCCAGCGGCAGACTCCCGCCCGCGAAGGCGGCGCCGGACGGGATCGACGCGGCCACCGCGGCGGCCGGCGCCATCGCCGTGACGCTCTGGAACAGGACCTCGCGCAGGCCGATGGCGTCGCGCCGCAGTGTCCCGCTCGTCTCCCCGTTCATGTCTCCCCCGATACGTGTCGGCCTGCTGCCACCTGCTGCCCGCGTGTTCCTCTCATCGCACAGACGTCCGACCGGACGTGACGGTCCGTCGGCCGCGTCTCACGTGAATCACGGTACGGCTCGGGTCGGTTGCGCAGAAGAGTCCGCCACGGTTCCGTGGACAACGCGTGGGATGTGGAAAACCCGACCACTCGATCGGGCGATGACAGGGCGTCGGGAGGCCGGCGCCGCTGTGTCCGCGGCACCTCCACCCGTGGTCCACGCCGAACAGCAGGGGCTGGGTGCCTGTGCGGATCGCCGGTCTCCTCGGGCGTACCACTGCGCGCCGCCGGCCGAGCGATCCTCACCGTGGTCCGGCATCCCGCCGGACAGCCGCCGCCCGGCGCGGGGCGGCCAGGACTGGACGAGCGGCAGCTGAACGCGCGGCCTCCCGCAGTCGCCGTCCGCAAGCAGTGTCAGGACCGCCGCGCCACCACCGCCGGATCGTCCAGCACCGCCCGCACCACCGAGTGCGCGGCGCCCAGCAGCGGGCCCTGCGGACCGAGCCGGGACACCGTCACCGGGCAGGCCGGCCCCGTCGTCCGGCCCGTCAGCTCCGTCTCCAGCGACGGCAGCAGCCAGGGCGAGAGTCCGGCCAGGGCACCGCCCATGACCACGGTCTCGGGGTCGAGCAGGTTGACCGCCCCGGTCAGGGCGATGCCGAGGGCCGTACCCGCCTCCCGCAGCGCGGCCCGTACCCGTTCGTCCCCCTCCTCGGCGCGTTCCGCGAGCAGCCCCACCAGATCCTCGCGGGGCTCCAGCCCGGCCGCGCGCCGTACCGCCTCCTCGCCCGCGTACTGCTCCAGGCAGCCCCGGCCGCCGCACGGACAGGGGGGACCGTCCGGCCGGACGGGCACGTGGCCCAGCTCGCCCGCGAATCCCCGGGTTCCGCGCAGCAGGCTGCCGTCCACGACGACCGCGGCACCGATGCCGATCTCCGCCGACACGTGGAGGAAGTCCCCGGGCGTGCCGGCGCCGAGCCACAGCTCGGCCAAGGCGCCGAAGTTGGCCTCGTTGTCCACGGTCAGCGGCCATCCGCCGGGCATCAGGGGGGCGAGATCGGTGTCGTGCCAGTCGAGGTTGGGGGCTCGTACGACCGTGTGTCCGTCCCTCGCCACCAGTCCGGGGACGGCGATCGCGAGCCCGGCGGGCCAGAGCCCCGCCCGTTCGGCCTCCGCGACGACCTGGCGGATCAGTGCCGCAAGCTCCTCGGTCACCGGCTCGGGTGCCCGGCCCCGGTTGGTTCCGCGCAGGTCCGCCCGCGCGCGGACCTCGCCGCGCAGGTCCACCGCGCACACCGCGAGATGGTCGACGCCTATCTCGGCCCCGATACCGGCCGGGCCCCGGGCGCTCACCGTGAGCGCCGACCCCGGCCGGCCCACCCGGCCCGGCCGTTCCGGGCCCAGTTCCTCCAGCAGTCCCCAGCGGACCAGATCGTCCACCAGGGTCGACACCGCCGCCCGCGTCAGGCCGATCCGCGAGGCGACCGCCGCCCGGGACAGCGAGCCCTCCGCGCTGACGGCGTGCATCACCCGGGCGAGATTGCGCCGCCGCATGCCCTGCTGGGTGTCCGGCAGGGCGCGACCGGTGCCCGGTGGGCGCGCCTCGCGCAGCGGTTCGGTCATGCCTCCGTCAATCCTCGGTGTCCGCGGCCCGGCTCCGCGCAGGCGGCCGGGTCACTGGGTCCGCGTTCCCCGCTCCAGCAGCGGGGACGCGTCGGAGAGTACCCCGGTGATCCGGTCCAGCGTCGTCCGGTCCTGCTCCACGGCCTCCAGGACCGGTCCGGCCGCGGTGTTCCAGCGGCGGGCCACCGCCGCGGGATCCTCGCCGGTCAGCAGCCCCGCCGCCTGCGCCGCCGCACCCAGGGCGACCAGTTCCCGGGCCTCCGGTACCTGCACGGGCCGCCCCGACAGTCGGCGCACGGTCTGCTGCCAGGCCGTCCCCCGGGCCCCGCCGCCGATCAGCAGCAACGGAACGCTGCGGTCCGCGTCCGCGTCGAGGACCAGGTCGAGAGCCCCCAGCAGCGCGTGCACGGCACCGTCGTAGGCGGCCTGGAGCAGCTGGCCCGCGGTCGTGTCGTGCCGCAGCCCGTGCAGCAGACCGGACGCGTGCGGCAGGTCCGGGGTGCGCTCGCCGTCCAGGTACGGCAGCAGCGTCACCGAGCCGCCGGGCTCCACGGCCTCCCGGTCGCGGCCCAGCAGGGCCGCGACACGGTCCACGGCGAGCGTGCAGTTCAGTGTGCAGGCCAGCGGCAGCCAGTCCCCGCGTGCGTCGGCGAAGCCCGCCACCGTGCCGGTCGGATCGGTCGGGCGGTGCCTGGAGACGGCGTACACCGTGCCGGACGTACCGAGGCTCAGCACCGGGGTGCCAGGTTGCAGACCGAGGCCGAGTGCCGCCGCCGCGTTGTCACCGGTGCCCGCGGCCACCAGCGTGCCCTTGGAGAACGGCAGGTCGTGGCCATCGCGCACGGTGCCCGCCACCTCGCCGGGCCGCACCACCCGGGGCAGCAGCGCCGGGTCGAGGCCGACGTGCGCGAGCGTCTCCTCGTCGTACGCCTCCGTCCCGGACGCCCACCAGCCGGTGCCCGAGACGTCACCGCGGTCGGTGGTGCCCTGCCCGGTCAGGCGCTCGGTGAGGTAGTCGTGGGGGAGCCGTACCGCTTCGGTCGCGCGGACCGCCTCCGGCTCGTGCTCGGCGAGCCACGCCCACTTGGTGACCGTGAAGGACGCGCCGGGCACGCTGCCGGTGCGCTCCGCCCACGCCTTCGGCCCGCCCAGCTCCGCCACCAGGCGGCGGGCCTGCGGCGCCGAACGGACGTCGTTCCACAGCAGCGCCGGACGGACCGGCTCACCGTGCCCGTCCAGTGTGACCAGGCCGTGCTGCTGGCCGCCGATCGACACGGCCGCCGCCTCGTGCGCCGCGTCGCCGCACTGGCGCAACGCCGCGCACAGCGCGTCCCACCATTGGCGCGGATCACTCTCCCGGGCCGTCCCGGCGGTCACGGTGTGCGGCGCCTGGCCGCTCGCCACGACCTGACCGGTGGCAGCGTCGACGACCAGCGCCTTCGTGGACTGGGTGGACGTGTCCACGCCGACGACGAGCGGACCCTCGGCTGCTGACATCGGGCTCTCCCTCTTCCGCGGCTGCGCGGGATGTGCGGTGGGCTGACGAAGACACCTCGTGGTCGAAACATCTTGTCCCTTCCCACCGGTGCGTGCGCATACTAATTTGTAAAGCGCCATGACGAATAGTCGTACGCAGCAAGGAGCCGCGGCATGAACTACCAGCCCACCCCCGAGGACAGGTTCACCTTCGGCCTGTGGACCGTCGGCTGGCAGGGAAGGGACCCGTTCGGGGACGCCACCCGCCGTGCCCTCGACCCGGCCGAGACGGTGCGGCGCCTGGCCGAGCTGGGCGCCCACGGAGTCACCTTCCACGACGACGACCTGATCCCCTTCGGCTCCTCGGACACCGAGCGCGAGTCGCACATCAAGCGGTTCCGCCAGGCCCTGGACGTCACCGGCATGACCGTGCCCATGGCCACCACGAACCTCTTCACGCACCCCGTCTTCAAGGACGGCGCGTTCACCGCCAACGACCGTGACGTGCGCCGCTACGCGCTGCGCAAGACGATCCGCAACATCGACCTGGCGGCCGAGCTGGGCGCGAGGACGTACGTCGCCTGGGGCGGGCGCGAGGGCGCCGAGTCCGGGGCCGCCAAGGACGTACGCGCCGCCCTGGACCGCATGAAGGAGGCCTTCGACCTCCTCGGCGAGTACGTCGTCTCCCAGGGCTACGACCTGCGCTTCGCCATCGAGCCCAAGCCGAACGAACCCCGCGGCGACATCCTGCTGCCCACCGTCGGGCACGCGCTGGCCTTCATCGAGCGCCTGGAGCGGCCCGAGCTGTACGGGGTCAACCCGGAGGTCGGCCACGAGCAGATGGCCGGCCTGAACTTCCCGCACGGCATCGCACAGGCCCTGTGGGCGGGAAAGCTCTTCCACATCGACCTCAACGGCCAGTCCGGCATCAAGTACGACCAGGACCTGCGGTTCGGCGCCGGTGACCTGCGCTCCGCCTTCTGGCTCGTCGACCTCCTGGAGAGCGCCGGCTACGACGGGCCCCGCCACTTCGACTTCAAGCCGCCGCGGACCGAGGACCTCGACGGCGTGTGGGAGTCGGCGGTGGGCTGCATGCGCAACTACCTCATCCTCAAGGAGCGTGCGGCCGCCTTCCGTGCAGACCCCGAGGTGCAGGAGGCGCTGCGGGCGTCGCGGCTGGACGAGCTGGCCCAGCCGACCGCGGCCGACGGGCTGGAGGCCCTGCTCGCCGACCGCGCGTCCTTCGAGGACTTCGACGTGGAAGCCGCCGCCGCTCGCGGCATGGCCTTCGAACGACTCGACCAGCTGGCCATGGACCACCTGCTGGGAGCCCGGGGCTGAAACGGGGGGCGGGCCGGGGCGAGCGGCAGCAGCTCCCCCCGGCCCGCCCAGGTGTCAGTGCCCCACGGGCAGCCGGAGGTACGTCACGGTCGTCCTGATTCCGCCGTCGACCGGGCGGCCCTCGGCGTCGAAGGCGCCCGCTCCGTCGGTCATCCCGAAGTCGTTGTCGTTGATGAGCGCGAGCGTGTCGTCGTCCACGCGCGCGATGCCTTCGACCTTCCCCGGCGCCCCGTCGACCCCGGCCAGATCCACCACGAGCCGCTTGGACAGCACCGGCACACCCGCGGTCGCCGGGTCGTCCAGCTGCTCCAGCGACGGAGACGTCCTGTCGTCGTCCCACGGGTCACCGAGGATGTCCGGCGTGTGCCGCAGCCGGACCAGTTGCAGTCGGGCCGCCCTGTCCCTGCGCTCCTCGACGAGCAGCCGGTCTCGGCCCACGGCCACCGCGGACGAGGTCTTCAGCTCGGAGGCGTCGTCCTCGCCCGGGGTCGACCACGCCCACCGGGTCGAACCGGTAGGCGTACTCGGCGGTGACGGCCTTCTTGCGCGGCGAGAAACGCAGCAGACGGGTGGTGCGCGAGTCGTCCCCGGCGTGTGCGTCCGGGAGCGAGAGGGGGCTCTGTAGCGCCAGCACCAGGTCACCGCCGGGAAGCTGGGTCAGCCCCTCGAACCCGCGGTCGACCTTGCGGTGCAGCTGGACCGACGGCAGCGCCTCCACCAACGGGTAGTCCGCGCCCTTCAGGCATGTGACTACTCGGCCGGATCGCCGAGAGCGCTGGATGCCAAGGGTGTCCCGGCCTGCTGACATGACGACCGGGCTGACTTCACGGCCTCGACCGCGGGTACTCGTCCGCGACCCGGAAGGGCGCGTCTCAGGGATGTCTCAGGGTTCGCAGCCGGAACCGCGGGGAGCGGGCGGCCGTTCTCAGATCAGAGAGCGGCAGTGGCCGCGAAGGAGGCGACGTACATGTCCAAGAACGCGAAGATCGCCGCAGGGGGCGTGGCAGTCGGGTTGATCCTGCTGATCTGGCTGCCCTGGTGGGTGACGTTCCTGATCGTGGTGGGCGTTCCGGTCGCCGCGTACCTGACGCTGGACCCGTCCCAGCGGCGCAGACTGCGCCGGGTCTCCCGCAAGGAGATCGGCCGCTGACACACCGCGCCCACCGCCGGGGATCGCTCGCGCAGCGCCTGCCCGGACAAGCCGGGCCGCCGGGGATCGCGTCAGCTCGCGGGGCGCGGCTCCCGGTGGCATACGGCGACTTCTGTCCGGCCGGCCCGACTCACAGGGGCCGTACGGCCATCTTGTCCAGCGCCTCCAGCAGGCCCGGCAGCTCCGGGCCCCGGCCCACCGGCAGGACCCCGCCGGGTTCCTCGTCGAGCAGGACGAACGCGATGTCGTCGGTGCGGGCCACGATCGACCAGCCGGGACCGTCGGCGCGCAGCGTACGTGCCTCACCTGGAGCGAAGGACGAGCGGACCCGGCCGAGGGGTGGCGGCGAGTCGAGGTAGGCACGCGCCTGCGCGAGTACCCGGCGCACGCCCGCGTGACCGCCCGTCGAAGCGCCCGCGCCGCCCTTCGTGCCCGGCGTGCCCTTCGCGTCCGCCGTGCCTTCCTCGCCTTCCGGCGTGGACCCGGTCGCTTCCGAGCGCTCAGCAGGAGCGTTGAAGTCGGTGTCGCTGATCTGCTGCCGCCAGGCCGCCCACTGGAGCGCGATCTCGTCGGCTCCTAGACGGCGCTGAGCCGATCCCCAGACTCGGGTGTCCGGTGGGCACAGCGCCGGGCCGCCCGCCGTCTCGGGAGGCGGGTCGTGCGGAGCGGGCACGCCCGGTGCCGCGACGGCGACGGCCAGTGGCCACCCCGGCAGGGCGGTCACGACCGCGTGCTCGTCCGGTGACAGCTCGTACTCCATGCCGCAGTCCCAGGACGCGATCGCCACGGCGACCAGCGAGACGTCGTCGATGACGACCGTCCAGCGGGCGCCGTCCCCGTCCTGGCCCAGCACCAGTCCGTACCCGTCGGCGCGTGGCGCGAGACCCAGGGCCGCGCAGGCCTCCGGGTAGTCGTCGCCCAGCACGCTCGGGAACTGCGCCGGCGTCAGCAGTACCGCCGTCAGCACATAGAGCGCATCGTCCGCGGCGGCGACGGCCGCATCGTCCGTCCCGGCCATCCCAGCCTCCCCAGTGGTTCGTCCATCGGCGCGCACCTTAGTGCGAGCGGAAGCCGCTTGTCACGGGCCCGCACACCAGCGGAGCAGCAGGTTTCCACCTGGACAGGGGCGAAACGGCCACCTTCGGGACGTGGTGTCCTCCTCAGGCCGCGGGCAGCCCGAGGAGGTCGCGGGCCACCGTACCGGGTGACTGGGCGCGCTCCCGGGCCAGGGCGACGACCGCCCGGCAGGCCAGCTCGCTCACGCCGAACGACAGCGCCTCCGGGGAAACCCAGGCCGCCGCCTCCTCGACCCCGTCCTGGTCGTCCTGCGCTCGGGCCACCACATAGACGGCGGCCGCTTCGAACAAGTTGTGCGCGCGCCGCTCCCGGGCACCCGCCGGCTGCGCGTGCGTGGAGGTGCGGAGCCTGGCTGCATATCTGCGGACCATGTCGAACACGTGGATCACCCTCTGCCCGTACAGGATCAGTTCGATTCGTCCAACTGCTTTTCTCCAACGTAGAGTTGTGGTTTCGACGACATAAGGGGACGACGCGGTGAAGCGGTTCGAGCGGCTCGGTCGGATCCGCCTGCTGGACCCGGTGAGGGATGCGCCGGAGATCTACCGGATCAGTGTGACCCTCGAGTTCCCCTGGGACTACACGCGTGCCCTCGAGCTGGCTCTCTACCGCACCTACGCCGTGCCGAGCATCGGGCGGCTGCTGGCGCGGACGGCGGAGCTGACCGAGCGCACGCAGAAGCGGTACGACGACACCTCGCTGCTCCTCGACACCATTGTGGAACACGGCTTCACCGCGGAGCAGGGGCGTACCGCGATCCGTCGCATCAACCAGATGCACCGCAGCTACGACATCAGCGACGACGACATGCGGTACGTACTGAGCACCTTCGTCGTGGTGCCCCGGCGCTGGATCGACGCCTACGGCTGGCGGCGGCTGTCCCGGCACGAAGTCGTCGCGGCCACGGAGTACTACCGCACCCTCGGCCGGCACCTGGGCATCCCCGGCGTCCCGGAGACCTACGAGGGATTCGAGGCCCTTCTCGACGCCTACGAGGAGGCCCACTTCGGGTGGGACGAGGGGGCCCGCCGTGTCTCCGACGCCACCCTCGGCCTGATGACGTCCTGGTACCCGCGGCCCTTGGCGCCGTTGCTGCGTACGGCGACGCTCGCCCTGCTGGACGAGCCGCTGCTGCGCGCCTTCCGCTACCCGCGACCCGGCGCGGCCACCTCCGCGCTGGTGCGTCGCGCCGTGCGGACGCGGGGCCGGCTCGTCCGGCTGCTGCCGCCCCGCCGCACCCCGCACTTCGCACGCCAGAACCGGGAGATCAGGGGATACCCGAACGGCTACCGCGTGGCCGACCTCGGCACCCATCCGGTCCCCGGGCTGCGCGGCTGCCCGGTGCGGCCCCGGGACGGCTCAGCGGCCGATCCCGTCGAGTGACGTCAGGGTGTCACGCAGCCAGGCCAGTTCCGTCCGGCTCGTGGCCCGGGCGATGGTGAGCACACCCCGCCGGAAGGGGTCGTCCAGCTCCTCGGCGCGCAGCGGCCGGTCGCCCTGGTAGAAGAAGCTCGCCGGCTCCTCGAGAAAGGCCAGTCGGCGCCGCAGTACGGCCGCCTGCGCGGCGGGATCCGCCAGGTGCCGGAGGAACGCCAGCAGCGTGAACCAGTGATTCTCGTCGGTGATCTCGCGCTGCGCGGGCTCGGCGAGCCGACGCTTCAGCTCGCGCCTGCCCTCCTCCGTCAACCTCAGCACATGGCGGGGGGCGGCCACGGCACCGGGCTCGGTGGTCCGCACCAGCAGACCGGCCTTCTCCAGCCGCTTGATCGCCGGGTACAGCGTGCTCTCGGCGACGGGGCGCACATGGCCGGTGAGCGCGGCGATGTGACGGCGCAGGACGTACCCGTGCAGCGGGGCGTCGTACAGGAATCCCAGGATGGCGAGTTCGAGCATGACCGCATTCTTCCTCACGCATACATCGCCCCAGCGCTAGTACGTTGACGACGTACCTCGCCGCCGATGTATTTTCTGTTCGAAAGATGTCAGGAGGGGAGGGGCGCGGTGCAGCAGGCCACGTTCGACAGCAGGGGAAGCCGTATCCGATGGACCGAAGCGCCGGGAGCGGAGCCCGCTCGGGTGTATCTGCACGGGCTCGGGTCGATGTCCACCGCGTACCACGCGCACATCGCGGCCAGGGCCGCCCTCGCGGGCCGGCGCACTCTCTTCGTGGACCTTCCCGGACACGGCACGAGCGACCGCCCCCAGGACTTCGGCTACACGCTGGAGGAACACGCCGACGCGGTCGCAGCTGTCCTGGACGCGGCGGGGGCCGCCGGTGCCGAACTGATCGGGCACAGCATGGGCGGCGCCGTAGCCGTCGTGCTCGCCCACCGGCGGCCCGGCCTCGTCTCCCGGCTGGTCCTCACGGAAGCCAACCTGGACGCCTTCCCGCCGGTGACCGCGGCCAGCAGCGAGATCGCCTCGTACGAAGAGGACGAGTTCGTCGAGAGGGGGTACGCGCGCGTGCTCGACGCCGTAGGCCCGCTGTGGGCGGCCACCATGCGGCTGGCCGACCCTCGCGCCCTGCACCGCAGCGCCGTCGGTCTGCGCCGGGGCTCGGATCCGGTGATGCGCACACTCCTGGAGGAGTCGCCCGTCGACCGTGTCTTCCTCCAGGGGGCACACAGTGGTGAACTTCCGGGGCGGGAGGCTCTGGAATCGGCCGGGGTGCGGGTGGTGACGGTGCCCGCAGCCGGGCACAACATCATGTTCGACAATCCCGATGCCTTCGCGGCAGTGGTCGCCGGAATCTGCTGACCCCCCCTCCGGGGCGTCAGTCCTCGCGGACCGCGAGCGCGAGGAACCGCGCGTCCTCGTCGACGTACGAGGTCATGCGCCATCCCGAACGGCCCAGGAGCGGGCGGAGATTGCCCTCGGCGCGCAGGTCGTCAGGGGTGATCCGGCGGCCATGACGTGCTGCCAGGGCCGCGCGCCCGATGGGATGGAAGAGGGCGAGGGTGCCGCCCGGCCTGACCACGCGGGCCAGTTCCCGCAGGTTGTCCGCCGGATGTGGCAGGTGGGCGATCAGGCCGGCGGCGAACACGGCGTCCAGGACCCCTGGGCGCAGCGGCAGCGCGGCGACGTCCGCGAGCAGCAGCCGGCCGTCGCGGTCCCTGCCCGCCCGTACGGCGGTCCGCAGCATCGCCGGGGTGAGATCGGCGCCCAGCACCACCCCGGAGCGGCCCACAGCGGCCCGCAGAGGCGGCAGGGCGCGCCCCGTGCCGCATCCGGCGTCCAGCACGCGGTCACCCTCCCGCAGCCCGAGACCGGTGACGGCGGCGGCGTAGGCGGGCCCGTCGTCCGGGAACCGGCTGTCCCAGTCGGCCGCCCGCGCGGCGAAGAACTCCTGGACGTGTGTGTGGTCGACGCTCATGTTCCGCATGATCTCGCACCGCCACACGGAGAACTCCGGCAAGGAGGTGCTGATACGGCTCGTCGAGTGAGCCGGGCGGGTGCACAACACCCGGCTCCGGGACTCGGACGGCTGAACTCGCCGCTCAGGCCGTCAGGTCCCGCACGGCCACCACGTTGTCGATGGTGACGCGGACGAGCAGTTCGCCCGGCACGCCATTGCGGGCGCCGTACTCCTCGGCGCGCTCCTGACCCATGTACCGGGCGGCGATCCGGGTGGCCCAAAGACGCACCTCGGCCAGGTCCTCCGACAACCCGGCACGGCCGCTCACCACCACGAAGTGGAAGGGTGGACGGTCGTCGTCCACGCAGAGGGCGACCCGGCCGTCACGGGCCAGATTGCGTCCCTTCACCGTGTCCTTGCCGGTGTTGAAGACCAGTTCGTCCCCATCGAGCACGAACCAGATCGGAGCCACATGCGGGCTCCCGTCCGCGCGAACGGTGGACAGCTTGCCGGTGCGGGTGCCGTCCGAGACGAACGCCCGCCACTCCTCATCGGTCATCTTCTCTGCCATGGGCCCATCCTGCTTGCCCGCGCGCCGGTCGTGGGGAAGGCTGGCGGAGAGGTTCCTCCAGCCAGGGGGGACATCACACGGGGAGGGACATGGTGCAGAACCAGGGACTCGGCTGGCTCCTGGACGATCTGACCCAGCGGGTGGACCACGTGCGCCACGCGCTGGTCCTGTCGAACGACGGACTGGTCACGGGGGCGAGTACGGGCCTACGCCGCGAGGACGCCGAGCATCTGGCAGCCGTCGCGTCCGGCCTGCACAGCCTCGCCAAGGGCTCGGGACGCCACTTCGGTGCGGGCAGGGTGCGCCAGACGATGATCGAGTACGACGATGCCGTGCTGTTCGTGACCGCGGCCGGCGCCGGCAGCTGTCTGTGCGTGCTCAGCGGGGCGGAGGCCGACATCGGTCAGATCGCCTATGAGATGACCCTGCTCGTCAACCGGGTCGGCGAACACCTCGGCGTCGGCGCCAGACAACCTGAGAAGACGCGTATCGCGGACGCCTGACCAGCGTTTTCCTCCAAGCGCGTCGAGTTATCCACAGGGTCGCCACGGGTGGCGACGGAGCGGCTACGGTGTGTGCACGGCGAACGCACGGGGCGTGAGCCACTCACTCCACGGGGGAGTACGACCATGTCGGCAAACACCGTCGGCCCGACCCGTTCCAGCCGTTGCACACCGAGTCGTGCCGCTCGGGAACTGGAGCTCAAGCGAGGCGAGTTCGAACTCGCGGTGCACCTCGGCCGCATCCGGACCGTGCCCGACGGGGGCGGGGGCGGGGACCGCCGGGTGGAATGGGCGGAGATCGACCGCCTCCGGTCGCAGGACGGATTCCCCGGTGCCCTGCGCGAGCGGGTGCGGGTCTTGGGCACCGCGGAGGGCGCCGCCCTCATGGACATCTCGGCCGGCCGCTTCACCCGGCTCGCCCGACTGGGCCTGCTCGTGCCCATGACGTTCTACCTCAACCGCTACCGTGCCGTGGTCTGGCTCTATCTGGCGGAAGAACTGCGGGACTTCGCCGCGGACGCGAAGAACACGGGCCTGCTCAAGGGCCGTACACCCGAGAGCCTGCGCGGCCAACTGGCGGCCGGAGTGGATCTGCGGGCCCGCAACTGGCGGGGACGCCGCCTGGGGATCCTGCTGCGGCAGGCGGAGCATCCCTGGGCCCGGGCCGGGGCCGTGGCCGCCTTCCTCACCGCCGCCGAGGTCGCCGACATCGTCAAGGACCCGTACGAGCGTGCCTACCTGAACCGGTTCCGCCCGGTCCCGCCTGGTCAGGGCGCTGCCGGAACGCCCTCCGCGGAGCTTGCCGAGCGAATCATGACCGCCCAGGACACGGATGAACTCGGCTGGCTGCGCAGCGACCTCGCGCGCGCGACGGAAGAGGCCCGCACCCTCTCGCCCGTCCCGCGCCCCGCCGCCCACCGCGTTCCACCGGCGATCCGAGCGGCGGCGCGGCCCATTCCGCCGATGGCGCGCACGGTCACTCGGCCCATTGAGGACACAGCGAGGTTCCCGGGACCGGGGACGCGGTCCGGGCACCACGTGCCGCGACCACTTGAACCGACGGCGCGAGCGTCTGAGCCGACGGCGGGACTGTTCGGGACGCCGGCTCACCGATGCGGGTCGGCGGCGCGAGCGCCCGAGCCGGCGACCCGGCCGCTCGGGCGGGCGACCCGGCTGCCGGGATCGGCGACCCGGCCGGCACAGACGGCGGCACGGCCCCGGCTGCGGGCGGTGCGACCGGCAGCCGTACTCCTCCCGCCGGGGCACGGGGCCGAAGGGACCGGCCAAGCGGCGACCCTCCGCGTACGGCGAACGCCGCGGTCGGTGCCGCAGTCACCGCCGGAAGCCGCGCGGCCGTCCCGTGGTCTGCGAGCCTGGCTGCGGTGGAGAGGTCCACGAGCCGCACGGGTCTGACCACCCCGCCGGCATCCGCCGTCGGGTGTCACAGGGACCTGAACAGGCCTTCCTGGACGACCGAGACGAGCAGCCGTCCCTGTACGTCGTAGATGCGACCGCGGGCCAGGCCGCGCCCGCCGGTGGCGATCGGCGACTCCTGGTCGTACAGGAACCACTCGTCCGCCCGGAACGGCCGGTGGAACCACATCGCGTGGTCCAGGGAGGCCATGTCGAAGTTCCGCGGTCCCCAGAGCGGCTCGACCGGGATGCGCACCGCGTCCAGGAGGGTCATGTCACTGGCGTAGGTCAGCGCGCACGTGTGCACCAGCGGATCGTCGCCGAGCGGGCCGACCGCGCGCATCCACACGGCGCTGCGCGGCTCGGCGCCCTGGATCTCGTCGGTGTTCCAGCGCAGGCGGTCGACGTACCGGATGTCGAACGGCTGGCGGCGTGCCATCCGTTCCAACTGCTCGGGCAGCGCGCCGAGATGCTTGCGTATCTCCTCGGTGACCGTAGGCAGCGACTCGGGGTCCGGTACTTCACGGGCCGGCGGGAGCTGGTGCTCGAACGGTCCTTCCTCAGGCTTGTGAAAGGAGGCGGTCAGATTGAAGATCGTGCGGCCCTGCTGCACGGCCGTGACCCGGCGTGTGGTGAACGAACGCCCGTCGCGGACCCGCTCCACCTGGTACACGATCGGCACGCCGGGACGGCCCGGCCGCAGGAAGTACGCGTGCAGCGAGTGCACCGGGCGCTCGCCGTCCGTGGTGCGGCCGGCGGCGACCATGGCCTGTCCCGCCACCTGGCCGCCGAAAACCCGCTGGAGGGACTCCTGCGGACTACGGCCACGGAAGATGTCGACCTCGATCTGCTCCAGGTCCAGCAGGTCGACCAGTCTCTCGGCCGGATTCGTCATCGGTGGGTTTCTCCTGTGCTCACAGCTGGCCGACATCGGTGACGCGGACGACCGCGCGGCCCTCGGCGTCCGAGGCGGTGAGGTCGACCTCTGCACTGATGCCCCAGTCGTGGTCGTCGTTCGGGTCGTCGAAGATCTGGCGGACGCGCCACAGAGCGTTCTCCGGCTCTTCGTTGATGACCAACAGTTTGGGGCCGCGGGCGTCGGGGCCGGTGCCCAGGTCGTCGTACTCGTCCCAGTACTTGTCCATCGCCTCACCCCACGCGTCGGCGTCCCAGCCGGACTCGGCGTCCATCTCGCCCAGTTCATCGACGTGGTCGAGGGCGGCCAGCTCCACGCGGCGGAACATGGCGTTGCGGACGAGGACGCGGAAGGCGCGGGCGTTGGCGGTGACCGGCTTCACCTCGTCGGCCTTCTCCTGGGCCTCCTCGGCGGTCATCTCCGCCGGGTTGGCCAGCTGCTCCCACTCGTCCAGCAGGCTGGAGTCCACCTGGCGCACCATCTCACCCAGCCACTCGATCAGGTCCTGGAGATCCTCGGACTTCAGGTCGTCCGGGATGGTGTGGTCGAGCGTCTTGTAGGCACTGGCGAGGTAGCGCAGCACGATGCCCTCGGTGCGGGCCAGCTCGTAGTGGGACACCAGCTCGGTGAAGGACATCGCCCGCTCGTACATGTCCCGGACGACCGACTTCGGGGACAGCGGGTGGTCGCCCACCCACGGGTGGCTCTTGCGGTAGGTGTCGTACGCGTGGAAGAGCAGCTCCTCCAGCGGTTTCGGGTACGTGATGTCCTGGAGGCGCTCCATCCGCTCCTCGTACTCGACACCGTCCGCCTTCATCGCGGCCACGGCCTCACCGCGCGCCTTGTTCTGCTGGGCGGCCAGGATCTGCCGCGGGTCGTCCAAGGTGGACTCGACGACGGAGACCATGTCGAGGGCGTAGGACGGCGAATCGGGATCGAGGAGTTCGAACGAGGCGAGGGCGAACGTGGACAGCGGCTGGTTCAGCGCGAAGTCCTGCTGGAGGTCGACCGTGAGCCGGACGATGCGGCCCTCGGCATCCGGTTTGTCGAGCTTCTCGATGATGCCGCCGTCCAGCAGCGAGCGGTAGATCGCGATCGCCCGGCGGATGTGCCGGAGCTGCTGCCTGCGCGGCTCGTGGTTGTCCTCCAGCAGGTGGCGCATCGCCTCGAACGCGTTGCCCGGGCGGGCGATCACCGACAGCAGCATCGTATGCGTCACCCGGAACCGCGAGGTCAGCGGCTCCGGATCCGACTCGATCAGCTTCTGGAAGGTGTTCTCCGTCCAGCCGACGAAACCCTCCGGCGCCTTCTTGCGTACCACCTTGCGCCGCTTCTTCGGGTCGTCGCCCGCCTTCGCCAGCGCCTTCTCGTTCTCGACGACATGCTCCGGCGCCTGCGCGACGACGAGCCCGGCCGTGTCGAAGCCGGCCCGGCCGGCCCGGCCCGCGATCTGGTGGAACTCCCGGGCCCGCAGTGTCCGCACGCGGTTGCCGTCGTACTTGGTCAGTGCCGTGAACAGCACCGTGCGGATGGGCACGTTGACGCCCACGCCGAGCGTGTCCGTGCCGCAGATGACCTTCAGCAGCCCGGCCTGCGCGAGCTTCTCCACCAGGCGCCGGTACTTGGGCAGCATGCCGGCGTGGTGCACGCCGATGCCGTGCCGGACGTAACGGGAGAGGTTGCGGCCGAACTTGGTGGTGAAGCGGAAGTTGCCGATCAGTTCGGCGATCCGGTCCTTCTCCTCGCGCGAACACATGTTGATGCTCATCAGCGCCTGCGCCCGCTCCACGGCCTGCGCCTGCGTGAAGTGCACGATGTACACCGGCGCCTGCCTGGTCTCCAGCAACTCGGTGAGCGTCTCGGTGAGCGGGGTGAGCTGGTACTCGTAGGAGAGGGGCACCGGGCGCGTGGCCGAGCGGACCACCGCCGTGGGGCGGCCGGTACGCCGGGTGAGGTCCTTCTCGAAGAAGGACATGTCGCCCAGAGTCGCCGACATCAGAATGAACTGTGCTTGCGGCAGCTCCAGCAGAGGGATCTGCCACGCCCAGCCGCGGTCACCCTCGGCGTAGAAGTGGAACTCGTCCATGACGACCTGGCCGACGTCCGCGCCCCTGCCGTCGCGCAGCGCGATCGACGCCAGCACCTCGGCGGTGCAGCAGATCACGGGTGCGTCGGCGTTCACGGACGCGTCACCGGTGAGCATGCCGACGTTCTCGGTGCCGAAGATCTTGCACAGCTCGAAGAACTTCTCCGACACCAGCGCCTTGATGGGGGCCGTGTAGAAGGTGACCTCGTCGCGGGCCAGCGCCGCGAAGTGCGCGCCCGCGGCGATCATGCTCTTACCGGAACCGGTGGGTGTCGACACGATCACGTTCGCCCCGGAAACCACCTCGATCAGCGCCTCCTCCTGGTGCGCGTACAGGGTGAGGCCGCGCTCCTGCGCCCACGACTCGAAGGCTTCGTACAGGGCGTCGGGGTCGGCGGTCGGCGGCAGCTGATCGATGAGGGTCACGCCCCCATCTTGCCTGGCCTCCCGCCTGACCGGGGAATCGGCTGCGGCGTCGAAGATCACGACCGCTACGCTGTGTCGCCGGCGCAGCGCCGGTGCACCAGGTCAACTGGACAGCGGCACAAGAGGAACGGGGCGGGAAGCGGCCATGATGGGACCAGCACACTCACTGTCGGGGGCCGCGGCCTGGCTCGGCGTCGGTGCGGCTGCCGCCGCGGCCGGTCATGCGATGCCCTGGCCGGTCCTCCTCACCGGCGCGCTGATCTGCGCCGGTGCCGCGCTCGCCCCGGACCTCGACCACAAGGCGGCCACCATCTCCCGGGCCTTCGGGCCGATCTCCCGCTGGATCTGCGAGATCGTCGACAAGCTGTCGTACGCCGTCTACAAGGCGACCAGGAAGCAGGGCGACCCACGCCGCTCCGGCGGTCACCGCACGCTGACCCACACCTGGCTCTGGGCGGTGCTCATAGGCGCCGGCTGCTCAGCGGCGGCGATCACGGGCGGCCGCTGGGCGGTGCTGACGATCCTGTTCGTGCACATGGTGCTGGCGATCGAGGGCCTGCTGTGGCGGGCGGCGCGCGGTTCCAGCAGCGACGTCCTGGTCTGGCTGCTGGCGGCCGCCAGCGCGTGGATCATCGCGGGAGTGCTGGACAAGCCGGGCAACGGCTCCGACTGGCTCTTCACCGCGCCCGGGCAGGAGTACGTGTGGCTGGGGCTGCCGGTCGTGCTGGGGGCGCTGGTGCACGACATCGGGGACGCGCTGACCGTGTCCGGCTGCCCGATCCTGTGGCCCATCCCGGTGGGCCGCAAGCGCTGGTACCCGATCGGGCCGCCGAAGCCGATGCGGTTCCGGGCCGGCAGCTGGGTCGAGCTGCGCGTGCTGATGCCGGTGTTCATGCTGCTCGGGGGGGTGGGCTGTGCAGCGGCCCTCAACGTGATCTGAGGAACCCTGCCCGGTCAGCTCGTCTCACCCGCGTCCGCCCCGCCGTACCGGCGCTCGAACCGGGCGATGCGGCCCTCGGTGTCCACTGTGCGGGCCTTGCCCGTGTAGAAGGGGTGGCTCTCCGAGGAGATCTCCACGTCGATCACCGGGTAGGTCCGGCCGTCGTCCCAGTCGATGGTCTGCTCGCTCCGTGCGGTGGACCGGGTCAGGAACGCGTATCCGGCGGCCCGGTCGCGGAAGACGACGGGGTGGTAGTCGGGGTGCTTGTCCTGCTGCATGGCGGCTCCTCCTGCGGGGCGGTCGGGCCGGTGGTGTGCGGGTCAGCCGGGGAGCGAGTCCTCGTCGACGATGTGGATCGCGGCCTCCTCCGCAGAGGCGGCGGCACCGTCGATGCCGACGTCGGTGGCCACGAGAGCGGGCTCCTCGTCCTCGTGCGCGCCCTCGTCGGGGGCCACCAGCCGGCCGGAGCGGAGGTTGCCGACCTCGTTGTCGAGGAGTTCCCCGTCCGTGCCGTCACAGTCACCGATGCCGTCGCCGCGGGGAGTGGCCAGGTCGGGCAGCTCCTCGGCGAGCCGCTGGTCGAGGGTCTCGCCCGCCTTGCGTTCGGCAGCCGTCACACCGATGTGTTCCACCGCCCACGGCCGCTCGGGAGGGGACCAGCCGCGGTCGAGCGGTTCGGCGATGCCGTCGAAGTCCAGTGTGTCCTCGACGTCGAGCACTCCCGAATCCTCCGGTATCTCCGATGCATCGGGTTGGTAGACGTCGTCCCCCCAGCCGTCGGCGCTGTCCACGAGTACCTCCAGGTGGTGAGGACGGCCGGGTGCCGCCCCAGCGGACGGCGGGCCGTCGGCGCGCCCGGCACGGGGGGTACGCGCCGCGAACCGAGTGGTTCCCGCGCGTTCCTCCGACCGGTGCCGCTTTCCAGCCTTCCACCCCTGCTCGGCACCGCGCAACGGCACGGGCCCCGGCGAGGAGCCGGGCCTCCGCACCGATGCCGGGTGCGGCCTGCGGGGCACCGGTACGGAGGCCGCACCGGCATGGCCGATCCGTCCCGCCTCGGCCGTGCCGGCACAGGTGCCGCGGGCCGTCGCCCCGTAGCCGGAGAGGACGCCAGGGCCGCGGACCGGCCTATCACCGTCGGCTCAGACACCGGCCCGTGCACCGGCCCCAACCCCGCAAGCCGCGGCGCCGGCCCAGGCCTCGGCCCAAGCCCAGACCCCGGCTCAAGCCCCGCCCTCGGCCCAAGCCCAGGCCCCGCCCTCGGCCCCGGCCCAGGTACCGGCCCATGCACCGGCAACCCAGCCCCACCGTCACCCGTGCCAGGAGCGCCACAGGGCCGCGTACGCCCCGTCCGCGGCGACCAGCTCCTCGTGGCTGCCCAGCTCGCTGATCCGGCCGTTCTCCACGACGGCGATCACGTCGGCGTCGTGGGCGGTGTGCAGGCGGTGGGCGATGGCGACGACGGTGCGGCCGTCGAGGACCCGCGCCAGCGAGCGTTCGAGATGGCGGGCCGCGCGCGGATCGAGCAGCGAGGTCGCCTCGTCCAGGACGAGGGTGTGGGGATCGGCCAGTACCAGCCGGGCCAGCGCGATCTGCTGGGCCTGCGCGGGCGTCAGGCCGAGTCCGCCGGAGCCGACCTCGGTGTCCAGGCCGTCGTCGAGCGCTCGCGCCCAGCCGTCGGCGTCGACCGCGCCCAGCGCCGCCCACAGCTCGGCTTCCGTGGCGCCGGTGCGGGCCAGCAGGAGGTTGTCGCGCAGGGAGCCCACGAAGACATGGTGTTCCTGGTTGACCAGGGCGACGTGCGAGCGTACGCGTTCCGCGGGCATCCGGGACAGCTCCGCCCCGCCCAGGGTGACCCGGCCTGCCCGGGGCGCGTAGATCCCGGCGAGCAGTCGGCCCAGGGTCGACTTGCCCGCGCCGGACGGTCCGACCAGGGCCAGCCGGGTGCCCGGCGCGACCTCCAGGGAGACCGTGCGGAGCACGTCGACGCCCTCGCGGTAGCCGAAGTGCACCCGGTCGGCGCGTACGTCCCGCCCGTCGGGAGCCAGCGCGGCGTCTCCCGCGTCGGGCTCGACCTCCCGCACCCCGACCAGGCGGGCCAGCGAGACCTGGGCGACCTGCACCTCGTCGTACCAGCGCAGGATCAGGTTCACCGGGTCGACGAGCATCTGCGCGATGAGTGCCCCGGTGGTCAGCCGGCCCACATCCAGCCAGCCGTGCAGCACGAGCACTCCGCCGACCATCAGGACCGAGCCGAGCACGATGACGTGCACGGCGTTGATGACTGGGAAGAGCACCGAGCGGAGCCAGAGGGTGTAGCGCTCCCAGGCGGTCCATTCCTTGATCCGCCGCTCGGAGAGGGCGATGCGGCGGGCGCCGAGACGGTGTGCCTCGATGGTGTGGCCCGCGTCCACGGTCTCGGCGAGCGCGGCGGCGACGGCGGCGTACCCGGCGGCCTCGGAGCGGTAGCCGGAGGGTGCCCGTCTGAAGTACCAGCGGCAGCCGGCCACCAGCACCGGTACGGCGAGCAGCACGGCGGCGGCCAGTGGCGGGGCCGTCACCACGAGGCCGCCGAGCAGCAGCAGGGCCCACACGAAACCGATGGCCAGCTGCGGCACGGCTTCGCGCATCGCGTTGGCCAGCCGGTCGATGTCGGTGGTGATCCGGGAGAGCAGGTCACCGGTGCCGGCCCGCTCCAGCACCCCCGGCGGCAGCCCTACGGACCGGACGAGGAAGTCCTCGCGCAGGTCGGCCAGCATCCGCTCGCCGAGCATCGCGCCCCGCAGCCGTACCTGCCGGACGAAGACGGCCTGCACGGCCAGTGCCAGTACGAAGAGTGTGACGGTCAGGCCCAGGTGCAGTTCCCGGGAGTCGTCCGTCACCCGCTGGACCAGGTCGCCGAGCAGGTAGGGACCCGCCATGGAGGCGAGCACGGCGACCGTGTTGACGGTGACGAGCAGCAGGAAGGCCCCGCGGTGCCGCCGGAACAGTTCGGTGACGTACGCACGCACGGTGGCGGCGGTGCCGACGGGCAGGGTGGTGGCGGTGGTCGGGGCCGCCGGGTCGTACGCCGGGGGCGCAACGCCGATCATGCGCTTTCCTCCATCTCTTCCAGTTCCATCAGCACGCCCTCGCCGGAACCGGCGGGCCTCCCGTCGGTTCCGGCGAGTTCCTCACGGGGCGCGGCCAGCTCCTCGTCGGTCTCCCGGGTCACCACGGCCCGGTACCGCGGCTCGCTGTCGACCAGCTCCCGGTGGGTGCCGACCGCGATGACATCCCCCTCGCGGACCAGGACGACCCGGTCCGCGCGGTCGAGCAGCAGCGGGGAGGAGGTGAACGCGACCGTCGTCCGCCCCGACCGCAGCCGGCGCAGACCGTCCGCGATACGTGCCTCGGTGTGCGAGTCGACCGCGGAGGTCGGCTCGTCCAGCACCAGCACCTCCGGATCCGTGATCAGCGACCTGGCCAGCGCGAGTCGCTGGCGCTGGCCGCCCGAAAGGGAGCGTCCGCGCTCGGTGATGCGGGCGTCCATCGGGTCGGCGGCGTCCAGGGAACCCTGCACGAGCGCGTCCAGTACGTCCTCGCACCGGGCCGCGGCCAGCGCGTCCGCGGCCCGGACGGCTCCGGAGGCGGGTACGTCGAGCAGCTCGCGCAGGGTGCCGGACAGCAGCACCGGGTCCTTGTCCTGGACGAGGACGGCGGTCCGGGCGGTGCTGAGGGGCAATCCGTCCAGGGGCACCCCACCGAGCAGCACCGACCGGTCCGGTTCCGACGGGTGGCCGCCCAACCGCTCGGCGAGCGTGCCCGCCGCGTCCGGGTCGCCGCACACCACGGCCGTGAACCGGCCGGCGGGGGCGAGCAGACCGGTCTTCGGGTCGTACAGGTCACCGGCCGGCACCCCGGCCTCAGCATCAGCCCCTGCTTCGGGCTCGGGCTCGGGCTCGGGCTCGGTCGAGGCCGAGTTCTGGTTCCCGTACCTGTCACCGTCCCCGTCCTTGTCCGTGCGGAGGGGAGCCGTGGACCGCTCCAGCGACAGCACCCGGGCGGCCCGGGTGGCCGAGGGGCGGGAGAAGGAGTACGCCATGGCGATCTCCTCGAAGTGCCGCAGCGGGTAGTTGAGGATCATGACGGCGCTGTAGACGGTGACGAGTTCGCCGACCGTGATCCGGCCCTGGCGGGCCAGGTGGATGCCGTGCCAGACGACGGCGATGAGCAGCAGTCCGGGCAGCAGTACCTGGACGGCGGAGATCAGCGACCACATCCGGGCGCTGCGCACGGCGGCGTGCCGTACCTCCTGGGAGGCGTGGCGGTAGCGGTCGAGGAACAGTTCCTCGCCGCCGATGCCGCGCAGCACCCGCAGTCCGGCGACGGTGTCCGAGGCCAGCTCGGTGGCCCGGCCGGCCTTCGCGCGCTGTTCGTCGGCGCGGCGCGTCGCCCGGGGCAGCAGGGGTAGCACAGCGAGTGCCACGACGGGCAGCCCGACGGCGACGACCACGCCGAGCGCCGGCTGGTAGACGACCAGGCCGACGCAGACGATCACGACGGTCAGTGCGGCGGCGGTGAAACGGGAGACGGCTTCGACGAACCAGCCGATCTTCTCCACGTCACCGGTGGAGACGGCGACGACCTCGCCGGCCGCGACCCGCCGGGTCAGGGCGGAGCCCAGCAGGGCGGCCCTGCGGGCCAGCAGTTGCTGGAGGCGGGCGGCGGCGGTGATCCAGTTGGTGACGGCGGACCGGTGCAGGAAGGTGTCGCCGACCGCGATGGCCGTGCCGCAGACCAGCATCAGACCACCCGTCAGGGCCAGCCGGGTGCCGGAGCGGTCGATGACCGCCTGCACGGCCAGACCCACACAGAAGGGCAGGGCGGAGACGCCGACGAAGTGCAGCAGGCCCCAGGCGAGTGCCTTCAGTTGTCCGCCCAGCTGGTTGCGCCAGAGCCACCACAGGAATCGGGGACCCGAACGCGCGTCGGGGACGCCCGGATCGGAATACGGAAGGTCTTGAATCTGCATGACGTCCCAGTGGCTCGTGTCAGGGAGGGGGAGAGGGCGATGAGCGGCAGCAAGCCGTGAAAGGTTCGCGTCGCACGGAGGTGAATTTCAAACGGTTTTCCCGCCGGGCCGCGCCGTGTCCGTGGGTTCCGGCCAGACACGGGGAGCACAGCGCGGCACGTTGTTCGAAGGACCGTCACCCGACACGGTGAACGCCTGAAACGTCGCACAATCGACCGGAGCGTGATGCCACCATGAGCGGGTGCAGATCCACAGTGCGCGGCGCATGACGCTCGCGGCGGCGGCCCTCGGAACCCTCCTCGCGACGCTCTCCGCCTGCGGCACGACCGCCCCCGGACCCGCCTCCGACCGCGGCGCGCAAGGTGCCCATGCCCCGCTCGGGCCGGTTCCCACCGTGTCGTCCGCCCGCACGACCGATCCGACGCGCATCCCGGGCATCGGCGACCGCCTGTACCGACGGATTCCCGCCGGCTCCCGACAGGTCGTGGCCGTGTACGGCGAGGACGACGACTCGCCCGAGTCCAGGCTGGTGCTGTACACGCGGCGCGGCGCCGCGTGGCGCCCGGTGGGCAGTTGGCCCGCTCACAACGGGCGCGGCGGCTGGACCACCGACCACCACGAGGGTGACCAGCGCAGCCCGATCGGCGTGTTCACCCTCACCGACGCGGGCGGTGTCCTCCCCGACCCGGGCACCCGGCTGCCCTACGACCGGGACGAGGACGCCTACGCGCCCCCGGCGGAGTGGGACGAGGCACACCAGCACGACTTCGACTACGTCATCGCCATCGACTACAACCGTCTCCGGGGCACCCCGCCGCGGGACGCCACCCGCCCCGGGGGCCCGGGCAAGGGCGGCGGCATCTGGCTGCACATGGACCACGGCAGCGGCACCTCGGCCTGCGTCAGCGTCTCCAAGGAGGCCATGGAGCACCTGCTGCGCACACTCGACCCCGCGCGCGATCCCGTCGTGGTGATGGGGGACAGGGCGACCCTGATGGCCTAGCGACGGCGCCGGGCCGTGTCGACCTGGCCTGTCGTCCGACCCCGTGCCCCTTCTGCCGTCCCGGCTGTCGCCGCGTCATCGATGCGCCGGGCCGTCCTTGCCTGCCGGAGCGCCCGCCGCCGGGGGTGTGTCCACCACGTCCACGTCGCTGGCGTGGACGTACGCGAGCCGGTGGCCGAGCTGGATCTCGTAGTAGCGCTCCCGGCCCCAGACGACCGGGTTGGGCGTGTCGGTGAAGGACGACCTGGCGGTGTAGGAGCTGCCGACCCGGGACTGCGTGACGTACCGCTGGCCCGCGAGGAGGTTGTACGGGAGCGGTGACTCGGGCTGCTCCGGCACGTCGTCCGGGTAGGCGTCCCCCTCCGGGAGGGCACGTCCGTACACCGGGATCTCGTCCCGGCCCTGCTTCGGCGTGACCATGCGCCCGGCCGCACCGACGGCGGTCGGCTGCTTCTTGGGGTTCTTGAACCACGCTTTGTGGCCCTGGTACCAGATGGCGGTCCAGTCACCGTCGCGGCCGGCGACCGCGAAGGTCTGGCCGGTGGAGACGCGGGAACCCAGGTCGTTGACGTCCTCCGTGGAGTCGTCGCCGTCCGGCTTGCGGCCCGGGTCCTGGATCAGCGGGGCGTTCTCGTCCGGTTCGGTGTGCAGCCGTACGGCACTGGAGCCGTGCGGCGGACACGGTGAACCGCTCTGGGCGCACCCCGTGTACCGCGGCTTGTTCTTGGCGTAGTCCGGCAGAATGGTCACCATGTCGCTGTCGGGTCCCGCCGTCGCCCGCAGCGGCGCGCCGAGGAGGTCGAAGTAGTGCCGCCAGTCCCAGAAGGGGCCGGGGTCGTCGTGCATGTCGGGGATGCTGTCGGCGGTCGGGGACGGCACGTTGTCGTGGCCGAAGATGTGCTGCCGGTCGAGCGGGATGCCGTACTTCTTCGCCAGGTATCGCACCAGGCGGGCCGAGGCCCGGTACATCTGTTCCGAGTACCAGGTGCCGGGCTGCCTGAGGAAACCCTCGTGTTCGATGCCGATGGAGCGGGTGTTCACGAACTGGTTGCCGGAGTGCCAGGCCTCGTCCTTCGTCCTGACGTGCTGGATGACGTGGCCGTCGCTGGAGCGGATCGAGTAGTGCCAGGACGACTCCGTCGGGTCCTGGACGGTTTTGAGCATGTTCGGCAGCACGGCCTCGGTGTCGTGGATGACGATGTACTCGATCGACTGGTCGCGGGGCCGGTCGGCGAGGTCGTGGTTGCCGTACTCGTTGTCGTCGATCTCCTCGTACGGCGCGCCGAGCCAGTCGCAGGACAGCTCGGCCGGGCACTCGACGTTCTTCGGCTGCCGGGCGGCGTGGGGGCGGGTGTGCGGCCGCACGCCGGGGGTGGCGGGAAGGGTGACGTCCTGTCCTTCGGCGGTCGTGCGGTGCGTTCCCCGCCGGATGAGGGCGAAGACGTCGTCGGCGTACGTCGCGGCCGACGTGACGTCCCGGGTGCCCGGGAAGCGGGCCACCGCCTCCCACCAGTCCGCCGGGTCGGCGCTGAGCTTGTTGCCGAGCTGCCGTTGGGTGGCCGCCAGGAGCGCCGCGCCGCCGCGCACGTTCGCGGTGGCGTCCGTCCGCAGCCGTCCGACGGGGGACTGGATCAGCCGGGCCGCCTGCCGCAGGTCCGCGGGCTGTACGGCGCGATCGGAGGCGGCGTCCGTGGTGCCCGCGACGGGCGCCCCCGCCTCCCCCACGAGAGGCGGGGTGAGGCCGCCCTCCGGTGGTCGCGGGCCGGGTTCCCGGGCCGGGGCCTGGCCGCGCTGGGCGTCCACCAGGTGCATCGGCCCGAAGCCGCCCGCGACGCTGGGCGCGCCCGGATGGGAGTCCCACCGGGACTGCATGTAGGACACGCTCATGAGCACGCTGCGCGGTACGTGGAACTCGTGCGCGGCGTCCGTGAAGGCGTCCTCGAGGCGCCGGTCCGCCGCATTGTCGGTGCCGTACATCGGAAGGATCAGCAGGGGCGACAGCACAGCCGCCGACGCGATCACGCATGCCGTCCTGCGGCATCTCCGGACGACTCCGGGCACTTGTGCGGCGACTCTTCTTCTCATTGCGGGGCTCCCAACCAGGCTCGGCACAACCAGGACAAAGGTGTTGCCCTGCCGTCACACCACCCCTCGTAGGTTTCCGTGCCCGGCGCGCCGCGTCGTGGCGAGCGTCACCGGGGTGGACCAGCGGCCCGGCAGAGGCCACCCGGTCGGCGGCAGTCACTCCGCCTCCTGGGGCATGCCGCGCGACCGCGGGCGGCCTTCAGTCCTCGACCGGATCCACCTGCCAGTCGGGGTGGCCGGGCATGGGCGGGGTGTGCGCCCCGTACAGCCACGGGGTCAGGAAGGGGCGCAGGTCCTCGCCCGCGATCCGGGACGCGAGCGCGATGAAGTCCCGGGTGCCGGCCGCGCGGCCCCGGTACTCGGTCACCCAGGCCCGCTCGATCCTGTCGAAGGTCTCGGTACCGACCTTCTCCCGCAGCGCGAACAGCACCAGCGCCGAGCCGTCGTACCGCATGACCTTGAAGAGCGTCGCCTCGGTGGGTTCGGCCGGAGCCCCGTCGTCCTGCCGCCACTGGTCGTGCTGTTCGTAGGCCGCCCGCATCGCGGACTCCAGGCTCACGCCGCCGTGCTCCTCGGAGTACAGACGTTCGTAGAAGCGGGCGTGTCCCTCGCTGAGCCACAGGTCTGACCAGCGCCGGATGGCGACGCTGTCGCCCGTCCAGTGGTGCGTCAGTTCGTGGACGAGGTTGCGTTCGGCGTCGACCCGGTCACCCAGCAGGTCGTCCTTCGGTACGACGGACAGGGACTGGGTCTCCAGCGCCACGGGCAGGTCGGTGTCCCCGACCAGCACGCCGTAGCGGCGGAACGGGTACGGGCCGAGCCGCCGTTCCAGCCAGGCCAGGTGCTCCCCGGTGAGTGAGCGGTGGGCCGCGGTGTCCGTGACCAGGGCGTCGGGGACCACGTCGCGGACGGGCAGCCCGTGCGGGCCGCTGCTGTCGACGAACGTGAACCTCCCGATCGCCATCTGGACCAGTTGTGCCGCGACCGGCTGTTCGGAGTCGTAGGTCCATCGGACGCGGCCGTCCGGCCGCCGGACGGTGCCGACGAGCCGGCCGTTGGCCACCGCGGTGAGCCCCGCGGGGGTGGTGATCCGGAAGGTGACCGGTGCCCGCAGGCTCGGGTGGTCGTTCGCCGGAAAGATCATTCGAGCGCCGTCGGGCTGCGCGCAGAGCAGGGTGCCGTCGGGCGTGGGAACCCAGCCGTAGTCCTGGATGGCGTCGTCGCGGTGCCGGCTGCGGGCCGGGTCGGCGGTGTAGGTGACGCGGACGGTGAACGTGCTGCCGCGGGGAATCGGCTCGGCGGGCGTGACGACGAGTTCGTCGGCTCTGCGGGCGGCGGTGGCCCGCGTGCCGTCGACGGTGACGTGGTGCAGCGTGTTGCCCGCGAAGTCCAGGTCGAAGCGGGACAGGGCCTGGGTGGCGGTGGCGCTGATGGTGGCGCCGGCCTCGAACGGCGTCCGGGGCGCCCGCCAGTCGAAGTCGAGCGTGTAACGGCGGACGGTGTAACCGCCGTTGCCGGCCAGCGGCATCAGCGGGTCGCCGATGCCCGGCGCGCCGGGGGACGGGGCCGGGCCGGCCGAGGCGCCGGGGGCGGGAGTGCCGCGGCTCCCGTGCCTGGCTCCGCCGGCGAAGAGCGCGCCACCGGGGGGTGCGAGGGATCCGGTGAGAGCGAGCGTCCCGGTGAGTGCGACGGCTCCGGTGACGGCGAGGGCCAGCGCCGTGTGCCGTGTGCGGAGGGCCTGGCGGCGACGCGGACGCCGGGGGTCCGGATGCCTGGAGCGCGCCTTCACCGGCGGAGTTCGTGCGGGTCGCGGCATCGGGAGGACCGGCTCGCGGCCGTGTGCCCCGATGGACTGACGGCGGTCATGATCTCCATGGCGGCACTATGACAGGAAAATGTGCTCATATCACTGAATGTCCGTCAAGTGGGTGCTCGTACGGAGGTCGCGTGGGCCGTCCTCATCGCGCCGGTCTGCCCGAGGCGTCATTGCGGGAGCCGGGCCCAGCCCGTAGAACACCGGCCATGAGAAGACGGTTAGTCATGTCCATGCTCGCCTTGGCGGCACTGCTGGCGAGCGCGCTCTTCGGCACGGGGGCCCCGGCCGCCCGAGCCGCCGGCGTACCGGTCGAGTTCGGTGCCGACTGGCACGACCCGGTGACCGCGGCCCCGCCCGTAGGGCGGCCGCACACCCGGTCCTGCCAGGTGACTCTCGCCGACGTGCGGTTCCGCGACTTCACCCCCTACCGGGGCACGTACACACCCCCCGACGGCTGCGGTGACCGCTGGAGCAAGGTCGTCCTGCGCCTCGACGGCAAGGTGAAGGGCCGCCAGTACGACCGTCTCGGCTATCTGCGTGTCGGCGGGGTGGAGGTGCTGCGCACCTCCACCCCGGAGCCCTCGCCCGACGGCATCGAGTGGCACGTGGAGAAGGACGTCACCCGTTACAGCGACACCTTCCGCCGCGCCCGCGATGTCGAGATGCTGATCGGCAATGTCGTCGACGACACGTTCACCGGTGTCATCGACGTACACGTCACCCTGACCTTCTACGCGGGCCGTCCGGCCGCCCCGGCCCCCGACCGCGTCCTCACCCTCGCCGACACCTCCGGCGGCACGACCCTCACCACGCCGCGCAACAGCGAACGGATCGTCGCCGAGGTCTACGCGACCGGATCGGGCGGCGGCTGCGAGGAGTTCTGGTACCTGACCGTGGCCGACCCGGCGTCGTACTCCTGCAAGGCCGACCACGGCCCGTACCGCGAGGTGCAGATCGAGGTCGACGGCCGGCTCGCCGGCATCGCCGCGCCCTACCCGCACGTGTGGACCGGCGGCTGGTCCAACCCCTTCCTCTGGTACGTGCTCCCGGCGCCGCGCGCCTTCGACGTGCGGCCGGTCGAGTACGACCTCACGCCCTTCGCCGGCCTGCTCGACGACGGCCGCCCGCACCACGTCGCAGTCTCCGTCGTGGGTGTGCCCACGGGGCAACAGGGCTGGAGCACCCCCGTGAACGTCCTGGTCTGGCAGGACGCGCACCGCGCCCGGCTCACCGGCGCGCTCACCACGCACCACGCGACCGGCCTCGCCAACTCCTCCGTGTACACGCCCGGCGCACAGAACCGGGTGCGCACCGAGGCCGGGCACCGGCTCACCGTCTCCGGCTACCTCGACACCTCGCACGGCCGGGTGACCACCACCGTCACCCGGACGCTGGCCAACAGCTCCGTCCACCGCTGGACCGACGACGAGACCACGGACGGACTCGACGCGAGCTGGACCGACGACGAGACCGTCACCGTCAACGGCCCCGGGCAGGGACACGATGCCGGACACGGACCCGGGAGCGTTCCCGTGCGGACGACGCACACGCACCGGACGTACACCATGAACGGCGCCACGACCCTCGGCGCGGACAGCCGGCTGCGTACCGTGCTGGCCCTCGCTGACCGGGCCTCGGCGGTGGTCGGCGAAGGCGGCCGGCGCACCGCGTGGTCGCGGCTCGACGACACCTACAGCGGCGACGCGGCGTACACGACCGACGTCCCGCGCGACCAGCGGCACGCGGTCGGCACCTCGACGGAGCGCTACCGCCTCCTCGGTCCGGACGGCTGCCACGACCGTTCGCTGACCACCGTCCAGGGCGTGCTGACGCAGGACCGCAACCGCTGCTGAGACGCGCGCCCCGGGGTGTCCGGCCTCCCCGCGGCGGCTGCCGGCGGCCCCGTCCCGTCTCCGGGGGCCAGGGGCGGGGCCACGGTGGTCAGCAGGGCTGCCGGGCGTCCCCGTCGATCAGTGTGTCGAGCAGCACCCCGAGCACCTGGCGCTCCTTCTCCGTCAGGGGAGCGAGCATCTCCTCGGCCGCCGAGCGGCGTGCGGCACGCAGCTCACGCAGGGCGGTGTGACCCTCGTCCGTCAGCTCGATCCGGGTCACACGCCGGTTCGCCGGATCCGCCACCCGGCGCACCCGGCCGCTCGCCTCCAGCCCGTCCACCAGCGTGGTCACCGCGCGGGGTACGACCTCCAGGCGTTCGGCGAGATCGGCCATGCGCGGAGGGGAGGGGTAGTGCGCGAGGGTGCGCAGCAGCCGGGACTGCGCCGGGGTGATGCCCAGGTCATGCTGTTCCAGATGGCGTTTCTGGATGCGGTGCACCCGGCGGGTGAGCCGTAGCAACTGCTCGGCGAGCAGACCGTCGGGATCGGGGGTGGTCATGCGGGAACAATATCAGGACGCCGTTCATTGTGAGTATAGGTAACAATGAGCTACGATCCATCAGACATCGCCGGCCGACCCCTGACCGGCGCCCGCTCACCTCCGTAGGAGCCCATGCACCCCGACCGTGAACCCGCCTGGACCCCACCTGCCGACGCCGGCGAACAGCCGCGGCAGGTGCGCCGCATCCTGAAGCTCTTCCGTCCCTACCGCGGGCGTCTCCTGATCGTCGGCCTGCTCGTCGGCGCCTCCTCGCTGGCGTCGGTGGCCACGCCCTTCCTGCTCAGGGAGACCCTCGACGTCGCGATCCCCGAAGGCCGCACGGGGCTGCTGAGCCTGCTCGCGCTCGGCATGATCGTCAGTGCCGTCCTGTCCAGCGTCTTCGGCGTGCTCCAGACGCTCATCTCCACCACGGTGGGCCAGCGGGTCATGCACGACCTGCGCACCGCCGTCTACGGCCGGCTGCAAAGCATGTCGCTGGCCTTCTTCACCCGCACCCGCACCGGTGAGGTGCAGTCCCGCATCGCCAACGACATCGGCGGCATGCAGGCCACCGTCACCTCCACCGCCACCTCGCTGGTCTCCAACGTCACCAGCGTGGTCGCCACCATCGTCGCGATGGCCGCCCTGGACTGGCGGCTGACGATCGTCTCCCTCCTCCTGCTGCCGGCGTTCGTGTGGATCAGCCGCCGGGTCGGCAACGAACGCAAGAAGATCACCACCCAGCGGCAGAAACAGATGGCCTCGATGGCGGCCACGGTCACCGAGTCGCTCTCGGTCAGCGGCATCCTGCTCGGCCGCACGATGGGCCGCTCCGACTCGCTCACCGCGTCCTTCGCGGAGGAGTCCGAGCGCCTCGTCGACCTGGAAGTCAGATCGAACATGGCCGGCCGCTGGCGCATGGCCGTGATCACCGTCGTCATGGCCGCGATGCCCGCCGTCATCTACTGGACCGCGGGCCTCGCCCTCCGGTTCGGCGGTCCCGAGGCCTCCCTCGGCACCATCGTCGCCTTCGTCTCGCTCCAGCAGGGCCTGTTCCGCCCCGCCGTGAGCCTGCTCGCGACCGGCGTCCAGATCCAGACCTCGCTCGCGCTCTTCCAGCGCATCTTCGAGTACCTGGACCTGCCCGTCGACATCACCGAACCCGAGCGGCCCGTCCGGCTGGACCGGATCAAGGGCGAAGTCCGCTTCGAGGGTGTCGAGTTCCGCTACGACGGCAAGGGCGGCCCCGTCCTCGACGGCATCGACGTCACCGTCCCCGCCGGCGGCAGCCTCGCCGTCGTCGGCCCGACCGGCGCCGGCAAGTCCACGCTCGGCTGTCTGGTGCCCCGCCTGTACGACGTCACCGGCGGCCGCGTCACCGTGGACGGCGTCGATGTCCGCGACCTCGACTTCGACACCCTCGCCCGCGCGGTCGGTGTCGTCTCGCAGGAGACGTACCTCTTCCACGCCTCCGTCGCCGACAACCTCCGCTTCGCCAAGCCGGACGCCGACGACGAGGACCTCCACGCGGCGGCCAGGGCGGCACAGATACACGACCACATAGCCGCGCTCCCCGATGGCTACGACACGGTCGTCGGCGAACGCGGCCACCGCTTCTCCGGCGGTGAGAAGCAGCGCCTGGCGATAGCCCGCACCATCCTGCGCGACCCGCCGGTCCTCATCCTCGACGAGGCGACCAGCGCGCTGGACACCCGCACGGAGGCCGCCGTGCAGCAGGCCATCGACGCACTCTCGGCCGACCGGACGACGATCACCATCGCCCACCGCCTGTCGACGGTCCGCGATGCCGACCAGATCGTGGTGCTGGACTCCGGACGGGTCGCCGAACGGGGCACGCACGAGGAACTGCTGGAGCTGGACGGCCGGTATGCGGCCCTGGTGCGCCGGGACGCGCAACTGCAACCGACAAGTTGAACAGATGCCAGGTTTGTGACGATATGCGTATTACCGTGCCCGCATGCAGACGAAGACTCCGCCACGGAGCACGATCCGACTGACACGCCGGGGCAGACTCGCCCTCGTCGTGGCCGGCGCCGTCGTCGCCGGTACCGCCGTGGCGGTGCCGCTGCTGACGCTGGTGGACCTCCACGAGGAGACGAAGCCCGCCACGCTGGTCATCCCGGAGGGCTGGCGCGCCGGTCAGGTCTACGACGCCGTCGACAGGGCGCTCGAGCTGCCGCCGGGAAGCACCCGTAAATCCCTCGGCAAGGCCGCCCTGAAACTTCCGGGCGAGGCCGAGGGCAACCCCGAGGGCTATCTTTTCCCCGCGACGTATCCCATCCGGAAAGGGGCGACGCCCGAGTCCCTGGTGCGGCTCATGGTCGACACCGCCAACCGGAAGTACGACGGCGCACCGGTCGCGGCCGGGGCCCAGCACACCGCGATGAACGTCTACCAGGCCGTCACCATCGCCAGCATCGTCCAGGCCGAGGCAGCGACGAAGGAGGACATGGGCAAGGTGGCCCGGGTCGTCCTCAACCGGCTGGAGCGCGGGATGCCGCTCCAGATGGACTCGACCCTCGACTACGCGCTGAACCGCAGCACCCCGCGTACCAGCCAGGACGACATCCAGATCGAGAGCCCCTACAACTCCTACCAGCGCATGGGTCTGCCGCCGACACCGATCGGCAACCCCGGCGACGACGCGATGCGCGCCGTGCTCAACCCGACGCCGGGCGACTGGCTGTACTTCGTCACGGTCAGACCCGGCGACACCCGCTTCACCGCGGACTACGCCGCGCACCTGAGCAACGTGGCGGAGTTCAACGCCCTGCACCGGCGCACGGGGACGGCGCAGCCGCCGACCGGTAGCCCGGCGCAGTCCCCGGCCTCCGCACAGCCCCCGGTCCGCTGACGCGGCGCGAGGTCACGCGGCGACCGGCTCCCCGGCCAGCAGCCGCCTGATGTCCCGGACGGCCGTGCGCCCGGCGCGGTTGGCGCCGACGGTGCTGGCCGAGGGGCCGTAGCCGAGGAGATGGATCCGCGGATCGGCGACCACGCGGGTGCCCTCGACGCGGATGCCGCCGCCCGGCTCACGCAGTCGCAACGGAGCCAGATGGTCCAGCGCGGCCCGGAAACCGGTCGCCCACAGGATCACGTCGGCGGCCACGTGCCGGCCGTCCCGCCACTCCACGCCGTCGGGGGTGATCCTGCCGAACATCGGCTGCCGTTCCAGCACACCGTCGGCCAGACCCTGCCGGACGGCGTCGTTCAGGGGCAGCCCGGTGACCGAGACCACGCTGCGCGGGGGCAGCCCCCGGCGTACCCGCTCCTCGACCAGCGCGACCGCCGCACGGCCCGCCTCCTGGTCGAACGGCCCCTCCCGGAAGACCGGGGGCCGCCGGGTGACCCACGTGGTCGCGGCGGCGTACGGGGCGATCTCCAGCAGATGCTGGGTGCCCGAGGCCCCGCCGCCCACGACCACGACCCGCTGCCCGGCGAACTCCTCGGGCCCGGCGTACTGCGCGGTGTGCAGCTGCCGCCCGCGGAAGTCCTCCTGGCCGGGATAGCGCGGCCAGAACGGGCGGTCCCAGGTGCCGGTCGCGTTGAGCAGCGTCCGTGTCGACCAGGTGCCGTCCGGGGTCTCCACGAGCAGCCGTCCTCCGTCGCCCTCCCGTACGGCGCGTATGTCGACGGGGCGCCGTACCCGGAGGTCGAACGCCCGCTCGTACCGGTCGAAGTACTCCCCGATCACGTCCGCCGAAGGCCGCGACGGGTCGGCGTCCTCGAGCTCCATGCCGGGCAGCGCGTGCATCCCGTGGACCTTGCCGTAAGTCAGCGAGGTCCACCGGTACTGCCAGGCGCCGCCCGGCCCGGGGGAGTGGTCGAGGACGACGAAGTCGCGGTCCGGCTCGAAGCCGCCGCGGCGCAGATGATAGGCGCCGGCCAGACCCGCCTGACCGGCACCTGCGACGACGACATCGACCTCGCGCGTTGCGTTCACGCCTCCCTCAACGGACCCTCCCGCACGGATCTTCCCGACCGGGTGGCGCGTTGGGGCCCGCCGCCGGACAGCGTCCTCGGCCGGGCGGCGGGCGTCGGTCCGGTGGCCGAGGCCGACCAGGTCCGACGCACGTGAGCGCGCGCAGGCCGTGGACACCGTCCATAGCGGAATTCGACGCCGTCACGGCGTGTGGGAAACGGCGTACGGGTCAGGATGGGGTCATGTCCGATGCCTTCACCACGCGCATGCTGAACGTCTCCACCGGCTCCCGGGAACGCGTCGTCGACCTCACCGCCGACTGCGAGGAGTTCCTGCGGGAGGCCGCCGCCGGCCGGGACGGCCTGCTCAACATCTTCGTCCCGCACGCCACCGCCGGGATCGCCGTCATCGAGACGGGTTCCGGAAGCGACGACGACCTCCTCGCGGCCCTGCACACCCTGCTCCCCGCCGACGACCGCTGGCAGCACCGGCACGGCAGCCCCGGCCACGGCCGCGACCACGTCATGCCGGCCATCGTCCCGCCGCACGCGACCCTCCCGGTGATCGGCGGCCGTCTGGAACTGGGCACCTGGCAGTCGGTGTGCCTGGTGGACACCAACAAGGACAACCCCGACCGGCGGGTGCGGCTGAGCTTCCTCGGCTGACCCGACCGGACCAGCCCCTCCCCGTGGCCGGTCCCGCCACCGCGCCACCGCGGCGCGGTGGCGTGTCATGGGGAGCGGGTCCGGGCGGCCCCGGGTGGCCGCGGCGCCGGCACCAGGCCGAGCCGTTGGGCACGCAGCACGGTGCCGACGCGGTCGCGGGTGCCCAGCTTGCGGTAGATGTTCTCGACGTGCTTGTGCACGGTGCGGACCGAGATGCCGAGGCGTCGGCCGATGGCATCGGCCGTGAGTGCGTCGGTGAGCAGCAGCAGGACGGACGTCTCGCGCGGGGTCAGCGCGCAGTCCGCCGCGCGCTGGTCCGGCGACCCGGCCGCACCGAGCGCCCGCCGCCACTCCTGGAGCAACTGCCGCTGCCGCTCGACGGCGGCCAGCAGCGGCTGCGCCCGCTCGGCCATCACCAGGTGGTCGTCGGTGAAGTCGGTGCCGGCGCGGTAGACGAGGCAGCCGGTGATCGGGGCGGTGCTGCCCGGCAGCGGGACGCCCAGCACGTGGTCGACGTCAAGGACCCCGGCGAGCAGCCGCGCCGTGGGACTGCCCGGCCAGGTGGCGCCGACCGCCCGGTGCGCGGTGACCGGCGTGCGGTCGGTCCGGGGCGTGTAGTGGCGGGCGAAGGGGTAGCCGGCGCGCAGCAGAGCGAGGTCGGCGTCGCCGAGCCGGGCCAGTTCCGCGGCGGCGGCGTCGGGCACCGCACCCATGGTGCCCTCGCTCTCGTTCCAGTCGTCCAGCTTGTGGATGGCCGCCTCACCGCCGCACAGGTCCGCCAGCGTCCCGGCCAGCAGGGGCCACAGCCGCTCGGGCTCCCGTTCGTGCAGCGCCGTCACGGCGACGGCCGCCATGCGTTCGTAGGCCCTGTCCAGCCGCACGTGGTCCTCTCCGGTCACCGTGTCCGCCCGTCCTTCCGCGGGCGTACGCACTTGTACGCATACCCCGGCGGTCCCCGGCTGGTACAGACTTCGATCCGGCGACACCGGCCTGCGCGGACGCAGTGCGTCCGACGGGCCGCCGGCACGGGGGAACGGCGGCCCGTCCGGTGCCGTCGGCGACGCGCCCGGCAACGGACGACGCCCCCCGGCAGAGCCGAAGGGCGTCGCGGACGGTCGGGCGGGTCAGCCGCGCTCGGCGCCGCTCTCCTTCTCCTGCTTCAGGTTCTTGATCCGCGCGGCCTCCTTGCGGACCTCGGCCTGCGTGGCGCGCTCCTTCTCCAGCCACTCGGGCCGCTCCTGCTTGAGCGCCTCGATCTGCTCGGTGGTGAGCGGCTCGGTGACCCCGCCGCGGGACAGGCCGGCGATGGACACGCCCAGCTTGGCGGCGACCACCGGACGCGGGTGGGGGCCGTTGTTCCGCAGTTCGCGCAGCCACTCCGGCGGGTCGGTCTGGAGCTCGTTCAGCTCGGCACGCGAAACCACGCCTTCCTGGAAGGAGGCGGGGGTGGCGGGGAGGTACACACCCAGCTTCTTCGCCGCGGTCGCGGGCTTCATCGTCTGGGTGCTCTGCTGCGACTTCATGAGGTCAAGGGTATCGGCCGCGTACGGAAGGCCTGACCATGCCCGCGGTGTGAGGGCCGGCGGTGGCCGTGCCCGAGGGCGCGCGGTGAGGGGGGCCGGTGGCGGACGGTAACCTGGGCTGGTGACAGGCTCGGAGGAATCACCGTCGTTCCGGCTCGCGTACGTTCCCGGAGTGACGCCCGCCAAGTGGGTGAAGGTCTGGAACGAGCGCCGGCCCGGCGTCCCGCTCACCCTCGTCCAGGTCGAGGCCGCCGACGCACCCGGGGTGCTGCGCGCGGGTGAGGCCGACGCGGGGCTGGTCCGGCTGCCCGTCGACCGTACGTACTTCAGCGCGATCCCGCTGTACACGGAGACCTCGGTGGTCGTCGTCCCCAAGGATCACGTGATCACGGCGGTGGAGGAGGTGACCCTCGCCGACCTCGCCGACGAGGTGCTCTTCCACCCCCTGGACGACCTCTTCGACTGGGACGCCCCGCCGGGCGAACCGGCCTTCGAACGGCCCGCCACGACCGCGGACGCGATCGAACTGGTCGCGGCCGGCGTCGGCCTCCTGATCGTCCCCCAGTCCCTGGCCCGTCTCCACCACCGCCGGGACGTGACCTACCGACCGGTTGCCGACGCACCGCAGTCCAGCGTCGCCCTGTCCTGGCCGGAGGACGCCACCACCGACCTGGTGGAGGACTTCATCGGCGTCGTCCGCGGGCGCACGGTCAACAGCACCCGGGGCCGTACGACGGCGAACACCCCGGCCGACCGGACGCCCAAGCGTTCCGGACAGGGCGGCAGCCGGCAGACGCCCGCGGCGAAGGCGCGGGCCAAGTCGGCGGGCGGCACGGCACGCGCCCGCACCAGCGGCGCCAAGCCGGCCAAGCGGGGGAAGCCGCGCCGCAGGTCGTGAGCCCGGCGCGCGCCGCCGCCTCGGCGCGGAGTCTCCGGCCCGCACCCCGCCGCCCGGTCCGGGCGTTCAGGAGGCGCCCCGGACCCGCTCCTCGGTGCCGCCCTCCTGCGAACCCCGCCGGACCGTCTCCCCGGCCCTGCCCGGTTCCGGATGCACATGGCGTTCCCGCAGGTCGGCGATTGCCAGCACGAGTGCGGCCACGATGATCCCCACGGCGGTGAGCAGCCCGAGCTGGACTGCCGTACCGGCACTGCCGTGGTTGGCGAGGTGAGCGAAGTACACCGCGCCCACCACGGCGATGCCGGCCGCCGAGCCCACGCGCTGGCCCGTCTGGAGGACGCCGCCGGCCGCGCCCGCAAGGCGCACCGGGACCCGGGTGAGGGTGAGGGTCGTGTTCGGGGAGACGGTCAGACCGGAGCCGATGCCTCCGATGAGCATCGGCAGCGCCGACGCCCACCCCACGCCCTGCCCGGGCACCAGCTCGACCGCCGCGACCACGCCGAGCAGTCCCAGTGCCACCCCGCTCAGACCGATCACGACCAGCGTGCGGCCGTAGCGCAGCACCAGCCGGCCGCCGACCGCCGCTCCGACCGCCGAGGCCGCCGCGAAGGGCAGCACGCTGAGACCCGCGGCGAGCGCGCTGTACCCCACGTTGTTCTGGAGGTACAGCGTGTAGACGAAGAAGACCGTGGTGAAGCCCGCGAAGTACGAGAGGCTGACCAGGGCGCCGAGGGTGAAGGACCGCAGGGAGAACAGCGCCAGGTCCACCAGCGGGGCGTGCCCGCGCAGCCCCTGCCGTCTCTCCCACACCCAGAACGCACCCAGCAGCACCACGGCCACCGGCATCAGCGCCCACTTCTCCCGCCCGGTCCACTGCTGCTCCTGCACCAGGGGCAGCATGAGCGCGACGACACCCGCGCCGAGGAGCAGTACGCCGAACGGGTCGAACTCCTCGCGCTTTCCCGCCGGTACCGCGAAGCGGGGCAGCAGCCGGAGTCCCGCGACGAAGGCGGCCACCCCGATCGGCAGATTGACGAAGAACACCCAGCGCCAGCCGTCGTCGGTGCCGACGGCGTCGATCAGCAGGCCGCCCGCCAGGGGGCCCACCGCCGTCGAGACGCCGATGACGCTGCCGAGCAGCCCGAAGGCCTTGGCCCGTTCGGCGCCCTGGAACATCTGCTGGATCAGCCCCGAGGTCTGCGGTGCGACCATGCCCGCCGCCGTGCCCTGGATCAGCCGGAACAGCACCAGCCAGGAGGGGCCGGGGGCGAGCCCGCACGCCGCCGAGGCCACCGTGAACAGGGCGAGCCCGACCAGGAAGGCCTGACGCCGGCCGCGCATGTCACCCAGCCGGCCCGCCGGGACCAGGGCGAGCCCGAAGGTGAGGGCGTACCCGGAGACCACCCACGACTGAGCGGCCTGGGAGGCTCCCATCCCGTGTTCCATGGAGGGCAGTGCCACGTTCACGATCGAGGTGTCGAGAAGCGAGATGAAACCCGCCGCGAGACAGACCCCGAGCGCCTTCCACCGCCGGTCGTCGGGGGCGGGCCGGGTCTGAACTGTGCTCATGGGGTCACGCTATGCAGCCACGGCCCAGCCCGCACGGTGAGGCTCGGCGAGCCGGCCCCGGACCGGCGGCCGTCCGGAGCGCCGGTTCAGCGCGCCGCGTCCCTCAGCCACGCGTACACCGAACGTGCCGAGAACTCCTGCTGGCCGCCCCGTACGAGCAGGGCCGCCGTGGCGAACTCGGGGGCGTCCGCGCGGGCACGGACGTACGGAACGGCGACGCAGCGCATCCCGGCCGCGTGGGCGGCGGCCGCACCGGGGGCCGCGTCCTCCAGCACCACGCAGTCCGCGGGTTCCGTGCCGAGCCGGCGGGCCGCCTCCAGGAAGACGTCGGGGGCGGGCTTGCCGCGCGGGACCTCGTCGGCCGAGACCGCCGTGCGCAGGAAGGCGTCCAGGCCCGTGCCCGCCAGGACCGCCTCGATGGCCTCGGGGGAGGATCCCGAGGCCACCGCCATCGGCACGGTCTGGGCGGCCAGACGTTCGACGAGTGCGCGCATCTCCGGGTACGCGCGCGTGCCGGCGCGGGCCAGGTCCAGATAGCGCTGGTTCGCGCGGGCCAGCAGGTCGTCCACCGGGGCGCGCAGACCGTAGCGTTCCCGCCAGATAGCCGCCGACTCCCGGGTGCTGACGCCTACGTAGTCCTCGTGATCCGCCCAGGTGTAGACCGGAACGCCGTGCTCGGCGAGGGTCTGCCGGCTCGCCTCGTAGTAGTGCGGCTCGCTGTCCACCAGCGTCCCGTCGAGATCGAAGATGACCGAGAGAGTGCCGAGACCGCTCCTGGTGTCCAGATCGCTCATGGCGTCCATGATGCCGACCGTCAGGCGCGTGCCGCCCGGCCGACCGACTCCACCAGCGGCAGCAGCCGGTACGGAACGCGTTCGCGCAGCGCCACCTCCGTGCGGGTGCGCACGACGCCGGGGAGGCTGATCAGCTTCTGGATCACGTCCTCCAGGTGGGCGTTGTCCCGGCCCACCACGCGCGCGAGCAGGTCTCCGCCACCCGTGATCGAGAACGCCTCCACGATCTCCGGTACGGCGGCCAGCGCGTCGCCCACGTCGTCCAGATGGCCCTGCGTGACTTCGATGTGCACGAATGCCAGCACCGGATGGCCCAGGGCGGCGGGGGAGAGGGAAGGACCCGTACCGGTGATCACGCCGTCGCGTTCCATCCGGTCCAGCCGGGCCTGGAGCGTGCCGCGGGCGACACCGAGGATGCGGGCGTACTCGCGCACGCTGGTGCGCGGCTGCTCGAGAAGCAGTCGCAGAATGCGGGTGTCGAGTTCGTCCACGGCCATGACGTACGACTGTACCAATGGCCCAGGTCACGGGAGGGGGCCTGGACCCTCCCACCTGGTCCGTTGGCATTCCGTCAACCGCTTCTGTCACGCCGTCACGTAGCCAATGGCCCAGTGATTCGGGCAACACTTGAGCCAGTGACCTTCGTGATGCTCTCATGGGGGTGTCGATGGCGCTGCGGATCCCCGCGGCGCCTTTTCCGTGCCGGTGTTCCCAGGGGAGGGCAGCAGTGCTGAAGAGGGTGTTCGTGGCTCCGGACCCGGGGCGGGGGCGGTTGCGCTTCGCCGCACGGGCCGTCCTCGGCATCGGACTGGCAGTCGTGGTCTGTCTCGGTGCCGGACATTCCCTCCCCGGCGCGGTCGCCGGTGGCCTCGCCGCCCTGCTCGCCCTGTTCACCGTCGCCGACGCGACCGTGCGCGGCCAGGCGGTCACCACCGCCCTGCTGCCCGCCGTGGGCCTGCCGGCGCTCGCCGTGGCGGCCGGGCTGCACGACGTCCCCGTCGCCCGTGACCTGGCCTTCCTCGCCGTCGTCGGCGCCGGCGTGTACGCGCGCCGCTGGGGGCCGCGGGGACACAGCCTCGGCGTGTTCGCCTTCATGACCTTCTTCGTGGCCCAGTTCCTGCACGTCACGCCGGCCCAGCTGCCCGAGCTGTACGCCGCGGTCCTGCTGTCCGTGCTCAGCGCGGCGGCGGTCCGCTTCGGCGCGTGGTGCTACGAGCGTCGGCTGCCCCCGGCCGTCGTACCCGCCCCGCCGGGCGCGACCGGGCTGGCCCGGGTGACCACGCGGCAGGCGCTCCAGGCGACCGCGGGTGCCGGGTTCGCGCTGGTCGCCGGCCAGTTGCTGTCGGGGCAGCGCTGGTACTGGGCCGTCGGCGCCACCTGGTGGATCTTCGTCAACACCGCCTCGCGCGGCGAGACGCTGGTACGCGGCTTCCGCCGGGTCCTCGGCACGGTGATCGGCATCGGCCTCGGCCTCCTCGTCGCCGTCCCCCTGCACGGCGCGCCCGTCCCGACGGCCGCCCTGGTCGCGGTCTGCGTCTTCGGCATCTTCTACACGGCCGCCGTCTCCTACACCTGGATGATGCTCTGGGTGACGCTGCTCGCCGAACTGCTCTACGGCCTGCTCGGCGTCCTCAGCCCCGCACTGCTGGCGCTGCGGCTCGCCGAGACCTGCGTCGGCGCACTCGGCGCCGCGCTCGCGGTCCTGCTCGTGCTGCCCGTCACCACCCACGCCACCACCGACGCGTGGATCCAGCGGGCCCTGCGCTGCGTCCACGCCTGCACGGCGGAGGCCGCGGCACGCCTCGCCGGTTCCGCCACGGCCGACCCGGCGCCGCGGGTGGCCGAACTGGAGCAGCTGCTCGGCCGCGTCCGGCTCTCGGTGGCACCGCTGGTCCATCCGCTGAACCCGATGCCGGCCCGCAAGGCGCGCGCCCGCCGGGTCCTGGCGCTGCTCGACGACTGCGCACGCGAGGTCAGGGGCCTGGTGGCGGTGGCCGCCGACCCGGAGGCCTCCCACGACGCGCGCCTCGCCGCCGCCTGCTGGCGCGTCGAGACCGCCGTCGAGGCCCTCACCGCCGGCCGCGGAGAACCGCTCCACCGCCCCGCCGAATCGCCCGCCGAGCCCGTCCTGGCCCACCTGCACGGCCTGGAACGCGCCCTGGCCGCCCTCGCCGAACCGCTGCGGACACCGTCCGGGCCGAGGCCGGCGGGAGCGGAGGCCCTGGCCGGGCGGCCGGACGGCTTCTGACGCCCGCTGTCGCGTCCCGCCGTGCGCCCGCCGGAGGGCGCCCCACGGCGGGGCGCCCGCGCGCCGGCTCCTGCGGGACCCGTGCCGGCGGCGGTACCGATGCCCTGCCGGGCGCCTCGGGTGTCACGTCCGCGTGATGAACCGGCCGGCCACCCCCTCTCTTGGTCTAGCTTGGTCTAGACCGCGGGCAAGGGGCTGCTACCGTCGGCCCCGGACTGGCTCGACCGAGAGGGGACAGCGGTGGCAGAGGGCGGCAGGCCGGGCAGACGCCGGGCGTTCATCGGCTCGTTCACGGCGGCGGGTGGCCCCGGACTGGTGACCGCCGAGGTGGCACCGCACGGCGGCGCCCTCACCGTCGTCGCCGCCGCGGACGACCTGCCCGACCCCTCCTACCTGGCCCTGTCACCGGACGGCGCCACGCTCTACGCGGTCAGCGAGACGGCCGAGGGCGCCGTCGCCGCCTACCGCGTCACCGGTGACCGGCCGGAACCCGTCGGCGCGCCCGTGCCGGTGGACGGCAGCGGCCCCACCCACCTCGGCCTGTACGCCGGGCACGTGCTGACCGCCAACTACGGCTGCGGCAGCGTCACCGCCGTACCGCTGCGCCCCGACGGCACCCTCGCAGCCAGGGCCTCCGGCCGGCTCCGGCACAGCGGCTCCGGCCCGCACGACCGGCGCCAGCGCGGCCCGCACGCCCACCAGGTGCAGGCCGACCCCAGCGGCCGGTGGGCCGTCAGCGTCGATCTCGGGACGGACTCGGTCCGCGTGTGCACCCTCGTGGACGGCACCCCCGCCGTGCACCGCGAGACCGCCCTGCGCCCGGGCTCCGGCCCCCGCCACCTGGCCTTCCACCCGGATGGTGAGCACGCCTACGTCGTCAACGAGCTGACCCCCACCGTGACCGTGTGCCGCTGGGACGCCGGGACCGGCTCCCTGAAGCCGCTCACCGAGGTCCCCCTGCTGCCCGGCGCCCCGGCCGGGGACGCCTACCCCTCCGGGATCGTCGTCTCGCCCGACGGCCGCTTCGTGTGGACCGCGACCCGCGGCGAGGACGTCCTGTCGGTGCTCGCCGTCGGGGCCGACAGCCTCCGGCTGACCGCCACGGTGCCCTGCGGCGGGCACTGGCCGCGCGCCCTGGCCGAACACAACGGTCGTCTGTACGCCGCCAACGAACGTTCCGGGGACGTGACCTGGTTCACCGTGGACGAGGCGACGGGCCTGCCCCGCTACGACGGCTCGGTGCGGGTCGCCGCGGCCTCCTGCGTCGTCTTCGGCTGAGCACGCCGGGTCCCGGCAAGGCGAAGCGCCCGCCCGGAAAGCGGCGAAGGTCCCCCTCCGGCACGGCGAAGGGCCCGCTCCGCAACGGGAGCAGGCCCTGCTTCGTACGGGCGCCGGCGGGTCAGCGGACCGGCGCGCCCTGTGCCTGCTGCGGGGCGATGCCCAGCGCCGTCGTGTACTTGGCGAGGGCCAGCTTGCCGATCGCCGGGTACGCGCCGAGCGCCTCCGCCGTGGCGCAGCCCGCCTCCGCGGCCGCCTCGGCCGTCAGCGCCGGGTCGATCTCCGGACCGATCAGATACGGCGCCAGGGCCAGCTGTTGCGAACCCGAGGAACGCAGTTGCTCGGCCACCGAGGAGATGGAGCCCTCCTGGTCCAGCGCCGCCGCCATCACCGGCACGGCCAGGCGCGCGGCGAGCAGCATGCCGGTGATACCGGCCGCCTGCACCGCCTCCTCGCCGCCCACGGAGGCCAGGATGATGCCGTCGGCGGCGGTGGCCACCGTGAACAGCCGGGCGCGGTCGGCGCGGGCCAGACCCGCCTCGGACAGCCGCACGTGCAGCGCCTCGGCGAGCAACGGGTGCGGGCCGAGGACATCGGTCAGTTCGGCGGCGACCCGGCTGTCCATCACGGCCTGACGGATGTGACGCAGCAGCGCGCCGTCCGGACCGGCCAGCAGCGGGACGACGACGGCGACCGGGCCGTCGGGCTCCCTGACCCCCTCGACCCCGGCGGCGACGGCCCGCTCATAACGGGCGGTGCGCTCCTCGGCGGCGTGCGCCAGCACGGAGCGGAGCGTGGCGAACTCCGAGTCGTCCCCGTCCAGGTACCCGATCCGGGCGTCCAGGCCGGGCAGCTCGGAGCGGGCGATGCTCACGACCTCCTCGGCGAGGCTGCGCGTGGCGGCGCTGGGCACGCCGGGCACCGCGAGGACGAGCGCCGGCGCGCCCTCGGGAGCCACCAGCGGTTCCGGGCGGCGGTGGCGTCCGGGCTGGCGGGGTCGCGGCATTCGTACGGGCAGGCCGGACGCGGGTCCAGTGGGGGAGCTCATGGCGCCGAATGTTACTGGCTCATCGGGCTACGCCGTTTGGGGAGGGTGCAGGTGAACGGTATCCGTCCGGTTTTGTCTGATGAGTTACGTATGACTGACGCCTGTTCGGGGCGCACTCCGCCGATCACGGGCCGCGACCGGGAACAAACCGCTGGTGAACGTCACGCATCACGCAGAGCATGGCCGTTTCGGTCGGCAGGGGCAGCCGGCCGGCCACCAGCGCCCGGGCGATCCGCACCGAGCCGTCCAGCGGGTCCCCTTCGGCCGGTACCTGCCGGGCGTGCGGCAGCCTGCGCGCCAACTCCTCGCGCACCGGTACGAGGAGCGGGTCGCCCATCGCGAACAGACCGCCGGTGAGCGCCACGTCGGGTGTCCCGTCGGCCGGGCACACGGCGGCGGCCGACTCGGCCATGTGCCGGGCCGCCGCGCGCAGGATGCCCGCGGCGACCGGATCGTCCCCGGCGCACGCGGCCACCCGGGGCGCGAAGGAGGCGAGCACGGCGGGCCGGTCGGTGCGCGGATAGAGCAGGCCGGGCAGCCCGCGCACCGGGCCGAACTGCCGTTCGGCGCCGGCCAGCAGCGGCGCGGAACCGCCGTCCCGGCCGTCGTGGGCGCGCAGCGCCGCCTCCAGGCCCGCCCGGCCGATCCAGGCTCCGCTGCCGCAGTCGCCCAGCAGGTGCCCCCAGCCGTCGGCCCGCCGCCAGCCGCGCAGATCCGTGCCGACGGCGATCAGCCCGGTGCCCGCGGCCAGCACCGCGCCCGGACGAGGCCCGAGGGCGCCGACGTACGCGGTGACGGCGTCCGCGGCGAGCGCCACGGTCCGCACACCCAGCTCCCGCGCCAGGGCGCCGGGCAGTTCGGCGCGCAGGGCGTCGCCCAGGGTGGCGAACCCGGCGGCGCCGACGACGGCCGTGCCCAGCTCGCCCACCCCCGCCTCGGCGGCCATGGCGCGGGCCACCGGGAGGAGTTGTTCCATGAGATGGTCCGGATCGAGGCCGCGCGTGCCCGTGCGGACCGGTTCCCGGATCTCCCGCCGGACCGGGGTCTCCCGCTCCGGGACACCGACGGCGACCCGGAGGCCGGAACCACCGGAGTCCACGGCGAGGAACCCCGGTGAGGTCACGGCAGGCGCCAGTCCACCGGCTGGCCGCCCTGCCGGATCAGCAGGTCGTTGGCCCGGCTGAACGGGCGCGAGCCGAAGAACCCGCCGTCCGCCGACCTGGGTGAGGGGTGTGCGGACTCCACCGCCGGGAGACTGCCCAGCAGCGGACGCGCGTTACGGGCGTCGCGGCCCCACAGGACGGAGACCAGAGGCTTGCCACGCGCCGCAAGGGCCCGGATCGCCTGCTCGGTCACCGCCTCCCAGCCCTTGTCGCGGTGCGCCCCGGGCCGGCGCGGTGCGGTGGTCAGCGCCCTGTTGAGCAACAGCACGCCCTGCTGCGTCCACGGCGTGAGGTCGCCGGTGGACGGCTGGGGCAGCCCCAGGTCGCTGTTCAGCTCGCGGAAGATGTTGATCAGGCTCGGCGGCAGTGGACGCACCTCGGGCGCCACGGAGAAGGACAGGCCCACCGCGTGCCCGGGCGTGGGGTACGGGTCCTGACCGATGATCAGAACCCTCACCTCGTCGAAGGGTTGCTGGAAGGCCCGCAGGACGTTCGGTCCGGCCGGGAGGTAGGTGCGTCCCGCGGCGATCTCCGCGCGCAGGAAGTCGCCCATCTCGGCGATCCGTCCCGCGACGGGTTCCAGGGCCTTCGCCCAGCCCGCTTCGACGATCTCATGCAAGGGTCGTGGTGCCACGGGCGTCACCCTACTGCCGCGCACCCGCCGGCGATCAACCGATGGCCGGAGCACACCCACGGGCGCCCACGGTCCCGCACGCCCGTTCCACCACTGACCACCCGTGCGCCCGGGCAACCGTCCACCGCGACTTGTATGCCCGCACACCGGCCATCGCCGCCCGAGCCTCACTCAGTAGGCCACCGTCACCCGCGAGCCTTGCTCAACCGTCTGTCGCCGCCCCCGAGCCCGCTCAACCGACCACCGCCGCCCGCACGCACAGCACGTCCGGGAGGTGGGCGGCCAGCAGTCGCCAGCTGTCGCCGTCGTCGGCCGATGCGAACACCTCGCCGTTGCGGTTGCCGAAGTACACGCCCGCCGGGTCGGCGTCGTCCGTGCACAGGGCGTCCCGCAGCACCGTGCCGTAGTGGTCCTCCTCCGGCAGCCCCTCGGTCAACGGCTCCCACGTGCCGCCCGCGTCCGCGGTACGGAAGACGCGGCAGCGGTGCCCGGCGGGCACCCGGTCGGCGTCGGCGTTGATCGGGAAGACGTACGCCGTGCCGGCCCGGCTCGGATGCGCGGCCACCGCGAAGCCGAACGTGGACGGCAGGCCCTCGCCGATGTCGGTCCAGTGCCCGGCCGCGTCGTCGCTGCGGTACACCCCCCAGTGGTTCTGGAGATAGAGCCGGTCCGGGGCACCCGCGTCTCTGGCCACCTTGTGGACGCACTGGCCGAACTCGGGGTTCGGGTCCGGCAGGAAGACGGCGGACACACCGGAGTTGGACGGGGCCCAGTTCGCCCCGCCGTCGGCCGTGCGGAACACCCCCGCCGTCGACACCGCCACGGTCACCGCCCGCGGGTCGCGTGCGTCGGTGAGCACCGTGTGCAGGCCCTCACCGCCCCCGCCCGGCACCCAGTGCGAGCGGGTGGGGTGCTCCCACAGCGGCCGGATCAGCTCGAAGCTCTCACCTCGGTCCACCGAGCGGTACAGCGCCGCGGGTTCCGTGCCCGCGTACACCACGTCGGGCTCGGCGGCGGCCGGGTGCAACTGCCAGACACGCTCCAGGGAGGCGCCGGTGTCCCTGGGGAACCGGACGGCCGGCTGCGCCGGTTCGGTCCACGTGCGGCCCAGATCGTCGGAGTGGAACACCGACGGCCCCCAGTGCGCGCTGTCACCGCCCGCCAGCAGCCGGGGCCGCGGGCCCCGGGTGTCGATCGCGACCGAGTACACCGCCTGCGCGTTGAAATACGGGCTCTCGTCGAACTCCCAGGGGCCACCGCCCCGCTTCCGCCCGATGAACAGGCCTTTACGGGTGCCCACCGCGAGCAGTACCTCGGCCATGCCGATCACCTCCGGGACGTCTTTGTCCAGGTAGCCGCCAGATATCGGCCAGTGTGCACCCCACCACTGACACTCTCCCCCGGTGAGGGTGTCACCGCAGGTCACCGTCGTGTCGCCGGCCCGGGGCGAAGATCGGCCCGGGCCCGTTCCGGCATGCGCCTGCGCGAGAGGGGGGCCTCGTGCGACCGTCGGGGAGACGGCTCGTCGTGAGCAACGGAGCGATCTCTCCCGTATGGGAGGGCGGTCCGGCCGGTCGGTGCGCTCGTGAGGAGGATGCCCTTGAAGGCGTTCCGTGGTCCGAAGGTGTGGCTGTGGCGCTGGCGGCGCAACCCGCTCAAACGCCGGGCCGACGTGCTGGAGGCCTGGGTGGTGCTCGGTACCTTGCTGCTGACCGTCCTGGCCGGAGTGCCGGCCGGCCTGGCGGCGGCCCGCTCGGTGGAGCACGGACTCGCCCGCGAGCGTGCCACCTGGCGCCCCGCTGTCGCCTTGGTCGCCGCCCGGATCCCCGGGGTGTCCCGCCCCGCCCCCGGCCACGCCTCCGCCGGTGAGCGGTTCTGGGCCAAGGTCCGCTGGACCGCGGCCGACGGCTCCGCCCACACCGGCCGGGTCCGGGTGGAGCCCGGCGTCGGACCCGGCACGCCGGTCACCGTCTGGACCGATCCGCGGGGCCACCTCGTCAGCCGTCCCACGACCGCGTCGGAGGCCGCCTTCCGGGCCACGCTGATAGGGCTCCTGGCCGGCGTGAGCACCGCCGCCGTACCTTTCATCGGCGGTCTCGCCGCACGAGCCCGCCTGGAACGCCGCCGCCTGGACGCCTGGGACACGGAGTGGGCCCGCCTCGGTCCTCAGTGGGGACGCACGGTCTGAACCGGTCGGCGGGTCGGGGGTTCTGTGCCGGGGGGTGCCTTCCTGTGCCGTGGTGGGGCAGTCGGTTCGGGCCGGTTGCCCCAGGAGTGGCCGCAGTGGTCCCCGGCACGCGCCCCCTACAGGGCTGCCAGCACCTCGCGGCACAGCCGTACCAACTCCTCGTCCGCCGGTATGTCATGGCTCCCGTACGCGCCCTCGCCGCCGGTCAGGTGGCGGTGCCCAGCGGCCAGTTCCGAGGTGAGCAGGCCACGGAGCGGCGCGGCGGCCGGGCCCATCATGAGGAGGCAGCGGGCGACGGGGACACGGGTGTGGGGGGCCTCCGCCCAGGCCGCTCGTAGCACCGGCCGAACAAGACCCGCGTCGGCGGTGACGCGCCACAGCGCGCACGCGGCCGGTACCCGTTCGTGCGCCGGCCCCGACCGGGCGAGCCCGCGCAGCCCGGGCAGGGCGGCGCGGGCGGCCGGCCCCATGCTGCCCAGCGCGCGGACGGCGTGCTGGCGGGCCACCGGATCAGCCCGCGTCAACTCGCGGACGAGGACCGGGAGTACGGCGGACACGTCCCCGTCCGCCGACCACAGCGCGCCCGCCGCGACGGCCGCGTGCCGGGTGTCCAGCAGCCGGCGGAGCAGTGGTCTCGCCTGTGCCGCGGCCCCCAGGTCCGTCAGTGTCTCGATCACCTGGCCGACGACCGCGTCCCGCGCTCGCGCGCCGCCGGGCGTGTCCGACAGCAGCCGTAGCAGCTCCGGGACCGCGTCCGCGTCGCCGGTGGCCCTGACCGCGGTCAGCAGCGGCGCGGCGAGCCGGGCCGCGCTGGGGGAGGCGAGCGGAATGCGGCCGAGCCGGTGCCGCAGAGCGGGGGCCAGGGGAATCGCGGCCCGGCCCAGGTGCGCGACCTCCAAGCCGAGGCCCACGGGTGCCGCCGGGCCGGCCAGGAGCTGCGCCAGGACCGGGACGGCGCGGTGATCGCCACTTCTGGCCAGCGCCTTGAGCGGGCCGCCCAGCGTCGGCGGGCAGCGCTCCCAGCGGTGCGTCCACAGGTCGGGCCGGGTGGCCACGAGCGCGTGGAGGTCGTCCGCGGCGGGCGCGGCCAGCGCGAACAGCTCCGCCAGGACCGAGACCGCCGCGTCCCGTAACCGGTCCTCCTCGGTGCCCAGTTGGGCACCGAGGAGCCGCACCACACCGCTGTGGTCGCCGCGCCAGCCGCGGAACAGCACCGCCGACATCCACGCGGCATTGCACCGGTCCACCGGGTCCGGGCTGGTCAACTGCCCGGCGAGCAGGGCGAGCCGCTCGTCCACCCGGTCACCGAGCGCGCTGTGCAGCGTGCGCAACAGCGCGGCGCCCTCCTCGTCGGAGGGCCGCAGCCGCCGTATGCGGCCCACCAGGGTGTCCGGGCCGCGGTGTTCCGGGGCGAGGACGCGACGCGCGGACCGTTCCCGTAACAGCCGGACCGCCGTCGGCACCAGGCCGGCGGGGAGCCGGCCCGGCGCGCGGAGCGCGAGCTGTCCGAGTGCCGCGAGCCGTAGCGCGGGCGAGGACTACGGTCCGCTCTGTTCGGCCAGGAGGGCCACCGCGGCGTCGGCGTGCGCGGGGTACCGGTGGGCGAACAGGCCGAGGGCCTCCGTGAGGGCGAGCAGGACACAGTCGTCCCGTTCCCCGCGCAGCCGCTGCCGCAGCAGCTCCAGGACCCGCGGCGGCTCGTCCAGGAAGCGCACCACAGCGCCGGCCGCCGCCCGGCGCACGGCCGGCTCCGGGTCCGTGGCGAGCCGGACGAAGGAAGCGGCACCCGCGCGGACCGCCTCCCGTGCCCGCCGGTCCCGGCCCCCTTCCTCGCCGCTCTCCCGGCCGACGCCGCCCAGGTCGCCGACGCGAGTCCCGCCGGTCCCGCCGACGCCGCCGGTCCCCCCGATGTCGCCGACCCCGCCGACCCCGCCGACGCCGCCGACCCCGCCGGCCGGGCGGTGAGGGGGTGGAGGTGGATGGGGTTGCGGTCACCGGACGCGGCGCCGTACCGCCGTCCCACGTCCCCGGCGAGCCGCCACTCGGCGAGGTCCCCCCGATGTCGCCGAGGCCGCCGATGCTGACCAGGAGTTCCACGATGCCGCCCCGGTCCGGCACGTCCTCACGTGCGGCGAGCGCGAACAGGAAGGGGACGCAGGCCAGCGTGGAGTCGTACACCCTGCCCTGGTGGTGCACCGCGCCGTACATCCCGTCGAGCGCGGTGGCCCGCTCGGCGGCGTCCGAGGACGCCAGCGCCCGTAACCGTCCGGGCACGTCCTCCGCGCTGCCGTGCGCGTGCCGCAGCGTGGCCCAGTCGACCTCGTCGATCCCCGTGAACACGTTGTCCTCCCCAGGCGAGCGCCCTCTGATCGGGAGTGTGCACCACGGCGCCGACAGCGGTCCGGAAGCGGATGCTGACTGTGTGCGATCCGTCGGCGATCACCGGCCACGCGTCGAGCTCGCCCGCACGCGCGCGTGAAGGGATCAGTTCCGGCCGGGAAGGGCGCGCTCCAGGATGCGGTCGAGGTCGGTGCCCGCGGGAAGCGTGCCGAAGGAGTGTCCCCAGTCGCCGCCCAGCCGGGTCGCGCAGAAGGCGTCCGCGACCGGGTGCGGAGCGTGCCGGACGAGCAGTGAGGCCTGGAGCGCGAGCGCCATCCGCTCGACCAGCCGGCGGGCGCCCGTCTGATCGGTTCCGGCCAATTGGTCCTTGAGCGCGGTCACGGCCGTGTCGAGGCGGGGGTCCGCCCCGCGCGCGAGGGCGAGTTCGGCGAACAGCGCCTCGGCGGCGCCCGGTTCGCGGCTCAGGGCGCGCAGCACGTCGAGCGCGTTGACGTTCCCGGAGCCCTCCCAGATCGACAGCAGCGGGGCCTCCCGGTAGTGCCGGGGCATGCCCGACTCCTCGACGTACCCGTTGCCGCCCAGGCATTCCAGGGCCTCGGCGGTGAAGGCCGGGCCCCGCTTGGTGACCCAGTACTTGCCGACGGCGGTGGCGATGCGCCGGAACGCCCGCTCTCCGGCGTCCCCGCGCACCGCGCGGTCCGCCGCGCCGGCCAGCCGCAGCGTGAGCGTCGTCGCCGCCTCCGACTCCAGCGCGAGATCGGCCAGGACGTTGCGCATCAGCGGCTGGTCGAACAGCCTGGCACCGAACGCGCTGCGGTGCCGGGTGTGATGCCCGGCCTCGACCAGCGTCTTGCGCATCAGGGTCGCCGAGGACATCACACAGTCGAGCCGGGTGCAGTTGACCATCTCGATGATGGTCTTCACCCCCCGCCCCTCCGGCCCCACCAGCCAGGCCACGGTCCGGTCGAACTCCGGTTCCGAGGAGGCGTTGGACCGGTTGCCCAGCTTGTCCTTCAGGCGCTGGATGCGGAACGTGTTGCGGGTGCCGTCCGGCAGGACGCGCGGCACCAGGAAGCAGGAGAGCCCGCCCGGGGCCTGCGCGAGCACCAGGAAGATGTCGCACATCGGCGCCGAGGTGAACCACTTGTGCCCGCGCAGCGTGTACACGCCCGGTTCGCCGGTGGGCGTGGCCGCGGTGGTGTTCGTCCGGACGTCGGAACCGCCCTGCTTCTCCGTCATGCCCATGCCGGCGAGCAGCCCGGGTTTGTCGGTGGGGACACGCAGCTCGGGATCGTACTCCCGGCTGGTGAGCAGGGGCTCGTACACCTTGGCGAGATCCGGCTGCGCACGCAGGGCGGGGACGGCGGCGTACGTCATCGACGTCGGGCAGCCGTGTCCGGCCTCCGTGTGTCCCCACACCAGCCCGCCCGCGGTCCGGGCCACGTGCGCCCCCGGCCGTTCGTCGCCCCACGGAGCGCCGGCCAGGCCCTCGGCGACCGCGGTGCGCATCAAGTGGTGCCAGCTGGGATGGAACTCCACCTCGTCGACGCGGTGGCCGAAGCGGTCGTGGGTGCGCAGCACCGGCTCGTGCCGGTTCGCCTGCTCGCCCCAATCCTGCGCCTCCACGCTGCCGGCCCGCGCCCCCAGCCGCCGGACGTCCTCCTCGGCCCAGCCGGCGCCCTCCCGGCGCAGCCCTTCGAGCAGGGCCGCGTCCTCGGCGGCGTCGTAGGGGGCGAGTGGCGGGGCCTGGTTGGTGACGTCGTGCGTGGCGTACGGCTGCTGGAGCTGCGGCTCTGACTGCGACTGCGGCTGCGTGGGAATCGAGGCCATAGGAGTATGTTGCACCTTCTCGGCGGTCGCAGCAATATTGCAACAAGGGGGCGCACGTACAGTACGGGCCCATGCGTATGAACCTCTCGGCCGAGCCGGAGCCGGCCGGCCTGCGGCCGCTGTCCGCCCGGTCGGTCGTCCTCAGCCTGCTGCTCGGCGCGCATCCGCCGGAGCTGCCGGTGAAGGACCTGGTGCGGCTCGTGGAGCCGTTCGGGGTCGGAGGCTCCACGCTGCGGGCCGCGCTGAGCCGGATGGTCGCCGCCGGCGATCTCCGGCGCGCGGACGCCGTCTACCGGCTCAGTGACCGTCTGCTGGCCCGGCAGCGCCGCCAGGACGACGCGCTGCATCCCCGCACGCGCGCATGGGACGGCGACTGGGAGATGGTGGTGATCACGGCGACGGGCCGCGGCCCCGCCGAACGTGCCGACCTGCGCGCCCGGCTGACCGCCCTGCGCCTGGCCGAACTCCGTGAAGGCGTCTGGCTGCGTCCGGCCAATCTCGACCGCCCCCTGCCGGCCGGCCTGCGCGAGGTGGCCCTGACGTACCGCGCGCGGCCCGAGGAGCCCCCGGGCGACCTCACCGCGCGCCTCTGGCCGCCGGCGGACTGGGCGGACACGGCGCGTTCCCTGCTGGCTCACGCCACCGGCGCCGGCCACCCGGCCGTCCGCCTCACCGCCTACGCGGCGACCGTACGCCACCTGCTCACCGACCCCGTACTGCCGCCGGCGCTGCTGCCGGCCGACTGGCCGGGGGAGGCCCTGCGTACGGCTTACGCCGCCTATCGGCGGGAGCTGGCCGGAGCGCTGGGCGGGCGGACGGAAAGGGGAGAGGGCTGACCGGGCGGCGATCGGAGGGCAGGCGCGGGGCAGCCGTCGATGACGCCGGGCGTTCCGGGGGCGTCGGTGACACCCCCGGAAGCTCAGCCGGCGCTACTTGTAGGTGATGTCCGAGCCGGCGTACTTGCAGTACGTGCCGTCGGGCCCGGACCCGTTCGTGGTGGGCTCCTTGCCGGTGTTGTTGCCGGTGTACTTCTGGCACGGAGTGATCTTCTTGCCGGTGTCCCCGACGATGGTGATGTTCTTCAGCGTCGCGCTGTCGCCGTAATTGGTGTTGATGCCGACGAGCTTGTTGCCCTTGTAGGTGGCCTCGATGCCGCTGAGGTTGATGGTCCGCTTGTACTGCGTCTTGCAGTTGCCGCAGGACCGGGCGAAGGTGCCGAAGTTCTTCACGGCGAAGCCGGAGACGTTCAGCGTGCCGGCGCCGTTGAACTGGAACACCTTGTCGCTGGCCTCCTTCGCGCCGCCCCCGCTCACGGTGTAGACGTTGGACGACGAGGAGCCGAGGAAGGTGGCCGCGTCCTCGCCGACGTCCTCCCACCACACGTTCTGGAGCGTGCAGCCGCCCAGGCAGTGGATGCCGTCCGCGGCGGGGGCGCCGATGATGACGTTCTTGACGACGGCGCCGGGGGCCAGCTCCAGAATGGGGCCCTGGTCCTCGTCCTGGCTGTCGGAGCCGAGGTCGCCGCTGCCGTACAGCCGCTTCATCCCGTAGTCCTTGGTACCGGACACCGAGATGGTGGAAGAGACGGCCTGGCTGCCGTTGGCCGAGGGCCAGGTGGCCGCGCCGGCCGCCGCCCCCGATGTCATGATCATGCCAAATGTGAGGCCGAGCGTGGCCAGTCCGCCCAGTAATGCGCGTGGGGATGCGTGTGAGGTCATGTCCCGGATGCCTTCTTCCGAGTGGGGTTCGGACATGTAGGTGAAGGGCTGCCGCTCCGCGGAGCGCGGAGCGCACTTGTGTCGCAGCCGGGGCCGCCGTTGCGGCTCGGCGGTCAGGCTCATGAACAGACCGTAGACGGTAAGCGCTTTCTGGTCAACGCTCCGCGCGCTGGTTCTCAGCTACCGGAGCCGGATGGGAAAGGGCTTGTGCGAAGGAAGGTTGGGAGCTCTTCGACTCAGGGCGCTGATCCCCGGCACGGCCCCGGTCCCGCCGCCGCGCCCCCGGCCGGCCTGGGTGAACACGTGGACCGGGATGCCGAGCCGGCCGGTCCGGCGCCCGCGCCGTACACGCGTGGACGCGCGGGAAGTCCGTCCCACCGGCTCGATGGCGCTCACGCCGGCCCTACCGGGCGCGACCGCCGTCGACCACTGGTACCTGCTCGGCGATGTCGAGGTGCCACGCCGGGCCGCACCGCGGCAGTGACCGTCATCGGCGACTCGTTCACCGACGGGCGCCGCTCCACGACCGACGGCAACGACCCCTGGCCCGACCGGCTCTTCGACGCATCCGGAGCCGCCCGCACACCCCGGGCATCGCCGCCCTCGACCAGGCGGCCGGCGGCAGCCGCGTCCCCGCCGACGGACTCGCCCCCATGTGTTCACCCCCTCGACCGCGGCGTCCTCTCCGCAGCGGGGTGGCCTGGCTGATCGTCTCCGAGAGCGTCGACGACAGGTACCGTCGAGGCCCAGCGCGCGGTGACCGCCGACCCGACCACCAGGTACCGGATACCGGCAGATCATGGTCCGCGCCCACGCGCAGGGCATCCGGGTCCACGGCGCGACGCTCACGCCGTCCAGCGGCGACACCCCGGACGACGACCCGGCGGGGGATCGGGAGGCTTCCCGGCAACGGGTCAACGCATGGATCCGCGCGCCCGGCCACATCGGCGCGGTGATCGACTTCGACCGGGCGGCAAACGCGCCCCCGCCGCACCGCCCCGGACCGGCTGCTGCCCGCCCCGCACGCCGGCGACCGGCCGCACCTCGGCCCGCAGGGCCACCGCGTCCAGGCCGCCGCCGTACCCGAAGACCTTTTCCGCCCCGCCCGGTGAGACGCACCGGCCCGGGCGACCCGCACCACGGGCGGTCCGGCTTCGGACGCCCGTGGTCCCGGCCCGGCGGGACGGGTGGCGCCGGCGGGATCCGTGGCGTTCCCTGGGAGAAGGGCGTTCCCCGGAGGCCCGCGCCAAGAGGTGGAACGTCCCGGAGAAGGGCCTTCCCCGGGAGAGGGCCGAGGTCTTCCGGAAAGCGCGAGGCGTTCCCCCGGGCGAAGACGGGATGACCGGTGCCCTCGTGGGCACTCGGCGGGCATACAGGACGAACTCACCCGAGGAGAGTCATGGCTGAGACGAAGTCGTCGTCGGTCCTCACGGCGCCCCTGCGCGGCGCGGCCTCGGTACTGCGCAAGGTGCCCGGCGCCGGGACGGTGGGCAGGGCGGCGGAGGAAACCCTGGACAAGGTCGGCGCGGTCTCGCCGCGCGGACGGCGCATCGCGGTGTACGCCGGGGCCGGGCTGCTCGGTGCCGCGGGCGTGGTGGAGTGGCCCGTCGCCCTCACCGGAGCGGCGGTCGCCTGGCTCACCCAGCCCCGGCCCGCCGTGCCGACGGACGTCGGGCAGGGCGCCGCGGACGCGGGCACGCCCCACCCCGAACCCGCGCACGATCTCGGCACCGCGTCCCTCCGCTCCGGCGGGGAAGGCCCCGGACCGGTGCCGGTGAAGGAGAAGGCGTCCGAGCACCGCGCAACACCCGCCGGGGCCGAGGACGCCGAAGACAGCGAGGCATCCGCTCCACCCGAGGCGGCTCCCGGCGGCGCGGCCCCGGCGCCCACGACGTCCCCCGGGCCCCTCGGTCCGACCGCGCGGCCCGACCGCACCACGCTCTGAGGAGGGTCATGGTCCTCGGCCTGCTGACGGCACCCTCGGCCGCCGCCCGTCTGATCCCGGCGGCACCACGTCTGCTCGCACGGGCGGCGGCACCGGCGGCCGGGATGGCCGCCGGTGCCGCCGCCGGAACGGCACGCGCGGGCGTGCGCGGCGCGGACGCCGCCGCACGGGTCGTACGGGTGGCCCGCAACGCGCTGCCCGGCGCCGGCGATCACTGGCGGTCCGGCGCCCGCGCCCACCTGGCGCTGCGCCCCCTCGCACGCGAGGAGACGCGCCGCGCCGGTGGCACGGGACATCTCGCGCGCCGGATGGCCGCGGCGCTGGCGGAACACCCCGACGTACTCGTCGCCTACTGGGACCAGGGGCTGGCCCGCCTGGTCGTGAACGCCGCCGAGGAGGAGGCCGTAGATCGCGTCATGGAGTACGCGGCCGAACTGGCCGGACAGCACGGCCTCGTCCTGGCGGGCGAGGACGAGGACGAGACCACGCATCCGGCCGACCCGGCCGGTGTGCGCGCCGCGGCGGCCACGCTCGCGGCCGACGGCGCGGGCATCGGCGTCGCCCTCGCCGCGTACGCGCTGCGGCTGCCGCCCTCACCCCGGATGGTGACGGCGCTGGTGACGCTGCTGCGGGAGAACCCGCGCTTCCGCGCCTGGCTGCGCGCCCGGCTCGGCGACTCCCGGATGGACCTCGTGCTGGCCTGTGCGAACGCCGCCGTGCACGGCGCCGGGCAGACCCCCACCTCCCTGGTGCTCGACGGTGTTCTGCGGGCCTGCCAGGTGGCCGAGACGGTGGCCCGTTCGGCCGCCTTCGACGCGGTGCACGACGAACTGTGCGCACCCGAGCGGATCAGCCTCGCCCCGGAGGGCCCGCCACGCCCGCCGCTGCGCGAGTCCCCGGCCCAGGAGTACGCCTCCCACGCCTCCGCGGGCAGTCTGCTGGGCGCGGCGGCGACCCTGCTCGTCAAGCACGACGGCGCGGAGACGGCGGAGGCCGTGCTCTCCGGCTCGCCGAAGGCCGCCCGCTACGGTCCCGCCGCCTTCCACGCCGTACTCAGCGCCGCGCTGGCCCGTACCGGCGTCCTGGTCCGCGACCCGGCCCGGCTGCGTCAGCTGGAGATGGCCGGCACGGTCGTCCTGCATTCCGGCGCGCTGTGCACCGAGAAGGGCGAGGCCGACCCGTGGACCGAGCCGGTGCTCGACGCGGCCCGCCGGGCGGGTCTGCGGGTGGTGGTCGTGGACGACCCCGCGCTGGAGGACTTCACCGGACTCGCGGACCAGGTCGTCGACGCCCGCCGCCCACTGGACGACGTCGTGTACGAGGCGCGCGGCGACGGGGGTGCCGTGCTGGTGGTCGCCCGGGTCCGCGAGGCGGCCCGGCACGACGTCCTGGCCGCGCTGCGCGCCGCCGACATCGCGGTCGCCATGACGGACCGGGACGGAGCCGTGGTGTGGGGCGCGGACATCCTGGCCCTGCACGGCCTGCCGGACGTATGGCGGGTGCTGACCGCGATCCCGGCCGCCCGCGCGGTCGGCCATCGCGCCCAGACGCTGGCCCGTTCGGGTGCCGCGCTGTCCGGGCTGCTCGTGGCCGTCGGCGAGTCCGGCGGCGGACGCGGACGCCGTTCCCTCCTGCCCGGACTCCGGCACGCGCCCGTCGACGCCGGCGCCGCGTCGGCCCTGTTCTCCGGGGTACGCGCCGCGCTCACCGTGGCGGGGGCCGGCGCCCCGCACCCGCGCCCCCGCGTGCACTGGCACGAGCTGGACCCCGACCAGGCCCGGGAACGGCTGGCGCACGAACCGGAAGCCGAGCCGGGCCCCTTCGAGGAGCTGACCACCCGGGTGCGCAAGGCGACCCGACGCGTCACCCGGCACCCGGCCGCCGCCCCCGCCCGCTGGACCTACCAGCTCGGCCGCGCCGTCCGCGGCGAACTCCAGGACCCGCTCACCCCCGTACTGGCGGTCGGTTCGGCGGCGTCGGCGATCCTCGGCTCCGTCGCGGACGCGCTGCTCGTCCTCGGCGCCCTCGACCTGAACGCCCTGGTCGGCGGCATCCAGCGGCTGCGCGCCGAGCGCGCGCTCTCCGGACTGGTCGCGGACCAGAAACAGAAGGCACGGCTGGTGCCGCCGGAGAGCGAGGCCCCGGCGGGCGGCACCCGCACCGTGGAGGCGGGCCGGCTCCGGCCCGGCGACGTGATCCAACTGAAGGCGGACGACGTGGTTCCCGCCGACGCCCGGCTGCTGTGGCAGGACGGCCTGGAAGTGGACGAGTCGGCCCTGACCGGCGAGTCGCTGCCGGTGGAGAAGCAGACGGACCCCACCCCGCACGCCCCCGTCGCCGACCGCAGCTGCATGGTCTTCGAGGGGACGACCGTGGCCGCGGGACAGGCCCGGGCCGTCGTCGTCGACACCGGTGAGCGCACCGAGGCCGCCCGCGCCGTCCACCTCGCGTCCCGTACGCCCCCGGCCGCGGGCGTCCAGGCCAGGCTCCAGGAACTGACCCGCAAGGCACTGCCGCTGACCCTGGCGGGCGGCGCCGCGGTGACCGGCCTGGCGCTGCTGCGCGGCACCCCGATCCGCGAGGCGGTCAGCGGCGGGGTCGCGGTGGCCGTGGCGGCCGTACCCGAAGGGCTGCCCCTGGTGGCGACCGTCGCCCAGCTCGCGGCCGCCCGGCGGCTGAGCCGCGGCGGTGTACTGGTCCGCACCCCGCGCACGCTGGAGGCGCTGGGCCGCATGGACACCATCTGCTTCGACAAGACCGGCACACTCACCGAGAACCGGCTGCGTCTGGTGCGGACCTGCGACGCCGACGGCACGGTCCACGGCGTGGACGACGCCGGGTCCGAGGGCACCGTACGGGCCGCCGCGCGGGCCTGCCCCCGGCTGAACGGCGGCTCCGACCGGCCGGTGCACGCCACAGACGAGGCCGTCCTCGCCGCCGCGGGCCCGGACCCGGACTGGACCCAGCTCGCCGACCTGCCGTTCGAGGCCGCGCGCGGTTACGCCGCCGCCGTGGGCCGCAGCGGCGACGGGCCGCCCGTGCTCGTGGTCAAGGGCGCCCCGGAGACCGTGCTGCCCGCCTGCGCCGGCCTCCCGGAGCACGCCGCCGACTCGGCGCACGCGCTGGCCGGGAGCGGCCTGCGGGTCCTGGCGGTGGCCGAACGGCGGCTCGGCGCGGGCGAGCAGGAGTCGGACGCGCTCGAACGGGCGCTGGATGGGCTGGAGTTCACGGGCCTGCTGGCGCTCTCCGACGTACCGCGCGAGACCTCCACGGCGCTGGTGAGCGGCCTCAACGGGGCCGGGGTACGTCCCGTCATGCTCACCGGCGACCATCCGCAGACCGCGCGGTCCATCGCCGCCGACCTGGGCTGGCCGGAGGACACCGTGGTGGTCACCGGGGACGAACTGGCCGCGGCGGACCGTGCGGCCCGGGCCCGGATGCTGCGCGACGCGGGCGTGGTGGCCCGGGTGGCGCCCGAGCAGAAACTCCAGGTCGTGGAGGCGCTGCGGGACGCGGGCCGGGTGGTGGGCATGGTCGGCGACGGCGCCAACGACGCCGCGGCCATCCGCGCCGCCGACATCGGCGTCGGCATCAACGCGCGGGGCTCGGCCGCCGCGCGCAACGCCGCGGACATCGTGCTGACCGACGACGACCTGACGGTGCTGATCGACGCGGTCGGCGAGGGCCGCGCCCTGTGGCACAGCGTGGCCGACGCCATCGCCATCCTGATCGGCGGCAACGCCGGAGAGGTCGGGTTCGGCATCATCGGCACGCTGCTGTCCGGGCGGGCCCCGCTGTCCACCCGGCAGATGCTCATGGTGAACCTGTTCACCGACCTGTTCCCGTCGATGGCGGTCGCGGTGACGGAGAAGGAGGGCGAGGCGGACCTGGGCCACGTGGAGGAGGCGGCCGGTGTGCTGGGCGAGCCCCTGCTGCGGCAGATCCGGCACCGGGCCCTGACCACCTGCCTCGGCGCGGTCACCGCCTGGCTGATCGGCCGCTTCACCCCGGGCACCGCCCGCCGCTCCAGCACCATGGCGCTGTGCGGGGTCGTCGGCACCCAGCTCGTGCAGACCTTCCTCGACCGGCGCGACAGCCGCCTGGTGCAGGTCACCTCGCTGGGCTCGGCGCTGGCGCTCGTCGCCGTGGTCCAGACCCCCGGCGTCAGCCGCGTCGTCGGCTGCACCCCGCTCGGGCCGGTCGCCTGGGCCGGCGTCGTGGCCGCGATAGCGCTGGCGCTGGCGGGCCAGCGCACCCTGCCCCGCCTGGAGGAGACGATCGGCCGCCTGCTCCCGACCTCTGACGGATCGCATCCCGACCTGATGGAGCACATCCTGACCTGACGGATCGCAACCGGACCTCACGGAGCACATCCCGACCTGACGGTTCGCAACCCGACCGGGCGGACCATGTCCCCGACCGCACGGAGCATGTCCCCGACCGCATGCAGCACGTCCTGAACACACGGGTCACGCCCCGACCGGCTCCCGACCGGACGGCACCGGCCCGCCGGAAACCGGCACGCCGGTCACCGCCTGCGGGGCCGCAGGGGCCGAGCGGACCCTGCGGCCCCTGGAGGTCGCGGCGGAAGAGGCCGAGGACGAGGAAGCCGCCCGCGACCCTGTGCTCGACCGGCAGGGTCGGTGCCGGGCCGGGGAACCGCGCCCGGCCCTGCCGTGGTGGACCTGGCTGTCGGCCGGTACGGGGCGGCCGGGGTCAGACCGAGCGGTGGTACGGGTCCGGCACCCGGACCTCGCCGCCCAGCTCGCGTGCCGTCTGCCGGGCCCAGGACGGGTTGCGCAGCAGCTCCCGGCCGAGCATCACCGCGTCGGCCTCGCCGTTCGCCACGATCTTCTGGGCCTGGCCGGCCTCGGTGATCAGGCCCACGGCGCTGACCGGCAGCGGGGTCTCGGCCTTGACCCGGGCGGCGAACGGTACCTGGTAGCCCGGCCCGGTCGGGATGGTGACACCGGCGGCGTTGCCCCCGGTGGAGACGTCCATAAGGTCGATGCCGTGGGCGTGCAGGTCGTGGGCGAAGCGGACGGTGTCCTCGACGGTCCAGCCGCCGTCCTGGAGCCAGTCGGTCGCGGAGATCCGGAAGAACACCGGCTTGTCGTCGGGCCAGACCTCCCGTACGGCGTCCACGACCTCCAGGGCGAACCGGGTGCGGTTCTCGTAGGAGCCGCCGTAGGCGTCGGTGCGGTGGTTGGAGTGCGGGGACAGGAACTGGTTGATCAGATAGCCGTGGGCGCCATGGACCTCGACGACCTCGAAGCCCGCGGCGTGTGCCCGGCGCGCGGCGTCGGCGAACTGCCCGACGACCTCGCCGATCTGCTCGACCGTGAGCTCGGTCGGGACCGGGTGGCGCTCGTCGAACGGCACCGCGCTCGGGCCCAGCGGCTGCCAGCCGTGTGCCTCCGGACCGATGGGCGCGCCGCCCTTCCACGTCCGCTCCGTGGAGGCCTTGCGGCCGGCGTGCGCGAGCTGGACCCCCGGCACGGTGCCCTGCGCGACGAGGAAACGGGTGATCCGCCGGAAGGCCTCCACCTGGGTGTCGTTCCACAGGCCGAGGTCGTACGGGGAGATCCGGCCCTCGGGCGAGACCGCGGTGGCCTCGGTCACGATCAGCCCGGTGCCGCCGGTCGCCCGCGCCCCGTAGTGCGCGAAGTGCCAGTCGTTCGGGGCGCCGGTGAGGGGGCCCTCCGACGCGGCCGAGTACTGGCACATGGGGGTCATCCACACCCGGTTCGGGATGGTCGTTTCGCGCAGGGTGAGGGGCTGGAAGAGCGTGCTCACGACGGACTCCATTCGTCACGGGACCGCTGGTCGACTCGTACGATAGCCCTCGTACTACGATGGATGTCAAACTACGACGGTTCTCGTACAGTTGTGGCAGCCAACGCACTCCGCGACGAAGGGCAGCCGCCGTGACCGACTCCGCCGCCACCGGCCGCGACCTGCCGCACCCGGAACGGGAGGACATCCGGCTGGAGGCCGTGCTGCACGCGCTGTCCGACCCGATGCGGCTACAGATCGTGCGGGAACTGGCCGACAAGGAAGCGGAGTTGACCTGCTCGCAGTTCGACCTGCCGGTGACCAAGTCCACCACCACGCACCACTTCCGGGTGCTGCGGGAGAGCGGGGTCGTCCGGCAGGTCTACCGGGGCACCGCCAAGATGAACGCCTTGCGCCGGGACGACCTGGACAGCCTCTTCCCGGGGCTGCTCGACAGCCTTCTGTCCGCCGCCGACCGGCAGTCCCTCCGCCTCGGCGTCGGCGCCTGACCCCTGTCCCGCTCAGCCGGGCGAGGGATTCAGGCGGCCCCCGCCGCCCCGAGCAGCGCCGCCCAGTCGGACAGCTTGACCACGCTCCGCCCCAGCCGCGCCCCCAGCTCGGCCTCGGCCCGCTCGATCGCCAGCCACCCCGTCCAGGGCACCGGGTCGATGCCGGCCGCCCGCAGCCCCTCGACCGGATCCGGTCCGTCCGCACGGCCGAGCGCGGGGGCGTCCGCGAGCAGGGAGGCCACCGTCTCCTTGGCGCAGGGCCGGTTGGTGCCGATGACACCTGTCGGGCCGCGCTTGATCCACCCGGCGACGTACTCGCCCGGAGAGGGCGTGCCGTTCCGCAGGACGCGGCCCTCCTCGTGCGGGACCGTGCCGCCCGCCGGGTCGAACGGCAGCCCGTCGGGCGGTACGCCGCGATAGCCCACCGAGCGCAGCACCAACTGCGCGGGCACCTCCTCGTAGCGGCCCGTGCCCGTCACGCCGCCCCGGCCGTCCGGCGCCGTGCGTTCGAAGCGGACCGCACCCACACCGCCGCCCTCCGCGAGCAGTTCCACCGGGCGCAGGAAGAACCGCAGCCGGATGCGCCGGACGGCCGTCGCGGCGGGCCGTGCGGCCCAGTCCCGCAGCACCTCCACATTGCGGCGCTGACCCGCGGGCAGGCTGCCGGGGTCGGCCGGATCGAGCGCCAGCTCGTCCTCCTCCACGGTCACCTCGGTGCCCGGGAGCCCGCCCAGCTCGCGCAGCTCCTTGGTGGTGAAACGGGCCTGCGCGGGCCCGCGCCGGCCCACCATGTGCACCTCACGGAGCCCGCTCGCCGTGAGCGTGTCCAGGGCAGCCTGCGGGATGTCGGTCGGACGCAGTTCGGTGGCTCCCCGGACCAGCATCCGGGTGACGTCCACCGCGACGTTGCCGACCCCGATGACCACCGCCGACCGCACCCCGCGCAGGAAGCCCGCGTCCGCCGCGTCCGGATGGGCGCTGTACCAGGACACGAACTCGGTCGCCGACCAGCTGCCCGGCAGGTCCTCGCCGGGAATGCCCAGCCGGCGGTCGGCCGCGGCGCCCACGCAGTACACCACCGCGTGGTAGAGCTGCCTCAGCCGCTCCACGGGCAGGCCGTCGGGGCCGCCCACCCGGACCCCGCCGAGGAAGCGCACGCGCTCGTGCTCCAGGACCGTCCGCAGGCTGCCCTGAAGTGACTTGATCTTCTCGTGGTCGGGGGCGACGCCGTAGCGGACCAGGCCGTAGGGGCACGGCAGCCGGTCCAGGACATCCACCCGGACCTCGGCGTCACGCTGGACCAGGTTCTGGGCGGTGTAGCACCCGCTCGGCCCGGAACCGACGACGGCGACACGCAGCACGGCGGTACTCCTCGCCCGAAGGAGGGTGTGCGGACAGTTCCAGCATGGCACCGCCCCGCGCGGGACGGCAGGGGCCGGCGGGGTGACACGGACGCGGGCCCGTTCGCAAGCGCAGGCATGCCGATGTCCCGATACGCGGCAGACCGGGGGCGGGGGGCGAGCGCGGGACCGCGGACGGGAGCCGGTCCCGAGCTGGATTGACGGTGTTCGTGGCCGTGATCCTCCAGCCACTGCTGTTTCGCTCGGCGCCGGGACGGGACACCGGGCCGTGTCAGGGGCTGCCCGGGCGCTCCTCCGTGGCGAAGAACCGGGACAGGTCCGGCTGCCGCGCCGCCGTGCCCGGGTCACGCTCCGGGGGCACCCCCAGTTCCCAGTCGAGCCCGTAACGCCGGAACAGCTCGCCCCGCAGCAGCGGGACCGGCATCGGGACCCCCGGCACCAGCGCCGCGTACACCGCGCCCATCAGCAGGGACCGCAGCACCGGGTAGCCAGCGGCGACATCCGGCGAGCCGTACCGGGCGACCGTGTCGCTGAGCAGCTCCGACAGCCGGCGCTGTTCCGGGCACTGCACGAAGCCCTCGCCCTGGAGCAGACCCGCCATGTGCTGGCGCATCAGCACCGGCCGGTCCCGGGCCAGGCCCAGGATCGCGTCGATGGTCCGGGCCAGCCGCTCCCGGCCGTCCTCGGTGCGCGGCTCCCGCTCCAGCGCCTCCTCCAGGCTGCGGTGCATCAGCCGGTGCACCGCGGACTGCACCAATTGCCGCTTGCCGGGGAAGTAGTACGACACCAGTCCGCGCGCGGAACCGGCCCGGTCCGCGATGGCGCCCAGCGTCGTGGCCTCGAAGCCGTGCTCGCCGACCAGTTCGACGGCGGCCTGGAGCAGCCGTTCCCGGGAACGCCGCCGCAATTCTTCATTGACCGAGGCGCTGCGCGGGGACATCCTGTAACTCCTGCGTTGACTGGCTGCCAGCCAACTATACTCAACGCAGCGGGCATCCCTGTGAGTTGGGGACCTGCCCAGGGCGGCTGTCCGTCTGGGGCGACGCGGGGGATCGTCTCAGACGGACGGCGCGCGGCTTCGGTCCGAAGCCCCGCCGGCGCCCGCACCCCGCCGCGAGGCCCCTGCCGGGCCGGGCGGCGGACCGGCCCACAGCGTGCTCAACCTGCCAGCTCAAGCACCCTGAGCAGTGCGTCGGGGCGCTGGGCCACCGGCAGGTGGTCCACGAAGTGCACGCGGCAGCCGAGCGCCCTCGCGCCGCCGTCCGCCACCTTGTTGTCGCCGACCATCAGCACCTGCCGTGGATCGGCGCCGAGCGCCTCGCAGGCGACCGAGAACAGCCTCGGGTCCGGCTTCTGCACCCCGTGCTCGTACGACAGCACGTACGCGTCGACATACGCGTCGAGTCCGTGCTCGCGGAACACCGGCCGCGGGTCCCAGCCGATGTTGCTGACGACACCGATCGCGGTCCCGCGCTCGCGCAGGGTGCGCAGCACCTGCGCGGCATCGGGGTACGGGGACCAGGCGGCGGTGGACATGTGCCGCTCGTACAGGGCGTCGTGCAGCCCCGGGTCGGGCAGCGGCACCCGCCGGGACAGGCCCGTGTAGGCGGCCCGGTGCAGCTCCGCGTTCTTGTCGCGCCCCGCCCAGACATCCGCGAGCTCCGCCGGCACCTCCACCGGCGCCGCACCGCCCGGCAGCGCACCGGCCGCCTCCAGCGCCCGTGCGGTCCTCGCGAGTTCCGGGCCGGGCAGAACGCGGCCGGACTCGGCCAGTACCGCCCGCAGCCAGGACTCGGCGGACTCGACGCGGAAGAGCGTCCCGGAGAAGTCGAACAGCACGGCAGTCATGCCCACGACCTACCCACGCCGGTCCGGCGGTACCCCCGCCCGGCCGGTCCACGACCGCTCGTAGACCGCCACCGCCACGGCCACCAGCAGGGCCCCCAGCAGCCAGCCGCCCAGCACGTCCGAGGGCCAGTGCACACCCAGCCAGACCCGGGTCACACCCACGCCCGTCACCGAGACCAGCGCCACCGCCACGGCCGTGAGCCACAGGGCGCGGCCCGGGCCGTGGCGGTGCAGCAGCCACAGCAGCAGGCCGCAGACCACGGTGGCGGTCAGGGCGTGACCGGAGGGGAAGGCCGCGTAGTGCGCGGAGTCGACGGGATCCGGCCAGACCGGGCGGGGCCGGCCGACGGCGGCCTTCACCACCTGCTGCACAACCGCGGCCACGGCGCAGGTGGCCGCCAGCCACACAGCCGTCCACCAGGCCGCACGCCGCCACACCAGCCACACCGCGACCGCCGCGCACGCCAGGCGCATGGTCAGCGGATCCCACACCCAGTCCGTCAGCACCCGGAAGACATGCGTGACACCGGGGACGGAGACCGCCCAGCGGTGGGTGGTGCGGGAGATGTCGCCGTCCACGGTGAACAAGGGTTGCCAGTGAACGGCGACCAGGACCAGCAGCGCGAGGGAGCAGGCGCCGAGGACGGCGGCCACACGGGCGGCCGTGCGGAGCGTCGCCGGCCGGCGGGGCGAAGGGGCGGGCGGGGGAGGTGGGGGAGCGGTGGGGCGTGGGTGCATAGCAACGATCCTGGGCGACGGACGGGCCGTGGCCAAGCCCCCCTGGCCCCGCCTCCCCGGCCCGCGGGAGGCGGGCTCGCCTCAGCGCTCACATCGTCAGCAGCATGGTCACCATGCCGATGCCCATCGACAGCCGGCAGGCCCGGGCCAGTTCCGGGCGGTCGCCCCAGCGGGCCGGGCCGGCCGCGCCCGCCGTGCCGGTGGCGGGCACCAGCCGCGCGCCGGCGAGCAGTACATAGCCGGTGAAGTACAGCAGGAGCGCGCCGGTCACCAGCGGCACGCCGCTGCCGCCGTGCGCGTGGTGGACGGCGGGCGGCGTCCCGGCCATCGTCACCGCCATGTAGACCATCGCCGAGCTGCCCATCAGGTGGTGCAGATGGCGGGGCCCGCCACGCGCGGTCCACAGCGCGTGCACCGCCGCCGCGCCGAACACGGCGGCGTACACCGGCCAGGCCCACCTCGGCGGCGTGAACACCGCCGCCGGTACGGCCATCACGGCCATGCCGAAGCCCATCAGCGCCTCGCCGCCGGCGGCCCGGCGCTGCTCCTCGACACCGCTGCGCAACCGCAGCAGACAGTAGGACCCGGTCGCCCCGCAGAGTGCGACCAGCAGCCAGGCTGCCGACACCGGTCCGTGCAACGCGCACCTCCCCGCTCGACGGTCGGTCGAGGGATGCGATGCCCATGGCGGACGGAGCGCACGCGAGCGCAAGGATGTACACGGGGAGCATGCGGGGGAGCACGCACCGTGATCGCGAGACCGGTCCGCCGCCGTATGGATAAATGCTTTACAGGTAAAACACATGTTAAGTTAGTGGGATGAGCAGCGCGACCCCCCACCGTCTTCCCCTCGCCGGAGTGCTCCGTCTCGGGCGGCCCTCCGACATCTGGTTCAAGCCCGCGCTGAGCGTGGCCGTCGCGGTCGCCCCGCCCAACCTGATCCTGCTGGCGCTCGGCCGCCTCGACCTCGCGATGTACACCATGGCCGGATCGCTGTGCGCGCTCTACGGCCACAACCGCCCCTACGCCGCCCGCGCCCGGCTCCTGGCCTGGGTGGTGCTCGGCATGATCGGCGGCCTGGCCGTCGCCCTGCTCGCCGCGGCGTTCACACCGCACGCCGTCGTCCTGGTGGCCGTGGGCGCCGTCCTCGCGGCGGCGCAGAAGGCCGTCTGCGACGCCACCCGCGTCGGACCGCCCGGCAACGTGGTGCTGACCTTCATCAGCTCCGCCTCGCTGTTCGCGCCGCAGACCCCAGGTCAGCTTCCCGGACACCTCGGACTGGCCGTCGCCGCGGGCGCCTGGGCCTGGCTCGTCGGCATGGCGCCCGGGCTGTTGCGCCCGCACGGCCCCGAGCGCCGCGCCACCGCCCAGGCCCTGCGGGCCGCCGCCGCGTACGCGGACACCCGAGGCACCGGCGACGGACACGCCCGGGCCCGCGCCGCCGGCGCCGCCGCCGTCCACGCCGCCTGGCAGTCGCTGCTGGCCGCCGGCGCCCGCCCCGACCGCACCCGCCGCGCCCTCGAACAACTCCTCGCCCGCGCCGAGGTCGCCCTCGCCGCGCCCGCCGACGCCGACCCCGTCCGGCTGCGCGCCTGGGCCCGTGACCTGCGCGGCACCGGCCGTGTCCCCCGCGTCGCGGCACCGCGCGAGCACACCGACGTGCTGCTCGGCGTCACGGTCGAACAGGCCTCCCCGCGCCCGTCGCTCCGGCACCGCCTCGCTCCCCTCGCGCCGCTCGCCGCCCGTACCGCGACCGGCTGCGCCCTCGCCGGCTACGCCTCCCTCGCCCTCGGTGTCGGGCGCCCGTACTGGGCGCTGGTCACCGCGGCCTCCCTGTACCAGGCCAACGTCACCCTCACCTGGAGCCGAGGCGTCCAGCGCGTCGTCGGCAATCTCGTCGGTGTCCTCCTCTTCGCCGCCCTCGCCCCGCTCGCCCATCTGCACCCGGCCGCCCTGGTGCTGTGCGCCCTCGCGCTGAACTGCGCCGCAGAGGCGCTGATCGGCCGCAACTACTGGCTGGGCACCGTCTGCGTCACCCCGATGGCCCTCCTCGTCACCGAGTTCGCCCACGTCCAGGACTCCACCGAGCTGATCACCGAGCGGGTCGCGGACACCCTCGTCGGCGCGCTGGCCGGTTTCGTCGCCGCCGTCGTCGTCACCAACCGGCGCGCCGGCGACCGCCTGGAACAGGCGCTGACCGCGGCGGACCGCGCCCGCGAGAACGCCGCCCGGCTGCTCGCCGGACCACAGCCGGCGCCGCACGCCCTGGACTCCGCCCGCCGCGGTCTGGCCGCCGCCCTGGTCGACCTGCGCGCCACGGCCGACGCCGCGGCCGGCGAGTGGTGGCAGCGCGCCCTGCCCCAGGACCGGGTCGTGCTCACCGAGCGGTCCGGACACCGTACGCTCGCGGCGACGGTACGGCGTCAGGGGCTCGTGCCGCGGCACCGGGACCAGGACCCGGGCAGGACGACGGAGGACATACGGCCATGACGGCGACGAACGGCGCGGCGACGCCCGCGAGCGACGCGACCGGTGGCCGGGCAGGTGCCGGCCCCGGCCCCGGCCCCGGCCCCGGCACCGCGCGGAACGACACCGTCGCCGCCGTCGTCCGCCAGTGGCGGGCCGTCCACCCCGAGCTGGACACGGGACCCATGGAGGTCATCGGCCGGATCAACCGCTGCGCCGCCCTGCTCCAGCAGGCCGAGGACGCGCCGCTGCGCCGGGCCGGGCTGAGCCGTCCCGAGTTCGACCTGCTGGGCGCGCTGCGCCGCACCGGGCACGAGCTGACCCCGGGGGAGCTGGCTCGGGAGACCTTCTCCTCCGGGGCCGCCGTCACCAAGCGGCTCAAGCAGCTGACCGAGCGCGGCCTGGTGGAGCGGCGCGGTGACACCCGGGACCGCCGCGTCGCCCACGTCCGCCTCACCGACGCCGGCCGCGACCTGGTCGACGGCATCCTCCCCGAGCAACTCGCCTACGAGACGGCCGTCCTGTCCGTCCTCGACCCGGAGGGCCAGGACGGACTCTCCGGCCTGCTCGCCGAGCTGCTCAGCCGCCTGGAGGGCCGGATGAACGCGCTACGCGCGTAGCGCACCACCGGGACGCGGAGGCCAGACACCTCCGCCCCCGGCTCCGGGCCCGCCCCCGGCTCCGATCCCGGGTTCCCGCACCCGGCTCTGACCCCGACACCGGCTCCGGCCCCGGGTTCCCGCCCCGGCTCTGGCCCCGGGCTTCGGAGGGCCCCCGCCTCCGGTCCCGGTCCCCGCCTCCGGTCCCGGACCGGACCCGGTATCAGCGCCGGCTCAGACCCCGGCCCTTGGTCGGGCCCCGGCCTCCGGCTCTAGCCATCGGCCCCGGGGTTCGGGGTTCGGGCTTCGGAGCTTCGGGCCCCGGCCTCCGGCCCTGGGTTTGCGTTCCCGGCTCCCGCCCGAGCCGACGGTGGAGCGCGGGTCGGCCCCGCCGCCCGGGTTCAAGCCTTCAGCCCCCGCCCATTCCCGCCCGGCATTCCGGCTCCGCCCCCGGCCCCCGGCATTCCGGCTCCGCCCCGGCCCCCGGCACTCCGGCTCTGCCCCTGGCCCCCGGCATTCCGGCTGCGCCTCAGGCCCCCCGACACTCCGGCTCTGCCCCCAGCCCCGGCATTCCCGCTTCACGCCCGGCCCTCCGCCCGCAGCCCCGGCACCGGCCCCCAACCTTTCAGCCCCGGCGCCGGCCCCTCCGGCACCAGCCCTCCGCCCCCAGGCCAGGTGCTCAACCCCGCCCCTCCGCCCCCAGGGACTTCACCCCGCCCCTCCGCCCCCAGGTACTCCACCCCGCCCTCCACCCACCGCCTCACCCCCACCCCTCGCAGAGGGCTAGATCCCCGCCCGGTGGCGCAGTGGGTGGTCGGACGGGATCTCCACCAGGACGATCGGGGTGCCGTCCGGGTCGGTGATCCACATCTCGACCAGGCCCCACGGCTCCCGCACCGGTGGACGTACGATCTCCACGCCCCGCGCCCGCAGTTCCTCGCACGCGGCCGTCACGTCCTCGACCTGCAACCACAGCCGCACCGCGGGCGACGGCGGGGCGTCGGAGCGGCCGGACAGCTCCAGGAAGCCGCCGCCGAGGAAGTAGACCGTCCCGCGCTCGGGGCCGGTACCGAACTCCCGGTAGACGGACAGCCCCAGCTGCTCGCCGTAGAAGTCGCGTGAGCGTTCGGGGTCGGTGGGCCGGAGAAGTGTCCGGCTGCTGAGTACATGCACCATGCACGGGAGGCTAGTGGCAGGGTTACCCTCATGCCTGGCTCAGCCACGCCCGAGATCGGAGACCACCGCCCCATGGACACCCCCGCCACAGCACTCACCTTCCGTGACGCCACCGACGCCGATGTCGACGCCCTGGTCACGCTGATCGAGTCGGCGTACCGAGGAGACAGCAGCCGGACCGGGTGGACCACCGAGGCGGACATCCTGGAGGGACAGCGGACCGACACCGAGGGCGTGCTGGAGGTGATCAAGGCGCCCGAGAGCCGGCTGCTGGTCGTCGAGCGGGACGGCGGTGTCGTCGCCTGCTGCCAGCTGGAACACCGCGGCGACCACGCCTACTTCGGGATGTTCGCGGTCAGCCCGGCCCAGCAGGGCTCGGGCCTCGGCAGGACCGTCATGGCGGAGGCGGAGCGGCTGGCCCGCGAGACCTGGGCCGTCACCGAGATGCGGATGACGGTGATCTCCGTCCGCGACGACCTGATCGCCTGGTACGAGCGCCGCGGCTACCGCCGTACGGGACAGACCGAGCCGTTCCCGTACGGCGACGAGCGCTACGGCATCCCGCAGCGCGACGACCTGGAGTTCGAGGTGCTGGTCAAGCCGCTGGTGTGACGCCCCCGCGGGAAGGCCGCCGCCGGGTCACGCGGTGAAGCGGCCCGTGCGCTTGATGTCCGGGTAGTCGGTGGTCGCGCCGTCCAGCTCCAGGGCGCGGACCAGCCGCAGCTGGGGCTGGGAGTTGACCACCCAGCCGATGATCCGCAGCCCGGACGCGCGCGCGTGCTCGACGGTCTCCAGGGTGAGCCGCCGGATGTTCAGGCACACGGTCGCGGCCCCCACGGCGACGGCGCGGTCCACCACGTCGGGGCCGTAGCGGCTCGCGACCAGCGCGGTCCGCACCCCGGGCACCAGCCGCGCGATCTCGGCGACGGCCTCGTCGTGGAACGAGGACACCTCCACCCGCCCGGTCAGATCCCGCGCGCGCATCACCTCGGCCAGCGCCCGGGCCGCCGTCACGTCCTTGATCTCGGCCTGCAACGGTGTGTGCACCGCGTCCAGGACCTCTTCGAACACGGGCACCCGCTCCCCACGGCCCGCGTCGAGGGCGCGCAGTTCAGGCAGGGTCTTCTCGCTGATCGGCCCGGAGCCGTCCGTCGTACGGTCCACGTCCGTGTCGTGCATGACGACCAGGGCGCCGTCCTTGCTGAGGTGCAGATCGAGTTCGATCAGGTCGAGGCCGGCCTGCTGCGCGGCGACGAAGGAACGGAGGGTGTTCTCGGGCTCGACGCCCATGACCCCGCGGTGACCGATGGTAAGGAAGTTCAAGGTTCAACTCGCTTCCGTCGACGGCGGCTCGGCGACGCGCGGACCGGCGGCCCCCGTACGGACGTCGTCGTCCACGCGGCAGGCTCGCAGCCTAATGGCCGGGCCGCACGATGAACCCGCATGTGCGCCGGGCGCGGGAGCATCGGCGGCGCACCGTACGGCCGATGGCCGCCCGGGCCGTCACCCTCCCGTGGGCGGGTCCCCACTCTCGTTGACGGGGCCCGCCGGCCGGATCGAGGTGACATGGCGACCGCGCTCTCTCGGCGGAAGTGAGCGCCGTCACGGTTTGCGACAGGAAAAATGTCGGTCATCCTGGCGTCGGACAGAATAATTTCCCGGTCAAGCACTTGCTGAGAGAAACCGGCTATGCGTACGGTGTCTCCGACGCGAGGTTCTCCCGTGGAGGATGGGACATGACGGAAATTCTTGTGCAGGCCGGTGCGGAGGAGCAGGTTCCTTCGCTGATCAGGGTGGTTGAGCACCCGGCGTGGCCCGTGCTCAAGAATGCCGTGGAGCAGATCCGGCCATGGCAGTCGACGGACGGATCCATAGACCTCGGCGCCGAGGGCGCCCCGCGGCGGGACGACGCCGTCGCGGCCGTCGAGCGTGTCGTCGCCGCGGTCGAGCAGCTCTCCCCGCTGCTCCCGCACGACGCCGCCTACCACCAGGCCCTCGTGCAGGACCTGCGCCGCTGGGCCGAGGACGGCTTCGGGGTGCCGGACTTCCTGGACTCGCTGCTGGCCTTCAACCCCGCCGCCGACCGCGCGGACGGCCTCCAGCACCTGGTCGTCTTCCCGATGTACACGCAGAACGGCAACCCGGACCGCAATCTGGAGGCGGTCGTGCTGCGCATGGTCTGGCCCGAGTGGCTGGCCGAGCTGGAGCGCACCCGCTACGACAACCCGCTCTTCTGCGGCATCACGTTCGAGGACTTCACCTCGGGCTACGACACGAACTCCGCCGTGCTCTTCCCGGAGACCATCGCCGTCCGCGAGGCGCCGGAACGTTTCTCCTGGGGTGGCATCTTCTGCGACCGCGAGGCCGCCCGCTTCCGCCGGGTCACCGACGCCGCCGTCGACATCCTCGGCCTCGACCTGCCCGAGGACATCGCCGCGATGGTCCACGACCAGAAGCGCTGCGAGGAGGCCTTCGTCCTGTGGGACATGGTCCACGACCGCACCCACAGCCACGGGGACCTGCCGTTCGACCCGTTCATGATCAAGCAGCGCCAGCCGTTCTGGATGTACGGCCTGGAGGAGCTGCGCTGCGACCTCACCGCCTTCAAGGAGGCCGTGAAGCTCCAGGCGGACGGCGTCCCGCAGGCCCGTGACGTGCAGTACGCGGTGCTCTTCGACCGCATGTTCCGCTTCCCGGTCACCGGCGACCGCGTCCGCAACTACGACGGACTCGGCGGCCAGCTGCTCTTCGCCTACCTGCACAAGCACGACGTCGTCCGCTGGACCGACAACCGGCTCTCGATCGACTGGGAGCGCGCCCCGCAGGTCACCAACCAGCTCTGCGCCGAGATCGAGAAGCTCTACAAGGACGGCATCGACCGCCCGAAGCTGGTGCACTGGTTCGCCGGCTACGAGCTGGTCTCCACCTACCTCGCCCCGCACCCCGGCTCCCGGTGGGCCAAGGGCCCGGACGCCCTGGACCTGACCCAGCCGCCGCGCAAGCTCGTGGACGACGTGCTTCCGGACGAGTTTCCGCTGAGCATGTTCTATGAGGCGCTGTCCAAGAAGCTGAAGAATGTCATCGCCTCGACCCGGGGCATCAAGGCGGACGGCGCCGAGCGGCTCGCCGCGTGAGCGACCGCGTCCAGCACACTGCGTCAGAGGGGAAGACCATGAGGAACGGGGCGAACGGGACACTCAGCGGTGCGGTGATCGCGGTGGCCGGCGCGGGCGGGCCAGCGGGGCGCGCGGCGCTGCTGCGGCTGGCGGAGGCCGGGGCGACCGTCATCGGCGCGGACAACGACCCGGAGCGGCTGTCCGAGGCGGTGGACGCGGCCCGCTACGCCGCCGGCGGCGCCACCGTCACCGGCGACACGGTGGATCTGCTCGACCTCCAGTCCACCCGCGACTGGGCCACCCACATCGAGAAGGACTTCGGCCGGGTCGACGGGCTCGTGCACCTGGTCGGCGGCTGGCGCGGCAGCGAGACCTTCACGAAGACCAGTCTCGACGACTGGGACTTCCTGGAGATGCTGCTGATCCGCACGGTGCAGCACACCTCCCTCGCCTTCCACGAGGCGTTGCAGCGCAGCGACCGCGGCCGGTACGTCCTGATCAGCGCCGCCGGCGCGAGCAGGCCCACCGCGGGCAACGCCGCCTATTCCGCGGCGAAGGCCGCCGCCGAGGCGTGGACGCTGGCCATGGGCGACTACTTCCGCAAGGCGGGGGGCGCCGAGGGGCCGACGTCCGCGGCTACGATCCTGGTGGTGAAGGCGCTGGTGCACGACGCGATGCGCGCCGAACGCCCCAACGCGAAGTTCGCGGGCTTCACGGACGTCAAGGACCTGGCCGAGGCCATCGAGGGCGTCTGGAGCAAGTCCGCCGCCGAAGTGAACGGAAACCGTCTGTGGCTGACCGAGAAGCCGTGAACCCTCCCAGGACCGACGCGCGTCGCCATCACGACCCGGAGGTCCGCGGTTTCGCCAGCGACAACTACGCCGGAGCCCACCCCGAGGTGATGGCGGCCCTGGCCCTGGCCAACCACGGCCACCAGGTGGCGTACGGCGAGGACGACTACACCCAGAACCTCCAGCGGATCATCCGCAGCCACTTCGGGTCGACCGCGGAGGCCTTCCCGGTCTTCAACGGCACCGGCGCGAACGTGGTCGCGCTCCAGGCGGTCACCGACCGCTGGGGCGCGGTGATCTGTGCCGAGAGCGCGCACATCAACGTCGACGAGGGCGGTGCCCCCGAGCGCATGGGCGGCCTGAAGCTGCTCACCGTGCCCACGCCCGACGGCAAGCTCACGCCCGAGCTGATCGCCCGGCAGGCCTGGGGCTGGGAGGACGAGCACCGCGCGATGCCGCAGGTCGTGTCGATCACCCAGAGCACGGAGCTGGGCACGCTGTACACGCCCGAGGAGATCCGCGCGATCTGCGAGTACGCCCACGCGCACGGCATGAAGGTGCACCTGGACGGCTCCCGGATAGCCAACGCCGCCGCCTCCCTGGACGTGCCCATGCGGACGTTCACCAACGCGGTCGGCGTCGACATCCTCTCCCTGGGCGGGACGAAGAACGGCGCGCTGTTCGGCGAGGCCGTCGTGGTCCTCAACCAGGACGCGGTGCGACAGATGAAGCACCTGCGCAAGATGTCCATGCAGCTGGCCTCCAAGATGCGCTTCGTGTCCGTGCAGCTGGAGGCGCTGCTGGCCAAGGACCTGTGGCTGCGCAACGCCCGGCACGCCAACGAGATGGCCCAGCGGCTCGCCGAGGGCGTGCGCGCGGTGCACGGCGTGGAGATCCTCCACCCGGTGCAGGCCAACGGCGTCTTCGCCCGGCTGCCGAACGACGTGAGCGAGCGGCTCCAGAACCGGTTCCGGTTCTACTTCTGGGACGAGGCCGCCGGGGTGGTGCGCTGGATGTGCTCCTTCGACACCACGGAGGACGACGTCGACATGTTCGTGGCGGCGCTCAAGGAGGAAATGGCGCGCTGACCCACAAGCTGCATAGATATGCGGTCGCCTGTAACGTCATTGACGTTCGGGTGACCGCATTTCTATGCTCTGCAGCTGACCCTGCGGACCGGCATCTGCCACGCCAAGTCCCACGCCCTGGCGGCCCTGCTGCGGGCCGAGGACATCCCCGCCGCGCTGTGCTACCAGCGGCTGCTGCACGACGGCGGGGGCGGCCATGTCGTGCACGGTCTGGTCGCCGTCCGTTTCCACGGCGCCTGGCACCGGCAGGACCCGCGCGGCAACAAGCCCGGCGTGGACGCCCGGTTCTCGCTGGAGGGTGAGCGGCTGGCCTGGGTACCGGACTCCGCGTCCAATGAGATGGACTATCCGGTCCTGTACGCTGAACCGCACCCGGCCGTCCTCGCCGCCCTGCGGGCTGCCCCCGACCGGCCGCACCTGTGGAAGACGCTCCCCAGCACCCTGTGAGGCCAGGCAGATGACCTTCACGCTCACCGTGTCCGACGAGGTCCGTGCCCTCGCACCCGGCTTCACCCACGTCGCGATCGAGGCGCACGGCCTGGTCAACGGGCCGAGCACGGACGCGAGTTCGGCCCTGCTGGACGACGCGGTCCGCCGCCTCACCGCCCGCCTGGCCGGCCGCGCGCCGCACGAGGACCCGCACATGGCGGCCTGGCGCGCGGCGTACACCGCCTTCGGCGCCAAACCCTCGCGCACCCGCAACTCCGCCGAGGCGCTGGCCAAGCGGGCCCTGTCCGGCGCCGGCCTGCCCCGGATCAACCTGCTCGTCGACCTCTACAACGCCATGAGCGTCGCCCACCTGATCCCCGTCGGCGGCGAGGACCTCGACCGCATCCAGGGCGGGATGCGCCTGGTGCGGGCCACGGGGGAGGAGGACTTCGTGACGGTCGCGGGCGGCGCGGAGGCCGTCGAGCACCCCGAGCCGGGCGAGGTGGTGTGGCGCGACGACGCCGGTGTCACCTGCCGCCGCTGGAACTGGCGCCAGGGCCCGCGCACCCGCCTCACCGAGCGGACGGTCTCCGCCGTCTTCCTGCTGGAGACCCTGGCCCCGATGCCCGTCCCCGAGGCCGAGGCGGCGGCCACCGAACTCGCCGAACTGCTGGCGAAGTCCAGCCCCGGGGCACGTCTCGAGGTGTGCGCGCCGGTGTCGTCAGGCGCCGGCGCCTGAACCCGGCCGGGTCGGCGCGGCGCGCGACCGGGCAGGATCAGTGGGCCTCTGCGGCGCGCAGCTGGTCCGTCGTGGGCGCCGTGCCGCCGAGGTGGGCCGGCAGCCACCAGGAGTCCTCCGCGTCCCTGGGGCGCGCGGGGTAAGCCCGCTGGGCGGCCTCCAGCAGTTCCTGGACGCGCTCGCGCAGGCGGCGGGTGATGGCGCCCGCGTACTGGTCGCGCGGGGCCTCGACCGGCTCGCCGACCCGGATGGTGACGGGGGTGTGGCTGCGCCCGAAGTTGCGGGGCTGGCCCTTCGTCCAGAGCCGCTGGGTGCCCCACACCGCCATCGGGACGAGCGGAACGCCCGCCTCCTGGGCCAGCCGCGCCGCGCCGGACTTGAAGCTCTTCAGGGTGAACGACTCCGAGATCGTGGCCTCGGGGAACACCCCGATGACCTCGCCGGAGCGCAGCGAGTCCAGCGCGTGCGCGTAGGCCTCCTCGCCCTGCCGGCGGTCCACCGGGATGTGTTTCATGCCGCGCATCAGCGGGCCGGAGACCTTGTGCCGGAAGACGGATTCCTTCGCCATGAAGCGCACCAGGCGCTTCTGCGGAAGAGCGGCCAGGCCGTTGAAGATGAAGTCCAGGTAGCTGATGTGATTGCTCACCAGCACGGCGCCGCCCGAGCGCGGGATGTTCTCCGAACCCTTGCAGTCGATCCTCAGGTCCCAGGCCTTGAACAGCGTCTTGGCGAGACCGATGACGGGGCGGTAGACCAGCTCTGCCATGGGCGGGTGGACCCTTCCTGCTCTGCTCGGGAAAGGGGGCTCCCGGCGGGAGGTTACGCGGCCGTAGGTTCAACGGCGTCTCGCAGATCGTGCCCGAAGAACGGACGGGTAGCCAGTCCTGGTGCCACGCGGCGGCGAGATCCTCGTCACGTCCGCCCGCATGCCGCGCGTGGACCTTATGCCCTGCTTACTCCACCCGTACCGTGACCCTCCTGAGAAGCAGGAGCAACTCGCACCCCTGACAGTGTCCGAACGCCGTGTCCGGGAAGGCGGCGAGTAGGACCCCGGTCGCGGCCCGCCCCGCGTTCCGCGGGGACGACTCCGCCGGGCGGCGGAAATTTTCGCGGCCCCCTCGACGCTTGTGCGGAAGATGGCCGGACTGGTGATGTGTCCGGGGGCGCTCGCGGCGGCGCGTGTCCACGGAGTGCCGCACGAGCGGCGGAACGGGAGGACGCGGGTGCGCGGGCGGGACGACGGCAAGCAGCTCGGAGCGGCCGAGCTGGGCGGCGAACTGGGGGAGCGGGCCACGCTGGTGCAGTTCTCCAGCGCCTTCTGCGCGCCCTGCCGGGCCACCCGGCGCGTCCTCGGCGAGGTCGCCGCGATGGTCCCCGGTGTGACCCACGTCGAGATCGACGCGGAGGCCCGGCTGGACCTCGTACGCGCGCTGGGGATCCTCAGGACGCCCACGGTCCTGGTCCTGGACTCCGCGGGCCGGGTGGTGCGGCGCGCCGCCGGGCAGCCCCGCAAGGCCGACGTCATCGCGGCTCTGGGGGAGGCGGTGTGAGGGGCTTTCAGCGCCCGGTGCCGCGGCTTCCGGATCCCGGGACCGACTTGACTGTCCCCGCCACCTCTCGTCAGCCTGACCCTATGCCGACCGAACTCCTTCTCCACGGGCGGGTCCACGTCGACCTCGCCCGCACCGCGAGCGCGCGCTGTCCGGACTGTTGAGCAGCCACGGCCCGTTCCCCCTCCCTCGCAGAAGGACACCTCCATGACGGCCACACCCGGCCTCGGCACTCCTCGGCTCGGCTCCCCCGACCTGCTGCGCTCCACGTTCCGCCGGCATGCCGCCGGCGTCGCGGTGATCACCGCGCGCGGTGCCGCCGGCCCGGTCGGCTTCACCGCCACCTCGCTGACCTCCGTCTCCGCCGAGCCGCCGCTGGTCTCCTTCGGCGTCGGCACGGGCGCCTCCAGCTGGCCCGCGATAGCCGAGGCGGACCACGTCGGCGTGCACATACTCGGCGAGCACCAGAGCGAGCTGGCCGCGACCTTCGCCCGCAGCGGCGCCGACCGCTTCGGCGCGCCGACGGCGTGGCGGGACGGCCCGGAAGGCGTACCGGTGCTGGACGACGTACTGGCCTGGCTGGTGTGCCGGGTCGTCGGACGCGTCCCGGCGGGTGACCACCGGATCGTGCTCGCGCAGGTCGTCCTCGGTGACCCGTCCGGCACCGGCCGCCCCCTCCTCTACCACCAGGGCCGCTTCGGCGGTCTGCGGGATTGATCACGGCGTCCCGCCCTGCGCGGCCGTCCGATTCCGGTTACGCTGCGTTGCGAAGGTCACAGTTCAAAGCGCTTGCTTAGCGGGCAGGAACTGGGTGTACTGGTGAGTAATATTTCGGTCGGAGCGCGCGGACGCCCCGACCGGGATCGGCCGCTTCAGGCGCCTATGCTGCCTGCAAGAGGCAGCCCGGAAAAAGACGATGCAGTAGGAGAGCCGGCGTGAGCTTGAGGATCGTTGTCACTGTGAAGTACGTGCCCGACGCCACCGGCGACCGGCACTTCGCCGATGACCTGACCGTCGACCGCGACGACGTGGACGGTCTGCTCTCCGAGCTGGACGAGTACGCCGTGGAGCAGGCCCTCCAGATCGCGGAGAACGCGGACGACGCCGAGGTCACCGTCCTGACGGTCGGCCCCGAGGACGCCAAGGACGCGCTCCGCAAGGCCCTGTCCATGGGTGCCGACAAGGCCATCCACGTCGAGGACGACGACCTGCACGGCACCGACGCCATCGGCACCTCCCTGGTCCTGGCCAAGGCCATCGAGAAGGCCGGCTACGACCTCGTCGTCTCCGGCATGGCCTCCACCGACGGCACCATGGGCGTCGTACCCGCGCTGGTCGCCGAGCGCCTGGGCGTCCCGCAGGTCACCCTGCTCTCCGAGGTCTCCGTCGAGGACGGCACGGTCAAGGGCCGCCGCGACGGCGACGCCGCCTCCGAGCAGCTTCAGGCGCAGCTCCCGGCGGTCGTCTCCGTGACCGACCAGTCCGGCGAGGCGCGCTACCCGTCCTTCAAGGGCATCATGGCGGCGAAGAAGAAGCCGGTTCAGTCCTGGGACCTGTCCGACCTGGACATCGAGGCCGAGGAGGTCGGTCTCGACGGCGCGTTCACCAAGGTCGAGACCGCGACCGAGCGTCCGGCCCGCACGGCCGGCACGATCGTCAAGGACGAGGGCGAGGGCGGCAGGCAGCTCGCCGAGTTCCTCGCGAGCCAGAAGTTCATCTAAGGGCTCGCCCCCGCCGACCGCCCCTCAACTTCGTTACGCAGGAGAGCAATCCCATGGCTGAAGTCCTCGTCTACGTCGATCACGTGGACGGTGCCGTCCGCAAGCCCACCCTGGAGCTGCTGACGCTGGCCCGCCGCATCGGCGAGCCCGTCGCCGTCGCGCTCGGCAACGGCGCCGCCGACACCGCCGCCACGCTCGCCGAGCACGGCGCGGTGAAGGTCCTCACCCACGATGCGTCCGAGTACGCCGACTACCTGGTCGTGCCGAAGGTGGACGCCCTCCAGGCCGCCCACGAGGCCGTCTCCCCGGCCGCCGTGCTCGTGCCGTCCTCCGCCGAGGGCAAGGAGATCGCCGCCCGCCTGGCGCTGCGCATCGGCGCCGGCATCATCACCGACGCCGTCGACATCGAGGCCGGCGACGAGGGCCCGGTGGCCACCCAGTCGGTGTTCGCCGCGTCCTTCACCACCAAGTCCCGGGTCATCAAGGGCACCCCGGTCATCACGGTCAAGCCGAACTCGGCCGCCGTCGAGGCCGCCCCGGCCGCAGGCGCGGTCGAGGCCCTGTCCGTGACCTTCTCCGAGCAGGCCACCGGCACCAAGGTCACCGGCCGCACCCCGCGCGAGTCCACGGGCCGCCCGGAGCTGACCGAGGCCGCGATCGTGGTCTCCGGCGGCCGCGGCGTCAACGGCGCCGAGAACTTCTCGCTCATCGAGGCGCTCGCCGACTCCCTCGGCGCGGCCGTCGGCGCCTCCCGCGCCGCGGTGGACGCCGGCTGGTACCCGCACACCAACCAGGTCGGCCAGACCGGCAAGTCGGTCTCGCCGCAGCTGTACATCGCGAACGGCATCTCCGGCGCGATCCAGCACCGTGCCGGTATGCAGACCTCCAAGACGATCGTGGCCGTCAACAAGGACGCCGAGGCCCCGATCTTCGAGCTGGTCGACTTCGGCGTGGTCGGTGACCTCTTCGACGTCGTCCCGCAGCTCACCGAGGAGGTCAAGGCCCGCAAGGGCTGAGCCCCCCCGCGGTACGAGGCCCCCGTGACCAGTGCGGTCACGGGGGCCTCGGCGCATCCTGGACACGGTGTTGACCAGCGGGAAGCGCGCCGGATAACTTCATTCTACGGATTGTTGATTCCGGAAAGCGGAAAATCGGAGGGTGTGGGATGGGTCAGCAGGAGAAGGTGGCGACCAGCCTCGCGGGTGCCGTCAGCGAGGAGATCAGCGCCTCCCTCGCACCGGTCGACGCGGAGCTGGAACGCCGCTACCCCGGAGACCCCGGCACCCGGCAGCCCGTCCACACCGTCTACGTACCCGGCGACGCCTTCACGGCCGACACCCTGCGCAGCTGGGGCGACCAGGCACTCGCCCTCCTCGACGCCCACGCCCCCGACGCCGCCTCTCTCGCGGCCGTCCTCGGCCTCGCCGACGACCTCGCCGAACCGGTGTACTCCCGCGTCCGCGCCAAACTGGAGCGCGAGCCGGTCGAGGACCTGCGCGTCGACTTCGAGGACGGCTACGGCCCCCGCCCCGACGCCGAGGAGGACGCGACGGCGGCCCGCGCGGCCCGCCTGATCGCCGAGGCGTACCGGGACGGCACGGCCGCGCCGTACATGGGCATCCGCATGAAGTGCATGGAGGCCGCCGTACGCGACCGGGGCATCCGCACCCTCGACGTCTTCCTCACCGGCCTGATGGAAGCCGGCGGCCTGCCCGACGGCTTGGTCCTCACCCTGCCGAAGGTGACGTACGCGGAGCAGGTCAGCGCGTTCGTCCGCCTCCTGGAGGCCTTCGAGAAGGTGCACGGCCTGGACGCCGGCCGCCTCGGCTTCGAGATCCAGATCGAGACCAGCCAGGCCATCCTCGCCACCGACGGCACCGCCACCGTCGCCCGTATGATCCAGGCCGCCGAGGGCCGCGCCACCGGACTCCACTACGGCACCTTCGACTACAGCGCCTGCCTGGGCGTCTCCGCCGCCCACCAGGCCAGCGACCATCCCGCCGCCGACCACGCCAAGGCCGTCATGCAGGTCGCCGCGGCCGGCACCGGCGTCCGGGTCTGCGACGGCTCCACCAACGTCCTGCCGGTCGGCCCGACCGAGAAGGTCCACGACGCCTGGCGGCTGCACTACGGCCTCACCCGTCGCGCCCTCTCCCGCGCCTATTACCAGGGCTGGGACATGCACCCCGGCCACATCCCCACCCGCTACGCCGCCGTCTTCGCGTTCTACCGCGAGGGCTTCGCACAGGCCGCCGCCCGCCTGACCCGGTACGCCCACCGCGCCGGCGGCGACGTCATGGACGAGCCCGCGACCGCCAAGGCCCTCAGCGGCTACCTGCTGCGCGGCCTGGACTGCGGCGCCCTGGACATCGCCGAGGTCGCCCGCCTCACCGGTCTGACCCGCGCCGACCTGGAGAGTTTCGCCGCACCCCGGCGCGGCGACCTGACGGCCTCCGCGCAGTAGACGGGGCCGCCACGGGCCCGGCCGGCAGGAGTGCGGGAGACGGCGTACCGGTGCCGGGAAGGGCCGGCGGCCGGTCGGCCGGGACACTGGCGAGGACCGGGCGGCGCCGCAGCCGTGACCGGCGTCACGGCCGCGACCGGCACCATGGCGAGGGCCGCGCCACGGCGAGGCCGCGCTATGACGAGGGCCGCGCTACAGAGAGGCCCGGCGCCACGGCCCGGCATGCCCCCAGAGGGCGGACCTTCCGAGCGCCGGGCCCACCGGAGGGCGGTTCAGTCCGCGGGCGGCAGTTCGCCCGAGCCTCGGGTGATGAGCCGGGTGGGCAGCAGGATCCGCTCGGGCGGCAGGAGGACGCCGTCCAGCTGGCGGAAGAGGCGTTCGGCGGCGGTACGGCCCAGCGTCGCCGCGTCCTGCGCGACGACCGTGACCCCCGGCTGGAGCAGGTCGGCCAGCTCGATGTCGTCGAAGCCGACGAGCGCGGTCCGGCGCGAGTGCCCGGCGAGGACCCGGATCACCGTCACCGTGACCCGGTTGTTGCCGGTGAAGACCGCGGTGACGGGGTCGGGCCCGGACAACATCTCCTCGGCCGCCCGCCGCACCCGCTCCGGGCTGGTCGTGCCGAGGGACATCCAGCGCCCCTCGACGGGTATGCCCGCGTCCTCCATGGCCGCCCGGTAGCCGCGCAACCGCTCGGCCGCGGTGTGGATGCGCGGCATGTCACCGATGAACCCGATCCGGCGGTGGCCGTGCGCGATGAGGTGGGCGACACCGTCGCGGGCACCGCCGAAGTTGTCGGACAGGACCACGTCGGCCTCGATCCGCCCGGCCGGCCGGTCCACGAACACGGTCGCCACCCCGGCCCTGATCTCCGGCTCCAGATAGCGGTGGTCGTCCCCGGCCGGGATCACCACGAGGCCGTCCACCCGGCGCGCGCACAGCGCCAGCGCCAGCTCCTGCTCACGCTCCGGGTCCTCGGCGCTCGAGCCGTTGATCAGCAGGGCGCCGTGCGCGCGGGCGACCTCCTCCACGGCACGGCTGAGCGGGCCGTAGAACGGGTCCGCCAGGTCCTCCAGGACCAGGCCGATGCTCGCCGTGCGGCCCTTGCGCAGCACGCGCGCGCTGTCGTTGCGGCGGAAGCCGAGCGCCTCGATGGCCTCATGCACCCGGCGCTCGGTGTCCGGGGTGACCCCCGGCTCACCGTTGACCACGCGGGAGACCGTCTTCAGCCCCACACCGGCGCGTGCCGCCACGTCCTTCATCGTCGGGCGGTTGCCGTACCGGTTCCCGGGGAGGCGTTCTGCACGGCGGGTGGTCTCGGGCACGGGGCGCTGTCCTGTCTCTCGTCCGTCTCATCCACGGCGGTGATGCGTGATCCGTGGTCCTGTATGAGGATGTGGCGTCGAGCATAGAGCCTGGACAACGTTGTCAGATGCGGGAGAGACTGTCCACCGCTGTCCCGGCCTGCGCCCCCACCGTATGCCCGGCCTGTGGCATTCCGCTTTCACGTTCCAACGGGGAGATCTGACTCTTGATGCACACCGACCTCGTGGCGGCCCTGGACATCGGCGGCACCAAGATCGCCGGCGCGCTGGTGGACGGCGACGGACGGATCCTGGCCCGGGCCCAGCGTGCCACGCCCGCCCAGCAGGACGGCGAAACGGTCATGCGGGCCGTGACGGGGGTGCTCGGCGACCTCGCCGGGTCGCCCCTGTGGGGACGGGCCGCCTCGGTCGGCATCGGCAGTGCCGGCCCGGTGGACGCCTCGGCGGGCACCGTCAGTCCGGTGAACGTGCCGGGCTGGCGTGAGTTTCCGCTGGTCGAGCGGGTACGCGCGGCCACCGGCGGCCTGCCGGTCGAGCTGATCGGCGACGGCGTCGCCATCACGGCGGCCGAGCACTGGCAGGGCGCCGCACGCGGCCATGACAACGCGCTGTGCATGGTGGTGTCGACGGGGGTGGGCGGCGGACTGGTGCTGGGCGGCCGGCTGCACCCCGGCCCGACCGGCAACGCCGGGCACATCGGCCACATCAGCGTGGACCTCGACGGCGACCCCTGCCCGTGCGGTTCGCGCGGCTGTGTGGAGCGCATCGCGAGCGGCCCCAACATCGCCCGCCGGGCCCTGGAGCAGGGCTGGCGGCCCGGCCCCGACGGTGACGCCTCGGCCGCCGCGGTGGCCGCCGCCGCCCGCGCCGGCGACCCGGTCGCCGTGGCCTCCTTCCAGCGGGCCGCGCAGGCGCTGGCGGCCGGTATCGCGGCCACCGCGACCCTGGTCGAGATCGACATCGCCGTGATCGGCGGGGGCGTCGGCAAGGCGGGCGACATTCTCTTCACCCCCCTGCGCGCGGCTCTGGCCGACTACGCGGCCCTGTCCTTCGTCCAGCGGCTCACGGTCGTGCCCGCCCGGACAGGCACCGACGCGGGCCTGGTCGGCGCCGCCGCGGCAGCCCTGATGAAGGAGGACGGCCGCCGCCGCGGTGAGTCTGTGGGCGCCGCCCCGGCCGGCATGCCCGCCCGGGCGGCCCGGTCCGAGCCGCCCGCGTCACCGGTGCCGGACGGCTCGCGCCGGTGAAGGGGGCCGGGCCCCGGTGGGCGCGGGCCGGGGTCGACCCGCAGCCGGTGGCCGGCCTGCCGCTCCGGCCCCCGTACGACCGTCCGACCGGGCGCACGCCCGTGATGTTCCGCGTGACCCCCGGCCGGTTCCGCAGTTGATCAGGGCATGAAGAAGCGCAGCATGCTGGCCCTCGCCACCCTCGCCACCGGATTCGTCGTGGCCGCCGTCACCCCGTCCCACGCGGCCGACACCGCTCCCCTCGGTGACCTGAGCGTCTCGGACACCCCCGGCACGGCAGGTCACCTCGTCAGCCAGGACGGCCCGGCCGTCGATCAGGAGGACTTCGGCCAGGAATAGGGCCGACGCACGTACGGAGCGCGTGCCGGTGTCCCCGCCGCGGGGGGCACCGGCACGTTCCTGTGTGGTGACAGGCGCCCTCACCGGGACGGGGTTTCCGTGGCAGGGTGGAGCGGGCAAGCCACAGGGGGCCAACAGAAGAGGGGGAGTCCGTGACCGTCGTCTGGATCAACGGCGCGTTCGGTGCGGGGAAGACCACCGCCGCACGGGAGCTGATCGAACTGATCCCGCACAGCACGCTCTTCGACCCCGAGGTCATCGGCGGGGCGCTCGCACACCTGCTGCCGCCCAAGCGCCTGGCCGAGGTCGGCGACTTCCAGGATCTGCCGGTCTGGCGCCGGCTGGTGGTGGACACCGCCGCCGCCATGCTCGCCGAACTGGGCGGCACCCTCGTGGTGCCCATGACCCTGCTCCGCCAGGAGTACCGGGACGAGATATTCGGCGGTCTCGCCGCCCGCAGGATCGCCGTGCACCATCTGCTCCTCGCCCCGGCGGAAACGATCCTGCGCGAGCGGACGGCCGGCCGGGAGACACCGCCCGACCTCCCCGACGGCGAACTGCGGACCCGCCAGTGGTCCTACGACCACATCGAGCCCTACCGGGCCGCCCTCGCCTCCTGGCTCACCGCCGACGCCCACCTCGTCGACACCAGCGCCCTCACGCCGTACGAGACCGCCGTCCGGATCGCCGACGCCGTCGGCAGTGGTGCCGTACCCGCCTGCGACATCGTGCAGACCCCGGAGCCGACCGCCGAGACGCTGGCCGCCGGGGTACTGCTCTTCGACGACCAGGACCGGGTGCTGCTCGTCGACCCCACCTACAAGCCGGGCTGGGAGTTCCCCGGTGGGGTGGTGGAGCGGGGCGAGGCCCCCGCCCGCGCCGGGATGCGCGAGGTCGCGGAGGAGACGGGGATACGGCTGCGGGAGGTGCCGCGGCTGCTCGTCGTGGACTGGGAGCGGCCCGCGCCGCCCGGATACGGCGGGCTGCGGCTGCTGTTCGACGGCGGCCGGCTGGCGCCCGCGCAGGCGTCCCGGGTGCTGCTGCCGGGCCCGGAGCTGCGCGCCTGGCGCTTCGCCACCGAGCAGGAGGCCGCCGCGATGCTCCCGCCGGTCCGCTACGAGCGGCTGCGCTGGGCGCTGCGGGCGCGCGAGCGGGGCACCGCGCTCTATCTGGAGGCCGGGGTGCCGGTCGGCTGACCGCCGGCCGCCGGTCAGGCCGTGGCCGCCGCCCGGCGCAGTGCGGCGGCGGCGCCTCCCACCACCGGGTCACCGTGCCCGAAACAGGCCACCTCCGCTTCCAGACCGGCCAACGTCCGCACGGAGTCGAGGAGTTGAGCGCGGTCGAGGTTGAACACCCCGGGCATCGGCGTTCCGTCGGCCGGTGCGGCCGCGACCGTGTCCCCGGTGAACAGCACGCCTTCGGCGGGCAGGAACAGCGCGATGCTGCCGTCCGTGTGCCCCGGGACGTGGAGCACCCGGGCGCCACCGCCGAAGTCCAGCACCTCGCCGCCCGACAGGCCGGTGACGGCGGCCGGCGGCACCGGATCGCCCGCGGGCAGGTGCGCTGCCGCCGCCGCGTGGAGCGGCAGCTCCCACTCCTCGAACCGCGGCGCCGGGCCCGGGAGTCCACCTCGTACGAAAGGGGCGTCCCGCTCGTGCGCCAGCACCTGGGCACCGGTCAGCGCGGCCAGCTCGCCCGCCCCGCCCGCGTGGTCCTCGTGGAAGTGGGTCAGCACGATCCGCCGTACGTCCCGCGGCGCGTGCCCGAGCGCCGTGACCGCGTCGGCGACGGGCCGGCCGGAGCCGAGGGCGCCCGCGTCGATCAGCGTCAACTCGTCGCCGTCGCGCCAGAGATAGGCCTGGCCGACCGGGAAGCGCAGGAGGTGCAGGCGGGGGAGGAGCTGGATGACGTCCATGCGCCGACCGTAGGCGGGGGCCCGCCCGCCCGGCGAGGGCCCTCTGCCGTGGGCAGAGCGGTTCAGCCGGCCGCGTAGTTGCGCAGGAACAGCGCCTCGGCGACCGAGAGCCGCTCCAGTTCCTCGGGCGACACGCTCTCGTCGACCGCGTGGATCCGCGCCTCCGGCTCGCTGAGCCCGATGAGCAGGATCTCCGCCTGCGGGTAGAGGCCGGCGAGGGTGTTGCACAGCGGGATGGAGCCGCCGTGGCCGGCGTACTGCATGGTCTCGCCCGGGTAGGCCACCGCCATCGCGTCGGCCATCGCCCGGTAGGCGGGACTGGAGGTGTCGGCGCTGAACGGCTGGCCCTGCCCGGTCTGCTCGGTGGTGACCCGGGCGCCCCACGGGATGTGGGCCTCCAGGTGCGCCTGGAGCAGCTTGGTGGCCTCCGCCGCGTCGACGCCCGGCGGCACCCGCAGGCTGATCAGGGCGCGGGCGCGGGACTGCACGGAGGGGGTGGCGCCGACGACCGGCGGGCAGTCGATGCCGATGACCGTGACGGCCGGGCGGGTCCAGACGCGGTCGGCGACCGAGCCGGTACCGATCAGGCCGACGCCGTCCAGCACCTTGGCGTCCTTGCGGAACTGCTCCTCGGTGTACTCCAGGCCGTCCCAGGTCCCCGTGGCATCCAGCCCGTCGACGGTGGTGGAGCCGTCCTCGGCGCGCAGCGAGTCCAGGACCCGGATCAGCGCGGCCAGCGCGTCCGGGGCGGCGCCGCCGAACTGACCCGAGTGCAGGTTGCCGGCCAGGGTGTCGACCTGCACCCGGACCATCGTCATGCCGCGCAGGCTGGTCGTGACCGTCGGCAGGCCCATCCGGAAGTTGCCCGCGTCGCCGATGACGATCGTGTCCGCCGCCAGCAGCTCGGGGTGCTGCTCGGCGTACCGCTCCAGGCCGCCCGTGCCCTGCTCCTCCGAACCCTCCACGATCACCTTGACGTGCACGGGCACGCCGCCGTTCGCCCTGAGGGCGCGCAGCGCGAGCAGGTGCATGAGGAAGCCGCCCTTGCAGTCGGCGGTCCCGCGGCCGTACCAGCGGCCGTCGCGCTCGGTCAGCTCGAACGGCGGAGTGGTCCAGCCGGCTTCGTCCAGCGGCGGCTGGACATCGTAGTGCGCGTACAGAAGAACCGTTTTCGCACCCTCCGGGCCGGGCAGCCGGCCGTACACCGACCGGGTGCCGTCGGGGGTGTCCAGCAGGGCGACGTCGGCGAAACCCTCGGCACGCAGCGCCTCGGCGATCCAGTGCGCGGCGGCCTCGCTCTCGCTCTCCGGGAACTGCGCGAAGTCCGCCACCGATCGGAAGGCGACCAGTTCGGCCAGCTCCTCCTTCGCCCGGGGCAACAGCGAGGCCACGGTCTCGGCGACCGGATTCGGCGACATGGGCACGCTCCTCGTGGGTGCGACGTTGTACGGGGGTGAGTCCGCCGATCCTCCCACAGTGGCCTGCGCCGACGGCCGCCGTAGGATGCGGGGGGACACTTCGGCGGCGGCTTGATCGGAGCGACAGACCATCGTGAGCGGCGACAATTCTTCGGCGGACGACGTGCAGCGGGTGTGGGACGTCGTCGTGGTGGGCGCGGGACCCGCGGGGGCCTCGGCCGCCTACGCGGCCGCGGTCGCGGGACGGCGCGTACTGCTGCTGGAGAAAGCCGAGCTGCCACGCTACAAAACGTGCGGCGGCGGCATCATCGGACCTTCGCGCGACGCGCTGCCGCCGGGCTTCGAACTGCCCTTCCGGGACCGGGTGCACGCGGTCACCTTCTCCCACAACGGCCGCTTCGCCCGCACCCGCCGCTCCAAGCAGATGCTGTTCGGGCTGATCAACCGGCCCGAGTTCGACCAGCAGCTGGTCGAGCACGCCCAGAAGGCGGGCGCCGAGCTGCGTACGGGCGTCACGGTGCAACGTGTCGAGCAGCACGGCTCCACCGTGCCGGACCGGCGCACGGTCGCCGTCGTCCTTCAGGGCGGGGAGACGGTGCTGGCCCGCGCGGTCGTCGGCGCCGACGGCAGCGCCAGCCGGATAGGGGCCCACGTCGGGGTGAAGCTGGACCAGGTCGATCTCGGCCTGGAGGCGGAGATCCCGGTGCCGGACACGGTCGCCGAGGACTGGAAGGGCCGGGTCCTCATCGACTGGGGCCCGATGCCCGGCAGTTACGGCTGGGTGTTCCCGAAGGGGGACACGCTGACGGTCGGTGTGATTTCCGCGCGCGGCGAAGGGGCCGCCACCAAGCGCTACTTGGAGGACTTCACCGCCCGGCTCGGCCTGGCCGGCTTCGAACCGTCCCTGTCCTCCGGGCATCTGACCCGCTGCCGCGCCGACGACTCGCCGCTGTCCCGCGGCCGGGTACTGGTCTGCGGGGACGCGGCTGGGTTGCTGGAGCCGTGGACCCGCGAGGGCATCTCGTTCGCGCTGCGCTCCGGCCGGCTGGCGGGGGAGTGGGCGGTGCGGATCGCCGAGTCGCACGACGCCGTCGACGCCCGCCGCCAGGCCCTGAACTACGCGTTCGCGGTCAAGGCGGGGCTCGGTGTCGAGATGAGCGTCGGCAAGCGGATGCTGGCGGTCTTCGAGAAGCGCCCCGGCCTCTTCCACGCCGCCCTCACCGGCTTCCGTCCGGCGTGGCGGGCGTTCCGGGACATCACGCAGGGCTCGACCACGCTGGGTGAGATGGTCCGCGCGCACCCCCTTGCCCAGCGTGCCCTGGCCAGGCTGGACAAGGCGCAGGCCGCACCGGTGGAGGAACCCGTCAGTTCGTGACGGTGATCCGGAAGACCGGGTGGTCGGGGGCGCAGGCGATGATCTCCGCGTCGGTGGACGCGGAGGTCACCCCGGCGAAGTACTGGTTGACCTCCCAGCCCCACTTCTCCAGGTAGGTCCGCAGGAGAGGGAGCTTCTCGGCGTCGGGGAGCTCCACCGCGGTGAAGGTGCGCACCTTGCGGCCGACGCGCAGTTCGCCGCCGCCCGCGACGCGCATGTTCCGCACCCACTGGGAGTGGCCGCGCGCCGAGATCAGGTACTGCCCGCCGTCGTACGTGTGCGGGTTGACCGGGACGCGCTGCATCTGACCGCTCTTGCGGCCCCGCACGGACATCTCGGCGCTCCCCGCGAGGCTGAACCCGTGCCGGGCGAGCCAGCCGATCACGCTGTTGAAACGGACGTTCAGCGGGCTGCCCTTGAGGTAGTACGGCGCAGACGACGACATGATGACCCCCACGATTCGGGAGAGCGGTGCTCTCGCTCTTCTCCAGTGTGGGGCACACGGCGCATCGGAGCAAGAGCACTGCTCTCATTTGTGTGCACCGCTCTCCTTCGTGGCACACTGCTGCCATGAGCACCGCACAGGGCGCCCGCGCGCGGGCCAGGCAGGAAGTCACCGCGGCCATCAAAGGGGCGGCGCGCGGACAACTGGTCGCGGAGGGCGCGGCCAAGCTCTCGTTGCGCGCGGTCGCCCGCGAGTTGGGCATGGTCTCGTCGGCCGTGTACCGCTACTTCCCCAGCCGCGACGACCTGCTGACCGCCCTGATCATCGATGCCTACGACGCCCTCGGCGAAGCGGCGGAACAGGCCCGGGACGCCGCGTCCGCCGCCCCGCCCCTGGACCGCTGGACGGCCGTGTGCGAAGCGGTCCGCGACTGGGCGCTCGCCCATCCGCACGAGTACGCGCTGATCTACGGGTCGCCCGTGCCCGGCTACTCGGCCCCCGACACCACCGTCCGGGCCGCGGCCCGCGTCGGCCTGGTCCTCATCGGCATCGTCCGGGAGGCCCACCAGGATCCGGGCCTGACCGTCCCGCCCCTCCCCGCCGGCCTGCGCCCCGAGGCGGAGCGCATGGCCGCCGACCTCGCCCCCGGACTGCCACCCGAGGCCGCCGCGGCACTGGTGGCCGCCTGGGCCCAGCTCTTCGGGCTGGTCGGGTTCGAGGTGTTCGGCCAGTTCACCCGGGTGGTCGAGGACCGCGCCCCGTTCTTCCGGCACGCGGCCACCCGGCTCGCGCACGGGGTGGGTCTGACCCAGTCCTGAGCGGCGCGCCTCCGGGGGCACGCGTGATCGATCCGGCCTGGCGCGCCGCTCAGGCCTGGGAATGCCTGTGACCGACGCGGCACGGACCGGCGTGCCGGCCGGGGAGCACCCGCCGTAGTGAGGGCCGGGTGCGGCGCCTGGAATTCGGGTGCCGCACCTTTTCCTGCGACGCCTCGCCGATTGCCTGAACTCATTGAACGGCGACGTCTCGGCGAAAGACTTTCGGGCTGTAACACCTCGCGATATGTCAGAGAGGAAGTCGCCGGTGAAGAAGGTCAGTGCAGTTCGGTGTCCAGCCATTGCAGGACGTCGGGCGTCACGGGGTCGGTGATGTCGGCGAACTCGTCGTGCCGCTCCAGGAACGCGGCCACGTAGGGGCAGACGGGCACGATCCGCTTTCCGGACTTCCGCACGTCGGTCAGCGCCTCCTGGACGAGCCGGGAGGCCAGGCCCTGTCCGGCGAAGGCGTCGTCGACCTCGGTGTGGAAGAAGACGCGCTGTTCACCGCGGTCACGGTAGGCGGTCAATCCGGCGCGCTTTCCGTCGACCAGGATCTCATAGCGCTTCCGGGTATCGACACGCTCGACGACCGGAGCAATGGAAGGCTGGCTCATGGGGTTCCTTTCGGACGGGATTGGGTGAATCGGCGGATTCCCGCGCGGCGCGATGCTCGCATGAGGCAGGGCAGGCGCGGGAAGAGGGTCTCCGGGATATCCTTCGACGGTCCCGAAGCGAGCGGAGGAGTTCTGCCAGTCCTCCCGGGCCGTGACAATATCCTCGTGGGTCCGGCCGATGAAATTCCACCACATCACGATCTCCTCCCCGAACGGGGGCCCGCCGAGCAGAACCGTGCGGGCGGGGCCGTCCGCCTCGTTCGTCAGCGTCAGCGTGCGCGGGCCCGGGGGGATGTAGCCCAACTCGGCGGGACGCACGAGGTTTCCGGCCAGACGGACGTCTCCCTGGTCCACCAGCAGACCGTGTTCGAAGCCGGGGTCCACGGCAAGGGTGACGGCCGCGTGCGGCTGGAGCACGATCTCGGCACCGAGCAGGGGTGTGAAGGCCGGCACCGGTGAGGTGACCCCGGCGAGAGAGCCGAGGAAGACCCTGATCTCCGCACCGTCGATCCGCACCGGTTCGGGAACGTGGCGCCGGAAGTCGCCTGCGGTGTGCCGGTGTTCCCCGGGCAGGGCCACCCACAACTGGACGCCGTGCAGCACGGTGGTCCGTGCGGTAGAGACCTCCGAGTGGCTGATGCCGCGGCCGCCCGTCATGAGGTTCAGCTCGCCGGGCCGCACGAACGCGTGGCTGCCCAGGCTGTCCCGGTGCTCGATCTCCCCGCTGAAAAGCCAGCTCACCGTCTGGAGGCCGGTGTGGGGGTGCGGGGCGACGTCCATGCCACCCGTTTCGGAGACGTCGTCAGGACCGTAGTGGTCCACGAAGCACCAGGCCCCGATCAGAGTCCGGGCTCGCTGCGGCAGCGTGCGCCGCACGGTCATGGCCCGCGGGCCGCCGAGCGGCACATCGCGCGGGGCCAGTACCTCGACCGGGAGCGCCCCGGCCGGCCGCTCGCCGTCCGCCGCGGTGCCACGCCTCACCCCAGCGGGCTCCGTTCCGGCCTTGCTCATGAGGGACCGCCTCCCAGCCCAGACATCGATACGCGTACAACACAACCAGTGATCGTCCGCTCCGGCACGCACGGTTCCCCGACCGGCAACAACTCGTGCGCGCGTCGGCAATCCGCTCCCGGGGCCCCGCCGGGCGAAGACCCCAGGGCAGTGGCACGGCGGCCCGTGCCGGTGAGCGCACGGCTGTCGTCCCGGGAGGGAACGCCGCGCGACCGGCAGGACGCCCGGTGCGCTGTCGGGCGGCCACGCATGCGCTGACGGGCAAAGCGTCCCCCGGTACGGCCTCTAGCGTTCGATCGCGTAATCGGTACGGCATCGCAGGAGGCCCGTCATGACACCGGTTCGAGGCCCACGGGCAGCAAGCCCTGGCTGTGTCAGAAGGGCCCGGTGATCCAGGAACGGTTCCTGGCCGGACACCTGGCCGCCACCCCGCCGGTGCGCGCCTGAGCGGACACCGGCGGACACCCCCACGGCACAGGGCTGCGGGTGCCGCGCCCCCTCCGCTCGCGGTGCGTGTCCACCACCACCGGCACTGCCCTCAGGTCCGGCATCCGTGCCGGACGCCCGGTGCCCGCGCCCGGCGCCCGACAAGACTGCTGCCCCAGGAGTACCACCCATGGCTTCGTCGACCGTCGTCGAACTGTCCCGATGGCAGTTCGCGATCACCGCGATCTTCCATATGACCTTCCCCGCGCTCACCGTCGGGCTCTCCGTCCTCCTCGCCGTCGTGTACACGGTCTACGTGCGCACGGGAGATCCCCTGTACCTCCAGATCTTCCGGTTCTGGAAGAAGATCTTCGCCGTCGGCTTCGGCCTCGGCGTGGTCGCCGGCACGGTGATGACCTTCGAATTCGGCCTGAACTGGGGCACGTACGCCCATGCGGTCGGGCCGGTCATCGGGGTCACCATCGGCATGGAAGTGATCACCGCCTTCTTCCTCGAAGCGGGCTTCATCGGGCTGATGCTCTACGGGGACGGGCGGATCCGCCCGCGCACCATGGCGCTGGCCAGCTGGATGGTCGCGTTCGGCACCCTGCTGTCCACCACCTGGATACTCTCGGCCAACAGCTGGATGCAGGACCCGGTCGGCTACCAGAAGGCCGACGGCCAGTTCCGTGCCAGGGACTGGGCCGCCGTCCTGTTCAACCCCGCCTTCGCCCACCGCTTCCCGCACATGCTGCTGGCCGTGCTGATCAGCGCATCCTGGTTCGTCGGCGGCATCTCCGCCTGGTACCTGGTCAGGAAACGGGCCACCGCGCAGCCCATGGCCCGGCGCTGTCTGTCCATCGCCCTCGGTGTCCTCGGCGTCCTCATGCCGGTGCAGCTGTACGTGGGAGACGGCACGGCGGTCTTCATGGGCGAACACCAGCTGCCCAAGCTGGAGGCGTTCGAGGGCAACTGGACGAGCGACAACAACGGCTACAACCTGCTTGTCGTCCCCGACCCGGGCAACGGCGAGAACCGCTTCCACGTCGAGATCCCGCACCTCGGGTCGGTCATCGCCCAGGACCTCGGCGGGACGAAGACCACACCCGGACTGCTGCAAACCCCCGCCGACGAGCGCCCCAACATGTGGACCACCTTCTACGGCTTCCGCGCCATGTACTTCACCGCGCTGCTCATGTCCGGCACGGCCTTCGCGGGCGTGGTCCTGCGCATACGGCGGCGCCTGTACGACTCGCCGCGTTTCCTGCGGTGGATGGTGTGGATGACGCCGGCCGGGATCATCGCCGTCACCGGCGGCTGGATCGTCGCCGAGACGGGGCGCCAGCCCTGGGTCGTATACGGGCAGTTGCGCACCGCGGACGCGGTCTCCCACCTCAGCACACCCGAAGTCGCCGCCAGCCTGGCCGTCTTCGTCCTGCTCTACGTCACCCTGCTGGCCATCTGGGCCCGCTACATCGTCCGTACGGTCAAGGCCGGGCCGGAGGCACTGCCCACCGGTCCCGCCTCGCCCGACGCATCGGAGGCCCTCGTTGCTTGAGTACGCCACCTACGCCCTGGTCCTCTTCTCGCTAGGCATGTACGTCGTCCTGGACGGATACGACCTCGGGGTGGGCATGCTCGCCCTGGTGGCCGAGCCGGAGCGCCGACGGGAGTACGGCGAGGTCGTCGCCACCGCCTGGGACGCCAACGAGAGCTGGCTCATCCTGGCCGGCGTCGTTCTGTGGGCCGGCCTGCCCGGTGCCTACGCCGTGGTGCTGCCCGCCGTCTACCCGCCCTTGATCGTCATGCTGGTCGCCATCATCCTGCGGGGGCTGGGCCTCGAGATGCAGAGCGCGGCCGGCGGCTACCGGCGGGGCTGGGCGCTGCTGTTCGGCGGGGCGTCGCTCGCGGCCACCGTCTGCCAGGGCCTGGTTCTCGGTGCCGTACTCACCGGCCCGCGGCAGCGCGACGGCGTCTTCCACGGCGGGGCCATGGACTGGTTCAGCCTGTACGGCGTGCTGTGCGCCCTCGGCCTGGTCGTCGTCTACCTGCTGGCCGGGGCCGCCTGGTTGCAGGACAAGACCGGGGGACGGCCGCGGTCAGGGGTGCGCCGCACCGGACGGTTCCTGCTGGCGGCCACCGTGGTCATGGCGCTCACCCTCGGCCTGCTGCTGCCCGGCGCCGACCCGCAGCACTTCGACCTGGGCCAGCCGGTACGGGCCGTCGCGTTCTGGCTCGCCGTCGCCGTCGCCGCCGCGGCCGGCGCCGTCGCCTGGCACGGCTTCGGGCGCGGCCCCGACTGGCGGCCGTTCGCGGCGGTGACCACCATGACGGCCGCAGGCCTGGGGGCGCTCGCGGCCCTGTCCGTGCCGGTCGTCGTACCACCCGGACTGAGCGTCCACCAGGCCGCCGGCCCACACTCCTCCCAGGTCTTCCTGGTCCTCGGAGTCGGCCTGTGCATGCCGTTCGTCCTGGCCTACAACGTCTACGCGTGGCGGAGTTTCCGTGGCAAGTACAGCGATCCGGTGGAAAGCCCCCTGCCGCCGCCACTCGCCCGCGTCCGGCCCCCTGCCGCCGCACCGGCACCGGCACCGGCACCCACCAGCGCACCGCGGACGATCGTGCGCCGAGTCCTGCTGGTGGCGCTCGGCATCCTGGCCATCGCCCTCTCCCAGGATGTGTTCGGCGGCGTCGACGACCTGATCGACCCGGTCGGCGTCACGGTGCTGTGCTGCGCGGCTCTGGCCGCCTGGATCGCCGGGGACCGCCGTGACCGCCGTGCCGGATGCTTCGACGCGGACACGGGGGCGGAGACCACATCGTGAGTGCCGGCTCCGTACTCCTGGACGAGCTGGCCGCGGACCGCACCGACGACCCGGTCACGGCCCGGCTGACGGCCTGGGCGGCCGTCGGCCGGCCCGAGCTGCGCCGCGCGGGGCTCCTGCGCGGCGCGGCGCAGTCGGGCACTGTCCTGTGGGCGGTCGGGCTCTCGTGGGGCGCCCAGCGGAGCCTGTCGGCACTGCGCGGCGGCCTGCCCGTGACGGCCTTGGTGCTGCCCGTGGTCCTGATCGCGGCCGGAACGGCCCTGCGCGCCGGGCTGCTGGCCGCGGGCGACGCCGCGGCCGCCCGCGGCGCCCGTGCCGTACGCGAGACGCTGCGCCGCCGGATCATCGGCACGGCACTGCCCGACCGCGGCCCGGCCGGCACCGGCCCGGACGACACGGCGCCGGCCCGGGCGGCCGACGGCGAGGTCGACCAGCTGACCGACTGGCTCACCGGTTACCTGCCCGCGCGGACCACCATGCTGCTCGGCAGCGGTCTCGTCCTCGCCGCCATCGCCTGGCGCAGCTGGTTCGTCGCCCTGCTCGTCGTGGTCGCCACCCCACTGCTGCCGGCCAACTTGAAGGTCATCGGCCTGGGCACGACCGGTGTCGTCAGTGCTCAGCTCACCGCCATCCGCGCCCATCAGGCGCGACTGCTGGACCATCTGCGCGGGCTGCCCACTCTGGTCGGGCTCGGCGCACACGGCGAAGCGGCCCGTGCGCTGGAGCGGGACGACCGCGAAGTCGCCCGGCGGACCGAGAAGGTGCTGAGGATCGCCTTCCTGTCGACCGCCTGGGTCGAACTGCTCATCACCGGCACCCTGGCCGTGGTGGCGACCTACTGCGGCCTCGTCCTGCTCGACTACCTGCGCCTGCCGGTCGTCCCCGACCGCATGAGCCTGTCCGCGGCGCTGTTCGTCCTCGTCCTGGTACCCGCCTACTTCGCCCCGGCCCGGGACCTGGCCGCCGGCTATCACGCCCGTGCCCAGGCCGCTGCCGCCGCCGAGCTGCTGGCACCGGTTCTGGAGGCACCCGGCCAGAACGTGCCGCCACCCACCGCACCGGTCCGGCCGGCCCCCCGTGGCACGGCGCCCCCGGGCGTGCACCTGGCGGCCGTCACGGTGCACCACCCGGGACAACGGCAACCCGCCCTGGACCGCGTCAGCGTGCGGCTCGCACCGGGCGGGTGCCTCGTCGTCACCGGACCGAGCGGGGCGGGCAAGTCCAGCCTGCTGTCCGTCGCGGCGGGGCTCTCCGCCCCGCAGGGGGGACGCGCGCTGCACCTGCTCGACGGACGGGCCGTCCCCGCCGACCCCGGCCGGGTCTCCTGGGTGGGCCAGCCGGCGCACCTGCTGCCCGGCACCCTGCGCGAGAACCTCCTCCTCGCCCGGCCCACCGCGAGCGACGACGATCTGCTCGGCGCCGTCGCCTCCCTCGGCTTCGACGACCTCCTGACCGCGCTGCCCCAGGGCCTGGACACCCCACTCGGCGAGCGCGGCACCGGCCTGTCCTCCGGCCAGTCCCAGCAACTGGCTCTCGTCCGGGCGCTGCTGCGGGACGCCCCCCTGATGTGCCTGGACGAACCCACCGCACACCTCGACCCGGAGGCGGAGCAGCGGGTCCTGTCGGCGCTGCGGACGCTGGCCCGGAACCGTACGCTCCTGCTCGCCACTCACAGTCCCGCGCTGCTGCCGCTGGCGGACCAGGTCATCACACTCGACCGCGGGAGAGCCCGATGAACCGGACCGGTGCCTGGCACCTGCTGCGCGGGGCGGTTCCACGCCGCGCCCTCCTGACCGGGATGCTGCTGGCCGCCGCGGGCGACCTCAGCGGCGCGGCGCTGCTCGGCGTTTCCGGGTGGTTCCTGACCACGTGCGCCGTGGTCACGATCCAGGCCAATACCACCTGGTCCTGGATGTATCCCTCGGGCGCCGTCCGGACGCTGGCCCTCTCCCGCACCGGACTGCGCTACCTCGAACGGCTGGTCAGTCACCGGACACTGCTGACCGCCACTGTCGCGTTGCGCACACGGCTGGCCCGTGGCGCTGCCCGCCTCACCCCCCGCGAGCTGCGTGGACAACGCGACGGGTCGCTGCTGACCCGGCTCACCACCGATGTGGAGAGCGTCGGGGGGCTGCCCGCGAACGTCTGCGCCCCCCTGGCGGCGGCGGTCACCACCGCCTGCCTGGTCGAGATCCTGCTGCTGTGGGCGATGCCGCTCCTGGGGGCGGCCGAACTGGTCCTCTGGGCGGCCGGCGTGGTCTGCGTCCGGCGGGCCCACCACCGGACGCGGGCCCATCTGGTCACCGCCGCGGAAGCCAGGGCCACACTCCGTACCGTGCTGCTCGGCAGCCGCGCGGCCTTCGACGAGCTGCGGTGCCTGGACGCCGTGCCACAGGTGCGGCGGACGGCGACGGACGCCATGACGGCTGTGGAGTCCGCCGAGTGGGCCGCTGCCCGTGCCGAACGGCTGGGCCGCCTGACGCTGCGCCTGCTCGCGGCCCTGGGCCAGGCGTCGGTGCTGCTGATCGCCCTGTGCGCGGCCCCGAGTCAGCCGGGCGCCGTCGTGGTGGGCGAGGTGCTGCTGACGGCCGCGGGGTGGGAGCTGCTGGAGCGGCTGCCCCGGCTGTTGCAGCAGCTCGCCCAGGCCGACGACGCGGCCGTACGTCTCGCTCCCCTCGCCGGCGAGGAGCCGGCCACGGACCGGCGGCGGCCCGTCGCCCGCTCCGTGGAAGCGGCCGGCCTCCCGCTCCCCGGCTCGCCCGTGGCTCTCACCACGACCCTGGCGGGCCCTGGTCTGGTTCTGGTGACCGGCCCCAACGGCAGTGGGAAGTCGACCCTCCTGGGTCAGCTCGCCGGGCGGCTGCCGGCGCCCGCCGGCACGGTCCTCCTCGGCGGCTCACCGGTGCACGAGCTGCCGGCCCGGACCGTCGCCGAGACGGTCACCCTGGTCGAGGCCGACGACTGGCTGGCGGACGACACGGTGGCGGCCAATCTCCGTCAGGCGGCGGCGTCGGCCGACGACGCCGCCCTCCGGGCCGCGCTGGACGTGGTCGGCCTGTCGGCCCTGCCGCTCGACGCCCCGGTGGGCCCCGGTGGGCGCCTGCTGTCCCAGGGGCAGCGGCGACGCCTTGCCACCGCGCGCGCCGTGCTGAGGCGTCCCGCGGTCCTGCTGCTCGATGAACCCACCGCCGGCCTGGACCGCCGCACCGCGACGGCCCTGCTGGCCGCGCTGCCCCGGGCGCTGCCCGAGACCTCGCTCGTGATCGCCGTGCAGGAGCAGGACATCGGCCTGCTGGACCGGCCGCCGACCGGGATCGTCCGCCTGGGGCGGGCCGCGGACCGGAGCGGCGGCGGCTCAGTGGGGCATTCGGCGGGGCAGGCCGGCGCCGGCCTCAGTCGAAGCGCAGATCGGACAGCTGCCGTTCCAGCGCCGTGACGTCGTCCTCGGGTGCCGCCTCGGCCGGACGCGAGGCCATGCGGGCGGCCAGCTCGCCGCCCGCCCGCCGGATGCGTGCGGGCAGTCCCTCCGTGTACGCGTCGCCGCCCGATCCCCAGTCCTCGGATGCCGCGTACACCGCCGTGGGGACGACGGCGGCACGCAGGTAGGAGAACAGCGGACGCAGAGCGTGCTCCAGGACGAGCGAGTGGCGGGCCGTACCTCCCGTCGCCGCGATGACGACCGGCTTGCCGGTGAGGGCGTCCGGATCGATCAGGTCGAAGAAGGACTTGAACAGTCCGCTGTAGGAGGCGGTGAACACGGGAGTCACGACGATCAGACCGGCGGCACCCGTCACCGAGTCGATCGCGTCGGCCAGCGGGGGCGACGGGAATCCGGTCACGAGGTTGTTGGCGACGGCGACGGCCAGTTCGCGCAGCTCGATGGCCCGGATCTCCACGTCGAGCCCCTGAGCGGCGAGTTCGCCGTGGACCGACTCGGTGAGCCGGTCGGCGAGCAGACGGGTGGAGGACGGGGTGCTCAAGCCCGCGGACACGGCGACGAGCTTCATGCGGCGGTCTCTCCCTTCGCGGACGCGGCCGCCGCGACCCGGGCCGCGTGCGTCGGTGCGTCCGGCACATCGGCGGGGCGACTGTTCGCGAACTCCTTGCGCAGGACGGGCACGACTTCCTCGCCGAGCATGTCGAGCTGTTCGAGCACGGTCTTCAGGGGCAGGCCCGCGTGGTCCATCAGGAACAACTGCCGCTGGTAGTCGCCCACGGTCTCGCGGAAGGACAGGGTCCGCTCGATGACCTGCTGCGGGGAGCCCACGGTCAGCGGGGTCTGCTCGGTGAAGTCCTCCAGGGACGGACCGTGGCCGTAGACGGGCGCGTTGTCGAAGTAGGGGCGGAACTCCCGCACGGCGTCCTGCGAGTTCTTCCGCATGAAGACCTGCCCGCCGAGACCGACGACGGCCTGTTCGGGGCGGCCGTGGCCGTGGTGGGCGTACCGCCGCCGGTACAGCTGGACCATCCGCCGCGTGTGCTCGGCCGGCCAGAAGATGTTGTTGTGGAAGAAGCCGTCGCCGTAGTAGGCGGCCTGGTCGGCCATCTCCGGCGAGCGGATCGAGCCGTGCCAGACGAACGGTGGTACGCCGTCCAGCGGGCGGGGGGTCGAGGTGAAGCCCTGGAGGGGCGTGCGGAACGTGCCCTCCCAGTCGACGACGTCCTCGCGCCACAGCCGGTGCAGCAGGCCGTAGTTCTCCCGGGCCAGCTCGATGCCCTTCCGGATGTCCTTGCCGAACCACGGGTAGACGGGCCCGGTGTTTCCGCGCCCCAGCATCAGGTCCACGCGGCCGTCAGCGAGGTGCTGGAGCGTCGCGAAGTCCTCGGCGATCTTCACCGGGTCATTGGTGGTGATCAGTGTCGTGGCGGTGGACAGGATCAGCTTCTCGGTACGGGCGGCGACGTAGCCGAGCAGGGTGGTCGGGGACGACGGTACGAACGGCGGGTTGTGGTGCTCGCCGGTGGCGAAGACGTCCAGGCCCACCTCCTCCGTCTTGAGCGCGATGGCGACCATCGCCTTGATGCGTTCGTGCTCCGACGGCGTGCGGGCACTGGTGGGATCGGGCGTGACGTCCCCGACCGTGAAGATGCCGAACTGCATGGGTCTCTCTTCTCCCGGCGATCGTGTGAGGTGGGGAACGCTAGGCGCCGGCCGCACGGTCGTCGTGACTGCGCGTGCATGGGGAGGGGCTCCCCAGCGCCCTCCCTCGCCGCTCGGGCGCGCCGCGGGATCGGGTGCGCCGTTCAGGACGGATGCTTGTCGTCAGGCGGGCCGGCGGTCCGCTTTCCGTGTGTTCCGTACGTGGAGGGAGATCTTCGATGGTCGGCGAACCGGTCTTGGTGCTTGCGGCAACCGGCGGACAGGGCAGGGCGGTGACGGAGGCGCTGCTGGACCGCGGGGCAGCGGTCCGGGCGCTGGTGCGCGACCCCGGCCGGGCGACGGCGCGTGCGCTGGCCGGCCAAGGCGTCGAGGTGGTGGCGGGGTCCCTGAGCGATCGTGACTCGCTCGCCGCGGCGATGCGCGGGGCGGCCGGTGTCTTCGCGTTCACCACTCCGTTCGAGGCCGGCCCGGAGGCGGAGGTGGACCAGGGGCGGTCGATCCTCGCCGCCGCGACGCAGGAACGCGTTCCGCATCTCGTGTTCAGCTCCGTGGCCGGGGCCGACCAGGACAGTGGGGTGCCCCATTTCGAGAGCAAGGCGCGCATCGAGGCGGCGCTGGCCGCCGGTGACGTGCCGTACACGGTTCTGGGGCCGACGTATTTCTTCGACAACGCGCTGGGTGGGGCGGAACGCATCCGCGACGGCGTTCTCGATCTGCCGCTGCCGCCCGACCGGCCGTTGCAGCAGCTGGCCCGGCCCGATCTCGGCGCGTTCGCGGCGGACGTTCTGCTCCGCCCCGCTGCCTACGTCGGGCAGCGCATCGAGCTGGCCGGCGACTCCCCCACTCCCGCACAGATGGCGGCGGCGCTCGGCACGGCGCTGGGACGGGAAGTCCGCCATGAACAGGTACCACTGACGGCGATCGGCGATCCGGACATGCGCGCGATGTGGACGTTCCTCAACGGGTCCGGCTACCGCGTCGACATTCCCGCACTCCGCGGTGCCCACCCCGAGATCCGCTGGACCGGCTTCGCCGACTGGGCCCGCCGCACCTGGGCGACGACGGCCCGCTGAACGGACCGGCCCCTCGGCGCTCCCGCCCGGCGGCGAGCACCTCATCCACGCTCATCCCCGCCTGATCACTGATCGCTGCTCGCTGATCTCTGATCAGGCGAAACGCAGGCGTGGTCCGGTCCGGCCTCCCGACCGCCGCGCGGCGGTCGGGAGGCCGCGCGGCAGCGCGCACGCACCCGACCGCCGCGCGCGCCGGGCAGGCGCGGCGGGTCGCCACCGGTTCCTGATCCGCCCGTGCGGCGGACAGGGCTCCCTCAGGCGGATTCCTCTACTTGTCGCGCTTGACGTGAGCGGTGAGGACGTTGGGGTCGTCACCGGTGAAGTAGGCGCCGCTGGCGATGTAGGCCGTGCCGCCCCGTACGGCGAGCGAGGTCGGGTTCTCCAGCCCGTCGGCGCCGGTCAGCACGATGGAGTGGCTGCCGTCGGGCCTGACCAGGGCGACCTCGTTGTTCTTGTTGACGGCCGCGAGCAGGGTGTCACCCGCGCCGGTGAAGTCGATGTCGTCGATGTTGACCAGTCCGGTGGCGCGCGTCTCGACGGGCCCGGCGCCGCCGAGGCGGGTGAGGGGGATACGCAGCACGGTGCCCTTGTCCAGGTTGGTCACCCAGGCCGCACCATGGTGGATCTTGATGCCGTTGGCTCCCAGGAAGCCGGCCGGCCGCAGCTCGGGGCCGGTGGCCCATCGGGTGGGCGTGCCACCGGCGGCCGGCAGCCGCCAGATGGTGCCCCGGACCGAGTCGGCGACGTAGAGCAGGCCGGTCCGCCCGTCGAGCGCCAGACCGTTGGGCAGGCCGTCGGCCGGGAGGGCGGCGATGCGCTGCGGGGTGCCCCCGGGGCGCAGGCGCCACACACCGGTCAACTCGCTGGTGCCGGTGGCGTACAGGAAGTACAGGGTCCCGTCGTGGGAGCGGACGATGCCACCGAGGAACGGCGAGGTGAGGGCGGGCGTGACGGCCCCGGCGGGAGGCGCCGGCAGGGTCGCGAGGACACGGGCCCGGCCGTCGGGGGTGATCCGGGCGACTTGGCGGGAGTAGGCGAACGTGACGTCCGCGCCACCGCCGGGCTCCAGGGTGATGTTCTCCGGTCGCTGCCCTTCGGCGATGTTCAGGTGCGCCATGAAGCGTACGTCCGGCAGACGGCCCGAAGCGGCGGTCGCGGTGCCGGTGGCGGTGACGGTGGCGGTGAGAGTCGCCGCCAGGGCCGCGGCCAGGAGGCCGGTGCGAACGCGCGCCTTGGTGCTCGGCATGGTGATGTTCCTTCTCTTCCACTTCGGATACGGGACAGGGGTGTGTCCTCGAACGGGGGCGGACCGGTCGGGGAGCCGCGCCGGGCGTCCTCGGCCGGCGGAGCGCCGGCGTGGTCCACCGGTGCCCGCGAGGGGACCGACCGGTTCGTCACCAGGGGCGACCCAAGTGCGCCGGTTTGCCGGTCGCGTCAACAGGTGCCGGAATCGGGGATCACATGCATCGCAGCCTCTTCCGCCGAAGCACCGGCGCCGTCCAGCCCCAGGTCGGACGCGAACAGGTCGGACTCGGTGTTCTCGTGACTGCCCTCGTCCGGCGCGAGGAGCCGGCCGGCGCGCTCGTCACCCACCTCCAGGTCGATGGGCTCACCGGCCATGCCCCAGGTGTCGCCGATACCGTCGCCCTCCGGGGCGCCGACGTCGGGCACCTCCTCGGAGAGGCGCTGGTCCAGGCTCTCCCCCCGCTGCCGCTCCGCCGCCGTGACGCCGACGCGGTTCACGCCCCAGGGTCGTTCCGGGGGCGAGTAGCCCTCGTCGAGGGCCTCGTCGCCCGCCCGGTAGTCCAGGGTGTCCGACGCGTCCAGCAGGCCGGCGTCGTCCTGCACCTCCGACCCGTCCGGCTGGTAGACCTCGTCACCCATCGTCTCGTCGGTCAACTGCGCTCCTCAAGTGTTCGGGTGGGACCGGGCCGGGCCGAGGGGGCACGGTGCGATCCCTTGCTGTCAACGCGGGTGGCGCTGTGCGCCGCGGATCAGAGGCCGCCGCCCTGGTGCAGTTCGGCCACATAACCGCCGGGGAACTGCACCATGGAAGTGGAGCGGCCCCTGGCGGTGTACGGCCCCCACAGCACCTTCGCACCCGCTGCCTCGGCCTTGTGCAGCGTCGCCACCAGGTCCTTCACCGCGTAACCGGTGGTCTCCCGTCCGAACGGATAGGGCAGGTGGCCGTCGGTCACGCTGACGACCGTGTTGCCGAACGGGGAGCGGATGGCGATGCGGCGGTACGTCTCCTCGGGCAGACCGATGTCACCTGCGTCCGCCGCCCGGCGGTCGGCGACGACGCGGCCACCGGTGAACCGCAGGTAGGAGTCGAGGAAGGAGTCCGCCGAGTCCTGTGTCAGGTACACACGATTGTCCGGCACGGTCTCCAGCGGTGCGTACGACGGTGCCGTGGTGTGCCAGTACAGCTGGGCGTTGACGCCGCCCGGGAACTGGACGACCGCGTCCCGCCCGATGGGGTCGTCGAAGGGTGCGACGACGAGGTGCGCTCCGCTGCGCCGGGCCAGTCGGACGCCCTTGTCGAAGTCGCTCATGAGCCAGCCCGTCCGTTCCGCACCGAACGGGTAGGGGACGGGGGTTCGGAAATCGAAGACGGACAGGGTGCCCACCGGCGACAGGACCAGCTCCGACTCGGTCTCGCTCGGCGTCGGAGTGACCTGCGTGACGACCTTGGCCGTGTGCGTACCGCCGAAGGTCGCCTGCCAGCTGTCGACGAACGCGTCCACCGAGCCCGGTGTGACATAGACGTGTGTGGTGTCGTACTGGGAACCGACCGCCGTCGTCGAGGACGTGGCCGTCAGTTCACGGTCCTGCGCCGAGGACGGAGCGCCGAACCCCACCACGCTCAGTGCCACCAGGAGCGTGGGCAGCATCCACGCCATCGCCTTGCACCTCATGTCCGTTCCTTCCCGCAGCAGCCACCTTTGCCGAAAGCTAGACACCGAGGGCAGGGATGATCACGGCCACAGCGTTCCGGGTGTTGACTGCCAGCGCACAGTGCGCGCTCCGGCACGGCCGCCTTGCGGGGCCGGTGCTGCTGACCAAGGTCGCCGAGTCCACCGAGACGGCCCGGTCGAGGTCCACACCCGCTCCCGGGTTCCGTCGCCGGCCCGCGTCCGCAGCCGGTTGTGGGTCCGGGAGCAACGACTCGATCCGCGCCCCTTGCGCCTCAGTCAACGGCGACCCGGACCGGCGGCCGACTGATCCGAACGAGAGGCCCTAGCTCTCGTCGTGCGGTGCCGGCCGGTCGGACCGCCTCTGCCGCTGGAAGCGGACCAGCACGCTCACCACGCGGGCCATGAAGACCACCGCGGCGACGGCCGGGCCCAGCCGGAGCAGCACCGCGGTCGGCAGGGGCGGCAGGTGGAACAGGAGCGCGGGGCCGGCCACGGCTCCGAACAGCACCGCCGCCGCGAACGCGGCGCTGACCAGCGCGTACCCGATCTCGACCGTGGCCGCGTCCTGTTCGGCCTTGGTGCGGCGTCCCCCGTATGTGTACATCCCGTCAGTTTCACAGACACGCACCCGGCGGACAAACAGTCGCCGCCGGGTGCACGCGCGCGAGCTCCGGCCGGCCGCGCACCTTGCATGCGTAAGCATAAATTTACAATGCAACAAAGTGGATTCTCTGCTACGGTGCGCCCATGGCGGCGAAGAAGGCCGAGCAGGCGCTCGTGGAGCAGTGGCGGGACATCCTGGCCCTGCAAGCCCGCACCCAGTGCGAACTGGACCGTGAGCTGCACGTGCACGGCCTGTGCGCCAGCGACTTCGAGGTCCTCGACCTGCTCGCCGAGGGTGCCGCGGCGGACGGCGGCTGCTCGAACCGCGTGCAGGAGATCTCCGACCGCGTCCACCTCAGCCAGAGCGCGCTGTCCCGGCTCATCGGCCGCCTGGAGAAGGACGGCCTCGTCGAGCGGACCATGTGCCCCGACGACCGGCGCGGGGTGCGTGTGTCGCTCACGGCGAAGGGGCGCGCGCTGCACGCGGAGGTGCGGCCGGTGCAACGCGCGGTGCTGGCCCGGATGCTGGCCGACGCCGGCTGATACCGGCTGACGGCACGTCAGATCACGGACCGCTCCTGCCACAGCGCCGCGAGCGACCGGTCGCCCGTCACCTGCGGCACCGCCCTCCGGTTCCACAGCGCCAGGTACAACTGGTCGGCGGGTCCCGACAGTTCGGCCTCGGCCGCACCGTCCGCCGCGCGCACGCACACCGGTGGCTCGGCCGTGAGCCGCAGTGTCCACACCGCGTCCGCCCCCGCGTCCGCGGCCCGCACCCGCAGCACCCGCGGCTCCTCGCTGCGCAGCCGGCTGCGGGAGCGGGCGTGGAAGCCGCGCAGCAGCTCGTCGATGCCGTCCACCGCGAAGTCGGGCGCGACCGGGGACGGCGTACCCCCGCGGGCCGCCTCCGCGTCGTACCGGTGCACGGTCGTCTCGTGCGCCTGCCGGCGGGCCCAGAACGCCAACGGCGACGGACCGGGCAGCGGCAGGAACGTCCAGCACCCGGTATCGGCGGGCGCGGCGGTCAGGGTGTCCAGCAGCAGGCGGTGGCTCTCCCGGTACCAGGCCACCAGCCCGGCGCCGTCCAGCTCGGGCGGTTCGCCGAAGGGGCCGCCCTCGGTGCGCCCCTCGGCGACGATGGCGGTGGCCCACCGGTGCACCCCACCGGTGTGCCGCAGCAGATCACGCACCTGCCACTCCGGGCACGTCGGCACCTTCGCGTCGGTCCCCGCCGCCTCGGCCGCGTCGGCCAGCAGCCGTCCCTCACGGTCCAGGGTCTCCAGATACTCAGCAGTCTCCATGGGGCCGAGTGTGCCTGACGGTGCCGGCTTCAACGGGGCTGGGGGGCCCGTGCGTTGGTGCGATGGGGTGCCCGGAGGGAGTGCGCGGGTCGCGGGTGTCCTCCCGCGCCGGGTCGTGCGGCCGAGGCCGCCGGAGCCGGCCGTCACCCGCGGGGTGCCAGGCCTGGGCAGGTCCTCCGTTCGGGTGCGTCGCCTCGCGCCCGCCGCCGAACCGCTGTGTCGTTGACAGGGACTCGCGCCGGGGTCCGGGTCCCGGCCTGCGGCCGGCGTCCCGGATGCTCGGGGCGCTCAGGATCCTCAGCCACGGAAGAAGGACGGACGGAGTGTGCCCATGCCTCTCATACGCGCGGCCACGGTGGGCCGCCGACGGTACGCCGTGCTCCTCGCCGCATTGGCGACCTGCGCGAACGTACTGACCGGGCAGGACCTCGCCGCGGCCGGCGAACCGCCTTCGGCACCCGCCCCGCGGCTGGACTGGAGCCGCTGCGCGCGGGGCGGCGCCTTCGACTGCGCGACCGCGAGGGTTCCGCTGGACTACGCGGACCCGGGCGGCCGGACCATCGAGCTGGCCGTCATCAGACGGAAGGCCACCGGCCCCGGCCGGCGCATCGGCACCCTGTTCTTCAACCCCGGCGGCCCCGGCGGCCCCGGAACGGTCCAGATGCCCCAGGACTACCCGCTCTTCCCGCGCGAGGTGCGCGAACGGTTCGACATCGTCAGCTGGGACCCCCGCGGGGTCGGCAACAGCACCGCGGTGAACTGCTTCGCGAGCGCGGAGGAAGCCGCCGACTGGAACGCGGGCAAGGCGGCGGGCTTCCCGGTCGGCGCGCAGGAGCGGACGGCGTTCATCGCCGCCTACCAGGATCTGGCCCGGCGCTGCGAGCGGCGTGACCCCGCACTGCTGCGCCACGTGTCGACCGCCGACACCGCTCGCGACCTCGACCGGCTCCGCCGGGCCGTGGGCGAGTCCCGACTGAACTACCAGGGCATCTCCTACGGCTCCATCCTGGGCGCCACCTACGCCAACCTCTTCCCCGGCAAGGTCCGCGCCATGATCCTCGACAGCGACATCGCCCCGCAGGCCTGGACGGACCACGCGTCCGGCGCCGCCCCCCGGCTCACCACCTTCCTGCGCATGGGCTCGGACCGTACGGCGGCGGCGACCCTCGACCAGTTCCTCTCCCTGTGCGGAACGGCAGGCACCGCACGCTGTGCCTTCTCCGCCGGCGGCGCGCAGGCGACCCGGGACAAGTTCGGTCAGCTGATGCGACGGCTGCGGGCGCGTCCCGTGGGCGCGTGGACCTACGGCCGGACGGTCGGCGACGTGGTGAACAGCCTCTACGTCGTCCACCCCGGGTGGACCGAACTCGCCGGCAGACTCCAGGACCTGTGGCGGGGCCGTGTCCCGAAGCCGGCCCCGCCCTCGCCCGCACCGGCGGTCCCGCGACCGGATCCGTACCTGGGCGACGAACAGGCGGGCGCGGTCCTCTGCGGTGACAGTCCCAACCCGCGCGACCCCGGCGCCTACCACGCTCTGGAGGAGGCCGCCGCGGCCCGCGCCGGCGACGCCGGACGCCTGTGGGCCTGGGCCGCCGAGGGATGCGCCGCCTGGCCCGCGGTCGCCGCCGACCCCTACCGCGGCCCGTGGAACAAGCGGACGGCACACCCGGTCCTGGTGGTCGGTACCGTCTACGACCCCTCCACCCCGTACGCGGACGCGCAGAGCATGGCCAGGGAACTGGCCGACGCCCGTCTGCTCACCCACGAGGGGTACGGGCACACCGCGCTGCTCAACCCCAGCAGCTGCGTCAAGGCCCACGAGAGCCGCTACCTCGTCGACGGCGCCCTGCCACCGGCCGGAACGACGTGCCGGCCGGACACACCGCCGTTCGCCGACGCGGCACCCCAGCCGTTCGCCGACACCGCACCCCAGCCGGTCGGCGGCGTCGCCACCGGCGGCGGCGGGCTGGCCGGCACCGGCTCCTGAACCACCCCCCGGTACGGCGTTCCCGTTCCCGCCCGCCCGACCTCCGGGCCGGCGCCCGGGTGACGGTGCCGCTCACCCAGGGGTGCCGGGGCCGCCGGGCCTCGCCCGGAGTCAGGCGGCAGCGCCCCCGGGCCCGGCCCGGCGTCAGCGGTCCAGCACCCGGCGGGTCACCACCCCGATGGCCGCGGCAACCGCGGCCAGGGCGGCGACGCTGGTGAGCGCGGTGGGCAGGGAGAACCAGTCGGCCATGAAGCCGATCGCGGGCGGCCCGAGCAGCATGCCGCCGTATCCCAGCGTGGAGGCGACGGCGACACCGGACGGGCCGGCCAGGGCACCCGCCCGTTCCACGGCGACCGGGAAGAGGTTGGCGAGCCCCAGCCCCGTGACCGCGAAGCCGGTGAGGGCCACCCACACGGAGGGCGCGAGCGAGCCGAGCAGCATGCCCGCCGCCGCGACGGTGCCGCCGGCGATCACGGTGCGGGCCAGGCCGAGGCGGCCCAGCAGTGCCGTGCCCGTCAGCCGGCCCACGGTCATCGCGAGCGTGAAACACGCGTACCCGGCAGCCGCGGTACCGGCGGAGGCCGCGAGGTCCTGCTGGAGGTGGAGCGCGCCCCAGTCGGCCATCGCGCCTTCGCCGTAGGCCGTGCACAGCGCGACGAGACCGAAGACGGCGACCAGCCCCCGCGTCCGCCCTGCCGGGTCGCCTGCCGCGCCGCCGTCCGGCTCCGCCGGCGACAGCGGGGTCCGCTCCGGCCGCACCGGCGGCTCGTGCCGCAGCAGGGCGCGCCCTGCGACGGCCGTGACGAGCAGCCCGGTCACGGTGAGACCGAGCAGATGCCGGGTGGGGGAGAGGGCGCCGGCCACCAGCCCGCCGAGGCCCGCGCCGGTCATCCCGCCCAGGCTGAAGGCGGCGTGGAAGCTCGGCATGATCGGCCTGCGCAGCGCGGCGACCAGGTCGACGGCGGCACTGTTGAAAGCCACGTTCACACCACCGTAGGCCGCGCCGAACAGCAGCAGGACGGCGCCCAGCGCGGGCGCCGAGTGGGTCAACGGGGGCAGCGCGACACTGAGCGCGAGCACCACCATGCAGACGACGGTCACCGGATGGCTGCCGTAGCGACGGCAGAGACGGCCGGTCAGCGTCATGGTGAGCACGCCACCCGCGGAGACCCCGAGCAGGGCGAGCCCGAGGGCGCCGGCGGAGGCGTGCGTCTGCTGCTTGATGTCCGGGATCCGCACGACCCACCCCGCGAAGAGGAAGCCGTCCAGCGCGAAGAAGGCGGTGATCGCCGCACGGAGCGCGGTCAGGCTGGGACCCGGCACGACGTTGTGCGGTCGGGATTTGTTTATTTGCGGCACAAAGTCAGCGTAGGTGCGGGTCGTGGCGACGGGCAAGGGGACGGGCGGCCCCTGGGACGGCGGCCGGCCGCGGCTTCCGGCCGGTCGGGCGGAGTCGCGGCCGGGTCGGGCGGTCGCCTCGGGAGCCACCGACGCGAGCGGCGAACCGGCCGGCCACGACAGGGGTGCGCCAGGGAGGTCAGGGGTCTCACGGGGACCCGGAGTGTGAGCGTCACGGTAACCGGCGCGCACACCGGAGGCGATCGGGGCGCACGGAGGGGAAGTCCCGTTCGGAACGCGGATGGATGTGCGGGCTCCGGAACCCGCTGTGGATACAGGTCGGTTAATGCTTGCGCACGACCTGGTTGCGGGCGGGTGAGCGCGCCATGATGGGCCCATGACGTTGGCCTTCCGCGCGCTCGCGCAACTGGCGACCTGGCCGGACCTGAGACCGGCCGCCCCGAGCTGCGGTCTCGGGCAGGCCGTGTGTTCGGCACGGGGCGAGATCGCCCATTTCCACTCGGAGCGTGACGTCGATCTGCGGCTCACCGACCGGGCCATCCGGCGGTTCGCCGAGGACCTCAGGGGCTCGGGGCCGATCAGGATCGTGCCCGGCTCGCAGTGGGTGACCCTGCGGCTCGACGCCGCCAGCGACGTCGATCTGCTGCTGACCCTGGTGAGCGTGGCCCTCCAGGCACAGCTGACCTGGCCCGACCCGGCCGACCGGCCGCTGGTCGGCTGCAACGACCAGCGGGGCGCCGGGTTCGTCAAGGCCGACCTCGGCGCCTTCTGAGGCGACCCCCGTGCGCGCGGACCCGAGCCGGCAGTATTCCGGCGGGACCGCGTCGGCGGCACGTGCCGGTCTCACACCGCCAGCACCCGGACACCCGCCTCCTCGAACCGCCGTACCGTCTCCGGTGCCACCGCCGAGTCCGTCACCAGGGTGTTGACCAGCTCCGCCCCGCAGATCCGGGCGAACGCCCGGCGCCCCAGCTTGCTGGAGTCCGCGGCGACCACCACCCGCTCGGCGCGCTCGCACAGCAGCCGGTTGATGGCGGCCTCCGCCTCGTCGTGCGCCGCCGCGCCGTGCGTGACATCGAAACCGACGACTCCGAGCACCGCCACGTCGAGCGTGATCTGTCCCAGCACCCCGTCCGCCAGCGGGCCGATGAGTTCGTACGACTGGGCGCGCGCCACCCCGCCCGTCACCACGATCTTGAACTGGGGTCGTACGGCCAGCTCGTTGGCGATGTTGAGCGCATTAGTGACGACGGTCAGTGCCGGGGAGCCGGTGCCCAGGTCGCCGCGCACGGCCAGCGCGCGGGCCACCTCTGTGGTGGTCGTACCGCCGGTCAGCCCCACCGCCTCGCCGGGCGCGACGAGTTCGGCCACGGCCTTGGCGATGCGCTGCTTCTCCGACGCGCGGCGGGCCGTCTTGTAGCGCAGCGGGAGTTCGTACGACACCCCGTGCACCACCGCTCCGCCCCGGGTGCGGACCAGCATCTGCTGCTCGGCGAGCTGGTCGAGGTCGCGGCGGATCGTGGCCGCGGACACCGCCAGTTCGGCCGCCGCCTCCTCGACCTCCAGCCGGCCGCGCTCGACGAGCAGTTCCAGCAGCGCCTTCCAGCGGGCGTCCCGGGACATCCGCGGCCTCCGTTCCCTGACCGTCTTCGATCTCCCGGCGACCCTAGCGCACCCGGCATCCCGCTCGAATGCTTGATTGTGCTCGAAAGATCGCTATATCTTGCAGGAACAATCAGCTAGGGGAGGGTGTGGGCATGACCCATGTCGAGAACGAGCTGAAGAGCCAGCCGGAGTGCTGGATACGGGCGGCCGAGCGGGCGGGGCGCCACCGGGACGCACTGCCGAGGCAGGGCGAACGGGTCGCCGTCGTCGGGTGCGGCACCTCGTACTTCATGGCCCAGGCCGTCGCCGCACTGCGCGAGGACGCGGGGCAGGGGGAGACCGACGCGTTCGCCGCCTCCGAGTTCCCGTCCGGGCGGTCCTACGACCGGGTCCTCGCCCTCACCCGCTCCGGCACCACCACCGAAGTACTCGACGTACTGGGCAAGTTGAGCGGACGGACACGCACCACCGCCGTGACCGCGGATCCGGACACGCCGGTCGTGTCGGCCGCCGACGATGTCGTGGTGCTCGACTTCGCCGACGAACGCTCCGTGGTCCAGACCCGGTTCGCCACCACCGCGCTCACGCTCCTGCGCGCCCACCTGGGACTGCACACCGACGCCGTCGTCGCCGACGCGCGCACCGCCCTGGCCACGGCCCTGCCCCAAGGACTCGTGGAGCGCACGCAGTTCACCTTCCTCGGGCGCGGCTGGACCGTCGGACTCGCCAACGAGGCCGCGCTGAAGATGCGCGAGGCCTCCCTCGCCTGGACGGAGGCCTACCCGGCGATGGAGTACCGGCACGGCCCGATCAGCGTCACCACCGACGGCACGGCCACCTGGATGCTCGGTACGGCACCCGGAGGCCTGGCCGCACAGGTCCGCGCCACCGGCGCGTCGTGGATCGAGGGCGGACTCGATCCGCTCGCCGAACTCGTGCGCGTACAGCGGCTCGCGGTGGCCGTCGCCGCCGCCCGGGGCCTCGACCCCGACCGGCCGCGCCACCTCACCCGCTCCGTGATCCTCGCCTCCTGAACCCGCCGGCCCCGTCCCGGAAGGACACGCACGTGCCCCTCGCACCCACGGGCGAGCTGGTCACCCGCGCCGCCACGGCCCGGTCCGCCGTTCCCGCGTTCAACGTCATCACCCTCGAACACGTCGAGGCCGTCATCGCCGGCGCCGAGGCCGCCGGCGCCCCGGTCGTCCTCCAGGTCAGCGAGAACGCCGTCAGGTTCCGCTACGGGCGGCTGCTGCCGCTGGCCCGGGCCGCCGTCGCCGCCGCCGAACGCGCCGCCGTACCCGTCGCGCTGCACCTGGACCACGTGCAGAGCGACGAACTGCTGCGGCAGGCGCCCGGTGCCGGGTTCTCCTCGGTGATGTACGACGCGGCCCGTCTGCCGTACACCGAGAACCTCGCCGCGACGCGGGCCGCCGCCGGCTGGGCCCACGCCCAAGGGCTCTGGATCGAGGCCGAGTTGGGCCAGATCGGGGGAAAGGACGGCCGGCCCCCGCTCGACGCCCACGCGCCCGGCGCCCGCACCGACCCCGACCAGGCACGGGACTTCGTCGCCTGCACCGGTGTCGACGCGCTGGCGGTCGCCATCGGCAGCACGCACGCGATGACCACCCGCACCGCCGTCCTGGACCACGGGCTGCTCGGGCACCTCTCCGCCGCGCTCGCCGTGCCGCTCGTCCTGCACGGCTCCTCCGGCGTACCGGACGCCGGGCTGGTCGCGGCGGTCGGGGGCGGCATCACCAAGGTCAACGTCGGCACCGCCCTCAACATCGCCATGACCGGGGCGATCCGCACGTACCTCGCCGCCCGGCCCGAGGCCGTCGACTCCCGCACGTACCTCGGCGTCGGCCGGGAGGCGATGGCCCGCGAGGTCACCCGGATCATCGGCGTCCTCGCCCGCACCCCCGCCCCACGACCGTCCACCTCGTCGCCGGAGCACCCCAGGAGCTGACCGCCACCGGACCGCGCGCACGGCAGCGCCCGCCGACAACACCACCGACAGCCCTGGTCGGAGCCGGGGGCTAGCTCTTCCTGACGGCCCGCAGCACGACGAACTTCGGGTCGCTCGCGACCAGTTCGGCGTTCCCGAACAGCCGCTTCAGTTTCACGTGGTAGCCCAGGTGGCGGTTGCCGACCACCCACAGTTCGCCGCCCGGCCGCAGCGCGCGCTTCGCCCCGGTGAACATCCGCCACGCCGTCGCGTCCGTCGTCGCCTGATGGGAGTGGAACGGCGGGTTGTTCAGGACCAGGTCCACACTGCCGGGCGCCACCCCGGCCAGCCCGTCCCCGACCCGGAACTCGGCGTGCCCGGGAACCCCGTTGGCCTTGTACGTCGCCTCCGCCGAGGCCACCGCCTGGAACGACTCGTCCACGAACAGCACTTCGGCCGCCGGATCGGCCAGCGCCACCGCCGTACCCACCACGCCGTTGCCGCAGCCCAGGTCCACCACCCGGCCCGCGCCCGGACCGGGCAGGTGCTGGAGGAGGAAGCGGGTGCCGATGTCCAGCCGGTCGGCGCAGAAGACGCCCGCGTGATTGACGACCGTGCGCCCCGACACCGCGCCGACGCCGCCCGACAGGGCGTAGCTGTACGGCCACGGGTTCGCGGGCCGCTCCCGCGCCGGTTCCGGGGTGCAGAAGACCAGCCGGGCCTTCTGCCGCGCCAGCGAGGTCCGGGTCGGCCCGACGATCCGCTCGAACAGCTCCAGCGTCGAGGTGTGGATCTCCTTCACCATCCCGGTGCCGACGACGACGGTGCCCGCGTGCAGGCCGGGCGCCAGCCGCAGCAGCTGGTCCTCCAGCAGCGCCAGGCTCTTCGGCACCCGCACCAGCAGCACGTCCACCCGGTCCGGCGGCGCGTCCTGTGTGGTGAGCAGCCGGACGGCACCCGGTTCGACACCGGCCCGCGCCAGGTTCGCCCGGGTCGCCTCCTGACTCAGGAAGGAATCGGTGATCTGCACCGGCCGGTGCGCGGCCAGCGCCGTGACCAGCGCACCCCAGCGGTCCCCGACCACCACGACCGTGCCCGACAACGGCACCTTCTCCTCGGCCAGATACCGCAGCAGATACGCGTCGGAGGCGTCCCAGGCACGCAGCCGGTCGCGGGGATCCTCGGGGAAGCGGGTCAGCCCGACCTCGCCCCACGGTGTCGTCATAGGGTCGCTCATCGTGCGTCCAGGCTATCCGAGCCGCAGCTCAGGGCTGGTGCGACGGACCTGCGGCACCATGGAGCGCATGGACGCGGAGCTGTTTCCCCGGGAGCGCGCGGAGATCGCCGCGGGCGCCGTGCACGCCCCGGACTGGCTGGACGAAGCGCGGCAGCGCGACCTGCTCACCGCCTGCCGGGAGTGGGCGCGGCCCCCGGCCGGACTGCGCACGGTCCGCACCCCGGGCGGCGGCACGATGACCGCGCGCCAGGTCTGCCTCGGCTGGCACTGGTACCCGTACGCCTACACCCGCACGGTCGTCGACGGCGACGGCACGCCCGTGAAACCGTTCCCGGACTGGCTCGGCGAGCTGGGACGCCGGGCGGTGGCCGACACCCTCGGCCCGGACGCCGTCCCCGACGCGCCGTACGACATCGCACTGATCAACTTCTACGACGGCGACGCCCGGATGGGCATGCACCGTGACAGTGACGAGAAGTCGGACGCGCCGGTGGTCTCGCTGAGCCTCGGCGACAGCTGCGTGTTCCGCTTCGGCAACACGCGGACGCGGGCGAAGCCGTACACCGACGTCGACCTGCGCAGCGGTGACCTGTTCGTCTTCGGCGGCCCGTCCCGGCTCGCCTACCACGGTGTGCCGCGGGTCCAGCCGGGCACGGCACCGGAGGGGCTGGGCCTCACCGGCCGGCTGAACATCACCTTGCGCGTGAGTGGCCTCTAGCCGGCAGCCACACCACCACCCGAGCTGCGGATCATGGGAGACTCACCCCTATGAGCGGCAAGGCGGATCCCCGGGCAGCGGGGGAGAGGACCACCTCCAGGGCACGGCTGGACCGGGGGCGCGGTGCGCTCGGACCCGCGCTGGAGCTGGTGCACACCGGGCGGGCCCCCACCCGGGCCGTGCTCACCGCCGAACTCGGTGTCACCCGGGCGACGGCCGGCGCGGTGGCCGCCGAGCTGGAGGCGCTCGGCCTGATCCGGGTGGACGCCCGGCCCGGCTCGGCGGCCGGCTCCCAGGGCCGCCCCTCGCACCGGCTGGAGGTCGCCGAGGACGGCCCCGTGGCGCTCGCCGCGCAGATCCACGCCGACGGCTTCCGGGCCGCGCTGGTCGGTCTCGGCGGACGGATCGTGGCGACCGCGCCCGGCTGCGAGACCGTCGAGGCGGACCCGGCCAAGGTGCTCCGCTCCGTGGTCGAGGCGGGCGCCGAGCTGCTGCGCACGACCGGCCGGCGCTGCGTCGGCGCCGGACTCGCCGTACCGTCCGCCGTCGCCGAACCCGGCGGCCTGGCCCTCAACCCCCTGCACCTGGCCTGGCCCGTCGGCGCCCCCGTCACGCGGACCTTCGCCGAGTGCGTCCGCGCCGCCGGCATCACCGGACCCGCGTTCGCGGCCAACGACGTCAACCTCGCCGCGCTCGCCGAGCACCGGCACGGCGCCGGCCGGGGCGCGCGGGACCTGCTGTGCGTCGCCACCGGGCACCGGGGCGTCGGCGGGGCGCTCGTCCTCGACGGCCGCCTGCACACCGGCAGTTCAGGGCTCGCCCTGGAGGTCGGCCACCTCACCGTCAACCCGGAGGGCCGCCCCTGCCACTGCGGCAGCCGCGGCTGCCTGGACGTGGAGGCCGATCCGCTGGCCCTGCTCATGGAGGCCGGCCGTGAACCCGGCCCCGAGGTGTCGCTGCTCCAGCAGGCCAACGACCTGCTGCGCACGCGGTACGACGACAGGGCCGTCCGCACCGCCGCCGAAGCCCTCATCGACCGCCTCGGCCTCGGTCTCGCCGGCCTCGTCAACATCCTCAACCCCGACCGCATCATCCTCGGCGGCCTCCACCGCACCCTCCTGGACGCCGACCCCGCCCGGCTCCGCGCGGTGGTCGCCGACCGCAGCCTCTGGGGCCAGAGCGGCGGCGTCCCCATCCTCCCGTGCACCCTCGACCACAACAGCCTGGTCGGCGCCGCCGAACTGGCCTGGCAGCCCGTCCTTGACGACCCACTGGGCGCGCTGACCGCAGACGCCTAGAGCGGCAACTCCGCATGCCGGCGGCGGGCATCGTTGCCTGCCGGAAACGCCCTCGAGCACCTCGTCAGCTGACCTCGAGCGCCGAGCGAGCCACGTCCAGGAAGTGCACGTGCTGCTCGGTGAAGCCGCGGTACGCGTCGTCGTACGCGGACCGGGTCTCCTCCGTGCCGTCGTGCAGCCCTATCAGCAGGAGATGCGTGTCCACGGCTCTGCGGCCTAGTTCTCCCGCAGCCTTCGCCGCTGCCGCAGGGCCCTCCAGACAGACGTCTCTGCTGGTCCTGGTCACTTCACTCACGCACCGGCGGGAGGCGACGTGCATCTGATCGATGAGTTCGACCCGCTCCGCTCTCGTCTGTGAGAGGTCGACGACTTCCATCTTCCAGAAGACCTCGGAGAGGGCGTGCACCGCCGTGCTCAGATCCCGGTAGGCGTCCCGTCTCCGGTTCCGTGCCTCAGCGATGTGGTCGGCATGCGCGTTGACCTCCGCCTCGACCCGTACGGAACGCGCGTTGCCTCGGGTCGTGATCCAGCTCGCGCCCAAAGCCGTGGCGCCCGTGACCAGTGCCACCCACCAGTTACCGTCCCCCATGCGGTCCTATGTTGTCGGCCGCCCGCCGAGGGCGCCAGGGAGACGTACGCCAACCCGTAGGCCAACAGCGGCACACAACCATGGCCTCTGGCCACCACTCACGCCGCCCGGACGATCGAGTCGGTGAAGCGACACCCTCGAAAGGGCCGCTGGACCTCCAACAGCACGGTGGACACACCTTCGAGGGTGTCGCCGTCCGCGTCGCTCAGCGAGTCCTCGCCACGGCCGCCGCGATCCGGCGGAACCACAAGACCGGCGCTCCGGTCATGCGGTCGCCGGGCGGGTTCGATCACTGATCGCATCGGACGTGTTCGTCCAGGCGGGCTGCGGTGGACAGGCCGGCACCGAACGGGCCGGAGGCCGCCCGCGGCGACTCGCGTGAGAGTATCCGTCCATGAGCGGCGACCCGGAAGTGAGTGCTCTGGCGATCAACGTCACGATCCCTCCGGCGCTCCGCTGGACGGACACTCGACGCGGTGAGGTGTTCGAGCTGACCACCCTCAACGTCCGGCTCCTCCCGGACGGTCACCTCGCCGTCAAGGCCTACGGCCGGCCGGTCGGCGGCGGCCGGGGCGCGTACGTCTCGTTCCCCGTCCCCGACGAACCCGCACTGGCGGCCCTGATCGCCGACGCCGCCGGCCACGCCGGGGTGTTGTGGGCCGGCCATCGTGGTCCTGGCTGAGCGCGGTGCGACCGGAAGGCGGACGCGGGAAGTTGCTGACTTCGCCCTACGGCCCGGCTCACTCCCGGGCCGGTGACCAGTCGGCGGCGAACGCCCGCGCCGGATGCTCCGTGAGCATGCGGTCCACCAGGTCCGCGCCCACCGCCTCCGTCAGCCGTGCGCGTACCCGGCGCAGCAGGTACGGCATCCCGGGACCGCCGTCGACCGAGCGTGCCCCGGCGGTCACCGTGTCCCCGCCGAGCAGCAGCCGGTCCCCGAACCCCGCCTCCGCCAGAGCCCGTACCGCCTCCGGCATGCGCCAGTCGGTGGCGTGGTGGGCGCGGGACGGTCCGTCGAAGGCCAGCCAGCAGCCCGAACGGGCCGCCTGCCGGTGCTCCACCGGGTCGGGGGCGCGGTTCGGATGTCCCAGGATCACCCGCTCACCGGGCACGCCCAACTCGCCGCACAGCAGGTCGAGTACGTCCAGCGCACCGGTGCCCTGCTCCAGGTGTACGGCGATGGGCGCACCGGTGGCGTGCTGAGCCTCGGCCGCCGCCGTCATGGTCCAGCGGGCGTGCGTGTCGAGGGTGTGGAAGCCGCCGGCCACCTTGACGAGACCGGCGCGCACCCCCGTCGTACCGATGCCGTCGGTGAGTTCGGAGACGAACAGCGCGGCGAGCCGCCCGCCGCTCACCCGGGCGAGCGACTCCGGTGCGTAGTGCGCCGCTCGGTGCAGGCCCGTCGCGCAGACCAGATGGACCCCCGTCGTCCGGGACAGCGCCGGCAGATCCGCCGCGTGCCGTCCCATGCCGTACGGCGTCCACTGCACGACGGCCGCGCCGCCCGCCGCGCGGAAGGCCGCCAACTCGGCCCGCGCGGCGGGGAGGTCGTCCAGTTCCTGTCCCGGCAGCCGCGGGCTGCGCAGGAAGAGATGGTCGTGCGCGTCGCACACCCCCAGCTCCGCGGCCGGGATGTCGCCGAGGACCGTACGGACGTGTCTCACCACTGCCGTCCGCGCGGAAGACGGTCCCGGCCCGGGGCGGACAGATGCAGCACCTCGAAGACATCCCCGTCGGCCTTCGCGGCGGCGTGCTCCCAGAGGGAGAAGTGCACCAGCTCCCAGCGGTGCGGATCCACGGCCGCCGCGGCGAGCACGGCACCGTCCTCGCCGGCCAGCCGTTCCGCCTCGGCCACCGCTTCCTCCATCAGCGCCGGCAACTCGACTCCCTCCGGGACCGGTTGCCGCCGCCGTACGGCGAAGGCGGCGTGCGCGCCGGTGCCTTCGGCGTGTGCGAGGCCGGTCCACTGCCGTACCGCGGGCCGCCCGAAGTCGTTGACGAGGCCCTGGAAGGCGCCGCCCCACAGGAAGCGGTTCATGCCGGCCACCGTGTTCCAGAGGTAGAACGGCGCGTACTGGTTCACCGGCGAGCCGTGCGCGCCGCGTTCACGTATCAGGTACGCCTTGAGACCGAGGCCCTCCCAGTCGTCCAGCAGACGGCCGACGCGGGCGACCCGGGCACGGATGACGCCCATGTCGTGGTCGGCGGGCAGGGACACCTCGTACTGCATGGCGTGCATGGCGTGGTCCTTCCGGTCGGGGCGAACGTGCTCAGGCGGGGTAGTCGGCGGCGGACACATGGCAGTCCCACTCGGTGGTGGTGCCGTCCGCGGCGGCCTCCACGACCGCGAGGTGCGTCATGAAGGTGCGGGGCCCGGCCCCGTGCCAGTGCCATTCCGCGGGCTCGATCCACACCGTGTCGCCCGCACGGATCACCTCGGCCGCCCCGCCCTTGCGCTGCACCAGCCCCTCGCCCTCCAGGACGTGCAGCACCTGCCCGTGCGGATGCCGGTGCCAGGCCGTGTGGGCGCCCGGCGCGAAGTGGACGTTGAGCATGCGCAACCGGGACGGGGCCGTGGGCGCGGCGATCTCGTCCAGCCAGACCGTGCCGGTGAAATGCTCCGCGGGGCCCTGCCAGGTGTCGGGCCGCCGTCTGATGATGTGCACGTGACTCAGTTCTCCTGTCGGGGAGTTCGGGGTGCGAGCAGGGAGAGCAGGCCGCGGACACCGGCGTCGAAGGCGGCGGGGGAGCCGGACGCGCGGGCGAGGACATAGCCGCCCTGCACGGTGGCGACGACGGCCGCGCCGATCTCCGCGCCGTCCAGTTCGGGAGCGAACTGCCCCTGCCGTTTGCCCTCTTCGACGATTCCGGCGATCCGCTCGCGGATGGCGGCGATCGTCTCGTCGACCGGCGCGCGCAGCTCCTCGCTGGCGATCACGTCCGGGTCCATGGTCAGCCGGCCGATCGGGCAGCCGCGCAGCACGTCACGCTCGCGCAGCAGATACGCCTCGATGCGCTCGTACGGCGTGCCCGGGCCGTCGAGCACGGCCCCGGCGGTGGCCCGCAACTCCTCGGCGGTGCGCCGGATCGCCGCCAGGGCGAGGTCGGGCTTGCCCTTGAAGTGGTGGTACATGCTGCCCTGGCCGGCCTCCGCGCGCTCCAGGATCGCCTTGGGGCTGGTGCCCACGTATCCGCGCTCCCACAGCAACTCGCGAGTGGACTCGATCAGTCGTTCCGGGGTGCTCATGCGCCCACTGTACATACTAGTAGTTACAGAACGCAGATCCCGTGGTGCGCGGGCGCCCACCGGCACCGCCCGTCCGGGCCGGACACGCGGCTCGGCCGCACCGCCGAGAGCGGTGCGGCGTGGTGCCGGGCACGGGCTGTAGCGGTCCACAGCCGTCCCCGGCCGTGGCTACGGGAACGGCCGCCGCCCGGTCAGCCGGGCACGGCCGTCCGTGCGGGGGTCCGTGTCCCGGTCGCGCCGGCGGGCTCCACGGCGGGCGGGGGAGCCGCGGCCGACGCGGGAGTCGCGGCGACCGGTGCCGTACTCCCGGCCGGAACCACGCCACCGACGGGACTCCTCGCGTCCCCGGCACCCGCGACCCGGCTTCCGGCACCGGCCGGAGTCCCGGTACACGCGACCGGAGCCCCAGCCCCCACCGGAGCCCCCGCACCGACGGCAGCCCCCGCACCGACCGGCGTCCGCGCCTGCGCCGGAGTTCCCGAAGGCACGGCCGTCCGCGCCGGAACCGAAGCCGCAGCCGAGGCCGGAATCGAAGCCGCAGCCGAGGCCGCCGCCGCAGCAGCAGCCACAACCGCCGGAGCCGGCGCCGGTCGTACCGGCGCACCCCGTGCCAGCCCGGCCGGACGGCTGTGCGTCACCGGAGGCGCCGGCAGCGTGAACCAGACGATCTTGCCGTTCTCGCCGTCCGGCCGGGCGCCCCAGCTCTCGCTCACCGCGGCCACCATCGCCAGGCCCCGCCCGCAGGTGGCCAGCGGCGTGACGTCCGCCGGGTCGGCGTTGCCGGCCGGCGCGATGACGGACCTCGCGTCCGTGCCTTCGCCCGGAAGCGCGTCGGCCGCCGGGGCACCGGCCGGAAGCGCGTCGGCCGACAGCACGGCGGCGGGCGTCTCGGCCGGTACCGGAAGCCGTGGATCGTGGTCGCGTACCGAGACGGTGAGCCGGTCCGCGAGCAGTTCGAGTTCGACGGTGCACGACTTGTCGGGCCGGGCGTGCCGGTGGACGTTGCTCAGCAACTCCGTCACGCCGAGCGCGGCCCGGTCTATCAACGGGTCCATGTGCCAGTAGCGCAACTGCGCAGATACGATTCTGCGGACCTGACCGATCCGCGACGGCAGGGCCTGGAGTTCCACTGTGCAGTGCCTGCTTGGGTGAGTGATCACGGCTGCGACTCCCCGATGTGAGGTCCGAAAGAACCGGATGAACACGGAGAACAACGGATCCAGCAGGGTGCTTGCGTCCAAACGTCCGCCTGCTGTCGTGGCCGGCGGGCTGGTTCGCAGTGTTATCGCCGGTAAACCCAGAGTGACGTGACATCAGCGTGACGCAGCGGATGCGCTCACGCAACTCGCCGCGACGGTGCGCTGCTCAGCCGCGGTCTCCCGCCGCCCGGCGCACCGCCTCGATGAACCGCCGCGCCGCGGGCGGCCCCGGCCGGCCCGGCGCGGGATCCTGCTCGCCGAGTGTCAGCAGATACCGCGTGCCGTTGACGTCGGCCAGCGCCCGGTCGTCCGGCGCGAACCACGGCCTGGACGCGCGCACCGCCTGCACCGGCGCGCTGTCGATCTCACTGCCGTAGCTGGTGAGCAGCTCCAGCCTGCCGTCGCTGATCCGGACCTGTCCGGCCCGGGTGAGCGAACGCAGCCGCTTGCCGATCCGCACGCCCGTGGCCGTGAACTCCGGTTCCGCCATGTCCTGCCGCCCCCTCGCGGTGTCTCCGTGGTCCGTGTGCGTGGTCCGTGTGCGCCCCCGTTCGGGACGGCCGTCCCGTCGCGTGCAGTCTGCCTGGATGCGGCGCGGAGCACCAGTACGCGCGGGGTGTGCGCGACAGACTCCGGGAGCGTGTGCGCCCATGCGCCCCCAGCACCCTCGCACAGCCGTGCCCCAGGGTGGCTTTGGGTGGCTCAAAGATGCGTTTATGCAGGTGGGACGCGGTGCGAAAGGTGCCTATGCTCGAAGGTGCCGGCCGTGCGAGGCGCCGTCGGCGACCAGCGTAAGGAGCCCCCGTCGTGAGCACCACCCAGCAGACCAGGACCGGCGCCACCCTCGACGTCGACCGCAGTGACACCGCCTACCGAGGCTGGCTGAAAGAAGCCGTCCGCAAGGTGCAGGCCGACGCCAACCGCTCCGCGGACACGCACCTGCTGCGCTTCCCGCTGCCCGAGCGGTGGGGCATCGACCTCTATCTGAAGGACGAGTCGACCCACCCGACCGGCAGCCTCAAGCACCGGCTCGCCCGGTCCTTGTTCCTCTACGGCCTCTGCAACGGCTGGATCCGCCCGGACCGCCCGGTGATCGAGGCCTCCAGTGGCTCGACGGCGGTCTCGGAGGCGTATTTCGCGAAGCTGATCGGGGTGCCGTTCATCGCGGTCATGCCGCGCACGACGAGCACGGAGAAGATCCGGCTGATCGAGTTCCACGGCGGACGGTGCCACTTCGTGGACGACTCCCGGCAGATGTACGAGGAGTCGGCCCGGCTCGCGGTGGAGACCGGCGGCCACTACATGGACCAGTTCACCTACGCCGAGCGGGCCACGGACTGGCGCGGCAACAACAACATCGCCGAATCCATCTTCCGTCAGCTGCATCTGGAGCGGTTCCCGGAGCCGGCCTGGATCGTCGCGACGGCCGGCACCGGCGGCACCTCCGCGACGCTCGCGCGCTATGTGCACTACATGCAGTACGACACCCGGATCTGCGTCGCCGACCCGGAGAACTCCTGTTTCTTCGACGGCTGGACGACCGGCGACCCGGATGTCACCTGTGACTGCGGTTCGCGCATCGAGGGCATCGGCCGGCCGCGCATGGAGCCGAGCTTCGTGCCCGGGGCGGTCGACCGGATGATGAAGGTCCCGGACGCGGCCAGTGTCGCCGCCGTGCGGGCCCTGGACCGGGCCATCAACCGCAAGGCCGGCGGTTCCACCGGCACCGGGCTGTGGAGCGCCCTGAAGATCGTGGCCGAGATGGTGGCGGAGGGCCGCCGGGGCAGTGTGGTGACGCTGCTGTGCGACCCGGGGGACCGATACCTCGACAAGTACTACTCGGACGCGTGGCTGACCGGGCAGGGGCTGGACATCACGCCGTACGCGTCGGCGATCGACTCGTTCCTGGCGACGGGGGTCTGGCCGGTCTGAGCCGGCCCCCGGGCCGGGGGACCGGCGCCCGACGGGCCGGTGTCCACGGTGTGTCGTTTTGATGTCGACTCAATTGAGGCTCTGGGCAAGCAGGTTGCCTCCGTGCGACTGATAAGATCATCCCACTTTTCAGTGGGCTGACGACGTGTCATGAATGCGTCCGGGGGACAGTCTCGAAGGCACCATCGCGCTGCTCACGTTCTCGGCGCGCTGCGACGTGAAGAGAGTCTCATGACGTCATTGACCCGGGATCCACTGCTGTGGATCTTGCTTGTGGTGCTCGTCGCTGCGGTCGCCGCAGTGATGCGGGCCCGGAGAACCAACATGGCGCTCCGAAGAACGAGGAAGGACCTGGAGGCAGGACTGGGGCAGGCCCGCGGCGACGTCGGTCAGCTCCACAACCACGTGGCGGCACTGACCGCACAGCACCAGCGCGACCTCGCCGACGTACGGGCGGACGCCGAGGCGGCGACCAAGGCGGTGCTGAAGTCCGCGATGGGAACGCTCCAGTCGCTCGCCGAGGAACAGCAGCTCCTCCTGGACACCCTGCTGAAGAAGTACGGCAACACCACCGAGGTCCTCGCCGACCTGATGTCGGTGGACCACACGGGCAGTCAGTTCGGCCGCCGGGCCAAGGGCATCTCGGTGCTGTGCGGCGGCTGGCTCGGCAGGCGGGAGGGCGCCGCCACCGTCTACGACGTCGCCCGCAGCGCCCAGGGCAGGATCAAGGACTTCGACCGGGTCGGCGTCCACTCCCAGGTCAACGTCTCCCTCGTCGGCAAGGCGGTCGAGCCGGTGGCCGTCGTCCTGGCCGAACTGCTGGACAACGCGACGACCTACAGCGCACCCGGAACCCCGGTCGAGGTCAACATCCAGACCGTGCCCACCGGTGTGTGCTTCATCGTGGACGACGCCGGTCTCGGTATGGACCAGGAGACCAAGGACCGGGCGGCGGCACTGCTCAGCGTCGACGGCCCCGTCGACATCACCGGTCTCGGCGATCCGCCGCGGTTCGGCTTCGCCGTGTGCGGCATGCTCGCCGCCCGCTACGGCTTCGCCGTCTCCGTCGGTTCCGTGTCCCCCTACGGCGGAGTGCGTGCAGTGATTCGTGTCCCCGAAAGCCTCCTCGCGGCCGACGCCCCTTCCCCGGCCGCCGACACCCAGGACGGCGCGGCCCCGCAGGCGGCCCCCCAGCGACTGGCGCCCGTCCCGGTCGTGGGCCCCTCGCACGTGGTGGGCACGACCACGGGCGGCCTGCCCAAACGCCGCCGGCGCTCGGGCCCCGTCACGATGGTTCCCGCCCTCGACCCCACCGGTCAGGAGGCGACGCCCGAGCCGGCCGGCGAGGTGACGGCGTCGCGGCTCGGGGCGTTCGCACGCGGCACACACCTCGGGCGCACCACGAACACCACGGAAGGATCTGACGACCAGTGAAGACCGACCTGTCCTGGGTGCTGAACGACGTGCTCGAGGTGCGCGGAGCCCGCCACGCGATCCTCGTCTCGGGTGACGGCCTGCTGCTGCACCGCTCGGACGACATCGGACGGGACGACGCGGAGACGAACGCCGCCGCGATGAGTTCCATGCAGTCACTGAGCCGTGCCGTCGCGGGCTTCGTCGGAGCGGGACACGGCATCTGGAAGCAGACGCTGCTCGAGTACGACGGCGGCTGGATCTTCCTCATCGCCGCGGGCCAGGGCTCCTACCTCGCCGTCTCGGCCGCACCGGACGTCGACATGGAAGCCGTGTCCTTCCGCATGCAGAAGACGGTGGCCGCCCTGAGCAAGGCGATGAGCGTGGCGCCGCGTGGCGACAACGGTGTCGGCTCATGACGAAGCCCGCCGAGGAAGCCTCCGTCACCAGCGACTTCGTCCGCTCGTACGTCATCACCGGCGGCCGGACCCTGCCGGACTCGGACGACCTGGCGCTGCACACCCTGGTCACCCTCGCCCCCGAGCGGACCCCTCCGCTGGGGGCCGGTCCCGAGGTGACGGCGATCTGGCACCTGTGCGCGGGCGGCTACCTGTCGGTCGCCGAGGTGGCCGGCCACCTGGAACTGCCGGTGGGAGTGGCCCGGCTGCTGCTGACCGATTTATTCGAGCAGGGCCACCTCCTGCGCCGCGCCGAGCCGCCCCGGGCTCAGAACGTTGACAGAGCGACCCTCGAGAAGGTTCTGAATGGACTCCAATCCCTCATCGGCTGAGACGGCCCCTGGATCCATCTACGTCTCCAGCGCGGTGACCAACGCGGCCAAGATCCTGGTCGTCGGGCATTTCGCCGTGGGCAAGACGACGTTCATCGGCTCGCTGTCGGAGATCACCCCGCTGCGCACCGAGGAGAAGATGACGCAGGCGTCACTCCACGTGGACGACCTCAGGGGCGTGACCGGCAAGTCCACCACCACCGTGGCCCTGGACTTCGGCCGGCTGACACTCAGCGACGACCTCGTGCTGTACCTGTTCGGCACCCCCGGACAGCAGCGTTTCATGCAGCTGTGGGAGGACATGGCCCGTGGCGCGCTGGGCGCGCTGCTGCTGGTCGACCCCGCACGGCTGGAGGAGACCTTCCCCGTCATCGACCTCGTCGAGCGGTACGGACTCGAGTACGCCATCGCGGTCAACAGCTTCGGCGCGGACACGGCGTACGCGGAGGCGGAGGTGCGCGAGGCCCTCGACCTGCTCCCGGACACCCCCGTCGTCTACTGCGACGCCCGCGACCGGCACTCCTCCGCCCACGCGCTCATCGCGCTCGTGCGTCACCTGCTCACCCGAGCCGCCTGACACGCCCCATCGCCCGGACCATCGGCCGCGGGCCAGCAGAAGGAACCTCATGGACCGTCAGTCAGTCAGCGCCCCCACCGGCGCAAGATGCCCCCTGCACGACGCCGCGTTCGCCGCCGACCCCCAGCAGGTCTACGACCGGGTGCGCGCCCACGGCCCGGCCGGGCCCGTCGAGCTCGCACCCGGCGTCGACGCCACCCTGGTCGTCGGGCACGAGACGGCCCTGCGCGTACTACAGAACTCCACGCTCTTCGCCCGGGACGCCCGCCGCTGGAAGGCGCTCAACGAGGGCCGCGTCGGGCTGGACCACCCGGTGCTGCCGATGATGGCGTACCGGCCCAACTGCCTGTTCACCGACGGCGCCGTGCACCTGCGGCTGCGCAAGGCCGTCACCGACAGCCTCGCCCGGCTCAACATGACCCGCGTCCGCCGCGACGTCGAGCCCATCGCCGACTACCTCATCGACCGGTTCAGCGAGCGCGGCCGGGCCGACCTCCTCAACGACTACGCCAAACTGCTGCCGCTGCTGCTGTTCAACCAGCTCTTCGGCTGCCCGCCGGACATCGGTGACACCCTCACCAGCGCCATGTCGGCGATCTTCGACGGCCGGGACGCCCTGCGCGCCAACGAGGAACTCACCGCCTGCCTCATGGAGCTGATCGCCCTCAAGCGCCGCCGGGCCGGCGACGACGTCACCTCCTGGCTGATCCAGCACCCCGCCGGCCTGACCGACGAGGAACTCAAGGACCAGCTGGTCATGCTGATGGGCGCGGGCGTCGAACCCGAGCGCAACCTGATCGGCAACGCCCTGCTCCTGCTGCTGGCACCCGGCGCGGGCGGGGGCGGCTCCGGCATGCTGATCGAGGAGGCGATCGATCACGTGCTGTGGAACCAGACGCCCATCGCCAACTACGCCACCCACTACCCGGTGCAGGACGTCGACCTCGGGGGAGTGGTGGCCGAGGCCAACACACCCGTCGTCATCAGCTTCGCCGCCGCCAACAGCGACCCCGCGCTGGCCGACGCCCGCCGCTCGCACAGCAAGGGCGCCCACCTGGCGTGGGGAGCCGGCCCGCACGCGTGCCCCGCCAAGGACCCGGCGCAGGTCATCGCCGTCACCGCGATCGAGAAGATCCTCAACGCCCTGCCCGACCTGACACTGGCCGTCCACGAGAAAGACCTCCAGTGGCGGCCGGGGCCGTTCCACCGGGCTCTGGTCGCGCTGCCCGTGGCCTTCAGCCCGACACCGGCCACCCGGACGGCCTCCGCCCTCCAGGGCCGTCCCGTCCCCGCCGCGGCCGAACAGCCGGTCCCCACGGTGGCGGCCACCACCGTCCGCCCGGAGGCGCCCAAGAAGAAGGGTTTCTGGAGCAGCTTCCTGGACACCTTCCGGGTCTGATGTGCGGCATGTGACGGGAGCAACACGCAGAGGCGCATGACCAGGGTGAGAGGAAGGGTAGGTTCCGGCGGTAACGGTAGCGCCCAGCCACCAAAGGAGCTTCGCGTGACCGCCGTCGGCGTCATACGCGGTACCACCACGGACCGCAGAGCCGTCATCCCCCTCCTCCGGCGCCTGCGTTCGGCCGAGGGACAGGCCGATCCCCTGCCCGTCTGGGAGGAGTTCCGCGCACTGGGTGATGTGGTGCCCGCTCCCTGGGGCGGGTACTTCGTCACCGGCTTCGACGCCTGTAGCCAGGTCCTGCGGGGCAGGAACTGGCTCGCACCGGACTTCGCCTGGCAGGAGCGGCACGCGGACACGGCACGCTGGCAGGACCCGTCGACGCGCGAGATGACGCGGACGCTGTCCCGGCTCAACGCCCCCGAGCACACCGCCCAGCGACGCGCCCTGGGCAACCTCTTCGACCGCGGCACCCTGGAGGCCCTGCGGCCCCGGATCACCGCGCACGTCACCCGGCTCCTGGACCGCCTCGACGCACAGCTGCGCGCCCACGGCGAGGCCGACTTCGTCACCACGGTGAGCGACCGGCTCCCGATCCGCACCGTCGGCCAGTGGCTCGGCATCCCGGCCGGGGACCATCCGCGCATCCTGGACTTCACCCACCGGCAGGTCCATGCCCAGGAACTCCTCCCCACCAAGAGCGAACTGGCGGTCTCGGCGCAGGCCACCCGGGAGATGCGGGCCTACTTCACCGCCCTCCTCGCCCACCGGCGCGCCCACCCCGGCGACGACCTCCTGACCGACTGGATCCGCTACTGGGACGCCCAGTACCCCGCCGACCGCGCGACCGCCGACCAGACGCTGTACGACCTGACGATGTTCATCACCATCGCCTCCCTGGAGACCACCGCGACCCTGCTGAGCAACGCGGTGTGGTTCCTCACCCAGGACCCCGCACGGGCCGACCGGCTGCGCCGGCACCCCGAACACGTCGACGGCGCGATCGAGGAGTCGTTGCGCTACGACCCGCCCATCCACCTCAACTCGCGCGTCGCCGCCGCCGACACCGTCCTCGCCGGAGTCCCCGTGGCCAGGGACACCACCGTCCACGTCCTCTACGGCGCCGCCAACCACGACCCGCGCCGCAACGAGAACCCGCACGTGTTCGACATCCTCCGCAAGGGCGGCCACCTCACCTTCGGCGGCGGAGCCCACTATTGCCTCGGCTCGGGTCTGGCCCGTCTGGAGGCCAGGGTCCTGCTCACCCAGCTGCTGGAACGTTTCCCCGCCCTGCGGCCGGCCGCAGGCCCGACCTACGCGAACCGGATGGTCTTCCGGCGCGTGACCTCCCTGAGAGTGACGACATGACCGCCCTCCCCTTCACGACTCTCCCGGCCGACCCCGTACGGCAGACGCTGCGGACCCGCCGGGAGGGCGCCGTCCTCACCGTCGAGCTGAACACCCCCGCGGAGGGCAACACCGTCACCGACGCCCTGCTGGACGACCTCCTGGCCGTCCTCCAGGACCAGGACGCGGCGGTCCGGGTGCTCGTGCTTGCCGGCAGCGGCGACGACTTCTGTCTGGGCGGGGACCGCGGCGAGTTCAACCGGCACCTCGCCCACGACCCCACGGGCAGCGGCATCCGCCTGTCGGGGACCAAGGCACGGCGCGTCTGCGACGCCCTGACCGGGAACCCGGCCGTCACCATCGCCCGCGTCCAGGGCAAGGCCATCGGAGCGGGCCTCGCCCTCGCGCTCGCCTGTGACCTGCGGGTCGGGTCCGAGGACGCGACCTTCCGGCTGCCCGAACTCGCCCTGGGACTGCCCACCGCGTGGGGCGGCCTCCTGCCCCGCCTCATCAGCGAGGTCGGCGCCGCCCGCGTCCGCGAACTCGTTCTCACCGGCCGGGCCTTCACCGCGGCGGAAGCCCTGTCCCTGTCCGTCCTCCAGAAGGTCGTGCCCGCCCAGGAACTGGACGCGGCCGTCGACGCGTGGGCCGGCCCCGTCGTCCGCCGCCCCCCGGCGGCACTGCGCGTCACCAAGGCCCTGCTCAACTCGCTGTCCGCCGGCTCGCGCCTGGCCGACACCTCCGCGCTGGACGCGGAACTGATGGCAGCGGTCGTCGCCGAACTGCACCACTCCCGCGGCACCGTCTGATCACCGGCCCGCCGGGCACCCGCCCGGGGAGGCCACCGCGCCACGGACGGCACGCCCCGGGCCCCCGGCGGCTCCTCAGAAGTCCGCGTCGTCCTGACCGGGCTCGCCCGCCACCACCACACGCAGGTGCTCGGCGATCTCCGCACGCGCCTGCTCGGCCAGCCCCGCGTCGGTCACCAGCGTGTCCACCTGCTCCAGCGTGGCGAAGGAACTCAGGCCCACCGTGCCCCACTTGGTGTGGTCGGCGACCACCACGACCCGGCGCGCGGAGTGCACCAGCCGCCGGTTGGTCTCGGCCTCCGCGAGGTTCGGCGTGGACAGGCCGGCCTCCGCCGATATGCCGTGCACGCCGAGGAACAGCAGGTCGAAGTGGAGCGTGGCGATCGCCTGGTCGGCCACCGGCCCCACCAGCGAGTCCGACGGCGTGCGCACCCCGCCGGTCAGCACCACCGTCGCCGCCCCCTGCCGCTGCCCCGAGGTCCGCTGAGCCGCGTGGAAGACGTCCGCGACCCGCAGCGAGTTCGTCACCACGGTCAGGTCGGGCACCTCCAGCAGATGCTGGGCGAGCGCGTACGTCGTCGTACCGCCCGACAGAGCGATCGCCGCACCCGGCGCGACCAGCCGGGCGGCGGCGCGCGCGATGTCCTCCTTGGCGGTCAGCTCCAGCCCCGACTTCGCCTCGAACCCCGGCTCGTGGGTGCTCGCCTCGAGGACCGGCACCGCACCGCCGTGCACCTTCTCCAGCATCCCCTGCCGGGCGAGCGTGTCCAGGTCGCGGCGCACGGTCATGTCCGACACGCCCAGCTTGCGGGTCAGTTCGTTGACCCGCACACCGCCCCGGCGGCGGACCTCGTCCAGGATCAGGGCGCGGCGCTGCTCCGCGAGGAGGTTCTGATTCTCACTCACGTACGCTCCGCTCCTCTCACCGCCACCCGTCCGACACGCCCGGTACAGCGGCCCCGACCTGGAAATTCCCTCGGTCCGGCAGTACGCGGGCGTCCCATCCTTTCACGGGTCGGCACCGCTCGCGCCACCACCTGCCGGCCGCGCACCCGCACCCGGGGCGGGCGCACCGCCCGCCCGCCGTCACCCGGATCGGGGAGATTCCGTGAGGAGCGGGACACGGGGCCGCCGCACCGGAGACCCTGGGAGGCGCAAGGCACAGCCATCAGGGTGTCACGGGGGAAGTGCGAGAACAGTGGAACGTGCGCAGGAACGCCCCGCGGGGCGGCACGCGGACCGGCCCGCCGAGCCGGGCCCGGACCTGGAACTGCTGGTGCACGGGGTCGGCGGCGCCACGCCCGAGAAGATGCTCGGCGACCCGCGCACGGTCCGGGTCACCGGCGACGACACGGCCGCCGTCTTCCGGCGCGCCGAGGACGCGGAAGCCACCGGTCAGGACGCGGAAACCGCCGGTCAGGGGGCGCGGGCCGCCGGGCGCGAGCCCCGGAACGGGCCGGTCCGGGAAGCGTACGTCTGGTGCAACCTGACCTCCGGCGACGGCAGCCGCGCCCTGTGGCTGTTGCTGCTGCCGTTCATGGTCGTCAACCTCGCCCACTGGATGCGCCCCGCCGCACCCGGCCGCCGGCGCACCGTCCGGCTCTACGGCCTCCTCGTGCGCCTTGCCGCCCTCACCCTGACGGCGCTCCTGGTCGGCGCCGCCTGTGAGGTCGCCCTGGACCTGGTGGCCTGGCAGTGCGCGGGCGTACCCGACTGCGTCCGCCGCCACTCCTGGCTGAGCTTCCTGACCCCCGCGGCCGACGGGGCACCGGCCGGGGCCGGTGGCTGGTGGAGCGCGCCCGGCCGCCGGCTCGCCCTCGCCGCGACGCTGCCGGCCGCGCTGACCGGCCTGCTCTGGTACCTCTCGCACCGCACCTGGAGCGCCTATGAGTCCCACCGCCCGCTGGCCCCCGATGCCGAGCCGGACACCGACGGCAGCGCGCTGGCCCGGCCCGGTTTCTGGTTCGGGCGCCGCCTCGTGGCCCGGCTGCGGGCGGCCCACACCGCGGCCGGCCTGCTGACGGTGGCCGCCGCCGTCGCCACCCCGGCGGCCCGCTTCGACCACCGCCCCGGCGGCCCCGCCGCCCTGGACGTCCTCGGCCGGCTGCTCCTCACCGTCCTGCTCGTCTGCGCGGGCGTGGCCGTGGGCGTGGTCTGCCGCCGGGGCCGCAGCGAGAACCGCCTCGACCAGCGCCTCGACCGGCACCTCGTGCGCCGCCTGCCGCTCGGCGCGCTCGGTCTGCTGCTGCTCACCCTGCTGTACGCGGGCTGGTCCCGGCCCGGCTGGCAGTCCACCGGACGGCTGCCCGGGGACCCGGCCTTCGGCGCGATCACGGCGGCCCAGGGCCTGCTCGTCGTCGCCCTCGGCGCCGTGGCCCGGGACCTGTACCGCCGCTGCCCCGACCCGCGCGCCGGGATGCGCGGCCTCGGCGGCCCCGCCGTCGCGCTGCTCGCCTGCGCGCTGGGCGGCGTGATCTCCGGCGGGGTCGCCCAGCGCGTCGCCGACTGGCTGGACGGCACCCGCGCCCTGCTCGCCGGGCCGCCCGTCCTGCTCACCTGGCAGGCGTCCGCCATCCCGCCACTCCTCGCCGTCCTGCTGCTCCTCGCCGTCCGGCTCACCCTGGCCACCGCCCGGCTCGCCCGCGCGGAACGCGACCGGGTCCGCCACGAGCATCCCGGTGAACCCGAGGACCCGTCCCGCACCCGCGCCATCGCACACGCCCGGGCCATGGCCACGCTCACCGACCGGGCGCCCCTCGTCCTCGCCGTGCTCACCGCCGCCACCCTGCTGCTGGGCTGCGCGGCCCTGGCCGACGCCGTGGTCACGGGGAAGACGCCCGACGGCGCGGCCCGCCGCACCCAGCACCTGGTCCAGGCCGTGGCCGAGACCTCACAGGCGCTGGGCTCCTGGCTGGTGGGATTCGGCTTCCTGCTCTTCGTGACCTGGGGCCGGCGCGCCTACAAGGACGCCGCCGCCCGGCGCACCATCGGCATCCTCTGGGACGTGGGCACCTTCTGGCCGCGCGCCGCCCACCCCTTCGCGCCGCCCTGCTACGCCGAACGCGCGGTGCCGGACCTGACCTGGCGGATGGCGACCTGGACACGGCACACCGGCGGCCGGCTCGTCCTGTCCGGCCACTCCCAGGGCAGCGTCCTCGCCGCGGCGGCGGCCTGGCAGCTGCCGCCGTCGGTACGCGGGCGTATCGCCCTGCTCACCTACGGCTCCCCGCTGGAACGCCTGTACGGCCGCTGGTTCCCGGCCCACTTCGGACCGCCGGCGCTCGCCTCCCTGCACCACGACATCGCCTGCTGGCGCAATCTCCACCGTCCCACCGACCCCATCGGCGGCCCCGTCCGTGTCTCCGACGGCACCACCCCCGAGGTCGACAAGCCCTTACGGGACCCCCTCGCCTACGGCCGTACCGACGAGCACCCGCTCCCGGCCCCGATCCTCGGCCACTCCGACTACCAGGCGGATCCCGCCTTCACCCGGGAACGGGCCCACCTCCTCACCCGCCTGCGCCCGGAGCTGCCGGGACAGCGCCCGGATCCCGCACCGGGCGGACGAGGCCACGGCTAGCCCCCGCCCGGCGCCACGCACGCATCCCCGCAGGGGAATCAGGCGGGTCGCTCAGGGCAGGTCCGGCAGGTCCTCCCCGAACAGCAGGGTCAGATCGTCGGTGGTCGGGTCGGCGAGCTGGGCGACGCGGCTCGCGTGCCGCTCCACCATCGCCTCGAACGTTTGCCGGGCCGTACGGCCGTTGCCGAACGCGGGCCCCTTCGGAATCGCGGTGAAGTACTTCAGCAGGGCCTCGGACGCACCCGGGGCCAGCCGGTACTCGTGCTCGTCGGCCTGCTGCTCCACGATCCGCAGCAACTCCTCGGCGCCGTAGTCGCCGAACGTGATGGTGCGGGAGAAGCGGGAGGCGACGCCCGGGTTGACGGAGAGGAAGCGCTCCATCTCCGCGGTGTATCCCGCGACGATCACGACCACCGCGTCCCGCTGGTCCTCCATCAGCTTCACCAGCGTGTCGATGGCCTCCTTGCCGAAGTCCCGCCCGGCGTCCTGCGGGGACAGCGCGTACGCCTCGTCGATGAACAGCACACCGCCGCGCGCCCGCTGGAACGCCTCCTGGGTGCGGATCGCCGTGGAACCGATGTGCTCCCCGACCAGGTCGACCCGGGACACCTCGACCAGATGGCCCTTCTCCAGCACCCCGAGGGAGGCGAGGATCTCGCCGTACAGCCGGGCGACGGTCGTCTTGCCGGTGCCGGGGGAGCCGGTGAAGACCAGGTGCCGCTTGACGGAGGCCGCCTTCAGACCGGCCCGCTGCCGGCGCCGGCCCACCTCGATCATGTCGGTCAGCGCACGCACCTCGCGTTTGACGCTCTCCAGACCCACCAGCGCGTCGAGTTCCCCGAGCACGTCCTTCGACGAGCGCTGCGGTGCCTGCGGTTCCGCGACGGCGACGGGCGGTTCCCGCTCCGCCGTCTGCTGCCCGGGGATCGCGCCCAGCAGCCCGGCGCCCTGCGGCACCGTCTGCACGGCCGCCTCACGGGGCGCGGGCGGCCGGGGACCGCCGCTCTCGTCGCTGGTGCAGTCCTCCACCACCGGCCCCGACCCGGGTCCCGCGTCCGGGCCGCCGTCGGCGAACTCGTACCCACCGCGCGCGCACCGTTCCGTGCGGCATCTGCGCAGTGTCGTACGGCAGCCGTCGAGCACATGGAAGCCGTACCCGCCGCTGCCGCTCACCCGGCAGTTCAGGAAGCTGCCCCGGCCGCCCGCGGACACGTAGAAACCGGCCTCCGAAGGGGAGTCGACCGTGCAGCGCTCGATGGTCGGGTCCGCGCCCTTGGTGACGATCACGCCCGTCTGGGTGCCGTCCAGGGTGCAGTTGCCGAGCGTGCCGCCGCTGCCGTGGTCGCGGAACCAGGCACCGGTGGCGGCGTCCCGGATCCGGCAGTCGTCCAGCTGCACGGTCGCCCCGTCGCTCACCGAGACGGCCGTGTTGCGCACCTGGGACAGGTCGCTGTCCACGACGTCCACGCGGGAACCGCGGTCCAGCACGAACAGCGCGTCCGGCACGTCGTGCACCCGGCAGGAGTCGAGCACCGCGGTGGCGCCGTCGCTCACCCACACCGCCGGATAGTCACCGGTGCTGTCGAAGATCTCGCACTGGTTGGCGTCCACCCGGGTCCCCGGATCCCACACCGACAGGCCGTTGCGACCGAACTGACGGACCGTCGTGCGGGTCAGGGTGAGCACCGAGCGGGAACGCAGGTCGACCGCGTTCTCCGGGATGTCGTGGATGCGGCAGTCGGCCAGCGTGAGCACCGCGTCCGTGTCCAGGGTGATGCCGTCGGCGGTGGTGCGGTGCACATCGCAGTCGGTCAGGTGCGCGGTGGCCCGCTCGGTGACCTGCACCCCGGAACCGCGCACCTCGTAGATCTCGCAACCCACCGCCTCCAGCGAGGAGTTCTCGCCGGTCACGGTCAGCCCGGTCCCGGAGGCGTGGTGCACCCGGCAGCGCTCCAGCCGCGGATGCGCGCCGCCACGGACCGCCACGCCCGCCTGTCCGGCCGCGACGACCTCGCACTCCTCGAACACGCCGCTGCCACCGTCGAGGACGGTGATGCCGATGCCGGCCGGGTTGTCGACGGTGCAGCGGCGCACGGTCGGACGGGCACCGCCGCGCACCTCGATGCCGGCGGCGGACCGGGTGACGATGCGCACGTCCATCAGCTCGGGCGTGCCCTCCTCGACGAGCACCGCGGGCGCGGCCGCGTCCTGGCCCTCCACGTGCAGGTCCAGCACCACGGCCGAGGCCCGCACCGTGAGCGGCACCCCGTCCACGGGCGCGATCCGCACCGAGCCGGAGGACCCCTCGGGCCCACGGAGTGTCACCGCCCGCTCGACGACGAGGTTCTCCCGGTACGTGCCGGGAGCGATGGTGAGGACGTCGCCGTCGGCGGCGGCGTCCAGGGCGGCGGCGAGCGACGCGTACTCACCCGTGCGGCGCCGCCACCGCGAAGTACCGGTGTGCGTCACCTGGACCGTGCCCTGTGCCATGGCGTTGCCGTGCCCCCACCTCGTCGTACTGATGCTCGCCGCCCGCCGGGGCGCTGCCGTGGCCGCCCGGACCGTGACTCCGCCCTCGGGCCGGAGTGTGGTCGCGCTCCCGGGAACCTGCGCGCCCCGGGGGTTCACGCACCCGCGGGTCGTCGCCGAAAGTGCTTCGGCCGGTCCACCGTAGCGTGTGCGTGCGGGCCGGGTTGACCAGAGCCGGAAGGCCGTCAGCTGCCCGTGCCCGCCTTGCCCCAGTCCGGACCCGCCCGCTCCCAGGCCCGGTCCCAGCGGGCGTACCGCCGGCGGACCATGCGCCACACGGTCAGGCGCCGGCCGGTCTCGACGAGGGCCGCGGTCACCAGGGCCGCGCCGAACCCGGCGAGCACGGCGTGGGCCGTCGCCGTGGCGCGGTCCAGCGGGCGGGTCGTTATTCGGCCGTGCGGGTCGCACCAGAGCCTGAAGCGGTCCCCACGGCCGGGTGACTCGAGGTCCACGAGGACCTGACCCTGCCGCCGGCTGCCGTCCGGCGCGCGCCAGTACGCCAGGACGCGGCTGTGCACGTCGCGCCCGGTGGTGGTGTCGGGGTCGGCCTCCGGCGGGGCCCCGCCCAGGTCCCGTACCACCGTGGCGGTGACGAGGTGACGCCCGTGCTGCTGCTGCCGTACGGACCGCTGGAGCGAGTCCTGGGCGGCGGCGCCGACCAGACAGCCGGTCAGGGGGGCGGCCACGGCGATCAGCAGCAGTGCCACGAGGGCCACCCACGCCTCGGCCAGATCCGTCGCCCGGCGCAGCGGATTGCGCCGCCAGCGCCACAGTCCGCTCAGCGCCCGCATGCCCCACCCCCTTCCGGTCCGTCATGACCCCGGCTCCCGCGCCCACCCCCGGCCCCGGCCGGGAGCAGGCCGCCTCACGTCCGCCGCCGTACCTCACGTCCGCGGCCTCTCATGAATTTCTCACGCCCCCTCAACGACCGGCGACCGGTCCCGGGTTCCCGGCCTCCCGGACCACGGCCGCCCGCTTGCCGGTGACGTCCGCGTGCCGGCGGCGTGCGGGCTACGACAGCACGCGCACCGGGTCGCCGATCCTGATCGTGCCGGGCGACAGGGGCACGAGGTGCACCCCGAACAGCAGCTGCCCGCCGATCCTGCGGTGCCGGGCCAGGGTGTGCAGCGGCTCCCGGCCGCGTACGGCGGAGTCCTGGTCGTTGGTCGTCACCACACAGCGCGCGCAGGCCTTCGGGACGCGGAAGTCGACCTCGCCGATCGAGACGCGCGTCCAGTCGTCCTCGGCCCAGGCCTCGGTGCCGGTGACGACGATGTTGGGTCGGAAGCGGGTCATGGGCAGCGGCCCCTCGTCGGCGTGTCCGCCCTGGGCTATGAGCGAGTTCAGGGCGTCCAGCGAGGCCGTCGTGGTGACCAGCAGGGGGAAGCCGTCGGCGAGGTTCACCATCTCGCCGGGCAGCGCGTACGCGGGGACGATCGGACGGCGGGTGGCCGGATCGTCCAGGTGGACCAGGCGGACATCGGCCTGGAGATAGGCGCTGCACCAGGTGTGCGCGTCGGCGGCGGCCGGGACGACCTCGACCTTCGTACCGAAGACGTTCACCGGCACGGTCACGGCCGGGTGCGGCACCTCGACCGTCAGCGGTTCCCGGCCGGGCGCGGACAGACGGACGCCGCCGCCGGCCAGAGGCTCGGCGGCGGCCAGCGCGAGACGCGGATGCTCACGCTGTGTGACGACCTTTCCCCCGTCGTCGATCAGTGACCAGCGCCGGTCCCCGGCCAGACCCCACGGCTCCACGACGGCCTCCCCGGGCGCCAGCGCCCGGAACGCCTTGACCGGATGGATGTGGAGCGATCGCACTTCGACGTTTCCCATGCCGACATCGTGCCAAACGACGCCGACAGCCGGGCGCGCCGGTCAGTAACCGCGGTACTGCTGCTGCTGGTTGTTGTACGGGTCCTGGTAGGGAGCCGGTGCGGGGCGCGGCGCGGCCGGACGCATGGCCTCGTAGCCGTTGCCCGCCGCCATCGGCCGCTGCTGCTGCGGAGCCTGCGGGCCGGGATAGCCGCGCGGGGCGCTCGCCTGCTGCGGGATGTACGCCGTGGGCGCGTACTGGACCGGTGCGGGCTGCTGCATCTGCGGGTAACCGTAGGAGGGGGCCTGCGGGGACGGGGCCGCCGGGAGGGCGGGCAGCGCCGACGGCAGGGCGGGCAGGCTGTTGCCCGTGTCGTAGGCGGCGGGGACCCGGATCGGGGCGATCTGCGGGGTGCCCCGCTCGGCCACGAGCGAGTCGTAGATCGGGGTGTCCGGGAAGGAGGCGGAGTAGTAGCCGCCGCCATAAGTGGAGCGGGGGGAGGTCATGGCACATAAGTTAAGCCCACGATGCGCTGGTTGGGGAGACCGATAAGAGGGTTGTTTTCCGTGTCGGCAGCGGCCAGGGACCCCCAATCCGAGCGAACTCGGCAAAAAGGGACACCGATCAACGTTTGGATCGTGTAAAGGTCGCGTTCTTACCGGGTTACCGGCGGTTGACCGGCGATCTTCCTGTGCCGTTCGTGGGCGTTCGCCGTACGCGGGAATAAGTTGTGCGGGTAGGGACGACCCGGACCGCCGGGGCGAAAACCGTGAGCGAAGACCCGATGGGGGCGGACATGTCAATGCCGAAAGGCGCCAACGTAGCGGTGCCGACCGCGGCCCTGCGCGTCGAACTGGGCTGGCGCACCGAGCCGGGGACGCCGGACGTGGACGCCTCGGCCCTGCTGCTCGCCGCCGGGAAGGTCCGCTCCGACGAGGACTTCGTCTTCTACAACCAGCCCGCGCACCCCTCCGGGGCGGTCCGCCACGAGGGCAGGCGAACGGCCGGCGGACGCGTCACCGACACGCTTGTCGCCGACCTCGCGCGCGTGGAGGGCGCCGTCGAGCGCATCGTCCTCGCCGCCTCCGCGGACGGCGGGACGTTCGGGCAGGTCCACGGCCTCTACGTCGAGGTCACCGACGCGGCCTCCGGCCAGGTCGTCGCCCGCTTCGACAACCCCGGCGCGACCGTGGAGACGGCCTTCGTGCTCGGCGAGTTCTACCGCCGCCAGGATGGCTGGAAGTTCCGTGCCGTGGGCCAGGGGTACAGCAGCGGACTCCAGGGCCTGGCGACGGACTACGGCATCACCGTGGACGAGCCGCAGCACGCGGCGCCGACGCCGGCTCCGACACCCGTCCCTGCGTCCCCGCCGCCCGCCCCGGCCCCTGCGACCCTGCCGCCGCCGCCCGCGCCCGCCGCTCCGCCCGCGCCCGCCGCCCAGCCGGTCCGCCTGTCCAAGGTCACCCTCACCAAGGCGGCCCCCTCCGTCTCGCTGGCCAAGCAGGGCGGCAGCTCCGGAACCATGCGGGTCAACCTCAACTGGCAGGTGCGCAAGCAGTTCCCGGGGCGCGTCGGCCGATGGGGCGGCGGCCCGAACCTCGACCTCGACCTGGGTGCCCTGTACGAACTCGCCGACGGCCGCAAGGGAGTCGTCCAGGCCCTCGGCAACGCCTTCGGCTCGCTCCAGCGGCCGCCGTACATCCACCTGGACGGCGACGACCGCACCGGAGCCACGGCGAGCGGCGAGAACCTCTCCATCAACCTCGACCACACGCGGGACTTCCGGCGCGTCCTCGTCTTCGTCACCATCTACGAAGGCGCCAGGTCCTTCGCCGACCTGCACGCCACCGTCACCCTCCAGCCGCAGTACGGCGCCCCCATCGACTTCTCGCTGGACGAGTGCACCGTCCCGTCCCCGGTGTGCGCGCTCGCCCTGATCACCAACACCGGCGGCGACCTCGTCGTCCAGCGTGAGGCGCGCTACCTCGTGCCGGCGCGCGGTGTGAGCCCGCAGCGGACCATGGACCAGGCCTACGGATGGGGCATGAACTGGACGCCGGGCCGCAAGTGAGAGGGCTCAGCCCTCGTCGGGCACGGCGTCGGGGCGGGTGTAGGTGCGGCCCTTCCAGGCGGCTCCGCGCCCGCGGTGGTGCCGCACCGCGGAGTCGACCGTCATCAGCAGGTACAGGAACGCGGTGAACGGCAGCAGCGGAGCGAGCCACAGCGGCTGCCGGTAGTAGCGCAGCATCGGCACGTACGTGCCGGCCATCACCGCCCACGCCAGCCCGCCCGTGGCCGCGGTCGCCGTACTGCCGCCCGCCACACCCGCGACGACCGCGGCGGGCGGCACCAGGTACACCAGGACGAGCCCGGCGACCGTACCGAGGAGCAGCAGCGGATGGTGCCGCAGCTGGGCGTAGGCACTGCGCGCGACCATCCGCCACAGGTCGTGCAGGCGCGGACAGGGGCGCATGCTGTCCACCCGGTCGGCCAGCCCCAGCCACACACGGCCCCCGGCACGCTTCACCGCGCGCGCGAGCGCGACGTCGTCGATGACGGCCTGCCGGATCGAGTCCGGGATGCGCGCCTCTTCCGCCGTGCCCGCCCGCAGCAGGACACAGCCACCCGCCGCCGCGGCCGTGCGCGACCCCTCCCGGCCGATCCACCGGAAGGGGTACAACTGTGCGAAGAAGTAGACGAACGCCGGCACCACGAGCCGCTCCCACGTGCTCTCCACCCGCAACCGCGCCATCTGCGACACCACGTCGAAGCCGCCGGTCCGGGCCGCCGCGACCAGCTCACGCAGGCTGTCGGGGGCGTGCGCGATGTCCGCGTCCGTCAGCAGCAGATACGCGGGCTCACGCGCGCGTGCCAGCCCGATGCCGTACCGCACCGCCCACAGCTTGCCCGTCCAGCCCGCCGGCGGCTCACCGGGCGACCCGACGGTCAGCGGCAGCCCGCCGTGCCGCCGGGACAGCTCCCGGGCCAGGTCCCCGGTGCCGTCCGTGCTCCCGTCGTCCACCAGGAAGACCTCGGCCCGCCCCGGATAGTCCTGCGCCAGCAGCGACGGCAGGGCGGCGGGCAGCACCTCGGCCTCGTCGCGGGCCGGTACGACCACGCAGACCGGCGGCCACGCGTCCGGTTCCCGGCGCCGCGGCAGCCGGACGTCCGTACACCAGAAGAAGCCCTGGCCCAGCAGCAGCCAGCACCACGCGGCCAGCGACCCGACGGCGATCCACAGGAAGGCGCTCACGGCCGCAGTCTGCCCCACCGGAGAGGCCCACAAGAGCGCATCGTCTATCGTGGCCGGGTGAAGATCGCGCTCATGGACTCCGGAATCGGCCTGCTGGCGGCCACCGCCGCGGTACGGCGCCTGCGGCCCGATGCGGATCTCGTGCTCTCCCTGGACCCCGACGGCATGCCATGGGGACCGCGCACCCCCGAAGACCTCACCCGGCGCGCACTTGCCGTCGCCGAGGCTGCCGCGGCCCACCGGCCCGACGCGCTCATCATCGGCTGCAACACCGCCACCGTGCACGCCCTGCCCACGCTGCGCGCCCGTCTGGAGCCCGGCATACCGGTCATCGGCACGGTCCCGGCCATCAAGCCGGCCGCGGCCGGCGGCGGCCCCGTCGCGATCTGGGCGACCCCCGCCACCACGGGCAGCGCCTACCAGCGCGGACTCATCGAGGCGTTCGCCGACGGCGTCCGGGTGACCGAGGTGCCCTGCTGGGGTCTCGCCGAGGCCGTCGAGCACGCGGACGAGACGGCCATCGACGCCGCCGTCGCCGCGGCGGCCCGGCTGACGCCCGACGATGTGACGACCGTCGTCCTGGGCTGCACCCATTACGAACTGGTGGCGGAACGTATCCGCACCTCCGTCCAGCAGCCCGCCGCCGCCCCGCTCGTCCTGCACGGCTCCGCCGGCGCGGTGGCCGCCCAGGCCCTGCGCCGGCTCGGCGAGCAGCCCGCGCCGGAGGCGCCCGCCGACGGCACCCTCACGGTCCTGCTGAGCGGTCGGGAGAGCGGCCGGCTGCCCGCGACCGCGCTGCACTACGCCGAGGGGCAGCTGCTGCCGCCCGTCGGTTCGGTCGCCGACCACAGGTGACACGCCCCGGAGCGACGCCGGGGTGCGGGTGCGGTTCCGGGGCGCGGTGCTCGGTGCGGGTGCGGTACCGAGGTGAGGTTTCGGGGTGCGGGCCGCGTGCAGCGGTTCGTGGCCCGGCCTGTGCGGTCGCGCCGGGGCCGGTGCGCATCGCACGGAGCCTTGTGCGGGGCGCGCCGAGCGGTCACCCTCCGCGAGCGGGTACCACCGCAGCGAAACCTGAGTAACCTCGTGAACATGAGGGACCACCCCCACGCCGTCGAGGGCCCCCAGCCCGACGTCTGGACCGGGCGCGCCACCAATCGGGTCCAGTGGCTGCTGGCGCTGGTCGGCGCCGCCTGCCTGGCGCTCGGCATCGAGCTGGCCGTCGACTCGGCCTGGAGTTCGGGCGTCGCGGCGCTCGCGATGTCCGTCGTGGGCTGCATCGCCGCCGGCCTGCTGGTCATCTTCGGCACGCTCGCCTTCGTGCACGTCGACCTCAGGCTCGACAGGGAGTGCCTGGAAGTGCGCTGCGGCCACATAGGGCTGCCGCGCCGCCGTATCCCGCTCTCCGCCGTGGCCGGCGCCGACTTCGCCGCCCTCGTCACTCCCCGGCAGTGGGGCGGCTGGGGCTACCGCTGGCGCCCCGAGATGGGTACCGCGGTGGTCGTGCGCCGCGGCGAGGGCATCGTGCTGCGCCTGTGGGACGGCCACATGTTCACGATCACCGTGGACAACGCGGAATCGGCGGTACGGGTCATCAGGGACCGGCTGCGGACGATCACACCGGGACCGGCTCGCTGACCCCTCCCCGGCGGGTCCACCGGGCCGTACCCATGGGTGATGTGCGGACGACCCCGACGCCCTTCCCACCCGCCCGGCCGAGTGCCACCGACCCCCGGCCGGTGGCACCGTCGCGGGGACGGCCGGCCGGACCACCGGTACTCGGGAACGGCGCCGACCAGCGACAACCGCCGGGGCACCGGCGCCGAACCGTGCTGTCGGCGGTGACGTCCACCGCCGTACACTCACCCGGGTGACCGTCACCGCAACTTCCGTGGACCAGCCGGACCAGCTCCAGCCGCAGCCCGCCCCCGGCGCGCGCGGCGGCCGGCTGCTGCGCCTGGTCCCGGCCGCCGCCTCCGCGCTCTGCGGGGTGCTGCTCTACGTCAGCTTCCCCCCGCGCACCCTGTGGTGGCTGGCCCTCCCCGCCTTCGCCGGCCTCGGCTGGGTGCTGCGCGGCCGGAGCTGGAAGGCCGCCCTCGGGCTCGGCTACCTCTTCGGGCTCGGCTTCCTGCTGCCGCTGCTCGTGTGGACCGGTGTGGAGGTCGGCCCGGTGCCCTGGCTGGCCCTGGCCGCCGTGGAGGCGGTCTTCGTCGCGCTGGTCGCCGTGGGGGTGGCCGCCGTCTCCAGGCTGCCGGTCTGGCCGGTGTGGGCCGCCGCCATGTGGGTCGCCGGCGAAGCGGTACGCGCGCGCGTGCCCTTCCGCGGCTTCCCCTGGGGCAAGATCGCGTTCGGTCAGGCGGACGGTGTCTTCCTGCCGCTCGCCGCGGTGGGCGGCAGTCCGGTGCTCGGGTTCGGTGTCGTGCTGTGCGGATTCGGCCTGTACGAGGCGGGGCGGCTGATCGCCGAGCAGCGCCGGACGCGGGTCCTGCGGCGCGCCGCCGCGACCGCCGCGCTGCTGAGCGTCGCCGTACCGGTGGCCGGCGCGGTCGCGGCCCGCGCGCTGGTGAGCGACAGCGCGGAGAACGGCACGGCCACCGTGGCGGTCATCCAGGGCAACGTGCCGCGCTCCGGGCTGGAGTTCAACGCCCAGCGGCGGGCCGTGCTCGACTACCACGCGCGAGAGACGCACAAGCTCGCCGCCGACGTCAGGGCCGGCAGGGCCGCCAGGCCCGACTTCGTCCTGTGGCCGGAGAACTCCTCCGACATCGACCCCTTCGAGTATCCCGACGCCGCCCTCGTCATCGAGCAGGCGGCCAAGGACATCGGTGTCCCCATCTCCGTGGGCGGCGTGGTGGAGCGGGACGGCAAGCTGCTCAACGAACAGATCCTGTGGGACCCGGTCAAGGGCCCTACGCACACCTACGACAAGCGGCAGATCCAGCCCTTCGGCGAGTACCTTCCGCTGCGCTCCTTCATCGGCGCGATCAACTCGAACTGGACCAGCATGGTCCGCCAGGACATCAGCCCCGGCCGCAAGCCGGGCGTGTTCGACTTCGACGGCGTCAAGGTCGGCCTGGCCACCTGCTACGAGGCCGCCTTCGACTGGGCCGTCCGGGACACGGTGACGCACGGCGCGCAGATGATCTCCGTGCCGAGCAACAACGCCACCTTCGACCGCAGCGAGATGACCTACCAGCAACTCGCCATGTCCCGCATCCGTGCCGTGGAGCACAGCCGCACGGTGACCGTGCCGGTGACCAGCGGGGTGAGCGCGGTCATCATGCCGGACGGGCGGATCACCCGGAGGACCGGCATGTTCGTGCCCGCCTACCTCGTCCAGAAGGTGCCGCTGCGCACCTCCACGACCCCCGCGACGGACCTGGGCATCCTGCCGGAAATGGCGCTGGTACTGGTCGCGGCGGGCGGGATCGGCTGGGCGATCGGGTCCGGCCTGCGCGCCCGGCGCGCCGGCGCCGCGTAGCCGTACCGATCACCGCACGGCCGCGGGGCACGCGCCGAGCGGCCGCTGTACGACCCTCGGACGCTTCAGGAAGTGGCCGGTGACCGGGCGGGGCCAGGGGACCGGTCTCCCCATGATCCGTCCCGCTAGGGTCGGATCATGGCTACTCCTGATTTCATCCGCACGCTCCGGGCCTCCGCCGGCCGGCAGCTGCTCTGGCTGCCCGGGGTCAGCGCGATCGTCTTCGACGACGAGGACCGCGTGCTGCTCGGCCGGCGCACCGACACGCGCAAGTGGTCGGTGATCGGCGGCATCCCGGAGCCGGGCGAGCAGCCCGCCGCCTGTGCCGTGCGTGAGGTCTTCGAGGAGACGGCGGTGCACTGCGTCGCCGAACGGGTCGTGCTGGTACAGGCTCTGGACCCGGTCACCTACCCCAACGGCGACGTCTGCCAGTACATGGACATCACCATCCGCTGCCGGGCGGTGGGCGGCGAGGCCCGCGTCAACGACGACGAGTCGCTGGACGTCGGCTGGTTCGCCGTGGACGCACTGCCCCCGCTCAACGAGTTCGGGCTCTTCCGGATCAAGCAGGCCATGTCCGACGCACCCACATGGTTCGACCCTACGACTGTCGGCTGAAGTATGGGGCGTCGCCACATGTGGTGACCTTCGGGTTCCGCTTAGGGTCGGCACATGACCTCGCCCACCCCCCTGCCCGGCCCCGGACCCAGCGTCCAGCCCCTCGCCCTCGACCTCGGCGGCCGAACCGCCCTGGTCACCGGTGCCGCCAGTGGCATCGGCCGCGCCTGCGCGCTGCGGCTCGCCGCCGCCGGGGCCGAGGTCCGTGCCGTGGACCGGGACGCCGCCGGCCTGGCCGAGCTGGCCGCACAGGCGGAACGGGCCGCCGGGCAGCGGGCCGGCGGCCTCGCCGGGACCGTCGTACCGCGGGTCGTGGACCTCACCGACCTGGACGCCGCCGAACGCGCCGCCGCCGGAACCGATGTGCTGGTCAACAACGCCGGGCTGCAACTCGTGCGCCCCATCGAGGACTTCCCGCCCGAGGTGTTCCACACGGTGCTGACCGTGATGCTGGAGGCACCGTTCCGCCTGATCCGCGGCGCCCTCCCGCACATGTACGCGCAGGGCTGGGGCCGGATCGTCAACGTGTCCTCCGTCCACGGTCTGCGCGCCTCGGCCTTCAAGTCCGCCTATGTGGCCGCCAAACATGGTCTCGAAGGCCTGTCGAAGACGGCCGCGCTGGAAGGCGCCGCCCACGGAGTGACCTCCAACTGTGTGAACCCGGCCTATGTGCGTACCCCACTGGTCGAGAAGCAGATCGCCGACCAGGCCCAGGCGCACGCCATCCCCGAGGAGCGCGTGCTGTCCGAGATCCTGCTGAAGGACAGCGCGGTACAGCGGCTCATCGAACCCGAGGAGGTCGCCGAGGCGGTGGCCTACCTGTGCAGCCCCCAGGCGTCCTTCGTCACCGGTACCTCCCTCGTCCTGGACGGCGGGTGGACAGCCCACTGACCAGCCCGGCGGCACCGGCTCCGGCAGTTGTCCACAGGGCTGCCGGGCCGGGCGGCCGATACGGAATCCTGTGACCATGTCCCGCGATCACCTCCAGTCGGCACCCAGCGGCAGCGCCGAGGCCCCGTACCTCGACCTGCTGGCCCGCGACGCCTCCGCGGAGGCCTACGAGCAGCCCGTACTGCTCGCCCGAGCCGAGGGCGAGCCGGCCTGCCGCATCGCCGCGCTCGAAGAGGCCAGACTGCTCGCCCTGCGCGTGCGCGCGGAACTGGAGGGGCGCCGGCGCCGCGAGGCCGAGCTGTCCGCGCTGTTCGAGACCGCTCACGACCTCGCCGGCCTCCGCGACCTGGACGCCGTCCTCCAGGCGATCGTGCAGCGCGCCCGCTCCCTGCTCGGCACGGACGTCGCCTACCTCAGCCTCAACGACCCGGCACGCGGCGACACCTACATGCGGGTCACGGAAGGCTCCGTCTCCGCCCGCTTCCAGCAGCTGCGCCTCGGCATGGGGGAGGGACTCGGCGGACTCGTCGCCCAGACCGCGCGACCGTACGTCACCGACGACTACTTCCAGGACGGCCGGTTCCAGCACACCCTCGCCATCGACGGCGGCGTGCGCGACGAGGGCCTGGTCGCCATCCTCGGCGTACCCCTGATGCTCGGCCCGCACGTGATCGGCGTCCTGTTCGCGGCGGACCGGCGGGCCCGCGTCTTCGAACGCGAGCAGATCGCCCTGCTCGGCTCCTTCGCCGCGCTCGCGGCAGCGGCCATCGACACCGCCAACCTGCTCACCGAGACCCGCTCGGCCCTGGCCGGACTGGAACGCGCCAACGAGATCATCCAGGACCGCAGTGCCGTCATCGAACGCGCCTCCGACGTGCACGACCGGCTCGCCGAACTCGTCCTGCGCGGCGGCGGGGTCCACGACGTGGCCGCGGCCGTCTCCCAGGTCCTCGACGGCACCGTGGAGTTCACCGAGGCACGGACGGCACCGGCCGCGGCCCTGGAGGCATCACGCGCCGAGGGCCACGCCGTACGGCACGGCAGCGACTGGATCGCCGCGGTGGCCGCCGGCGGCGAACTCCTCGGCGCGCTGATCCTGCGCGGCCACCCCGGCCTGGACCCGGTCGACCAACGCACCCTGGAACGGGCGGCGATGGTCACCTCGCTGCTCCTGCTCGCCCGCCGCTCCGCCGCCGAGGCCGAACAGAGGGTGCGCGGTGAGCTGCTCGACGATCTGCTGGACGCGCGCGACCGGGACCCGCGTCTGCTGCGCGAACGCGCCAGCCGCCTCCACGCCGACCTCGACGCCACCCACGTCGTCCTCGCCGCCCGCCTCGACGGCCCGGCGGCCGACGCCGACGAGGAGGCCGGGGCCCGCCGCCGGCTGTGGTCCGCCGCGTCCCACCTCGCCGCCACCCGGCACGGACTGGCGGCCGCCCGCGACGGCGGCACCGTCCTGCTGCTGCCGCTCGGCACCGGCGACACCGCCGCCGAGGTGGCCCGCCGTGCCGCCCGCGAGCTGGGCACGGCCGTCCACCAGCCCGTCACCGTCGGCGCCTCCGCACCCGTCACCGCCCTCACCGCGCACCCCGAGACCGTGACCGCCGCCTACGCCGAGGGCCGCCGCTGCCTGGACGCGCTGCGCCTGCTGGGCCGGGCCGGGGACGGCGCGGCGGCCGAGGACTTCGGGTTCCTCGGCCTCCTGCTCGCGGGGGAGCGGGACATCGCCGGGTTCGTCGACCGCACGATCGGCCCGGTGGTCTCGTACGACGGACGGCGCGGCACGGAACTGCTGCGGACCCTGGAGGCGTACTTCGCCGGCGGGATGAGTCCCGCCCGCACCAAGGACGCGCTGCACGTCCACGTGAACACGGTGGCGCAGCGGCTGGAGCGCGTAGGCCGGCTGCTCGGCGCGGACTGGCAGACCCCCGCCCGCACCCTGGAGATCCAACTGGCCCTGAGACTGCATCGCTTGGCCGCGCCGGGACGGCTGTGACCGGCCACCTCGCGGAAGCCGGCCGGAGCCGTCCCGGAACGCCCGCCCCCTCAGACGGTGGGTGCCTGCGCGGTCGAAGCGGCCTTGGCGGCCTCCCCGCCCCCACCCTCGCGCTCCCCCTCGGCCTCGGTCAGGTCCCGGCGCCGTGTCTCCCGGGAGAGGGCCACCGCCACCAGGGTCAGCAGGGCGGCGGCGATCACGTACAGGGCGACGGGAGTGGAGCTGTCGTAGTCGGAGAGCAGCGCGGTCGCGATGAGGGGGGCCGGCGCACCGGCGGCGACCGAGGCGAACTGGGCGCCGATGGACGCGCCCGAGTAGCGCATCCGGGTGGCGAACATCTCGGCGAAGAACGCGGCCTGGGGTGCGTACATGGCGCCGTGCAGCACCAGTCCGACGGTCACGGCCAGCACCAGGTACCCGAACGAGCCGGTGTCCACGAGCGCGAAGAACGGGAACGCCCACAGGCCGACACCGGCCGCACCGAACAGGTAGACGGGCCGCCGTCCGACCCGGTCCGACAGCGCGCCCCAGGCCGGGATGACGGCGAAGTGCACGGCGGAGCCCACGAGTACGGCGTTGAGCGCGGTCTGCTTCGAGACACCGGCCGAGGTGGTGGCATACACGAGGATGAACGCGGTGATGACGTAGTAGCTGATGTTCTCCGCCATCCGCGCGCCCATGGCCACGAGCACGTCCCGCCAGTGGTGCCGCAGCACGGAGACGAGCGGCAGCTGCTCCGTCTCGCCGTCCTTCCGGGCCTCGGCCCGTTCCAACGCCTGCTTGAAGACGGGGGATTCATCGACGGACAGCCGAATCCACAGACCGACGACGACGAGCACGCCGGAGAGCAGGAACGGGATGCGCCAGCCCCAGGCGCCGAACGCGTCGTCGGAGAGCACGGCGGTCAGCAGGGAGAGCACACCGGTGGCCAGCAGCTGCCCGGCCGGCGCACCGGTCTGCGGCCACGACGCCCAGAAACCGCGCCGTCGCGCGTCCCCGTGCTCCGACACCAGCAGCACGGCCCCGCCCCACTCACCACCGAGCGCGAACCCCTGCACCAGCCGCAGCGTGGTGAGCAGGACGGGTGCGGCGCTGCCGACGGTCGCGTGGGTCGGTAGCAGCCCGATGGCGAACGTCGCCCCGCCCATCAGCACCAGACTGAGCACCAGCAGCTTCTTCCGCCCCAGCCGGTCACCGTAGTGCCCGAACACGAGCGCCCCCAGCGGACGCGCCGCGAATCCCACGGCATACGTCAGGAACGACAACAGCGTCCCCACCAGCGGATCGGAGTCCGGGAAGAACACCTTGTTGAACACCAGCGCGGCGGCGGACCCGTAGAGAAAGAAGTCGTACCACTCGATGGTGGTGCCGATGAGGCTCGCGGCGACGATTCTGGGGAGGCTGGCGGGGGGTGGGGGAGCGGTGGTTCCGGAGGCCATGTGCGCCACTTCCTCGTGTGCGGTGGGGACGGGTACGTGTCGGCACACGGTAGGAAGACGCAGGTCAGGGGCACATGTGGTGGGGCAACATAGTTCGAGTGTTGGCTATGCGTGCCGCCACCATGCCGGCTCACGGAAGGGACGGGCATACGCGTCCGTGGCTCGGTTCGCGGGTCGGCAGCCACCATGGGCGTACAGCGAGCGGCCCGGATCCGCGGACCTCCGGCCGGACGAGGCCAGCCGGGCTCGTATCCTCGTTCCGTGGTCGGCATGCAGGCGCGGAAAGCTGAGCGCGGGCCGGGGCGCCCGCGGGACGAGCGGGTGGCGAGTGCTGCCCTGACGGCGGTCATCGAGCTGGTGACGGAGCTGGGCATCGGTGGAGTCACCATGGACGCCGTGGCGGCGCGTGCCGGAGTGAGCAAGCCGGCCATCTATCGGCGCTGGCCCACGAAGCAGGCAATGATCATCGCGGCTGCGGAGAGGCACATCGGCGAGCTGTCCGTTCCGGACCTGGGCGACTTCAGGGCGGAGCTGCGCGAGGTGCTCACCGCGCGGCTGGCGGCCTACCGGCAGCCCGGTACGGACCGGCTCATGGCCGAGATGATGGGGGCGGCCGCGGACGACGCCGGAGCGCGCGAGGCGTACGCCGAGTTCGTCGGGCGGATGATGGGGGAGACCCGCAGCATTCTCGAGCGCGGGATCGGTCGTGGAGAGGTCAGGCCCGACATCGACGTCCGGTCCGCGGCAACCCTCGTCGCGGCGCCGTTGATCTATCGCCTGCTGGCGGAACGCGAGCTGCCCGACGCCCGTCTCGCGGACGACCTCGTCGACATGGTGACCCGCGCGGTCTGTCACTCCGCCTGAGCCGCGCGGCATCCCGCCGAACCGCTCGAAAATCTTGCGATCAGCTCTTGCCGCCTCGCACCCCAATATCGATACTTCCGGTAACGATTTTCGCCGCGACCGAGGAGGCCCACATGTCTGCCCCTCTCACACCCCGCCCTGCTGTCGACAAGCCGCTGATGCACTACGGCCCCCGTGTGCTGGAGCGCACCGCGCCCGGCGCTCCGGCGTTCACCTACGGACACCTGCGGATCTCGCCGCTCACCCCGCATATCGGCGCGGAGATCAGCGGCGTCGACCTGTCGCAGCCGATGGGCGAGGAGCTCGCCGAGGAGCTCAAGCAGGCCCTGCTCGAATGGAAGGTGATCTTCTTCCGCGACCAGCACGCCTTCAACCCGGACGCGCAGCATGCCCTCGCCGGGATCTGGGGCGAGCCGGAGCCTAACCCCTTCTTCCCGAAGGGCGAGACCGTCGGCGTCTCGCGCCTGGCCAAGGACGCCATGGCTGTCGGCAGTGAGAACATCTGGCACAGCGACCACTCCTTCATGGCCGCCCCCGCCCTGGGCTCGGTACTGCGCGCGCTGGAGATCCCGGCCGCCGGTGGTGACACGATGTGGGCGGACATGGGCGCCGCGTACGACAACCTCTCCGAGGAGATGAAGGAGCGGATCGAGGGGCTCACCGCGGTGCACGACTGGGTGCCCAGCTGGGGTGCGCTGATGACGCCGGAGCAGATCGAGGCGCTGCGTGGCACGCTGCCGCCGGTCGAGCACCCTGTGGCCGCCCGGCACCCGCGCACGGGCCGCAAGCTGCTCTACGTCAACGAGCCGTTCACCGTGCGGATCGTGGGTCTGCCCGATCGCGAGAGCCGCGAACTGCTCGACGAGCTCGTGCTGCAGGCCCGTGTTCCCGAGTACCAGGTCCGCTTCCGCTGGCAAGCCGACTCGGTCGCGATATGGGACAACATCGCCACCCAGCACTACGCGATCAACGACTACCACCCGGCGCGGCGCGTGATGGAGCGCATTGCGATCGCCGGCGTCCCGCTCGCCTGAGCTCCGCGCCCAGCCCCTGCGAACCCCCGCGGAGCCCCCGTGACCAACGCTGACGTCGCCCCTGTCATGCCCGCCGAGCCCTCGGTGACCGGCCGCGAGTCCGTACGCCGCGCGTGGACCGTCACCGCGCTGCTCGTGGTCTTCATGATGGTCAACTTCGCCGACAAGGCCGTCCTCGGACTCGCCGCCGACCCGATCCGTCACGACCTCGGCCTGTCCGCCACCGAGTTCGGGCTGGCGAACAGCGCCTTCTTCGTGCTGTTTTCCCTCTGCGGCGGCGCGGTGGGACTGCTGGCCGACCGGGTCCGGCCGCGGTCGCTGTTGCTGGTCATGGCCCTGCTGTGGTCGGTGGCGCAGCTGCCGATGGCACTGGGCGCCGGTACGGCCGCGCTGGTGGCCTCACGGATCGTACTGGGGGCGGCGGAAGGCCCGGCTTTCCCCGTCGCCCAGCACAGCGCTCTGTCGTGGTTTCCCAACGAGCGTCGGAACCTCCCCGGAGCCCTGATCACCGTCGGCACCGCGCTGGGGGTCGTGACGGCAGCCCCCGGACTCACCTGGGTCATCCATCACCATGGCTGGCGCTCGGCCTTCGGCGTGGTGGCGGCGGCGGGCGCACTGTGGGCGGCGGGGTGGCTCGGCGTCGGCCGCGAGGGCCGGCACGCGGGCACCACCCCGAGCCCGGCCGGGTCCACCGCTACCGGCGAGGCGCGGGCCGACGTCCCCTACCGCCGTATCCTCGGTACCCGTACCTGGATCGGCGCCACGGTCGCCTACTTCAGTACCTACTGGTGTGTCGCCCTGCTGCTCGTGTGGCTTCCCTCGTACCTGCACGACGCACTGGGCTACACCACGACCACCGCGGCGAGCCTGATCGCCATGCTCTGGACGGCCGCCGCAGTGGCCATACTCGGGCAGGCGGGGCTGACCGGCCGGCTGCTGCGGCGCGGCGTCACCAGCCGGTGGGCCCGGGCACGCGTCGGCGGCATCACGCTGCTCATCTCGGCCGTGGCCTGTCTCGCCCTGCCCGGGGCTCCGCGCGGACCACTCACCGTGCTCCTGCTCCTGCTCGGGTTCGGGATGTGCGGGGTAATGACCAGCATCGCGGTCACCACAGTCGCCGAACTCGCCCCGGTGCGCCGCCGCGGCGGTGCCCTGGGCCTGATGAACGCGGTGGTCACCACCGCGGGACTGATCGCGCCCACCCTCACCGGACACCTCGTCGACACGCAGGGCGCCGCCGGCTACCGGCACGCCGTGCTCCTGGCAGGCGTCCTGCTCCTCGCCGGCGGCATCGCCGCCGTCACCCTCATCGACCCCGTTCGCGACGCGCGCCACCTGGCCGCGTGACGCCTTCGCGCCGACCCACCCCCCTCCCGCCAAGGAGTGACGTGAACAGCACGACCCTCGACACCCGGCCCTGGACCGTGCCCTGCGCGAACTGCGCCTGCACGCCGAGTCCTGGACCGCCACCCCGCTCGCCGAGCGCATCGCCCTGCTCGAACGGCTCATGCCGCGGATCCTCGACGGGGCCGCCGACCTGGCCGCGGCCGGCGCCCGGGCGAAGGGATACGCGCCCGACTCCCCCTGCGCCGCAGAGGACTGGGCCGGCGGCCCCTGGGCCCTCGCCCGGAACACCAGCGCCCTCCTGCATGTGCTGCGCCGCATCGCCGCAGGCAAGGACCCCGTCGACGCCGCCGCCGCCGTACGCAGCCACGACGGGCGCACCGTGGTCGACGTCTTCCCTGTCACCGGCTGGGACCGCCTGCTGCTCAGTGGCTTCCGTGCCGAGGTGAAAATGCGCGACGGCATCACGCCCGGGCAGGTCGTGGCCGAGGCCGCGGGGGAATACCGGGGCTCCGCTTCGCCAACGACCGTCTTCCCGGCACCCTCGGCGGCACCCTGATCGTCCACCCACGTACCGAGAAGGCCGCAGCGGCCGCCGTGCAGGAGGCCGTCGCCGCACTCCGCTACGGCACCCTGGGTGTCAACTGCTGGTCCGGCACCGGGTTCTTGCTCGGCTACACCCCTTGGGGCGCCCACCCCGGGCACACGCGTCAGGCCATCGGCAGCGGAACGGGATTCGTCCACAACGCTTTCATGCTCAACGGCGTCGAGAAGACGGTGCTGCGCGCGCCCTTCGCCCCGGCCCCCCGCGGTCTGTTCAGCGGCTCCCCCTCGCTCTCGCCGCGTCCGCCGTACTTCGTCACAAGCCGTACGGGCCGAACCACCCTCGAACGACTCACCCGCTTCACCGCCGCACCCGGTGCCGCCCAGTTGCCCGCTCTCTTCGCCTCCGCGCTCCGCGGCTGACCAGAAACCCGCCGGTGACCTGTCGGCCTACGGATGCCGGCCCCTGGCCTCCGCGGCCGATCTGCGTCACGTACCGCGTGGATCCGTGCGTCGTACTGGCAACCCGCCGGCCAGAACGCTGTAGTCGGCGCCTTCGCAGGGTGCTCCATCCTTCTGCTCGGACCAGCATCGCGCGGGAGGGCCCGAGCGGGGACTCCTACCTGAAAGAAATGCGGCGAGGAACTCAAGCATGGGCAGGCCGTCATCGAGCTTGCGCGACGACGTGTCAGCGTTCTGTGGGTCCTGCTGCGTGACAGCCACGTCCTCACTGAAAGCCCGCCGGTCACGCAGGCGTGCTCCTGACGGGTTTCCTGGCCCGGATTCGTGGGGCCCTGTTTCCAGGCCATTGTGTGCCGGCCACGGACAGTGCCCATGCCGTGTCAGGGAACGCGCTCGTTGCAACGCGATGGGCCGTCCAGCTCGAAGCCGGTCCGGGACTCGGTGCGCTCGGCGTCAGCTTGCCGCGTCGAGCAGTTGCTGGAATGCCTTGTTGACGCGTAGTGCCTTCTGGATGTCTGTGATCGTGGCTTCGGGTGCGCCGCGGAAGTAGGAGCACGCTGTGGCCTGGTGGGCGATGACGAAATCCTTGATGCCGGGGTCATTGATGCCCGGGTAGTCCTCGGTGTGCTGCAGGACGCCGTCGAACAGGTCGGGGACTATCGCACCGAAGTCGTCGATGTACTGGTCCCAGTCACCGTCGAAGTTGCTGGCGAACAGAAGGCGGGTGTCGTTGTCGAAGAGGACCCAGCGTGCGTCGTGGAGCGTGCCGATGCGGCCGGCTGCGTCCCGTCGCCTCTCGTAGTCGGGGCCCTCTTCGAACAGGTCGCGGATCTGCTGTGCGTGGCCGGGCTTGACGTTGAAGAAGAGGGTGAACTCGTTGGTTTTGCCCTGTCGCAGACCTGGGCGGCTGGGTGTCTGTGTGTTCGTCGCCATGTCAGGACATCCCTTCTCGGAACGCCGCGGGTGGGTGGGGCAAGTCGGGATCGAATCCGGTCTGGCCCTGCACACGCGGCTCAGGTATCACGTTCGGCAATCCACTTCAGAGCACGGATGCCGGGCAGGAAGAGGTACTCGCCTCCCTTGGTCACGGCGAAGCGGGGCAGCTGCTGGAGCCGGCGGCGCACGGGCCGCTTGGGGATCGTGAAGGTGCCCGTGCCGTCATTGCTCCCCACGATCGGGTCCTTCTCGTCGCCGAGGCCGACGAAGTCGCCGTCATTGGCCCACTGGGACTTGAGGAACTCGAACTGCCGGACGAGTTCGGTTCCCATGAAGATGAACACGATGCCGCGCTCGGCGCCGTCGTCCTCCAGTTCCCCCTCGGGGAGCATGGGGCCGTACGGGGTGCCGCGGCGCAGGGCTCGGTGCAGTTTCACGTCCACCAGGGTGTCGGCCAGGGCGTCGCGGGGGTTCATCCGCCGGATGTGGGAGCCAAGCGGACAACGCTGGCCTGCGGGATCCTGCTCGTGGTAGGTGAAGTCGTTGATGCGGTGAGGATCGGTGGCAAGATCGGGGTCGTCGTGCTCGGGCGCGAGCACCAGGGGTGCGCCGCTGGGCCAGCGGCCGACCATCTTGGCCGCGAGCAGCTCTTCTTCTTCGGGTGAGGCGGCGTTGTCCTTCAAATAGCGGCGGTACTCGGCGACCCGCAGGTGCAGTTTGCGGAAGGCTACGTAGGTGCCGTTGCGGCCCAGGACGTCGGGCTGGGGCATGGGCGTGAGCCGGCCCAGCTCGTTGGTATAGCCGAGTACGAACTCGCTGGCCTTGATGGTGGGGCCGAAGCCGGGCAGGTAGCCGTAGTCACCGCCGCTCATCCGCTGCGCGATGCTGGCCACGCCGGAGCCCTCGATGTCGGGCTCGCCGATGCCGTCCACGAAGCCCAGGTGGGTGCGTTTGGTGGGCAGAGCCGAGGCGTCCAGCCGGTAGACGACCGACACCCCGGGCAGGTCCCTGAGTGTCTCGCGGGCCGTGGCCAGCAGGGACTCCATCGCGGCGGCGTCCGGGGCGAACACGGAGACCGCGACATGGACGTCCGCGCTGCCCAGTGGGGCATCCCAGTGACCGGGACTGCTGTCGCCGGTGTCCCCGAGCCGTTCGGCACGCGCCGCCATGCCCTCGCGAAAGGCGTCGGGGAAGCTGTCCAGCGATTCCTGCGGCACGCCGAGAGCCCGCAGCCCGGAGTAACTCAGCGCGACGCTGAGCCACGCCCGGTTGGGGGGATCCCACCACTGGGTCGCCGAGGCGACGTGAGGGACCAGGCGGGCGAGCATCTGCCGGCCGTCGCCGGGGTCGTCGATGCGCAGTAGAAAGTAAGCGCCGGTGAAGGGCATGGGGCGCTGCCTGAGCAGAGTGCCCTGGATGTCGTCCAGCTCCAGCACCTGCTCCTCGGCCTGGCCCGCGCTGTCTGCCATCGTGTTCCGTCTCCGTGTCGTGGTGGCACCGTGCCGGGGAGATGTGTGCAGAGGGTCAGTGGTGAGGGACCGCGGTGGTCAGCAGCGGCACCTCGTCCGCGCTGCGCGGCTCGCGCCGTTCTTGCTGGTTGAGGCGATGGCGCAGGATCGCAGGATCGAGGCGTGGCGGTAGACCTCCTTGCGGGCCCGCATCAGGCTGCCCGGCGGTCGGTGCGCCTCCGTCACCCGCCAGGGCGTGAAGGACAGCGCATCCATGCGCCGGAGGTCGTCCTCCCCGGAGATGTCCTGCTGGGGAAGACGGAGCTTGGCGACCGTGACGTACGGGGACAACTGCTCCGGCCACTCGACCGTGAGGTCCTCCACCGGCATCCGCTCCAGGTCGGCACACAGCTGCACCTGGATGTCGAACGTGTAGGGCCTCTCACGCAACTCGGACACCAGGGCCGGCCGGAAGACCTCTTCCGCCGAGGTCACGTCCATGCGGCGCTCGACCACCGTCGCCGCGCGGCCGGGGTCGGGGGCGATACGCACCTTGGCGATGTAGTCACCGTGCCGCACAGCCCCCATCGTCGTGTAGGCCGACAGCAGCACGTTGACCAGAGGGCGCTGCGCGACGGTGAGGAAGGTCAGGAACTCCTCCCACGCCCAGTCGTCCTCGCTGAGAGTTCCCTTTCCGGTCACATACTCGCGGTAGAAGCGGTGCCGGCCGCGCTTGCCGTCGGCGAAGTACTCACCGGCCCTGAGGAACAGGTCCAGGATGAACAGGTAGTGCTGCACGGTGTTGCAGAAGAAGACCGGCGCGTTGATGAGGTTGTAGTCGAACGCCTGGCTGTCGGGCTCGTCCTCCAGCAGCATCGGACCCCCGATGTCGAAATTCTTCAACGCCAGCCCCGTCGCGCGTCCCAGACGCGCGTCGGCCCCGACGTGGGGGGAGCCGTTGGAGAACCGCACGAACGCATCGTGCTTGCCCGGGGCGGCGTAGATGCCCTGGGCGTACTCTTCGGGCAGCCCGTCGAGGATCTCCATCTCCCCCCTGACCAGCCCATAGCCCTTGGCGTGAGCGTCGCGGACCGCCTGCCCGGTACCTCCGGTCGTCACCGATCCGGTGATGTACTCCTCCGTCTTGGCGATCACTTTCTGCACGTTCTCGTCGAAGCCGGGCTCGTCGATCTCCACATCCGGCGCGTAAGGGATGAAGCACACAGGCATGACGCGACCGTCTCCTCTTTTGCCTGAAGCATCTTGTGGGCGCACAGCCCTTCCATTGGGGTCCCGGGAGAGCACGGCAACGTACTTTCCCGAGCGCCTCAGTAGAGTGCCGGCGCCCGTGTCCCAGGTAATCGAGCCACCCGCCGAACAGTGGGCGTCCTACCGGTGCGACTGACTGACCCGACGCGCCCTGCGGGCGCCATCAGCATCCAGCTGATGAGCGCCCTCACACAACTCATCGTAGGCACGCCGGGAAGGCGAGCGCGCGTCGGAAACGGCCGTTGGCGTCCACTCACGAACCATCCGATGGCACCCGCAGCCGTCCCGCGGCCCCTCAAAGCGCCGGCCGCTCACCCGTTCGTCTCGGCCAACGCGCCTCGAGGCAGACGCCACCTGACCATGTACGTGAAGACCAAGCCGGATTGCGCGGGCGAGTCAGCCGGTCTCCTGGTCCTCTGTCCTTGCAGATCGATCTTTACGACCACGTGCGGAGGCCGCCTTGGGACACGCTGTCGGTGATGTACTGGGACTGGCAGCCGCTGTCGCGGTCAGCCCGCTTCCCATCGTGGCCATGATCCTCATCCTGGCCACGCCGAGCGGACGCCTCAACGGATCACTGTTCGCTCTCGGCTGGCTCCTCGGACTCGCGGCACTGGGCACGATCATGTTGGTGATCGGCGGCCCCGCCGGAGCCTCCGCACACAAGCAGCCGGCGACCTGGGTAGGCGGCCTCAAGCTCGCCCTGGGCGTGCTACTGGTTCTCTTCGGCGCCCGGCAATGGCGCCGGCGCCCCACCGACCCGTCCCAGGCCCAGCTGCCGAAATGGATGGCCGCGATCGATCGCTTCACCGCCATCAAGATCCTGGCACTGGGCCTGGCCCTGTCGGCCGCCAACCTCAAGAACGCACCACTCACCATTGCCGCAGGCGCCTCGATCAGCTCGGCTGGTATCGCCGTTCCGCAGCAGATCGCGACGCTCGCCATTTTTGTGATCATCGCGTCTCTCGGAGTCCTCGCGCCGCTGGCCGTCTACCTGATCATGGGAGAACGGGCGAAGCACGTACTCGGCTCCTGGCGGGACTGGGCAGCCCAGCACAACGTCGCCGTGATGGCCGTCCTGTTCTTCGTTCTCGGTCTGAAACTACTCGGGGACGGCATCAGTATTCTCACCACCTGAGTGCGCCCGTGTTGGATCGATGGCACGAGCAGGCGGCGTGACATGCGTGGCGGCAGGGCGCGCCGCTCGGGCAGTGGCCAGTCACCAGGCGATGGGGGCGGCAGAGCGGGCACCTGGAGATGGGGCTTGACTTCGTCATTGAGTGATCCGATCCCCGGACGGCGCCCCCCCCAAGCGTTCTTTTGCCTGGTCGGTCCCCGCCGGACGGCTGCTGCACACGACGCGGGAGGGGGACCGGGGCATGGACGTGGTCCACGAGCGATGCGCCGGAATCGACATCGGCAAGGCGGACGTGAAGGTCTGCGCCCGCGTCCCCGCATCGACGAGCAACCGCTCAGGCGTCGGTGATACGGCGAGGCCCCTGGGTGACCTGCTGCAATTCGACGTGGCGAGTGGCCGACGGCCTCGGTCTTCATCCCGTGCGCGGTTGCGGTCCATCACCTTGCCCACTTCGGGCGGACGCCCCCCAACGTCGCCGTATCGAACACGAGGCGTACGTCTTGCCGGGCCGAGTCACCATGTCCTGCTCGCCGCGCGTGCACGCTCGGCCGGCGCGCGCTGCATCAGTGGCCCGTGCCGGTGTCGCCGTCGTCGTGTCGGGAATTCCGCTGTCTCCCGCCGCCTGGAGCGGAGTCGTCGCCCTTGTCTTCTTCCAATAGTTCGAGGAGTGCGGCATCCGCCCTTTTTTGGTCTTCCTTAGTCAGCTCCACCGGTGCGTTGTTGTAGACGGTGTAGCTGTCCGGATCGATGATGTTGGCGGCCCGCAGGGTGAACGTCAGCAGGCGGCGCCACCCTTTGCGGTGGCCGACCCTCGCCTGCAGCTGGACCTGGTAGTCGCGAGCGTCTGGCATGAACCCGGAAAACGGTGCCTCGAACTCGAAGAATAGTTCTTGCGCTTCTCTCCCGGGTACGACGAAGCCGGCCCGTAGTTTCGCGTCCTCGTTCGGCTCCGGCTGGAGGTGGGACGGTGAGGACACCCACAGCAGCGGCAGGTGAGATGCCGGCTCCTCGGGGAAGGTCAGGATGAGGTCCTGCACGACGATCGGCTTGGGGCCCGTGTTGTGAAGGACGAGCGGGAGCCGCACGCGGGCCGTGGACGAGTGGATGATCGCCGCGAAGGCGTGCGGTTCCCACGTCTTCAGCCGCCCTTGTCTGGCGTTGAGCCACCAGAACGACGCCACGGTGAAGAGCAACGCGCAAACCGACACCACGCCGGCGCCTGAGAGCGATGAGGACGCGGCCTGGTCGGTCGTGGTCATCAGCGGAACCACAGAATCAGTCTGCCAGCCCCGGCGCGGGCTCGCTCAGAGGACTCAGGGGGCTATTCCACCGCCTACTGGTCGTCGGCGGCCGTCTTCGTCATTGGTCTGGTCGTCACGCTTCTCCTCTGCCGCCGTGGTGTCCCCGACAGAACGAGAGGTGTTCGCCCACAGCAGCGGGGACCTGCCCGCCCTGCGCGACAAGATCGCCGCGTGCGCCGAACGGCAGGCTCCGCACCGAGCTGCCGGAATAGAACCGCACCGCTGTCGTCCGGCCCGGACGGTGTTCTGGGCCGGGCACCGTCCGGCAGGGACGGCGGACGCGTTGCATTCGGTAGGCCGTTACCCGCAGCGGACATGCCACCCGCGTAATGCGTCGGTCTGCCTCTGGACAACCGGGGCGAACTGTGGAACAGACGCAAAGCCCGCAGCACTCCTGTGACACGGCCCGACGGAAACGATCTGGAAGGGAGTCCCTTCTTCATGCTCACTGTCCGGATGCGGCACGAGAACGTGACGATTGCACAGCTTCCGGAGACGGTCGACTAGGACAACGCACCCCTTGTCGGCGCCCAGTGCGAGGACTTGGGTCAACCGCGGTTGCACCACCCTGGTACTGGACGCATCCCAGGTGACGTACACGGACTCCTCCGGCATCAGCATGCTCATCACGCTGTCGCGCACCCTGGGCCAACGCGCCGACACCCTGAGCGTGGCCGCCCTCAGCGCCCACTACGAGCAGGTGTGGCGCATTCTCGGCCTTGAGGAAGTGTTCCCCGTCTTCCCCACGGTGGACGCCGCCCTCCAGACTCCTGCCGCAGGCGACGTACCCGGGACAGCCGAGGAATGGGCCAATGCCTGACACACCCAGGGAGTCCTGTCCGTCCGGGCTGCGCATGCAGCAGAGTACAGGCGAGAGCCGGACGGGCCTTCTCGATACCCAGGACGTGACCGGCGGCCCAGCGGCCTTGCGGGCGATCCAGGAAGGACGGCCGAGGCATCCGTTGGTTGCATCGGCTCCCTCGGTGACGGTACGGCGACTCGCCGCACCGTGTGTCAGAGTCCGGCAGGTACGACATGCAGGGACATCACGGCTCACCGGGGGAGGAGATTCCCCGTTTGCAGTGACCGAGGCTGGGCACCCAGCGCCCATGGCGACGCGTTCGGTTCCGGTGCGGACCATCCTCGCCACCATCGGTCTGGTGCTCGCCACCTATGCCGTACTCCTGCTGGTGGTGCAGGCTCGCCGGGTCCTGATCTGGGCGGTCATCGCGCTGTTCTTGGCCGTCTCCCTTCATCCCGCGGTCGAGGCGTTGCAGCGACGGGTGCCGCGCTGCCGACGGTCGGTGGCCACCTTGCTGGTCTTCCTGGCCGCGGCCGTGGTCGTCGGCGCGGTGGTCGCCCTGTTCGTCATTCCCCTGGCTCAGGAGGGAGCCCGGTTCGCCGGTCGTCTGCCCGTGATGATCAGGGACGCCCGGGCCGGCCGCGGGCCGGTCGGGGATGTGCTGGAGCGGACTCACGCCCTGCGGTATGTCCAGCACCATCAGTCGCAGATCCGTTCCTTCGCCACCGGACTGGGCACGCCCGTCCTGAAGTTCGTCCGCGGTGCCGCGACCACCGCCGCGGGGACTCTCAGCATTTTCGTCCTGGCCTATCTGATGGTGCTGGAGGGCCCCAAGGCCGTAGACCGGTCCCTGGCCCTCGTGGACGAGGCGCCCGCGGCCCGCATACGCCGCGTCGGAGCCGCGTGCGCCCGTACCGTCAACGGCTATCTGACCGGAAACTTGCTGATCAGCGTCATCTGCGGGGTCCTGACCTACGTCGTACTGGTGGTTTCCGGAGTGCCGTTCGCCGGTCTGCTGGCCCTCTTCGTCGCCGTGACCGACCTCATCCCTCTGGTGGGCGCCACCATAGGGGCCGTCGTCGCATCCGCGGCAGCGTTTCTTCACTCCCTGCCGGCCGGCATCGGAGCCGTCGTCTTCTTCATCGTCTATCAGCAGGCCGAGAACCACCTCCTGCAACCGGTCATCCTGTCGCGGACGGTGAAGCTCAACCCCCTCACCGTGATGCTGGCCATCCTGATCGCCGCTGAAGTCGCCGGGATCCTCGGTGCCCTGCTGGCGATTCCCGTCACCGGCATCATCCAAGTCGTCCTCGGCGACATCTGGGCTCACCGCGGCGGTCGGCCGCTGCGGCTGCCGCTGCGGGCAGACATCAGTGCCGAGAGTCCCGACCGGACCGACGCCCCCGAATGACGGGCCGCGACTGTGTGAGCGGGTTCCCCCTGGATGCGTCGGCCGGCCCAAGAGCCGTCGGTTGCCTGGCCCCGGCCGTCCGTCTTGCCGCAACGTGGCCGCCAACGCCGCCCATCGTGGGCCGACCTATGCGACACCTGGCACGTTTTCCCTGCTAGCGCATTTGCGATCACGGAATACGAGGCGAATAGTCCTGTATATGGAGGGTGGTCGGGATCGCCTCGACGCCCGGGCCGTCGCGTGTGTACCGCGTTCCTCGGCCCGCGCGGACTGTCGGCCGTAAGGGTCCTGCGAGGGGGCCGCCGCGCCGAACGATCTCCGACACGCGGACGCCTGGGCGGGCGGCTCGGCTGGAGCGGGTCCGCTGTGCAGCGTCTGACCCAAGAGCCTGACGACGTGATGACTACGGCGGAGACGAGCGAGCGCCTCGATGGCCGCTGTTGAGGCCGGAGACAGGACGGAAGGAGTCCGCCATGCGGATCGTCGTGGACCTGAACCGCTGCCAGGGATACGCACAGTGCGTGTTCCTGGCCCACGAGGTCTTCCGGCTGAGTGGTGACGAGACGCTCACCTACGAGCCGAACCCGGATGACGAGCAGCGCCTGCAGGTTCAGCGGGCCGCTGCCGCCTGTCCGGTGCAGGCGATCGTGATCGACCGCCTGGAAGGCGCGGAGCGGAGCGTGACGCCATGACCGTACCCGCAATGGTTGCGGAGGTGGTGCGCAGCTTCAGGGCCAACGGCAGGATCGTCATCGTCGGCGCCTCTCTGGCTGGACTTCGGGCCGCTGAAGCGTTGCGTGAGGAAGGTTTCAGCGGGCCTCTGACCATCATCGGGGACGAGCCGTACGAGCCTTACGACCGTCCTCCGCTGTCGAAGCAAGTGCTCAAAGGGTGGGTGCCGGCCGACCACACCAAGCTGCCGCGCCTGCGGGAGGTGGATGCGCAGTGGCGGTTGGGGGTGGCCGCCACCGGGCTGGACCGGGCGACCAAACGTGTGCGTCTGGCGGACGGCGAGGAGGTCCCGTACGACCGGGTGCTGATCGCCACGGGTACCCGCGCGCGCCAGTGGCCCAACCCGGTCGAGGCCGCGCTGGCGGGCGTGTACACGCTGCGCTCGTGTGATGATGCCGCGCGGCTGCAACAGGCGCTGGCCGCGGGGCCGTCACGGGTCCTGATGATCGGTGCCGGGTTCATCGGCTCGGAGATGGCCTCCGTCTGCCGGGAACTCGATCTCCCCGTGACCGTTGCCGAGCGGGGCTCGGCCCCGCTGGTCGGCGCGCTCGGCGGGGTGATCGGGGAGATAGCCGCGCAGATGCAGCGCGACCACGGCGTGGACCTGCGTTGCGGGGTGGGCGTGTCGTCGCTGGAGGGCGACGCCGACGGGCACGTGCGGCGTGCCCGGTTCTCCGACGGGACCAGCATCGAGGCGGACGTGGTGGTGGCATCGCTGGGGTCGATCCGCAATGTGGAGTGGCTGGAGGGCTCCGGGCTGGCCTCCGGTTTCTGGGGTGTGGGCTGTGACGCCGGTGGTCGGGCGTTCGACATCAACGGCGTGGTGACCGACAGCGTCTATGTGGCGGGGGATGTCGCGCGCGCACCCCACGTGCTGTACGAGTACCAGTTCCTGGCGATGGAGCACTGGGACAACGCCGTCCTCGGCGCCCAGGCTGCCGCGCACAACATGGTGAACCTCGAACCCCACTACCGCCCGCACCTGCTGCTGCCCGGTTTCTGGTCCGGCCAGTTCGGCGTCAACATCAAGTCCGTCGGCGTGCCGTCCTTCGGCGACGAGATCGTCTTCACGCAAGGGTCGGTCGAGGAGCGCCGCTTCGCCGCCGCCTACGGCCGCCGGGGCCGCATCGTCGGCGCCGTCACCTTCAATCAGGGCAAGTGGCTGGAACACTACGGGCGGCTGATCGAGGAATCGGGCCCCTTCCCGCCCCCGCCACCGCGCTGGGACCTGCCCGACGACACCAAGCCGATGCCCGCGCGGTTCCCGGAACCGGGCGTCCCGACCGCGATACCCGAAGTCGTCCTGACCGGCCACGACCCGAGCGAGCGCAGTGCCGTGTTCCGGCCCCGAAGCTGAGGCACCTCTCGCGGTGAAGCGACCGACCGTACCGCGCAACAGGGAAGAAGAACACCACCATGGCCGAGGAAACGCCCTGGCAGCAGTCCCTCCGCTACGCCAACCGCGCCAATCCGTACCCCTTCTACGAAGAGCTGCGCAAGACCCCGGTGGCGCGGCAACCGGACGGCTCGTACGTCGTCAGCACGTATCGAGAGGTCGTCCAGTTGCTGCACGACCTGCGCGTCACCTCGGATCCCAGGAAACGCCCCGCGCAGTACCAGCTCGCCAACCCCTTCCAGGGATCGATCATCAACGTGGATCCGCCCGAGCACGACCTGGACCGCCGCCGGATGATGCGGCACTTCGGGCCGCCCGAGTGTCCTCATCTGGTCGCTGACTTCGAGCCCGAGATCCGCCGCCTCACCGCCGAGCTGCTGGACCGGATGAAGGGCAAGACGCGGATCGACCTCGTCGACGAGTTCGCCTTCCCGCTGCCCGCGACCATGATCTGCAAGGTGCTGGGCGTGCCGCTGGAGGCCATACCGCGTTTCCACGAGTGGATCGAGACGGCCCTGGACGGAATCGATTTCGGCCCGGAGGCGAACGACCCGGAGCAGCAGCGCCGGGCGCAGAGCGTCCCCGAGGCGGTGACCGGACTCCGGCAGTTCCTGGCCGACCTGCTCCGCCAGTACGCCGAGCAGCCCGGACCGGGCATGTACTCGGCGATGGTCAACGACGACGGCCCCGAAGGGCGCTTGCCCGAGGACGTGATCATCAGCGACGCGATGCTGCTGCTCTTCGCCGGACACGAGACCTCGGTCAACCTGATCGCCCACAGTGTGCTCACCATGCTGCGCCACCCCCACATCTACGAGCAGCTGCGCCGCCGGCCGGACCTACTCGTGCCGGGGATCGAGGAGTTCCTGCGCCTGGAGTCGTCCGTTCAGATCTGGCACACCCGGGCAGCGCTGGAGGACATCGACATCGCCGGCACCACCATCCCCAAGAACTCGCCCGTCTTCATCGCCTACGGCTCGGCGAACCGCGATCCCCTACGATTCGAGAACCCCGACGAGCCGCACCTCGAACGCCCCGACAACCAGCACGTCGGCTTCAGCCAGAGCATCCACTACTGCTTCGGCGCGCCGCTCGCGCGGCTCGAGGTCCAGATCGCCCTCGGCGAGTTCCTCCGCCGCGTGGAAAACCCGCGGCTCGTCGAGGATCCGCCGGTGTACCGCCGCAACCAGATCTTCCGCGGCCCCCGCCACGTCCTCCTCGACCTCGACGGAATCCGTGACTGACCAGCTCGCGTGAGGACGCGCCATGAGGGCTTTTCAACTGGTCGAGTGGCAACGACCACCCGAGCTGCGCGAGGTTCCGGTCCCCGAGCCCGGGCCGGGGCAGATCCTGGTCAAGGTCGCGGGCGCCGGCGCCTGCCACTCCGATCTGCACATCATGCAGGCACCCCCGCCCGCGGACGGCACCATGCTGCCCTTCACGCTCGGCCACGAGAATGCGGGGTGGGTGAAGACCCCGGGACCGGGCGTCGCCGGCTTCGCGCCCGGAGAAGCGGTGATCGTCTACGGTCCGTGGGGCTGCGGGCTGTGCGTCAACTGCCGGGAAGGGCGGGAGAATTACTGCCAGGTGACCGGCGGCCTGGGCGGCGGTCTCGCCGGCCACGACGGCGGCATGGCCGAGTACCTGCTGGTGCCGGCATCACGCTTCCTGATCCCGCTGGGCGCCCTCGATCCCCGCGAGGCGGCTCCACTCAGCGACGCGGGGCTGACCAGCTATCACGCCGTCAAACGGTCGCTGCACCTGCTGGGGCCCGGCTCCACCGCGGTGGTGATCGGGGCGGGCGGCCTGGGCCAGATGGCCGTCCAGATCCTGCGAGCGCTCACCGCGGCGACCACCGTCGTCGCCGTCGACACCGACGCCGGCAAGCTGGAGACCGCCAAGCGCATGGGCGCCGACGAGGCGCTGCTTTCGGGCGACCAGGCGGTGACGCGTATCAAGGACATGACGCGGGGTCAGGGTGCTGAGCTCGTCCTTGACATGGTCGGTGTGGAGCCGACGCTGCGGATGGCCGCTCAGGTGGCTCGGGTGCTCGGGCACCTGACCGTCGTGGGTCTGGGCGGCGGGGCCCTCGCCGTCGACTTCTCGAGCCCCCCGCACGAGTGCTCGGTCGCCTCGCCCTACTGGGGCTCCGTCCCGGAACTCGTGGAAGTGGTCACCCTCGCCCAGCAGCGGAAGATCAAGATGCTGGTCGAGCACTTCCCCCTGGAACGCGCCGCTGAGGCGTACCAGCTGCTGCACGACGGCAAGATCCGAGGACGCGCCGTAGTCACCCCCCTGGTATGAGTGCCGGTGCCCTCTCGCCCGGGGCAAGCGTGTGCATCACGCCGCGACGGCGTCGGCGGGCAGGTCCTGCTCGGCCCAGACGATCTTGCCACCCGTGGCGGAACGCGAGCCCCACCTCCGGGAGAGTCGAGCCACGAGGGAGAGGCCGCGGCCGTTCTCTTCCAGCACTAGGGGTTGCCGTGAGCGTGGGTGACTGGTGCTGTTGTCGAAGACTTCGCACGTCAGAACCTTGTGCTGGATCAGCCGCAGATGGATCGGGGCGCCGCCGTACCGGATGGCATTGGTGACCAGTTCGCTGACGATCAGCTCCACGGTGGCTGAGAGATGCTCCATCCCCCATGCGCTGATCTGGTCGCCGACCATGCGTCGGGCGGTGCGTACGGCCGTCGGGTCGTTCGGCAGCTCCCAGGACACGACCCGGGTCGCCGGCAATGCGCGGGTGCGTGCGAGGAGCAAGGTGACGTCGTCGGAGTGTGTCTGGGCGGGCAGGGTGTCGATCACTGCCGAGCACATGTCCTCCAGAGACTGGTTGGGTCCTGAGAGGGCGGCGCCCAGCCGGTGCATGCCGACGTCGAGGTCGTCGTCACGGGTTTCGACAACCCCATCGGTGTAGAACGCGAGCACACTTCCCTCGGGAATCTCGAGTTCCACGGACTCGAAGGCGAGCAGACCGAGGCCGAGGCCGAGCGGTGCGCCGGCGGGCATGTCGGGGAAGGTGACACGGTCCTGCGCGTCGATGATCGCGGGCGGGGGATGCCCGGCCCGCGCCATCGTGCACCGCAGGGTGACCGGGTCGTAGACGGCGTACAGGCAGGTGGCGCCCACCACGGCGGGGACGTGGCCCCCACTGTCGGCGTCTTCCTCCCCCAGTCGCCGCACGGTGTCGTCAAGATGTGCCAGCAGTTCGTGGGGAGGCAGGTCCAAGTCCGCGAGCGTACGGACGGCGGTGCGCAGCCGGCCCATGGTGGCCGCGGCGTTGATGCCGTGCCCCACCACGTCTCCGACCACGAGGGCCACCCGGGCGCCGGACAGCTCGATCACGTCGAACCAGTCGCCCCCCACCCCGTGCTCCATGTCGGCCGGCACGTAGCGCGAGGCCACCTCGACGGCGTCGCCGCCTCGCACCCGGTGGGGGAGCAGGTCACGTTGCAGCGTGAGGGCGGCGGTGCGTTCGCGCGTGTACTGGAGCGCGTTCTCCAGGCAGAGCGCGGCCCGGGTGACGAGCTCCTCGGCGAGGAGCAGGTCGTCCTCCTGGAACGGCGTCGGCTCCGCGGAGCGGGCGAACAGCGCCAGACCCAGGACGCTGTGCCGAGCGCGGATGGGGACGACCATCAGGGAGTGGATTCCGTGGTCGCGCACCTTCTGCGCCCGGGCCGGGTCATCGTCGACCCAGGGGCCCGCACCGGTGTCGAGCACCGGTTCCAGGTGTGACCTGCCCGTGCGCAGGGCGGCGGCGAAGGACGAGGCCGGGTGGGCGTGGATGACCTGCTCGCGTACGAAGGGCTGCCTCGGGACATTCGGGTCGATGGTGGCCAGCCCGGCACGGCGCAGCAGCGGCGTTCGGCCGCTCGGCGTGACGGTCCCCACCGAGGGCTCCAGACCGAGGGGCACCGACTCCACCAGGTCGACGAGAACGTGGTCGGCCAGCAGGGGTACGGCCAGGTCGGCCAGCTCCTGCCCGGTCCGCATGACGTCGAGGGTGCTGCCGACGTGTGTACTGGCCTCGCTGAGGATGGCGAGGCGCTCGCGGGACCGCCGGTTGCCGGTGACGTCCACGGTCATGGAGCACACCCCCACCGGCAAGCCGTCCGCGCCCTGGAGGCAGAAGAACAAGACCGAGAACGCGTGCTCGCGGCGCCGGACGGCGGGCGGCCATGCCCGGTACTCGTGGATCATGGTGCGGCCGCTCTCCAGTACCTGCCGCATGACCACCTCGAGCGCCCCGGCCTCGAAAGAGGGCAGCCAGTCCTCCAGGCCGCTTCCGATGCGCCGCTCGCGGGGAGTGCCGTCCTGACGCTCCTTGGCGTCATTGACCCAGGTGCAGCGCAGCTTACGGTCGAAGACGGCGATGCCGATCGGCGAGTGGGAAAGAAGCGAGTCCCGCACCGGCCCGTCGGCCGCTCCGGACGACAGTGTGCCGATGTCGGTCACGAACACCAGCCACCGGGTGTCGGCGTCCTGTCCCCGCAGCATCGAGACCCGCAAGGTCATTCTGAGCGTATGGCCGTCGCGGTGGCGGACCGGCACGGTGCCGGACCAGTCCTCCTGGCCACGGCACTGCTCCGCGAACGTCGAACTGGCAGGGGCGTCCACAGGAGGGGCCAGGACACCGTCGGCGGACCGCCCCACCACCTCACCGGCCGCGTACCCGACGAGCTGCTGCGCGGCCTCGGTCCATCCCACCACCGTTCCTGACGCGTCCAGCATCGCTATTGCTGCGTCGGGCTTTTCTGCGGGGCTCACCGGTGAGGCGGGTGATGTCCGGTCAGTGTGCGTCATCTTGTTCATCCCATCGGGCGGAGGTGAGGCGCTGTCGGCATGTGCCGATTTGAGCACTTCTGATGAAATAGTCAGATACGAGGACTTTGGTGTCAAGGGCCAGAACTGATCGAACCATCAGGTATGACCTGGCGGTGGACGTCCGGCGATACCGTCCTTATGATGAAAGGATCAATTCTGCTAGTTCCGTCATGGTGCATGCCGATGTCCGTCACAGGCAGCAATCGCTTCGAACGCCGCAGGTCCCAGACCCGGCAGGCGCTCGTCCATGCCGCGCGGGAGATCCTGGCCGAGTCCGGCGACACCAGCACCAGCATCCGGACCATCGCGGAGCGTGCGGACGTGGGCTTCGGGTCCTTCTACAACCACTTCACGTGCAAGCCAGACCTCTTCGACGCGGCCGTGGCCGATGCGCTGGAGGAGTACGCCGAAGCCATCGACGACCGCCTGCACGGCGTCGACGATCCCGTCGAGCGCCTCGCCGGCAGCATGCGACTCAGCGCACGCATGGCCGGATCGCGCCCGGACATCATGCGGATCCTGTGCCACAGCGGACTCGGTCGCCTGTGCGCGGGCCCCGGACTGGCTCCGCGCGCGAAGCGCGACATGGAGCAGGGCATGGCCGCGGGCCGTTTCACGGCGGTCGACCCGGTCCTCGCCCTGGCCGCGCTGAACGGCAGCCTGCTGGCGCTCCTGCAACTGTGGTTCACCCAGCCGCAGGCCGACAGCGACCAAGCCGCGAGCAGGGTGGTCGAGATGCTGCTGCACCTGCTGGGCCTCTCCGCGGACGAGGCCCGCGACCTCGCCCGACGACCCCTTCCGGGGACATCCTCATAGCTGGAGGGGCCGGTGGCGCGGGAGGGGGGGCAGCGTGCCGAGGGCGACCCGCCGTCAGCCCAGGGCGCGGTCGAGATTGAAGGCCGCGCTGATGAGGGCGAGGTGGGTGAACGCCTGCGGAAAGTTGCCCAGTTGCTCCCCGGTGTGGCTGATCTCCTCCGCGTACAGACCGACATGGTTGGCGTAGGTGAGCATCTTCTCGAAGGCCAGGCGCGCTTCGTCCAGGCGCCCGGCCCGGGTGAGCGCCTCCACGTACCAGAAGGAGCATATGGAGAAGGTGCCTTCGTCGCCTTCGAGCCCGTCGGGGCTGGCCTCGGGGTCATAGCGCCAGACCAGGGAGTCGGAGACCAGTTCGTCGCCGAGGGCGTCGAGCGTGGACAGCCACACGGGATCGTCGGGTGCGATGAACTTGGTCAGCGGCATCATCAGCACCGCCGCGTCCAGCACGTCGCCGTCCTCGTGCTGGACGAACGCCTGCCGGGTGGACGACCAGCCCTTTTCCATGATCCGCCAGTAGATCGCGTCGCGGACGGGGGCCCAGCGGCCGAGCTCGGCGGGAAGGCTCCGGTGGTGGGCGATGCGGATCGCACGGTCGATGGCCACCCAGCACATCAGCCGGGAGTAGAGGAACTTCTTGCGCCCGCCGCGGGTCTCCCACACGCCCTCGTCCGGCTGGTCCCAGTGCTCGCAGACCCAGTCCACCAGCGCGCACACCGCACGCCAGCGTCCGCTGGAAAGAGGCCGGCACCACTTGTCGTACAGGTACACGGAGTCGATCAGGGCGCCGTAGATGTCGAGTTGCAGTTGGGAGGCGGCGCCGTTGCCGACCCGCACGGGAGCCGAGCCCCGGTAGCCCTCCAGATGGGGCAGCTCGGTCTCGGGCAGTTCGGAGCGTCCGTCGATGCCGTACATGATCTGGAGCGGCCCGGACGGCCCGTCCGCACGCCGCTCGGTGTGCTGGGTGAGGAACCCCAGGAACGCTTCGGCCTCCTCGGCGAAGCCGAGCCTGAGCAGCGCGTAGACGGCGAACGCGGAGTCGCGCACCCACGCGTAGCGGTAGTCCCAGTTGCGGCCGCCGCCGATCTGCTCGGGCAGGCTGGTGGTGGGGGCTGCCACGATCGCGCCGGTGGGCACGTAGGTGAGGAGTTTGAGGGTGAGCGCGGAGCGGTGCACCATCTCCCGCCACCGGCCGCGGTACCGGGACTGGTGCAGCCAGCGCCGCCAGAACGCGACCGTGGCTGTGAACTCCCGCTCGGCCTCGGCGTGCGGGCAGGCGTCCGGCGGAGTGTCATGAACGGCCCGGCTCAGGGTGAAGACCGCCGTCTCGCCCTGGGAGAGGGCGAACCGCGTCCGGACGTCCTTCCCGTCGGACTCCAGCGGCACCGTGGCGGTCAGCGTGAGCGACAGCGCCTCGGACGTGAACAGGGCCGCGCCTTCGTGTATCCGCAGGGTGTGCGGTTGGGTGCCGTAGCCGAACCGGGGTGCCACCCTGGCCCGGAACGGAATGGTGCCGCGGACGCACACCACCCGCCGGATCAGTCTGTGGCGGTCGCACCGCACGGAGTCCGCCACCGGCATGAAGTCCTGGACCTCGCCGAGCCCGTCCTCGGTGAAGAACCGGGTGATCAGCACATTGGTGTCCGGGAAGTAGAACTGCTTCGTGCTGGCCGGCGCGGCGGCGGACAGCTCGAACGCGCCGCCCCGGTCCGCGTCCAGAATGGCGGCGAAGACGCTCGGGGAGTCGAAGGAGGGACAGCAGTACCAGTCGATGGTTCCGTCGGTGCCCACCAGGGCCGCCGTGCGCAGGTCCCCGATCAGGCCGTGCTCGGCGATCGGCAGGTAGGGGGCCGATGTGGACCGTGTCGGTGCTCCGGACATCGCAGCAGCCTCCTTCGTGCTCCTGCCTCCACTGTGGTCCTTCCTGATCGCAGGGGCATCAGGGCGGCCGGGTGAAGGCACCGAGCACCCGGCTGCACGGGGGGAGACGGCCGAGGCACGAGATCAGCCACCGGCCCGGGCGACGTGGTTCTCCACGCCGACGATCGCGGCGTCCAGCGCACAGCTGAACATCGTGTCGATCGTGTCCTGTGGAGGCCGGGAGGGGTCTTCCCCGTCGGGGCCGGCCGGTGCCGGAGGCAGGGTGGTCCACCGCTGCAGTGCCCCGTTCAGTTCGCCGACCAGGAGACCGGTGAACACCGCGCACAGAGTCGCTGCCACGCGCGGGATCTCCGAGACCGGAAGCCTCGCTGCGGACAGGACGTCGACGAGTCCCTGCCAGAAGGGATCCTCCGGCTGGATGTAGTCGGGGCGTGCGAAGGAGTAGCCCATGAGCTTCGGGTGCCGCAGCGACAGTTCGCGGAAATCCAGGGCGAGTTCGCGCAGACGGTCCTGCCAGGCGATGTCCTCCCGCTCACCCGCGCGGAACTGGGAGCCGACGCGTTGGGCGACGCCGCGCAGCACCGCGTCCTTGTTCGGCACATGGTGGTACAGCGACATCGGGTTCGCGTCCAGCGCCGCCGCGAGCTTGCGCATGGTGAGCGCCTCGACCCCGTCGGCGTCGATGAGCCGCAGCGCCATGGCGTAGATGCCGTCCTCGGTGAGCGGTACGTCCCTCTTCCGCGTCCCCCGGGGGGCCTTCCTTTGCTTTTCCATACGGCGTATGTTATCACTGAAAGCAGTTCCATACGGTGTATGGAAAGTGGGATGTGGCCGCATCGACGGCCCTCTCCCGTATCGACCGGCGCCCTTGCCCGCCCTCCTCCCCCCTCGAAGGAGCAAGCCGTGACCACACCTTCCATGAACGACCTGCGCCCCCTCCGCGCCCCGCGCGGGGTCCCCCTGCTCAGCCCCACGCCGCAGATCCCCGACACCAACCCGGTCGCGTACTTCGGCGAGCTGTCCAAGCAGCTCCCCGAGGGCATCTTCAGCATGGACATCGCCGGTGAGACGAACGTCTGGGTCTACGACCCGGATCTGGTCGCCGAGGTCTGTGACGAGACCCGCTTCGGAAAGCCGATCTTCGCGCCGCTGAGCCATGTCCGGGACTACACCGGAGCCGGCCTGTTCACGGCCGCCGACGACGAGGAGGTCTGGGGCATGGCGCACCGGGTCCTCATGCCCGCGTTCAGCCAGCGGGCCATGAAGGGCTACTTCGGGCAGATGCTGGAGATCGCCGAGAACCTGGTGGGCAAGTGGGAACACAAGGAGGGGCGGCCGGTCAAGATCACCGACGACTTCACCCGGCTCACCCTGGACACGATCGCCCTGTCAGGGTTCGGCTACCGGTTCGACTCCTTCGACAAGGAAGAGCTGCACCCCTTCCTCAACGCACTGCTGGAGGCGCTGGTCGAGTCCATGCGGCGCTCGCAGGAGCTGCCGTCGATGACCGCGCTGCGGGTGGACGACGACAAGCGGTACCGGGCGAACATCCAGCTGATGCGGGACCTGGTGGAGAGCGTCATCAAGGAGCGCCGTCAGAAGAGGAGCAGCGGTGAGGAAGACCTGCTGGGCCTGATGCTCCAGGCCGTCGACCCGGAGACCGGCAAACCGCTGGACGACGAGAACGTCCGCGACCAGGTGGTGACGTTCCTGATCGCCGGACACGAGACCACCAGCGGTCTGCTGTCGTTCGCGACGTACTCGCTGATGCGCAACCCGCACGTACTGGCCCAGGCGTACGCCGAGGTGGATCGGGTGCTGCCGGGCGACACGGTCCCCGACTACGACACGATCATGAAGCTGGACGTCATCCCGCGGATTCTGGAGGAGACCCTGCGCCTGTGGGCTCCCATCCCGCAGATCATGAAGGCCCCGCTCGAGGACACCGTCATAGGCGGCCGCTACGAGCTGAAGCAGGGTACGAAGACGAACCTGCTCATGGGCCCGCTGCACACCCACCCCGACGCGTGGGACCGGCCGCACGAGTTCGACATCGACCGGTGGCTGCCGGAGAACCGCGCCCAGCACCACCCGCACGCGTACAAGCCGTTCGGCAACGGCCGGCGCGCCTGCATCGGCCGCCAGTTCGCGCTCACCGAGGCACGGCTGGCCCTGGCGCTGGTGCTGCAGAAGTTCAAGTTCTCCGACACCACCGACTACAAGATGGACGTGCGCGAAGCGCTCACGCGCAAGCCCGGCGACTTCGAGCTGGTCGTGCGGACCCGGCAGGCACACGAGCGGGCCGTCTTCGGCACGGTGGACGTGCAGGACGACGCCACCCGGCAGCAGGCCGCGGTGAGCGGTGTCGGGGTCGACCTCACCGTCGCCTACGGCTCCAGCCTCGGATCCAGCGAGGACCTCGCCCGCGCGATCGCCGACCGCAGTGAGCGCTCCGGGTTCGCCACCACTCTGACCAGCCTGGACGAGCTGGGTGACAACCTGCCCACCGAGGGCCTGCTCGTGGTCGTCGCCGCCAGCTACAACGGCAAGGCGCCGGACAACGCCCAGCGCTTCGACGACCTGCTCGCCACCGGACTGCCCGAGGGCTCACTGTCGAACGTACGGTTCGCGCTCCTCGGCGCCGGCAACACCCAGTGGGTCGCGACCTACCAGGCGTTCCCCAAGCGGATCGAGGAGGGCCTGCTGGCCGCCGGCGCCACCCCGGTCATCGAGCGGGGCACCGCGGACGCTGCCGGCGACTTCGACGGCATGGCCACCCGCTGGATGGACACCCTGTGGGCCACCCTGGCCGAGGAGTACGCCGCCGACACCTCCGACGACGGCGCGCCGCGCTACCAGGTACAGCTGCTGACCGAGGCCGACGTGCGTCCCGCGATCGTCTCCGAGCAGGCTTACCCGCTGACCGTGATCGCCAACGAGGAACTCGTGGCCGACGCGACCGGCCTGTGGGACTTCCAGATCGAGCCGCCTCGCCCGTCCGCGAAGTCCATCACCGTCGAGCTCCCCGAGGGCGTCACCTACGACACCGGCAACCACCTCGCCGTCTTCGCCAAGAACGAACCGGCTCTCGTGGGCCGCGCGCTGGCGCGGCTCGGCGTCGAGCACCACCAGGTGCTGCGGCTCGACCAACCCGCAGGCGGCAGGACGCACCTGCCGGTCGGCGTACCGATCACCGCCGGGATCCTGCTCACCGAGTTCCTGGAGCTCCAGGACGTGGCCACCCGCACCCAGGTGCGGATCCTCGCCGAGCACACCCAGTGCCCGTGGACCCGGCCGCAGCTGGAGGCGTACACCGCAGACACCGAGGAAGCCCAGGCGCTGTACCAGAAGGAGATCCTCGGCAAGCGGATCTCCGTACTGGGCCTGCTGGAGCGCTTCCCCGCGGTCGAACTGCCGCTGGCGGTGTTCCTGGAGATGATGGGGCCGATCCGTCCCCGCTTCTACTCCATCTCCTCCTCCCCGCTGGCCAACCCGCGCCACGTACGCCTGACCGTCGGCCTCCTCGAAGGCCCGGCGCTGTCCGGTGACGGCCAGTACCGCGGCCTGTGCTCGTCCTACATCGCCGGCCTGGAACCCGGAGACGTCTTCTTCGGCTACGTCCGCGTGCCCTCCCCGCCCTTCGCCCCGCCCGCCGACCCTGTCACTCCGCTGATCCTCATCGGCCCCGGCACCGGCATCGCACCGCTGCGCGGCTTCCTGGAGGAGCGGGCCTGGCAGCAGGAGAACGGTACCCAGGTCGGCCTTGCCCAGGTCTTCGTCGGCTGCCGGCACCCGGAGCACGACTACTTCTACCAGCAGGAGATGCAGGACTGGGAGCAGGCGGGAATCGCCCAGGTGCACACCGCCTACTCCGCGGTCACCGGCCACCCGGCACGCTTCGTGCAGAACGCCGTCACCGCTGCCTCCGACACCGTCTGGCAGGCCATCCAGGACGGCGCGTACATCTACGTCTGCGGTGACGGCCGCCGTATGGCGCCCGCCGTGCGCGAGGCCCTGGCCGCCGTCCACCGCCGGCACACCGGCAGCGACGACGAGGCCGCCCAGCGGTGGCTCGCCCAGCTGGAAGCGGACGAGCGCTACCAGCAGGACGTCTTCGCCTGACCCCCGCACACCGGGAGGCGTGCGGCGCCACCTGCCGCCCCGCACGCCTCCCGGCCCCCACCCCCACACGGCACGACCCGGCACCACCGGCCCGACCGGCCGGAACGTGCCGCTCACAGAAAGCGGATCCCCATGGACACCATGCTCGCCGGACGTTTCCACGTGGACACAAAGAAGTTCCTCGTGGAAGAGGTCCCCGTCCCCGTGCCCGGCCCGGGCGAGGTACTCGTCGAGGTCAAGGCCGCCGGCGTCTGCCTCTCGGACGTCCACCTGATCGACGGGACCCTGCCCCCGCTTTTCCTCTCCTCCGACACCGTCACCGTCGGCCACGAGGTCTCCGGCGTGATCCACACCCCCGGCCCTGGACTCAAGCGTGGCCTGACCGTCGGCACCCGCGTCACGCTGGAAGCCGGCAAGGCATGCGGTCAGTGCGCCGCCTGTGCACGCCGACGCCCGTGCACCCAGGTCCGTACCGCCGGCATCGACTACGACGGCGGCTGGGCCCAGTACATGGTCACCCCCGAGGAGACCCTCGTCCCCATCCCCGACAGCCTCCCGTTCGACCAGGCCGCGATCATCCCCGACGCGGTTTCCACCCCGTACGCAGCCGTCGTGGCCACCGCTGGCGTCCGCCCGGCCCAGTCCGTGGGCGTGTGGGGCGTGGGCGGAGTGGGCGCGCACAACGTACGCCTCGCCCGTTTGGTCGGAGCCGCGCCGATCATCGCCGTCGACCCGTTGCCCGGCGCCCGTGAGCGTGCCCTCGCCTTCGGCGCGGATCTCGCCCTCGACCCGGCCGCCCCCGACTTCGCCGACCAGGTCCGCGCGGCCACGGCCGGACAGGGCCTGGACTTCGCCTTCGACTGCGCCGGTGTGCCCGCCGTCCGCGAGCAGGCGGCCTCCGTACTCGGCATGGGCGGCTGCCTGATCCTGGTCGGCATCACACCCAGGCCGCTGACCATCACCGAGGGCCTGACCTTCAACTACATGGCCAAACAGGTCCGCGGCCACTACGGCGGCACCCCCGAAGGCGTCTACGAGCTGGTGCGGCTGGCCGCGGGCGGCCGCCTCGACCTGGCCCCCTCCATCACCGACCACATCCCGCTCGCCGAGGCCGCCGACGCCGTCAACCGGCTGGAGAACAAGATCGGCGACCCGGTCCGCCTCATCCTCGTCCCCTGACACCCGTCCAGTAGGGCCCAATGCCACCTCGGGCAGGGGTGAGTGGGCGCCGGCGCTTGAGGGAGCGCCGGCGCCCACGGCTTTCCGCAGTGACCCGGAAGTGGAGAAGAAGGTCATGCAGCTGACCGGCACCCTCGGCGGCACTCCGCAGCGCAGCGATGCTCGCTCGACCCGAGCACGTATCCTCACGACCGCCCGGCAGCGCCTGCGGGACGACCCCGACGCGAGTCTCGACAGCATCGCTCGGGCGGCCGGCGTCGCGCGGCGCACCCTCTACTGGCACTTCTCCACTCGGCAAGCGCTGGTCGACGCCTTGACACAGGAAGCAGACCAGGCGCTGCGACAGGCGTTCACGGCGGCCAGGGTGCCGGGTGCCGACTCGCTGGAGGCGTTGGCGCGCACGGCCCTGGCGGCATGGGCGGTGGGCGACCAGTACCACATGCTCATCTCCATGGGACGCCGCCGTCTCGGGGAGGACACGATCCGCGCCATCCTGGCACCGACCCGCGAAGAGGCCGTCGCCACAGTGCGACGTGGTCAGGAGGAAGGCGTTTTCGCGGACCATGTCCCCGCGACTGTTCTCGCCCCGGCGCTGGAAGCACTGCTGCTGGCCCTCGCCGCCGAGAACGCCGCGTCGAGCTGGGCGGATCCCACGGGCGAGGGTGCGGCGACCGCGCTCCTCGTCGCAACGGGAGTGGCGCCAGAGGAAGCTGCGCTGCGCGTTCGGAACGTTCTGCGGGAGTCGGACGAGCACTGACGGTGTTCCGGTACCGCCGCGGTCCGCATGAACGCTTCGGCAGCCTCCGCCTCTCGACGTCAGGAGGGGTGGGGCAGTGGGCGCCGGGTGACCTCGTATGCGTCCGCCGCGGGGACGCCGAGCATGCGCAGGACCATTTCGGCGAGGTCGGAGGCACTTTCGTCGCCGTCGAGGTCGGGGCGGGCCAGCCGCAGTGCCACGAGGGACATCAGGGTGCCGCCCACCGCGGACAAGGCGGTGGTCGCGTTGGCGCAGGTGAAGCGGCCCGAGGCGATGCCAATCTCCAGGTCGCGCAGGGCTCGCGGGGCCAGGCCGCGGTCGGAGTGGATGTGGGCCAGACCGCGGTCGCGCAGGATCCGCAGAAGCTCGGGGTGGGAGTCGGCCATCTGCGCCGTGAGCCGGAAACCCGCCGCGACCAGCTCGGCCGGGTCGTCGATCCCTTCCACCCGCTCGTCGATGACCCGGCCGAACTCCTCCAGGGCGTCCGTCACCGCCGCGTCGAAGAGCTCCGTCTTGGACTCGAAGTGGTTGTAGAAGGAGCCGAATCCCACGTCCGCGCGCTCGGCGATGGCCTGGATGCTGGCGCTGGTGTCCCCGGTCTCCGCGAGGATCTGCCGGGCCGCGCGGACGAGTGCCTGCCGGGTCTCGGCGCGGCGTCGCTCGAAGCGGTTCTTGGGCGGGGCTGACGTCGGCATGCGGAGAGTGTAACAACCGACGCGATGAGTCTGCCATTACTGATGGGATCATCAATTATTTGGGCTCACCCTATTGACGATGAGTAACAGCAAAGTTGATGATTTTCTCATTACGGCAGTGTTGCTTGGAGGACACCATGTCCCACACCCCCGTCCACCGGGCTGATCCCACAACGCCGCATCAGGACCTGCACAGCGAGCTGGGCGCCCTGCGCGGTGAGCACCCCGGACGCGCACGGAATCCCGTGATCAAGGTGGCCGACCTGGCCTGGCTGGAGTTCGAGAAGCCGGACCTGGACCGGGCCGAAGTGTTCGCGCGGGACTTCGGCTTCGCGATCGCCGCCCGCACCGCGGGCGAGCTGTGGCTGCGCGGCACGTTCGTGGGCTCACCCTGCATGGTCATCCGGCGTGGCAGTACGTCCCGGTTCATCGGCCCGGCGTTCCGCGCGGCCGAGAGCGCCGATGTCGACCGGCTGGCCCGCGCGGTCGGCCACACGGTCCGGGACATCGACGTACCGGGCGGTGGCCGGTCGGTCGCCCTGCTCGATCCCTCCGGTCTGCCGCTCCGGGTCGTCCACTGCGCCGAGCTGCCCGCGCTGCCCGAACCGCCGCCGCTGACTCTCAACACCGGCATCGGACACCGTCGTACGAACGCCACCCAGCGTCCGCCCCGCGAGCCGTCCCGTATCCAGCGGCTGGGCCACGTGGTGCTGGAGACACGGCTGTTCACCCGGACCCTGAACTGGTACCTGGACACGCTGGGCATGATCGTGTCCGACTTCCTGTTCCTGGACGGGCAGCGCGAGCGCGGGCCGACCATGGCGTTCATCCGCTGCGACCAGGGCGGCACGCCCGTGGACCACCACACCCTCGCCCTGCACCTGGGGCCCGGAAACGGCTACGTCCACTCCGCCTACCAGGTCACCGACCTCGACGCGATCGCCGCCGGCGGCGAGTACCTCGCCGAACGCGGCTACCGGCGCAGCTGGGGGATCGGCCGGCACATCCAGGGCAGCCAGCTCTTCGACTACTGGCGCGACCCCGACCACTTCATGCTGGAGCACTTCGCCGACGGCGACCTGTTCTCCTGCGACCTCGAACCCGGATGGGCGCCGATGTCGGCGAGCGGCCTGGCCCAGTGGGGGCCTCCCGTCACCCGCGATTTCCTCGGCACCAATCCGTCCCCCGCCAAGCTCCGCGAGGTCATGACGGCCCTGCGCGGCGACAACGAACTCGACCCCGCACGCCTGCTGGGCCTGATGAAAGCGATGAGCTCATGAGCACCAATGTTCTGCGCACCACGGACGGCTGGTGGGTCGTACGGGGTGAGCACGCCCTCCGTGTCGACACCAAGGCGGTCACCACCGCCGAACTGCTCGCCGACCGCGACGCGGTCCGCGAGGCCGCCACCTCCGCCTCCGCCGAGAGCGGCGCGCCCGTCGCCGACCTGGTGGCCCTGCCTCCGGTCACCACCCCCTGCCGGCTGGTCGCCCAGATGGTCAACTACCGCAGCCATGCCCGCGATTCCGGCTTCCGCGGCGACATCCCGCCCACCTTCTTCCGCAAGGCGTCCGGCTCGGTCAGCGGCCCGCACGAGGACATCGTCCGCCCCGACCATGTGAAGTTCCTCGACTACGAGGTGGAACTCGGCCTCGTCATGGGCGCATCGCTGCCCGTGGGCACCCTCGTGGAGGAGCGCGACCTGCCGCGCTACGTCGCCGGGCTGGTCCTGACCAACGACGTCAGCGCACGCGACGTCCAGCTGACCAAGACCCAGTTCTACGAGAGCAAGTCCTACCCGACCTTCACACCGACGGGTCCGTACCTCGCCCTGCTGGAGCCCGAGGACTTCGCCCACCTGCTGAACCTGCGGCTCCGGCTGTCGGTCAACGGCGTACCGCGTCAGGACCGCACGCTCGCCGACATGATCGTACGGCCCGCGCAGGCGCTCACCCTGCTCGCCCGCTTCCAGACCTTGGACCCCGGCGACCTGCTGCTGACCGGCACCCCGGGCGGCACGGCTCTCAAGGCCCCGCCCAAGCCGGTCGAGAAGATCGGTGCGCTGCTGCCGCCCGCGATGAAATGGAAGGCGTTCTTCAACAGCCAGGCCAAGAACCCCCGTTACCTGCGCGACGGCGACCTCGTCACCGCCACGATCGCCACCCCCGACGGGCGCATCGACCTGGGCGAGCAGCGCACCGCCGTGGCGGACGCGACATGAGCGCCGCACCCCACAGACCGGTGGTGATCATCGGCGCGGGACCCGTGGGGGTCACGGCCGCCCTCCTGCTCGCCCGGCGCGGCGTGCCCAGCCTGCTCCTCGAACGGCACCGGGACGTCTACCCCCTGCCGCGGGCCGTCGTCGTGGACGACGAGGTCCGCCGCATCTTGCAGAGCATCGGCGTCCACAACGAGTTCGCCGCCCTCGCCCGCCCGGCGCGCGGGCTGCGGCTTCTGGACTCCCGGCGCCGCCTGATCACCGAGTTCCCGCGGTCCCTCCACGGCCACCACGGCTTCCCGCAGACCAGCATGTTCGACCAGCCCGAACTGGAACGCCTGCTGCGCGACGCCCTGGCGCGCCGCCCGGAGTGCGAGCTGTGGGGCGGGGTGGAGGTCGTGGCCGTCACCCAGCCCGCCGACGGCAGGGGAACGGTCCGGGTCGCCTTCCGCCGCGACGGCAGCGACGACGAGGAACATGTGTGGGCCGATGCCGTCCTCGGCTGCGACGGCGCGGGCAGCCTCACCCGTGACGCCATCGGTGCCGTATGGGAGGACCTGCACTTCGAGGAGAGCTGGAGGGTCGTCGACGTGCGCACCAGCCTCCCGGTGCGCACCTGGGAGGGCGCCGAGCAGATCTGCTGCCCCACCCGGCCGGCCACCTTCATGCGCGTCAGTGAGGACCGCTACCGCTGGGAGTTCCGCCTGCCCGACGGCGAGCACCTGGACGGCCCGGGCGGGCCGGCGCGCCTGCGCGAGCTGGTCGCCCCCTGGGTGGACCCGCCGCCCGACGCGTCGCCGGGCGACGACTTCGAGGTGATCCGGCAGGCGCAGTACACCTTCCGCGCCCGCCTGGCCGACCGGTGGCGCCGGGGACGCGTCTTCCTGCTGGGCGACGCGGCCCACCTCACCCCGCCCTTCGTCGGTCAGGGGCTGTGCGCGGGACTGCGCGATGCCCGCAACCTGACCTGGAAGCTGGCCCGGGTTCTTCAACAGGGCTCGCACGAATCGCTGTTGGACACCTACGAGCGTGAGCGCAAACCGCACGCCCGCCATGTGATCCGGGTGGCGGTCGCCGTCGGCTGGGCGATGACCGGTGGCCAGGACCGCGCCGCGGCGGTTCGCCGGGCCGTCGTGGGTGCGGCCTGCCGCATCCCCGGTGTGACCGCGGCGGTGAGCCGCGACCTCAGCCCCGCCCTGGCCGCCGGCCCCCTGGTGCGCCGCCGCGCCCGGCTGACGGGCCGCACGCTGACCGGCACCTTCTGCCCGCAGCCCTGGGCGCGTGTCGACGGCAGGCAGGTGCGCCTGGACGACGTCCTCGGAGACTCCTTCGCCGTCCTGACCGCCGTCCCGCCCGCTCCGCGGGTCGCGGCCGTGGCCACGGCACTGGCCGCGCCCACGATCCACGTCGACGGCCTCGGTGACGACGGCACACTTGCGGCGTGGCTGGCGAGCGGCCGGGCCGACGCCGTGTTGCTGCGCCCCGACCGTGTCGTCCTCGACACCGTCCCCGCCGGTGCCGGCGACTTCACGGGAACCGCCGCTTGGGCCCCCCTGCTGCACACGGCCCGCCACACCGCCATGGACCCGCCCGTCCCTCTGTCGAGGAGCACCACAGCATGACCGCCCCGCACCCCACGCCGTATCCCGAACCCTTCTTCACTCCCGACCCGAACTCGGCGGCAGACAGCCGCATCACGGACTTCGCTCGATGGGCGGCCCGCCACCAGGGCGCCGAAGCGATCCAGGATCCCACGGACTACCAAGCTCTCTACCGCTGGTCCGTCACCGACCTGGAAGGGTTCTGGGCCGCGGTGTGGGAGTACTTCGGCATCGACGCGACCACTCCGTACGAGCGGGTGCTGGCCGAGGACACCATGCCCGGCGCCCGCTGGTTCCCCGGCGCCACCCTCAACTACGCCCACCACGCACTTGGCAACCTGCACCCGGACGCTCCCGCGATCACCGCGCTGGACGAGACCGGAACCGGCTACGAGATCACGGGCCGGGAACTGCGCGCCCGGGTCGCCTCCGTCGCCGCCACCCTGCGCGACCTGGGCGTGGAAAGGGGTGACCGGGTGGTGGGTTACCTGCCCAACACCCCCCACGCCATCATCGCCTTCCTCGCCACCGCCAGCCTGGGCGCGGTCTGGTCGGTGTGCGGCCAGGACTACGCGCCCCAAGCCGCTGCCGACCGCTTCACCCAGCTCGAACCCACGGTCCTCGTCACCGCGAACGGCTACCTCTTCAACGGCACCACCCACGACCGCCGCGCCGCCTCGCTCCACCTGGCCCGCACCCTGCCGACGCTGAAGGCCACGGTGCTCGTGGAGCATGTGGGCCTGGCGTGGCCCGAGGACGGGCACCCGGGGCTGACGGTTCCCTGGGAAGACGCGGCCACCTGCACCGAGTACCTCACCATCGCCCCCGTCCCCTTCGACCACCCGCTGTGGATCGTCTTCTCCTCCGGCACCACCGGCCTGCCCAAGGGCATCGTCCACGGGCACGGAGGTGTCCTGCTGGAACACCTCAAGATCCTCGCCCTGCACAGCGATCTGGGCGTCGGGGACCGCCTGCTGTGGTACACGACCACCCACTGGATGATGTGGAACCTGGTCGTCTCCACCCTGCTGACCGGCGCCACCACCTGCACCTACGACGGCAGCCCCGCGCCGGTCGAGCGGCCGGACCTGCTGTGGGAACTGGCCGCCCGTCACAAGGTCACCGTCTTCGGCACCAGCCCCCAGTACCTGCTGGCCATGGCCAAGCTCGGCGTCGAACCCTCCGCACACGACCTTTCGGCCGTCCGCGCCATCGGCTGCACGGGCTCCGCACTGCCCGCCTCTGCCTATCCCTGGGTCCGCGACCACGTGGGCGCCCGCATTCAACTGGCTTCTACCAGCGGCGGCACCGACGTCGTCTCCGGCTTCGCCGGCAGCGCCCCCACCACCCCGGTGTGGGCGGGGGAGCTGTCCGCCCCCAGCCTCGGCGTAGCGCTGACGGCGTACGACGGCTCAGGCCAACCGGTCGTCGATCAGGTCGGCGAACTGGTCGTCACCCGGCCCATGCCGTCCATGCCGCTGTCCTTCTGGAACGACCCCGACGGCAGCCGCTACCGCGACGCCTACTTCAGCGCCTACCCCGGCGTGTGGCGGCACGGCGACTGGATCACCCTCACCTCCCATGGCTCGGTGATCGTCCACGGCCGCTCCGACGCCACCCTCAACCGCAACGGCGTCCGCCTGGGCAGCGCAGACATCCACGACATCGTCGAACACCTCCCCGAGATCACCGAGGCCCTCGTCATCGGCGCGGAGGAACCTGACGGCGGCTACTGGATGCCCCTGTTCGTCGTCCCCGCGCCCGGCGTCAGCCTGGACGACGCCCTGCGCGAGAAGATCCGCGAGGCGATCCGCACCGGCGCCTCACCCCGCCACGTCCCCGACGAGATCCTCGCCGTACCGGCCATCCCGCACACGCGCACCGGCAAGAAACTCGAGGTTCCTGTCAAGCGCCTCCTCCAGGGCGCCCCCGCCGAGCAGGTCCTCAACCCCGCAGCGGTCGACTCCCCCGAACTGATCGACATCTTCGCCCGGCTCGGCGCCGAGCGGCGCAAGCGGTCGACACACCTCTCATGACCCTCGGCCGGGAACCACAGGTCCAGGTGACCACACCGCGATTCCGTACCCCGCCCAGCTCGTGCGGGTCGGAGAGCCCGCCCCGGCACCACACCATCCGCACAGCCAAGTAAGAGAGACACCGTGAGTACAACCCACCGCGAACCGCAGGCTCTCGATGTCCTGGACGACGCCGGGCGAAAGCTGCTGTTCACCGAGGCCCGCACCGCGAACACCTTCGCTGAGACGGCCGTCACCGACGGCGAACTCGCCATGATCTGGGAACTCGCCCGCTGGTCGCCGAGCGCCGCCAACGGTCAGCCCCTGCGCGCGCTCTTCGTGCGCACCGGCGAGGGTAAGGAGCGACTGGCCCGGCATCTCGACGAGGGCAACAGGGAGAAGACGCTTCAAGCGCCGGCCGTGGCGGTCCTGGCGTACGACGTCGACTTCCACGAGCAGATGCCGACGGTCTTCCCGGCCCGTGGGGAGATGCTGCGGGCGGCGTTCACCGACCAGACAGAGAAACGGGAGACCCTCGCGGGCTACAACTCGGCATTGCAGACCGGGGTCTTCCTGCTCGCCGTGCGAGCGGCGGGTCTCGCGGCCGGTCCCATGGCCGGTTTCGACAAGGCGGGGGTGGACGCGGAGTTCTTCGCCGGTACCGGCTGGCGTTCGCATCTGGTGGTCAACATCGGTCACCCCGGTGCCGACCCGTGGTTCCCGCGGCTGCCCCGCGTACCCGTCGAGGACGCCATCGCCTGGGCCTGACGACGCCGCCCGGTCGCGCAGCAGCGACTGCCTCGTGCCTCCTCCACCCCGCAGTGCTTGCGCGTCTGATGACCTCCACGCCACTCCGCTCTGTCTCATCGCATTGATCTCAGCCCCTGTTGGGGGCTTGAAGGGGGCTCCGGCCTGGTGAGGTGCTCACGGCCGCGAGGGTGGCGTCCGTGTCGAGCCCGGCGGGGCCGCGGCGCGACCGTGCCGGGGCCGGGAAGCGACGAGCGCACATCGGCAGGCTCAGGCGCCTGCACGGTGGCGGTTCGTCGTTGTCACCGTTTGCTGCCCCGCTGATCGTTGGACCATTGAGCGCGATGCTGAGGGTGTCGATGGCGTCGCGCTGGAAGTCGGACGTGGGCGTAGACAGTGGCGGTGACGCCGCTGTAGGGGTGGCTGAGGAGCTCCTTGATCACGACGAACGCGACACCCTGCTCCAGTGGCCAGCTGGAGATCTCCGAACTCCGCTTCGTGCCGTTCGAAGAGATCGAGCAGTTGCCGATGCTTCACATACGGCAACGTCGAATGACTGGCGGGCAGCGGCAGTTGATGGAAGTTGCCGAGGAGGCAGCCAACTGGGATGTCGGGGAGCCGTCGAGCACGGTGCAGGGCCTGTTCGATCAAGTCGGAGCCGCGTCGAAACCGAGTACCCGCTGCGGCGGGAGTCGCTGGGCGAGGACCAGACTGTTCGTACCGGGGAGTCCGGCCGCACAGGCTCGCCCGGTGATCGAAGAGGCGGCTCAAAGGGGCTGGCGGCTTCCGGGACTTCGGGCTCACGTGAGACGCAAGGTAAATAACCCACCATTTTTTCTGTAAGCCCTTTGTGTGGTTGTAGTGGTCACGCCAAGCTCCCCTCTGCGCCGGGGCACCCCAAATGCCCGGTGCAGGGAGGAGAGGGCATGTTGCCCCCGAAGCACCAGCGACGGTTCATGACCTGCACCGTCGTAGCGGCCGCGTTCGGACTGGTAAGCACCCAGTCGTTCGCGGCGTCGACCCAGGCCAGACCCCGGCCCTGGCAAGCGAGCCACCAGGCCGCCATAGGCCGCGAGCACATCAAGGCGGTGCACGCGGGCCAGGGCATGTCCGCGTTCACCGCGGAGGGCGATGACGACGGGGCCGACGAGGCGGAGAACTCCGCCGAGGCGACGGCCCAGTTCACCGAGGCCCGCACCGCGCCCGGCGTGGTCGCGCCCGGCGCCTACGGGGCAGCCTGGCAGCAGTTGCAGTCCATGCGGCACACGAGCGGCGGCTGGAAACACGTCACCGCGAAGGTCTACAACGCCGACGATCCCCGCTACCGCGATGTGAACTCCAACTCCAGCGGCGGGGCGGGCGATGTCACCGGACGGATCACCGGCATCGCCGCCGATGACCAGGGTCATGTGTACGCGGGGGGCGCGAACGGTGGTGTCTTCCGCTCGACGACCGGCGGCGGGCACTGGAAGCCGATCTCCGACAAGTTGCCGTCCCTGTCGACGGGCACCCTGGCCTTGGACCGGCAGAAGCGGCTCTGGTACGCCACGGGTGAGTCCAACACCGGTGCGACGTCCTTCGTCGGCACGGGCGTATACGTCCTGAAGGACCCGCGCCACGGCCAGTTCCGGCCCGGCGACCGCGTCGGAGGTGCCGAGCTGGAGTCCACCGTCATCCACGCGCTGCGCTTCGCCGGAAGCAAGGCGTGGGCGGCCACCAGCACCGGCGTCTGGTCGCACTCCACGACCACTCTGTCCGGGCCGTGGAAACACGAGTTCGCCCCCAACCCGGACTACCTGCCGGGCGGTTCGAAGGCGGACGATCCGAGCGCGCCGTACAAGAACATCGCCAACGACATCGCCGTCGACCCGAAGGATCCGGACAAGGTCCTGCTCGCGGTCGGCTGGCGCGGTGGCGACACGTACAACGGGCTGTACGCCCGGCTGGGCGACGGCAGCTGGAAGCCGGCGAGCGGGCTCGGTGACCTGCCGACCAGCAGTGACGACGTCGGCAACATGACCTTCGCCGCCGCGGCCGACGGCTCACGCCTGTACGCCGTCGACCAGTCCCCGGCCCAGATGGCCGCGAACCCGGACAGCGGGCTCAAGGGCGTGTACGTGTCCAAGAACGGCTCGCCGTTCGGGCCGTGGACGCTGATCGCCGACTACACGAAGCTGAAGGCGTCCGGATCCGCCCTGCAGAGCGCGGGCTACATGCCCGGCATCCAGTCCTGGTACAACCAGTTCCTCCAGGTCGACCCGGCCAATGCCGACCACGTCTACCTCGGCCTGGAAGAGGTCTTCGAGACCAAGAACGGCGGTCAGAGCTGGACCGTGCCCGGCCCGTACTGGAACTTTCCCTTCCCCTGCTGGAGCCTCGACCCGGCCAAGCAGACCGGCGACTGCTCACCTACGACCCACTCCGACCAGCACGCGGTCGCGATCGGCAGCCACAAGGGCAAGACCTGGGCGTACGTCGGCAACGACGGCGGCATCTACCGGCGTCCGCTGAACGGCGCTGTCGACTCGGGCGGTCACGCCAAGGACTGGCAGTCCCTGAGCGACGGCACCCTCGACACTCTCCAGTACTACTCCGTCGGCGTCGGCAAGGACCTCACCTACGGCGGCGTCTCGGTCACCGGCGGACTACAGGACAACGGCCAGTCGATCCTGCGCGGCCACGACAAGGTCATGGGCTCCAACTTCGGTGGCGACGGCGGCGACACCATCACGGACCCCGCCAACGGCTGCGACATCGCCGAGGAATACGTCTACCTGGACATGTGGGTGACGCAGAACTGCGGCGTGAACGACGGCTCCTGGTCGACGGACCCGTCGAAGGCCACCGAGTACGAGGTCGCCCCGCCGGACAAGGACCAGGGGGGCGCCGGCGCTCGCTTCATCGCCCCGATCGCCGCCGACGCCAAGAACACCCACACCTGGATCGCCGGTGGCCGGCACGTGTGGGTGAACACCAAGGGCTTCGCGATCCGCTCCGGCAAGGAGTGGACGAACGCCTACGACCTCGGCGAGGGCCACACGGCTACGGCCGTGGCGTCCTCCGGCGGCACCGTGTACGTCGGCTGGTGCGGCCCCTGCAACAACCAGGGCTTCACCCGCGGCATCGCGGCCGGCAACGCCGACGGCACCGGTTGGCACCAGCTGAACCTTCCGGTCGACGGCACCATCCCGAACCGCTACGTCTCCGGTTTCGAGATCGACCCGGCCAACGCCCAGCACGTCCTCGTGGCGATCAACGGCTTCTCCCGCCGGTTCACCGAGGGCCCGGGCGCGGGCGTCGGCCACGTCTTCGAGTCCAAGGACGGCGGTGCGAGCTGGGCGGACATCTCGGCCGACCTGCCCGACGTCCCCGCCGACACGGTCAAGCTCCTCCCCAACGGCGGCGTCGCCCTCGGCACCGACCTCGCCACCTTCTACCGTCCCGCCGGCGCCACGAAGTGGCTGGTCCTCGGGCACGACCTGCCCACCACGGCCGTGATGCAGCTGCGCCTCGGCCCGGACGGCAAGCTGTACGCCGCCACCCACGGCCGCGGCATCTGGTCCTTCGACGTACGGCGCCTCAAGGGCCGTAAGGACTGATCACCATCCGTACGCTCCGTAGTACGACCACGGCCGGTGCGGCCCCGCTCCCAGGGGTGCACCGGCCGTCCGGCTTCGGGGTTCACTGCACCGGATACGCCGCCACACTCAGCCGCAGCGTGACGAGCGGCGCGCTCTCGGGACCCCAGGTAACGGACGCCGATCCCACGCGCGCCCCGCGGGGGCGACCCCGATGCCGTCGGCCTCTTCGTCCGCGCCCTGCTCCGGGACGTCCGCCGCTACGCGACGTTCCTCGGCGCCGATCCCCGGAGTGCCGACGACCTGACCCAGGACACCTTCCTGTGGGTCCTGGGCAGCGTGCACCGGTTCGAGGACCGCTCCTCGGCCCGCACCTGGCTGTCTCCGTCGCCCGCCGTGCGGTGGTCGACAGCATCCGCTGCGACGCGTCCCGGCCCCGTCTGCCGGACACGGACGACTGGGAGTCGGCAGCGGAACGCACCCAGGCGCGGGACCTGTCGTGGCGGCGGCCACGTTCAATGTGGCGGTGCCCCGTTCCGTGCTGGACGCGTTCTCGGGTTCGCCCTGGCTCTCGGTGCTGTTCCTGGCCGCTCTTGCGGTGGTACTGGCGGTGTGTTCGGAGGCCGACGCGTTCGTGGCGGCCTCGCTGAGCGTATTCTCACCGGTCGCACGGCTGGCGTTCATGGTGGTCGGTCCGATGGTCGATCTGAAGCTGATCGCCCTGCAAGCCGGCACCTTCGGGCGGGCGTTCGCGGTCCGGTTCTCCGCCGCCACGGTGGTCGTAGCGGTCCTGTTCAGCGCGCTGGTCGGAGGAGCACTGCTGTGAGACGCCCGCTTCAGATGATCTTGCTTGTCCTGAGTGGTACCGGCCTGCTGCACATCGCCCTCATCGCCTCCGGCGCCCATCTGATCCTGCTCGGCCTGGCGGACGCGGCCTCGTACGGACGGCGGCGAGCGGGCGGTGAAGACAGGCGTCACGGCGAGGACGGCCATGGGCACGACCACTCCGGAGCACCCCGTGCCGCGTGGCTGTTGTTCTTCCCGGCGTTGAGTCCGATCGGCAGGCCCGTGACACGCACAGCGGCGAATGCAGCCATGGACATGACACACACAGTGGTGAATGTGCATGACAGGACGCGACGAACGTAGTCTTGTCCCAGCGCGGCCGACAGCGGCCGAGGGGATTCTCTACCCCCTCATAGGTCTTGTGGGGAAGATGGATAACCCGCCATACCCGTGGCACTGGCCCCCGGCACCCTGGAGCCGTCGGATTCCGCAGCGGACTCAGGTCATCGAGGGGCGGATAGGTCCGCCAGGGCAGCAACAGGCTCCGAGAAGCCCTGGCCGAGCCTCCGTGAGGCCCTCGTGAACGCCCTGCGGGATCGGTGCCAGGGGCCGGCGCCGTCAGCGCAGGCGCATCTCTCGGAGCGGCGCGGGCGCTAGCCCCGGTGCCGACTCGCCCGGGAGATGCGGGGTGTGCTTCACGGGTCGGGCGGAGTCGGCGACGACGGCGCTGCTGCTGGTGTGGTGCAGGAGGGCGGCGACGACGGGGTCGAGGGAGCGGCCCGCGCCGGCGAGCAGGCCGGGGAGGTGGGAGCGGACCATCGCGAGGACACCGCCCCCGTGCCCACGTGGCCCCGTCCGAATGGGTGCGCGGTCCGCCTGGGCCTCCTCGCACCTCGTCGATGGTGCGGATGCCTGGTACGAAGTCCGATTTGTGGGCGGCCAGGCCCAGGACGCGCCGTCCCGTTCGCCGACCACCGGGCGAACCTGGACCCCTGGCTGGAGGCACAGAGGCTGCTGGCCGACCGGGGTGCACTTATCGCGCTGCATCGTCGGGTGCTGATCCACGGCATCACCGAGCGCGGCGCCTCGGTCCTGCCGGTACAAGCGCTCGGACGGGTCCGGGGAGAGAGCGCGAATCCGGCAGGAGGCTGGATCGAGTGTGTGTGAAAGTGTCGCCTTGTCTTGAGGGTTGACCGCAAAAGAGACACGACCGCACACTGTGCGGCATCTTCGGGCGGTACTTGGCGCGCCTCTGACCCGGCGCACGCCCCGGCCGTCTCCCCACGCCGAAGGACGAGTCCATGCATCGATCAGGAAGACTTGCTCCTGTATGGGTACTTGTGTTGCTCGCCGCGTTGCTCGCGGCCGGTGTCGGTCCGGCACAGGCCGCGACCACGTCCATCACGGTGGACGGCACCCAGGGCGGCCGGACGTTCGACGGAATCGGTGCGATCAGCGGCGGTGGCGGCAACTCCCGGCTGCTGACGGACTACCCGGCGGCTGAGCGGTCACAGATCCTGGACTACATGTTCAAGCCCGGCTACGGCGCGAACCTTCAACTGCTCAAGCTGGAGATCGGCGGCGACGCAAACTCCACCGACGGCTCGGAGCCGTCGATCGAACACGCCAAGGGCACGGTCAACTGTGATGCCGGGTACGAGTTCTGGCTGGCCGAACAGGCCCGCAAGCGCAACCCGAACATCGGCCTGTACGGCCTGGCCTGGGCCGCACCGGGCTGGATCAACGGCGGATTCTGGTCCACCGACACCATCAACTACCTCATCTCCTGGCTGGGGTGCGCCAAGCAGCACGGCCTGAACATCCAGTACCTCGGCGGCTGGAACGAACGCGGTCACGACGTCAACTGGTACATCCAGCTACGGTCGGCGCTGAACACCGCCGGCTACTCGGACGTACAGATCGTCGGTGACGACTCCGGCTGGAGCGTCGCCGACGACATGGCGAGCAACTCCGCGTTCGACAAAGCGGTATCGATCATCGGCGTCCACTACTCCTGCAACGGCGGTGACGGCGGTGATGCGCGCTCCTGCCAGAGCACCCAGACCGGCAGAAGCCTCGGCAAGCCCCTGTGGGACAGCGAGAGCGGTTCCCAGGACATGAACACCGGCGCCGCCGCGCTGATCCGGGCGATCACCCGGGGCTACATCGACGCGAAGATGACCAGCTACTTCAACTGGCCGCTGCTCGCCGCCATCTACCCGAACCTGCCTTACAGCACCGTCGGACTGGCCACGGCCGGTTCCCCATGGTCGGGGCACTACACCATCGGTGCCAGCACCTGGGCCACCGCGCAGGTCACCCAGTTCACCCGGCCCGGCTGGAAGTTCATCGACTCCGCCTCGGGCTATCTCGGCGGCTCGGAGACCAACGGCAGCTACGTCACCGTCAAGTCGGACACCGGCTCCGACTACTCCACGATCCTGGAGACGACGACCGCCGGCGCCGCTCAGACCGCCACCTTCCACGTCCAGGGCGGTCTGTCCACGGGAACCGTCCATGTCTGGGCGACCGCAGTGAATGCTCCCAGCGCGGCGACATCCTTCGTCCACGTCCAGGACGTCACGCCGTCGGGCGGCTCGTACGCGCTGACGATGCAGCCGGGCTACGTCTATACCGTGACCACCACCACCGGCCAGGGCAAGGGCACCGCGACCGCACCCGCCGCCCACGCCCTCGCTCTGCCCTACAGCGACACCTTCGACACCGACGCCGACGGCACCGAGGCGAAGTACCTGTCCGACATGCAGGGTTCCTTCGAGGTCCAGCCCTGCACCGCTCGCTCCGGCCAGTGCCTCCAGCAGATGGCACCGGTCAAACCGATCGAGTGGCAGGACGACTCCGACTCCTACTCGCTGATCGGCGACACCACCTGGTCGAACTACACCGTCAGCTCCGATGTCCTGCTGCGCGGTGCGGGTACCACCGAGCTGCTCGGCCGGGCCAACACCCAGCTGCGCCCGCAGTCGCACATGAACGCCTACTACTTCCGCATGCGCGACACCGGGCAATGGTGGATCGAGAAGGGGTACACCGACGGTTCCCACCACACCCTGGCCACCGGCACCACCGCGGCGCTGGGCACCGGCACCTGGCACAACCTCGCCCTCACCTTCCAGGGCTCCACGATCAGCGCCGCGGTCGACGGCAGACGGATCGGTTCGGTCACCGACACCTCCTTCCAGTCAGGGCAGGCCGGACTGGGCATCCAGGGCTACCGCACCGACCAGTTCGACAACCTGTCCATCGCCCCGGGTTCGGGAAGCGCGGGCGGCACCGCGACCGGGCAGGTCACCTCCGTCCTGAACACCGCCAAGTGCCTCGACGACTACACCGACTCCACCACCGCCGGCGCCGTCGTCGACATCTGGGACTGCAACGGCACTCCCGCCCAGCAGTGGACGCTCGGCAACAGCGCGGTCACCGTCAACGGCCTGTGCCTGGACGTCGTCGGCAACGCGACCGCCAATGGCTCACCGGTGGACCTGTGGAACTGCAACGGCGGCGGGAACCAGCAGTGGACCGTCAGTAACGGCACCTTGGTCAACCCCGCCAGCGGACGCTGCCTCGACATCCCCGGACTCGACACCACCAACGGCACCGCCCTCGACATCTGGGACTGCGACGGCGGCGCCAACCAGAAGTGGAACCTCCCCGCCGCACCGTGAACCGGGCCGGCCGGGGCGCCCGGACGGGCCGTGCCCCCGCGCAGACACGCGCCCGGACATCCCCCTCCGACTGGTCCGCAAGACGGCCGGGGGCGGCCGTGCACAGCACCCCGCACATTCCCTCACACAGCAAAGGGGAGAACATGAGATACGACAGGGCAGGGTTGGCGGTCGTAGTGGCGGCCGCGCTCGGCGCGGGCATCGCCCCCTCGGCGGCAGCCATCACCGGCCGGGCGCAGGCCGGTGCCGACAAGGTCCGCGCCGCGGCCGCGCCCGCCTCATTGCGGGTGATGCCGCTGGGCGACTCGATCACCTGGGGCATCGGCAGCAGTACGGGCAACAGCTACCGCGGTGACCTGTGGGACAAGCTGTCCGCCGAGGGCCACCCACTCGACTTCGTCGGCAGCCAGCGCAACGGCACCCTGTCCGACCCGGACAACGAAGGCCACTCCGGCTGGCGGATCGATCAGATCGCCGGCATCGCCGACTCCGTGCTGGCCCGGTACCGGCCCAACGTCGTCACCCTGGAGATCGGCACCAACGATCTCAACCAGAACTACCAGGTGCCCACCGCCACCGACCGGCTGCACGCGCTGATCGACCGGATCACCACCGACGCGCCCGACGCCACCGTGCTGGTCGGCACCCTCATCGTGTCGACGAACTCCACCGAGGAGCCCAACCGGCCGGCTTTCAACGCGGCGTTACCTGGCATCGTGCGGACGGAGCAAGCGGCCGGCAAGCACGTCCGGCTGGTCGACATGAGCGCGCTGACCGCCTCTGACCTGGCCGACGCGCTGCACCCCGACGACGGCGGCTACCGGAAGATGGCCGGTGCCTTCGACGACGGCATCCAGGCCGCCGACGCCGCCGGCTGGATCAAGGCACCCGTCGCCACCAGCCGTGTCGGCGCCGTGCGCTCGGGCATCACCGGCAAGTGCCTCGACGTCGAAGGCGGCGACGCAGCCAACGGCACCGCCGCGCAGCTCTGGTCCTGCAACAACACCGCCGCGCAGGTCTGGACCGCGTCCTCGGACGGCACGCTGCGTGCGCTCGGCAAGTGCCTGGACGTGGCCGGCGCCGGCACCGGCAACGGCAGCAAGGTGGTGGTCTGGGACTGCAACGGCGGCGGCAACCAGCAGTGGCAGCCGTACAACGGCGGCTACCGCAACCCCGCTTCCGGCCGCTGCCTCGACGACCCGGCATCCTCCACCACCGACGGCACGCGACTGGTGATCTGGGACTGCAACGGCGGCACGAACCAGAAGTGGTCCGCGCCCGGCGCCTGAGAACCGACGGGAGCGGCGCGCGGCCGGCAGGGCCCAGGGCCAGTGGAGCGGGGCGCCACCCCGGCCAGTTCCCTCCCGTCCGGCTCGTCGGGCTCGTGCGGCTCGTGCGGTACTCGTGCGCCACCTCTTGACGACCCCTCAGCACCCACGAAAAATGATCCCAGCCCTGACAACGTTGTCGAAAGGCGCACGATGAAACGACGCACCAGCCGCCACCGTCCGCGCCCGGTAAGCGCGTTGGCGGTGGCCGTTCTGCTGGGTACGGGACTCGCGGCGCCGGCGGCGCGCGCCGCGGCCGACGGGCCGCAGCGCGAGGACCGGCTGACCGACCTGGTCAACCCGTTCATCGGCACGGAGAACGAGGGAAACACCTACCCGGGTGCGGCCGTGCCGTTCGGCATGGTCCAGTTCTCACCCGACACCGGGCACAACACCGGCTACGACTACTCGCAGGACCACATACGCGGCTTCTCCATGCTGCACCTGTCCGGCGTCGGCTGTGGCCTGGGCGGGGACCTGCCGGTGCTCCCCACGACCGGGGACATCACCAGCACGGACAACGCCACATATGCCGCGGGATACCGCCACGACGACGAGACGGCCTCGCCCGGCTATTACCGGGTCGGCCTGGACAGCGGCGTCCAGGCCGAGCTGACCGCCGGCAGGCGCACCGCCGTGCAGCGCTACACGTTCCCGGCCACCGACAAGGCCAACGTGCTGGTGAACGCCGGACAGTCACTGCACAGGACGCTGCACACCAAGGTGGAGATCCTCGACAACCGGACCGTGCGGACGGCCATCACAGGCAGCGGCTTCTGCCAGGACACCAAGCCGTACACGGTCTACACGATCACGAGGTTCGACCGGCCGTTCACGACGTCCGGTACCTGGAAGGGCGCCGACGTCACCGACGGCTCGAAGACCTCGCAGGCGGACGCCGAGCGCAACGGCGCCTTCGTACGCTTCGACACCACCAAGGACCGTACGGTCGAGGCGACCACCGCCCTGTCGTACGTCGACGCCAAAGGGGCGGCGCTCAACCTGCGTGCCGAGGGCGGCCGTTCCTTCGGCCAGGTGCGCCGGGCCGCACGGGACGCCTGGGAGGACCGGCTCGACGACGTACGGGTCCGAGGCGGCAGCACGACCCTGCGGCGGACGTTCTACTCCTCGCTGTACCGTTCGTTCCTCGCCCCGAACATCGGCAGCGACGTCGACGGGCGCTACACCGGCTGGGACCAGCGCGTCCACCGGGCCGAGGAGTTCACGTACTACCAGAACTGGTCGCTGTGGGACACCTACCGGACCCAGACCCAGCTGCTTTCCCTGCTGGCGCCGCACGAGGCACGTGACATGGCGCTGTCCGTGATCCGCATCGACAAGGACAGCGGCTGGCTGCCCAAGTGGGGGTACGGCACGGTCGAGACCAACATCATGACCGGTGACCCCGTCACCCCCTTCCTGACCAACGCCTATCAGCAGGGGCTGCTGAAGGGCCACGAGGAGGACGCCTACCGGGCGTTGAGGCGCAACGCCGACGGCGTGCCGCCCGCCGACTCCGCCCCCGTCGGCCGGGAGGCCGACAAGGAGTACATCGCCGACGGCTTCGCCCCCTACATCAAGGGCCGGCCGCATGCCAAGCCCGGTGACTCCGACTACGACCACGGTGCCTCGGCCACGCTCGAGTACGCCCTGTCCGACGCCATGCTCGGCCAGATGGCCAAGGAGCTGGGACACCGCGCGGACGCGCGGCGGTACACCGAGCGGGCACGCAACTACCGGAACATCTACGACCGCTCGACCGGGTTCTTCCGCGCACGTGACGCCTCGGGTGCCTTCACCGGCCCGGCGGACCCGGCCCGCAGCGAGGGCTTCCACGAGGGAACGTCGTGGCAGTACCAGTGGCTGGTGCCCCAGGATCTGCCCGGTGTGATCGACCTGATCGGCGGCAGGGCCGCGGCCGATCAGCGGCTCGACTCCTTCTTCGCCTACGACCGGCTGGTGGCCGACCCCGCGAGGACCGCCCGCGAGGTGTGGGTCAACGGGCCGTACGACTACTACAACGCGGACAAGTACAACCCGCAGAACGAACCGGATCTGATCGCGCCGTACACCTATCTGTCGACCGGGCAGCCGTGGAAGACCACCGACGTGGTGCATGCCGCGCTGACCCTGTTCACCGACGCGCCGACCGGTATGACCGGCAACGACGATCTGGGCACCATGTCGGCCTGGAACGTGCTGTCGTCCATCGGCCTCTTCCCGGTTCAGCCCGGCACCGACACATGGGGTCTGTCCACCCCCGTCTTCGAACGCGTCGACGTCACGCTCGACCGCCGCTACTACCCACAGGGCCGGCTGACCGTGCGGGCACCGGGCACGTCGGGCTCCCAGCGCTACATCCGGTCCGCCCGGCTGGACGGCACCCCGTACGGGAAGACGTACCTGACCACCGGGCAACTCCGCCGGCTACGAGACGTGTCCTTCCAGGTCGGCTCGACGCCCTCGTCCTGGGGCACCGGCACGGACGCGGCACCCCCCGCTCTGAAGTGAGGTGAAGCAGTGGCCGCCCGGCTCCGGAGCCGCAGCACCGGGGCAGCGCGACGATCAGCCGTCCGCCACCGCGACCGGTCAGCCCACCAGTTCTGCCGCTGTGGGCGGGTCCGCCCCTTCACGCCCGCAGGTGAGCGCCGCCACCCGGGCGGCCACCGCCAGCGCCTCGCCGAGGACCGCGGGCAGTCGATCGGTGTCCGTCGCCGCGCGCAGGGCCGTGCGTGCCGTCGCTGCCTCGGCTCCCGGGCCGCCCCCCAGCAGCCCGGCGTGCAGCAGTCGGCCGGCCAGTCCGGCCATGAACGCGTCGCCGGCCCCCACGGTGTCCCTCACCCGGACGGGCACCGGCGCGATGTCCTGGCAGCCGTGCCGCCACCAGGCCCTGGCGCCGTTGGCTCCCAGGGTGAGGACGACCAGCGCCGGGCCGCTCCGTGCCCAGCGCGCCGCCGTCCTGTCCGGACTCTCGCCCGGGTGGAGCCAGGCCAGGTCCTCTTCGCTCGCCTTGACCACGTCGCTGATGGCGACCAGTCGTTCCACCCGTTCACGTTCCCGCTCCGCGGAGCGGAGCAGCGCGGGCCTCAGGTTGGGGTCGTAGGAGAGGGTGGCGGAGGCCCGCAGGGCGTGCAGCGTGCTGAAGACCTGGTCGGCTCCCGGATTCAGGGCGGTAGCGATGGATCCGGTGTGGACGTGCGCCGGCGGCCCGTCGCGCAATGCTTTCTCGACGGCCGCCGACAGGGCCCAGGTGATGTCGAAGGTGTAGCTCGCGGCGCCCGCGGCATCGAGTACGGCGGTCGCCGTGGAGGTGGCGGCGTCGACCACGGATCCCGGTGACAGCTCGACCCGGCCGGCCTCCAGATGCTTTCGGAGCAGGCTGCCGAAGTGGTCGTGTCCCACGCGGGTGGCGAGCCGGACCGGGTGGCCGAGCCTGCCCAGGCCCAGCGCCACGTTGGCGGGGCTGCCACCGGGGTGGCTCCGGCGCGAGCCGTCGGGGCCGGTGATGACGTCCACCAGTGCTTCGCCGATGACGATCGCCGGGAGCACGGGAGCCGTTGTGTCCCCTGGGCCGGTCAGGACTTCGGGCGCCTGCTCTGTGCGGGCCCGGCCGTGCCCGCGTCCGGTACTCCTGGTCACGGCAGTACCTGGATCTTCCGGCCCTGCCCTGCCTGGAATCGCCGCAGGGCTTCGGCGTAGTCCGCCAGCGGCAGCCGGTCGCTGATGAAGATCTCCGGGTCGAGCACCCCTCCGGCGAACAGTTCGGCGGCACGCTCGTAGCTGTGCAGTACGGCCATCGAGCCGGTGATGGTGATCTCCTCGTTGTAGATCCGGTACGGGTCGATGGTGGCCCGGGTCGCGTAGTCGGCGACGCCGAACTGGAGGTACGTGCCCCCCTTGCCGACCCGGCCGAGGGCGTCCTGGATGGCTCGGGCGTTGCCGGTGGCGTCGATGACCACGTCCCAGCCGCGTGGGCGCTCGAGCGCGTCGGCGGTGGTCACCGCGTTGCTACAGCCGAGCGTGCGGGCGGTGGCGAGCCGGTCGTCGTTGATGTCGACCATGTCGACGGTGGCCGCCCCGGTGCGCTTGGCGAGTTCCAGCATCATCAGGCCCATGGTGCCCGAGCCGTAGATCAGCACGTTGCTGGCGAGCGTGGAGCGCAGGATGTCGTAGCCGCGTACCGCGCAGGACAGCGGCTCGATGAGGGCGGCGTCCTCGGTGCGGACGTGCTCGGGGAGCTTCACGCAGTTGGCGGCGGGGGCGGCCGTGTACTGTGCCGCGCCGCCGGGGACGGTGACACCGATGGCGTTCCATCGCTCGCACATGTTGCCGCGCCCGATACGGCAGTAGTGGCACTCGTGGCAGTGCAGAGAGGGGTCGACGGCGACCCGGTCACCGACGGCCAGGCCGTGTACCGCGGAGCCCAGGGCGACGACCTCGCCGGCGAACTCGTGCCCGGGAACGATGGGCAGGGCGGGTGCGAACTCGCCTTGCAGGATGTGGAGATCGGTGCCGCACAGGCCGCAGGCCGACACCTCGATCACTACCTGCCCGGGGCCGGGGGTGGGGTCGTCGACGGTCTCGACGCCGACCTGGCCGGGCGAGCTGATCACGGCGGCTTTCACTTGACTGCTCCAAGGGACAGGCCCTGGACAAGCTTGTCCTGGGCGGCGAATCCGGCGACGAGGACCGGCAGGGAGACGCAGACGGCGGCGGCACACACCTTGGCCAGGAAGAGGCCCTGGCTGGTGACGAAGCCGGTGAGGAACACGGGTGCGGTGCCGGCGACGACGCCGGTGAGCACCCGGGCGAACAGCAGTTCGTTCCAGCTGAAGATGAAGCAGATCAGCGAGGTGGCTGCGATGCCGGGGGCGACGACCGGCGCGACGATCCGGGCGAGGACGGTGGGCAGTCCCGCGCCGTCGATGGCGGCCGCCTCCAGGATCTCGACGGGGACCTCGGCGAGGAACGAACGCATCATCCAGACCGCGATCGGCAGGTTCATCGAGGTGTAGAGGATGACCAGCAGCGCGACGTTGTCGAGCAGGCCGCTGTTCTCGGCGATCAGATAGACCGGCAGCAGTCCGGCCACCGCGGGCAGCATCTTGGTGGACAGGAAGAAGAACATCGCGTCCGTCCACTTGCGCACCGGCTTGATGGACAGGGCGTATGCGGCCGGGACGGACAGCACCAGCACCAGGAGCGTCGACAGGAGGCTCGCGGAGAAGGAGTTGACCAGCGGCGGCCAGGGGGAGACACCGGTACTCGCGCCGAAGAACTCCCGGTAGCCCTGGAGGGTCAGCGGTGCCCCCGGGCTCGGTGGGTTGGTCGCGGCGTCGGACTCGCTGTGCAGCGAGGTGAGCAGCATCCAGGCGACCGGAAGGAAGAACACGGCTCCGCAGAGCCACGCCAGCAGGCCGAGTGCGCCGCGCCGGCGTCGGGCCCCGCCGCCGGGGCCGCCCGTGGGGCGGGTGGTGAGGGTCGCGGCCATCAGCGGGTCTCCTCTCGGAGCAGGGACGAGACCGTCCTGAGCGCGAAGCTGCCCACGAGGAGCGAGCAGAGGACGACGATGACGCCTTCCGCGGAGGCCTGCCCGTAGTCATGCGCCTGGTAGAAGGTCTCGTAGACGGTGTAGGGCAGGTTGGCGGTGCCCAGGCCGCCGCCGGTGAGCGTGAAGACGGCGTCGAAGTTCTGCACCACGTAGATGCTGCCGAGCAGTGAGGCCAGCTCGAGATAGCGGCGCAGGTGCGGGAAAGTGAGGTAGCGGAAGACCTGCCAGGTGGTCGCGCCGTCCACGCGGGCCGCCTCGACGGCGTCCATGGGGCGGCTCTGTAGCCCGGCCAGCAGGATCAGCATCATGAAGGGCGTCCACTGCCAGATCAGCGACGCCTCCACGGACATCAGCGGCAGGGAGGACAACCAGTCGGGCTGCGGCGCGCTGTCGCTGCCGAACAGGCCCCACAGCCAGGTCAGCGATCCGTTGATCAGCCCGTAGGTGGCGTTGTACAGCGCGTGCTTCCACAGCAGGGCGGAGGCCACGGGCACGACGAGGAACGGAGTGATCAGCATGGTGCGGACGATGCCGCGGCCGCGGAACCGACGGTCGAGGAGCAGGGCCAGCCCCAGGCCCAGTACCAGGCTGACCAGCACCACGGTGGCCGTCAGCGTGACGGTCGTCAGCAGGGAGGAACGCAGCTGCGGGTCGGTGACCGCGTCCTTGTAGTTGTCCAGGCCCGCGAAGGCACGGTTGTCCGGGTCGAGTGCGTTCCAGCGCATGAAGGAGATCGCCACGGTGCCGACGAACGGCAGCTGGGTGACCACGATCATGAAGATGAGGGCGGGGAGCAGCGGGGCCCGCCGGGCCCACGCCCTGCGAGATCGCCGTGGGGGCGCCGCCTGTTCCGCGATCCGCGGCGCTCGGGTACGCCTGGTGAACGAATGAGCGAGGGTCATCGGTGTGTCTCCGCTGTGCTTCCGTCCCCCGGTCCCGCGGGGGCGGGACCGGGGGGCCGGGAACGTCGGGGGGATCGGGGAGGGATCACTTGTCCGCGTACTTGGCGGCGACCTTCTCGGCGAGCGTCTGGCTGGACTTCAGCGCCTGCTCGACACTGGTCCTGCCGGCGATGGCGGAGCTGATCTGCTGGGAGACCTGCGTGCCCAGGTCGGTGAACTCGGGGATGCCGACGAACTGGATGCCGGGAGCGGGCCGGGGCTGCACGCCGGGGTTGTCCGGGTCGGCGGTTTTCAGTGCGTTCGCGGTGGCCTCGGCGAAGGCCGAAGCCGCGGCGACGTACCGCGGGTCGGCGTAGGTGGAGTTCCGCTTGCCCGCCGGGACCCGGGACCAGCCGAGCTTCTTGCCCACCAGGTCCTCGTACTGCTTGCTGGACGCCCAGGAGATGAACTTCCAGGCGTCGTCATGGTGCTTGCTCGCCTTCTGGAGGCCCCAGGCCCAGGTGTAGAGCCAGCCCGCACTCCTGGTCCGGTCGACCGGCGCGGGCGCGTAACCCATCTTCCCGGCCACCGGCGAACCGCCGGCTTCGAGCGACCCGGCCGCGGAGGTCGCGTCGTACCACATGGCGACCTTGCCCTGCTCCACGTTGTTGAGGCACTCGGCGAACCCGGACTGCGGCGCGCCCGTCTCGCCGTGGGCTCGCACGAGGTCGACGTAGAACTTGGTCGCCTTCGTGAAGGCGGGGCTGTCGACCCGGGCCTTCCAGTCCTTGTCGAACCAGGTGCCGCCCATCGTGTTGACCACCGTGGTCAGGGGAGCCATCACCTCGCCCCATCCCGGGAGGCCGCGCAGGCAGATGCCCTTCATCCCGGGCCTGGCACCGTCGGCCTCGGCGGCCAGGGCGGCCACCTGCTGCCAGGTGGGGTGGGCCGGCATGGTCAGCCCCTTCTCCTTGAAGACGTCCTTGCGGTACATCAGGAAGGACGACTCGCCGTAGAACGGCTCGGCGTACATCTGGCCGGACGCCGTGAGGGACTCCCGCAGGGCGGGCAGGACGTCGCTCTGGTCGAAGGCGGTGTCCTTCTTCGCGTACGAGGTCAGCGGGGCGAGCCAGCCGTTCTTGGCGTAGATCGGCGTCTCGTAGTTGCTGATCGTGGCCACGTCGTACTGGCCGGCCTGGCTGGAGAAGTCCTGGGTGATCTTGTCGCGGACGTCGTTCTCCGGCAGCACCGTGAAGTTGACCTGGATGCCGGTCTTCTTGGTGAAGTTGGCCGCCGTGAGCTTCTGTAGGTCCGCCATCTGCGGGTTGTTCACCATCAGCACGTTGATGGAGTGCGAGCCGGAGCCGTTCCCTGCGCCACCGGCGCCCGCGCAGGCTGTGAGCAGTGCGCCGCACATGGCCAGCGCGCCCAGGGGGACGGCACTCCGTGGAACAGTCGGTCTCGAAGCCATGATCTTCCCTTTCATGGGATGTCGGGGGGCGGCGAAGGGGACGGAGAATGTGGGATCGGGCAGACGGTGGTGTCCGGCCGTGCGGCCAGGGAGGTGCCGTCGGCGCGGCTCCGGCGGAGCCGTCCCTGGCGGCGGAGGGTGCGCTGAGCGGGTCAGACCCGGTGGACGCGGGGTCCCAACAGTGAGTAGCGGTGCGCCTCGGCGCTGGACAGTCCGGTGTCGGTGACGATGGCCTCGAAGTCACCCACCCCGGCGAAGCGGCAGAAGCTGCTCGCGCCGAACTTGCTGTGGTGCCCCATGAACACACGCCGGCGTGACACGGCCAGCGCCTTGGCCTTGACGTCGGCCACCACCGGATCGGGAGTGGTCAGGCCGAGCTCCCGGGAGATCCCGTTCGATCCCAGGAAGGCCAGGTCGATCACGAATTGCTCGAGCATGGCGCAGGCCCATGAGCCCACCGTGGCCAGGGTCCGCGCCCGGACTCGGCCTCCGAGGAGCAGCACGGTGACCTGCGGAGAGTCCACGATCGCGGCTGCGGTGGACAGTGACGCGGTGACCACGGTCAGGGGGCGGTCACCGGGGAGGAGCGCGGCGAGGAGCTGGGGGGTGTAGCCCTCGTCCACGAACACGGTCTCCGCGTCACCGAGGAGTCTGACCGCCTCCGCGGCGATCCGGCGCTTGTCCTGGACGTGCAGGGTCTCTCGTTCGGGCAGGCCCGTCTCGAAGCCCGCGCCCTCGACGGGATAGGCACCGCCGTAGTTGCGGCGGAGCAGGCCCCTGCGTTCCAGGACCCTGAGGTCGCGACGGATGGTCTCCGGCGCGACGGCCAGGTCGACGGCCGTGGTGGTGACCTCGACACGTCCCTGGTGACGAGCGAGCGCGAGAATCCGGCTCTGACGCTCTTCGGCGTTCATCGCACTCACCCGGCCTTCCGTACCCGGTCCGGGCACGGCGTGCCCGGTCTTGCCGCACCTTTATACCAATCGCCTTTTCGCACGGACCGGCCCACAACGGGCCTGAAACTGCCCGATGATGCCTGAAGCGGTTACGCGAATTCCCAGCTCACGGCCACTGTCATGCGTTCTGCCCAGGGGGCTGGTGCCCGTGTGCACCGCCTCCCCTGCCCGGTTCGGGCGGACGGCGGACCGGGAACCGCCCGTCCGGTCCGTACAACACGGTTCACGGATCATGCGGGCCGGCTGGATGGTTCGCAGGGCGGGCTGCCGGAACGTGTCGCCGATCGTGGCTGAATCCCATCGGGACCAGGGCAAACATCACTCGGCGGCGATCAGCGTATCGAGTTAATACCGGCGAATTTCCTTGTTCCGGGGGGCAAAGGGGCCATTAGTGTTCCAGCCGGAGCTGGACGGCTTCTCGTTCTGTACGCGTCCTTTTTCCTCCCGTCGCCCGGTGTCTCCCTCCTCTGCGCGTCACCACCCCCAACAAAGAGAGCTGCCCGATGACTGTCGACTCGAGCTCGGAAGCGCGGCTGGAGCTGCCCCGGCAGTCCAGCCTGGGAACAGCGGCCGCCCGCAACCTCGCCACCACGACCAAGTCGGCCCCGCAGATGCAGGAGATCACCTCTCGCTGGCTGCTGCGCATGCTCCCCTGGGTGGAGACCGAGGGCGGTGTCTACCGGGTGAACCGTCGCCTGACCCACACCGTGGGGGACGGGAGGGTGGAGTTCGTCCAGAACGGAGCCGACGTTCGCGTGATCCCCCGGGAGCTGGGTGAACTGGCTCTCCTGCGCGGCTTCGACGACATCGAGGTGCTGACGGCGATCGCCGACCGGTGTGTCCAGCGTGACTTCCGGAGCGGGGAGACGCTGGTCGAGGGCGGCGCACGGGCGGACCGGCTCCACCTGATCGCCCACGGCCGCATCGGCCAGACCGTTGCCGGCGCCTACGGCGACGAACTCGCCCTGGACGTGCTCGCCGATGGCGACCGGTTCGGCGAGCACGCCCTGCTGGACGAGGACGCCCGGTGGGAACAGACCGCCACCGCCGAGACCTCGGGCACGCTGCTCACCCTGTCCCGCGCCGACTTCGCGGCCGTGCTGTCCGGGGCGCCGAGCCTTCGAGACCACGTAGAGGAATTCACGTCCCGGTCCCGCAGGCGGCAGAACCACCGCGGCGAGGCCGAGATCGAGCTGTCGGCGGGCCACGTCGGTGAGCAGGACCTGCCCGGCGCCTTCGTCGACTACGAACTGAATCCGCGCGAGTACGAACTCTCGGTCGCCCAGACCGTCCTGCGGATCCATACGAGGGTTTCCGACCTCTACAACGGGCCGATGAACCAGACCGAGGAGCAGCTCCGGCTCACCGTCGAGGCGTTGCGCGAGCGCCAGGAGCATGAGCTGATCAACAACCGGGAGTTCGGCCTGCTCCACAACGCCGACTTCAGGCAGCGGATCCAGCCGCACTCGGGGCCGCCGACCCCCGACGACATGGACACACTGCTCTGTCGCCGCCGCGGCTCCAGGTTCTACCTCGCGCATCCCCGGACGATCGCGGCGATCGGGCGGGAGTTCAGCTCGCGCGGGCTCTATCCGGACCACGTGGACCTGGACGGCCAGCAGGTCCCGGCCTGGCGCGGGGTCCCGATCCTCCCGTGCGACAAGATTCCCGTCACACGGGAGAACACGAGCTCGATCCTCATCATGCGTACCGGCGAGGACGACCAGGGCGTCGTCGGCCTGCACCACACCGGCCTGCCGGACGAGTACGCACCAGGTCTGTCGGTCCGCTTCATGGGCATCGACGAGCAGGCCATCGCTTCCTACCTCGTCAGTACCTATTACTCCGCCGCCATCCTCGTGCCGGACGCGGTCGGCGTGCTGGAGAACGTGCAGATCGCCCGCCGCCCCAGGTAGCGCCCGGCCCGCACGGCATGGCGCGACGCCCCCGACCGCGCGGGCCCGTCGCGCACGCCCGGAAGCCCCCGGACAGCCGCCCACCCCGTCAAGGAGCCATGAATGCCCGCGCCTGAGCTGCCTCCCCCGCAGTCGAGCCTGCCGGAGTCCGCAACCCGCTTCGGCGCTCAGGTACTCGCCGACGCCGCGGCCCGCGCCCGCGACGTCAAAGCCGCCATCGGCTGCCCTCCCCGCGCGCCTTCCCCGCCCCCCGCGAGGCCCGAGCCGCCCCCGTCTCCCCCCGGCGCGCCGTCAGTCACGACGCCGGCGCCGGTCACCGCGGTGCAACGGCTCCTGGGAGGCCCCACCGGTCTCGGCACCGCGGGCCTGCGCATCTCCCTGCGGGAGGAGCTCCCGGCGCCGTCGGCGGCCACCGTGAAGGGCAAGGCGATCCCGGGCCTCTACCACCATCCGATCGCCGAGCCGGACCCGGTGCGGGTCGAAGAGGTCAGCCGAAGGATCAAGTCCTGGGCCGTCGACGAGGTCACCCTGTATCCCGAGGACTGGGAGGAGGAGTTCGACGGCTTCTCCGTCGGCCGCTACATGGTCGGGTGCCATCCGGACGCACCCGGCATCGACCACCTGATGCTCGCCACACGCCTCATGGTCGCCGAGAACGCGGTGGACGACTACTACTGCGAGGACCACGGCGGATCACCCGTCGGCCTCGGCGAGCGGCTGCTGCTGGCGCACACCGCGCTCGACGCCCTGCACACCACGGCGGAGTACCAGCCGCAGTGGGCGGGGTCCCTCCACGCGGACGCGCCCCGGCGCGCCTACCGCTCCGCCATGGAGTACTTCGTCCGAGCGGCAAGCCCCTCCCAGGCGGACCGGCTCCGGCACGACATGTCCCGGCTCCACCTGGGATACCTCGCCGAAGCGGCCTGGGCCCAGCTGGACCACGTCCCCCAGGTGTGGGAGTACCTGGCGATGCGCCAGTTCAACAACTTCCGCCCCTGCCCCACCATCACGGACACCGTCGGCGGCTACGAGCTCCCGGCGGACCTGCACGCCCGGCCGGCCATGCAGAAGGTCATCGCCCTGGCGGGAAACGCGACGACCATCGTGAACGACCTGTACTCGTACACCAAGGAACTCGACGCGCCGGGCCGGCACCTGAACCTGCCCGTCGTGATCTCCGAACGTGAGGGGCTCTCCGACCGCGACGCCTACCTGAAGTCGGTCGAGATCCACAACGAACTGATGCATGACTTCGAGACCGCGGCCGCACGCCTGGCTGCCGACTGCCCCGTCCCGAGTGTGCTGCGCTTCCTCCGCGGGGTGGCCGCCTGGGTCGACGGCAACCACCACTGGCACCAGTCCAACACCTATCGCTACAGCCTGCCCGACTTCTGGTAAGAGAATGGACTCATCCGTGACCAACGCCGAACTCACCGCCGCCGCATCCGCCCCCGCCCCACTGCGCATCCCCAGCCCGGCGACCCCCTACCAGGGAGACATCGCCCGCTACTGGGACGGCGAGGCGAGGCCCGTGAACCTGCGCCTCGGTGATGTCGACGGCCTGTACCACCACCACTACGGCATCGGGAAAGTCGACTCCGACGCACTCGGCGGCCCCGGGGACGCCGGAAGCGAGAAGAAGCTGATCGCCGAGCTCCACCGACTGGAGTCGGCGCAGGCCGAGTTCCTCCTGAGCCACCTCGGTGACATCGAGGAGCGGGACACCCTGCTGGACGCCGGCTGCGGCCGCGGCGGCTCGATGGTGATGGCCCACCAGCGATTCGGGTGCAGGGTCGAAGGTGTCACGCTGTCGGCCAAGCAGGCCGACTTCGCCAACGGCCGGGCCCGCGAACTGGGCATGCAGGACCATGTCCGTGCCCGCGTCTGCAACATGCTCGCCACACCGTTCGAGACCGGTTCGGCGGCGGCATCGTGGAACAACGAGTCGAGCATGTACGTCGACCTTCACGACCTGTTCGCCGAACACTCCCGCGTCCTGGAGGTCGGCGGTCGCTATGTGACCATCACCGGCTGCTGGAATCCGCGGTACGGCCAGCCGTCGAAGTGGGTGTCGCAGATCAACGCGCACTTCGAGTGCAACATCCACTCGCGCCGGGAGTATCTCCGCGCCATGGCCGACAACCGCCTCGTGCCGCAGGCCGTCGTCGACCTGACTCCCGACACCCTGCCCTACTGGGAACTGCGCGCCACCTCGTCGCTGGTGACGGGGATCGAGGACGCGTTCATCAACTCCTACAGGGACGGCTCGTTCCAGTACCTCCTCATCGCGGCCGACCGCGTCTGACCCCCGTGCCGAAGAGAAGCGCCTGCCGACGATAGGGGCCCTTCCGATCCCGGCCGTGCCGAGTCAGGACGCGGTGCGCGGTGGAGGCCGGCAGGCCGGGGATCGGCCCGATCCGAACGGGCCCCTACGCCCGGGCCCGGCCCGGTTCGCATACCGCCGGCGGACCGCCGGGCTGGTCCGCGCGACCGCCGCCGTCGCGCTCGTCGTCCTGCGCAGACGACGCCGGCGCGGGGCGGTCCCGCTGCGCCCGCGGGGAAGCTCCGGCGCCCGGGATCCTGACCTTCGTGAGGGACGCCGTACGAGGAGTTCCGTGCGGAATGCCGTCCGGCGACCGTAACGCGGAATGCCGTACGAAGATCATCGCGCGCGATGCCCTGTGAGAGGGACCCCTTAACCGCCGCGGGGGCCCCTGGGGGCCGTAGGGGTGTCTTGGGTCATTGCCGGCTGCCTAGCCTCCGACAGCGGAGGGGAAGCGGACCGGAAACCGTCCGGAGGCGATCCGCACGGCCCAGGCCCTCACTTCGATCTCGATCGGATGGCGCGCTGGTGAACAACGAAGAGCAACTGCTCGACTACCTCAGGCGGACGACCGCGGACCTGCGGGAGGCGCGGCGGCGGCTGCGCGAGAACGAGCAACGCGCACACGGCCCGGTCGCCGTCGTCGGCATCGGCTGCCGTTATCCGGGCGGCGTCACCACCCCCGAGGACCTGTGGGATCTCGTCGTGACGGGGACCGACGCGGTGACGGACTTCCCCGCCGACCGCGGCTGGGACGTGGACGCCCTGTACGACCCGGACCCGGCGCGGCCCGGCAGGACCTACGCCCGTACCGGCGGATTCCTGCACGACGCCGCCGACTTCGACTACGACTTCTTCGGCATCAGCCCCCGCGAGGCCCTCGCCATGGACCCGCAGCAGCGGCTGCTGCTGGAGACCTCGCACGAGGCCTTCGAGCGGGCCGGCATCGTGCCGGCCTCCCTGCGCGGCAGCCGCACCGGCGTGTTCGCCGGGGTGATGTACAACGACTACGCCACCCGTCTCACCTCCGTGCCCGACGACCTCGACGGCTACCTCGCCAACGGGAGCGCCGCCAGCATCGCCTCCGGACGCGTCGCCTACACCTTCGGGCTCGAAGGCCCGGTGGTCACCGTCGACACCGCCTGCTCGTCCTCCCTGGTCGCGCTGCACTGGGCCGTGCGGGCGCTCCAGGCGGACGAGTGCTCGCTCGCCCTGGCCGGCGGTGTCACCGTGATGTCCACCCCGGAGACGTTCATCGACTTCAGCCGGCAGCGCGGGCTCGCGCCGGACGGCCGGTGCAAGGCGTTCGCCGCCGCGGCCGACGGCACCGGCTGGGGCGAGGGCGCCGGCATGCTGCTGCTGGAACGGCTCGCCGACGCCCGGCGCAACGGCCACCCGGTGCTCGCCGTCGTCCGGGGCAGCGCCGTCAACTCCGACGGCGCCAGCAGCCGGCTGACCGCGCCCAACGGCCCGTCCCAGCAGCGGGTCGTCCGGCAGGCGCTGGCCGGTGCCGGGCTCACCCCCGCCGACGTCGACGTGGTCGAGGCACACGGCACCGGCACCTCGCTCGGCGACCCGATCGAGGCGCAGGCCCTGCTCGCCACCTACGGCCAGGACCGCGCCGAGCCGCTGCTGCTCGGTTCGGTCAAGTCCAATCTCGGGCACACCCAGGCCGCCGCGGGCGTCGCGGGCGTCATCAAGATGGTGCTGGCCATGCGGCACGGCGAGGTTCCGCCCACCCTCCACGTCGACGCGCCCACCGACCAGGTGGACTGGAGCGCGGGAGCCGTCGAACTGGCCCTGGAACGGCGCCCGTGGCCCGCCACCGGCCGGCCCCGCCGCGCCGCCGTCTCCTCCTTCGGCATCAGCGGCACCAACGCGCATGTCGTTCTGGAGCAGGCGCCCGCCGGCCCGGAGCCGGCCGAGAACGCCGGGAACGCCGGAATCCCCGGGAACGCCGGGAACGCCGGAATCCCCGGGAACGGCGAGAACGCCGTGCACGCCGGGAAGCCGGCCGGCGGGGAAGAGGGCGCGGAGAACTCGCCCGTACGGGAGGGTGGTTGCGTCCCCTGGGTCGTCTCCGGCCGTACCCGCCAGGCTCTCACCGCGCAGATCGCGCGGCTGCGCGACCACCTCGACGCGCACCCCGGCGTCCGCCCGGCCGACCTCGGGCTGTCGCTCGCCACCACCCGCGCCCGCTTCGAGCACCGCGCCGTCGCGGTCGGCCGGCACACCGGCGACCTGCTCGCCGGGCTCGCCGCCGCTGCTCCGCTCACCCCGGCCGGCGGCAGGACCGCCTTCCTGTTCACCGGTCAGGGAGCCCAGCGGATCGGCATGGGCCGGGACCTGCACCGCGCCTTCCCGGTGTACGCGGAGGCCTTCGACGCGGTGTGCGCCCTCGCCGACCGGAGCCTGGAGCGGCCGCTCGCCGACGTCATCGACGGCGACGCCGACCTGCTCACCCGTACCGACTACGCGCAGATCGCCCTCTTCGCCGTCGAAGTGGCCCTGTACCGGCTCCTGGAGTCCTGGGGCGTGACCCCCGACTACCTGGCCGGCCACTCCGTCGGCGAGATGGCCGCCGCCCACGTCGCCGGCGTGCTGTCCCTGCCGGACGCCGTCCACCTCGTCCTCGCGCGCGGCACCCTGATGGCGGCCCTGCCCGCGGGCGGCGCCATGGCCGCGCTGCGCGCCACGGAGGACGAGGTCGCCCCCCACCTGGACGAGCGGGTCGGCCTCGCCGCCGTCAACGGCCCGCGCTCCGTGGTGATATCCGGTGACGAGGACGCCGTCGCCGCCCTCGCCGCCCGCTTCGGCCAGGGCAAGCGGCTGAAGGTCTCGCACGCCTTCCACTCGCCGCTGATGGAACCGATGCTCGCCGACTTCGCCGAGGCCGCCGCCCGGTGCTCCTTCGCCGAGCCGCGCATCCCGATCGTGTCCACGCTCACCGGCGCCCTCGCCGACCCCGCGCGGCTGGCCACCCCCGCACACTGGGTCGACCACGTGCGCCGGCCCGTCCGCTTCGCGCCCGCCATGACCGCCCTGCACGAGCTGGGCGTCCGGGCGTTCCTCGAAGTCGGCCCGGACGCGGCCCTGACCGCGCTCGCCGTGGACTGCGTCCCCGAGGACAGCGTGACCGTCGCCGGACTGCGCCGCGCCGGCGACGAGGAACGCGACCTGGTCACGGCCGTGGCCCGGCTGCACGCGGCCGGCACCGCCGTGGACTGGGCGGCGTTCTTCGCCCCGCACCAGGCCCGGCACACCCCGCTGCCCACCTACGCCTTCCAGCGCGAACGCCTCTGGCTCCAGGCCGGCGCCGGCGGCAGCGGTGATGCCGACGGCCTGGGGCAGAGCGCCACCGGCCATCCGCTGCTGAGCGCCGCGACCGACCTGCCCGACACCGGGGGAGCGGTCCTCACCGGCCGGCTCTCCCTCGCCTCCCACCCGTGGCTCGCCGACCACGCCGTGCACGGGACCGTGCTGCTGCCCGGCACCGCCTTCGTGGAGATGGCCCTCCAGGCCGCGGAACGCACCGGCTGCGACACCGTCGGCGAACTCACCCTGCACGCCCCGCTGGTGCTGCCCGAGCAGGGGGCGCTGGCCGTCCAGGCCGCCGTCGGCGGGGAACGGGACGGACGGCGGGAGCTGACCGTCTGGTCCCGCCGCGCCGACACCCCCGACGCCCCCTGGACCCGCAACGCCGCCGGCGTCCTGACCTCCACGACCGGCGACGGGACCAGCCCGGCCGGTGACGGGACCAGCCCGGTGGACCTGACCGACTGGCCGCCCCGGGACGCCGAACCCGTCGACCTGGACGGCCTCTACCCGGGGCTGGCCCGCACCGGTTACGGCTACGGCGCGGTCTTCCAGGGCCTGCGCGCCATGTGGCGCCGCGGGGACGAGTTGTTCGCCGAGGCGGCCCTGCCCGAGAGCGCCCGCGCCACCGCCGCCGCGTACGGCGTGCACCCGGCGCTGCTGGACGCCGTGCTGCACGTCAATCTGCTGGACCTGCCCGGCGGCCAGGCGGTGCTGCCGTTCGCCTGGGGCGGTGTCACCCTGCACGCGGCGGGCACCGACACCCTGCGCCTGCACCTGTCGCCGTCCGGCCCCGAGGCGGTCGCCCTCACCCTGGCCGACGCCGCCGGCGCGCCCGTCGCGACCGTCCGCAGCCTCGTGGCCCGCCCCGTCTCCGCCGAGCAGCTCGCCGGGGACGGCGACGACCCGCTGTACCGGGTCGACCTGGTCCCGGCGCCCGTCCCGGCGACCGCCCGCACACCCGCCCTGGCCGTCTGCGGCCTCGCAGACACCCGCCTCGCGGACAGCGACCTCGCGGACACCGGCCGGGCACACGCCGGGACCGACGGCACCGGTGTCGCGCACACCGGCCTCGACGCGCCCCATCACCCCGGCCTGGCCGCCCTCACCGCCGCCGGCCCGGTGCCCGGCCTGGTGGTGCTGGCCGTACCGGCCACCCCCGACGCCGTACCCGACCTGCCCGCCCTGGTGCACGAGCGGGTGCACGCCACGCTGGACGCGCTGCGCGCCTGGCCGGCCGACGAAGAACACGCCGACCGCCGGCTCGCCGTCCTGCTGCGCGCCGGCGACCTCGGCCACGCCTCCCTGTACGGGCTGGTCCGCGCGGCCCAGGCCGAGAACCCCGGCCGGTTCCTGCTGGTCGACAGCGACGGCAGCGCCGCCCCGGGACCCGCCCTCGCCGCCGCGCTCGCCGCCGGCGAACCGGAGGTCGCGGTGCGGGACGGCGAGGTACGGCTGCCCCGGCTGGCCCGTGCCAAGCCCGGCGGTCCGCTCGCCTGGGGCCCGGACGGCACCGTCCTGATCACCGGCGGTACCGGCGGCCTCGGCGCCCTGATCGCCCGTCACCTGGTCACCGAGCACGGCGTACGGCACCTGCTGCTGGCCGGCCGGCGGGGCGTGGACGCCCCCGGAGCCGCCGAACTGGGCGACGCGCTGCGCGAGCTGGGCGCCGAAGTGATCATCGCCCGGTGCGACGCCGCCGACCGCGCCGGGCTGGCGGCGCTGTTCGCCGGGCACGACGTACGGGCCGTGGTGCACGCGGCCGGCGTCGTCGACAACGGCGTGCTGGCCACGCTCGGCGCGGACCGGGTCGACCGGGTGCTGCGGCCCAAGGTGGACGCCGCGTGGAACCTGCACGAACTGACCCGCGACAAGGACCTGTCGGCGTTCGTCCTGCTGTCCTCCACCGCCGGTCTGCTGGTCGGCGGGGGCCAGGCCAACTACGCCGCCGCCAACACCTTCCTCGACGGCCTCGCCGCCCATCGCCGCTCGCTCGGCCTGCCCGGCGTCTCCCTCGCCTACGGCCTGTGGTCCGGCGCCGGCGGCATGAGCGCCGGCATCGACGCGGCTGACCTGGAACGGCTGCGCCGGCTCGGCCTGCCGCCCCTGACCCCCGCGCAGGGACTACGCGCCTTCGACGCCGGACTCGGCGGCGAGGACGCCGTCCTGGTGCCCGTACGCCTGGACGCCGCCGCGGTGCGCGCCCGGCCGGACGGCGTACCGGCGCTGCTGCGCGGCCTGGTACGGGCCGCCCGGCGGGGTACCGAAGCCGCCCCGGGTGCCGCCGCCGGCTCCTGGCGCGACCGGCTGGCACCGCTGGCCGACCCCGAACGGGACCGCGCCCTGCTGGAGCTGGTCCGCACCCACGTCGCCGCCGTCCTCGGGCACCCCTCGCCCGAGTCGGTCGACCCGGGACGCGCGTTCCAGGAGATGGGATTCGACTCGCTCGCCGCCGTCGAACTGCGCAACCTCCTGGCCGGCGCCACCGGCCTCACCCTGCCCGCGACACTCGTCTTCGACCAGCCCACACCCACCACCCTCGCCGCCCACCTCAAGGCCGCGCTCGTGCCCGGACCGGCCGACCGGGCCCGGACCGCGCTGGCCGAGCTGGACCGCCTCGAAGCCGCGCTGCTCACCCTGTCCGACGAAGGCGGCAGCCACGCCCGTGTCACCGCACGCCTCGAAGCGCTGCTGCGTAGCTGGCAGGACACCCACGGACGGCACACCGCGCCCGTGGCGCCGGAGGACCTCGGCGAGGCCAGCGACGACGAACTCTTCGCCAGGATCGACAACGAACTGGGAGCCCTGTGATGGAAGACTCGGCCACGGCCGGCAAGCTCCGCGACTACCTCAAGCGGGCCACGACCGAGCTGGAGCGCAGCCGCCGCCGCGTACGCGAGCTGGAGGAGCAGGACCGCGAGCCCGTCGCCATCATCGGCATGGGCTGCCGCTACCCGGGCGGGGTGCGCACGCCCGAGGACCTGTGGCGGATCATCGACGAGGGCACCGACGTCGTCACCGAGTTCCCCACCGACCGCGGCTGGGACGTCGAGGCGATCTACGATCCCGAGCCCGGCGCCCCCGGCAAGTCCTACGTCCGCCACGGCGGGTTCCTGCACGACGCCGCCGAGTGCGACCCCGCCTTCTTCGGTATCAGCCCCAAGGACGCGCCCGGCACCGACCCGCAGCAGCGGATGCTCCTGGAGGTCACCTGGGAGGCCTTCGAACGGGCCGGCATCGACCCCACCACGGTGAAGGGCACCCCGACCGGTGTCTTCGTCGGCCTGATGCACCACGACTACATCGGCGGCACCATCTCGGGCAGCATCGTCTCCGGCCGCATCGCCTACACCCTCGGCCTGGAGGGCCCCGCGGTCACCATGGACACCGCCTGCTCCTCCTCCCTGGTGGCGCTGCACTCGGCGATCCAGTCGCTGCGCAGGGGGGAGTGCTCCCTGGCGCTGGCGGGCGGCGCCGCCGTCATGGCCAGCCCCGAGATGTTCATCGAGTTCAGCGAGCGCCGCGCGCTGTCCCCCGACGGCCGCTGCCACTCCTTCTCCGACGACGCGGCGGGCGCCGCCTGGGCCGAGGGCGCCGGCATGCTGCTGGTGGAACGGCTGTCCGACGCCCTGCGCAACGGCCACGAGGTGCTCGCCGTCGTCCGCGGCTCGGCCGTCAACCAGGACGGCGCCTCCAACGGCCTGACCGCGCCGAGCGGCCCCGCCCAGATCCGGGTCATCCGGCAGGCCCTCGCCGACGCCCGGCTCGCCCCGCACCACATCGACGCGGTCGAGGCGCACGGCACCGGCACCACCCTCGGCGACCCCATCGAGGCCCAGGCCGTCATCGCCGCCTACGGGCAGGACCGGCCGGAGAACCGGCCGGTGTGGCTCGGCTCCATCAAGTCCAACATGGGCCACCCACAGGCCGCGGCCGGCGTCGGCGCCATCATCAAGATGGTCATGGCCATGCGCCACGGCACCCTGCCCCGCACCCTGCACGCCGAGAAGCCCTCCACCGCCGTCGACTGGAGCGCCGGAGACGTCCGGCTGCTCACCGAGGCCCGCCCCTGGGACACCCCCGACGGACGCCCGCGCCGCGCCGGCGTGTCCTCCTTCGGCATCTCCGGTACCAACGCCCACACCATCCTGGAGGAGGCACCGCCCGCCGGGACGGCGCATCCCGCCCCGGAGCGGGCCGCGCTGCCCGTCGTCCCCTGGGTGCTGTCCGGCAAGGGCGCCGACGCCGTCCAGCGGCAGGCGGAGCGGCTGCTCGCGGTGGCCGGCGACCTCGACCCGTACGACGTCGGGTACTCCCTGGCCACCACCCGCACCGTGTTCACCCACCGGGCCGCCGTCACCGGCCGCGACCGGGACGAACTGCTGGCCGGGCTGCGCGCCGTCGCCGACGGCAGCCGGCCTGCCGTGGTGCCCCCCGAGCCCGGCCGCCTCGGCGTGCTGTTCTCCGGGCAGGGCTCCCAGCGCCCGGGCATGGGCCGCACCCTGCACGCCGCGTTCCCGGTGTTCGCCGCCGCCTTCGACGAGATCTGCGCCGCGTTCGACACCCACCTGGACCGGCCGCTGCGCGAGGTCATGTTCGAGGACACCGACCCCGCCACCGCCCGCCTCAACCGGACCGTGTACACGCAGGCCGCCCTGTTCACCTTCGAGACCGCCCTGTACCGGCTGCTGGAGCACTGGGGCATCAGCCCGGACCTGCTAGCCGGGCACTCCATCGGCGAGGTCGTCGCCGCGCACGTCGCCGGCGTCCTGGACCTGAAGGACGCCGTCGCCCTGGTCGCCGCCCGCGGCCGGCTCATGCAGGACCTCCCCGCGGGCGGCGCGATGGTGTCCCTGCTCGCCGGCGAGGCCGAGGTCACCCCGCTGCTCACCGACGGCGTCGACATCGCGGCCGTCAACGGCCCGCGCGCCGTGGTGATATCCGGCGACGAGGAGGCCGTGCTCGCCGTCGCCGCGCGGGTGGAGAAGTCCACCCGGCTGAAGGTGTCGCACGCCTTCCACTCCCACCGCATGGACCCCATGCTCGACGCGTTCCGCGAGGTGCTGGCCGGCCTCACCTTCCACGAGCCCGCCCTGCCGGTCGTCTCCAACGTCACCGGCCGCATGGCCGGTGACCTCACCTCGCCCGACTACTGGGTGCGCCACGTCCGCGAGGCCGTCCGCTTCCACGACGGGATCACCACCCTGGCCGCCGAGGGCGCCACCCGCCTGCTGGAGATCGGCCCGGACGCGGTGCTGACCAACCTGGCCCAGGACACGGTGCCCGACGTCATCGGCACCCAGCGCCGCGACCGCGCCGAGGACGCCGCCCTCCTCGACGCCGTCTGCCGCCTGCACCTGACCGGCACCGGCCCCGACTGGCCTGTGGTGTTCGCCGGCGGCCGCAAGGTCGGCCTGCCCACGTACCCGTTCCGCCGCGACCGGCACTGGGAGGACGCCCCCATCCTCCAGGCCGAGCGCTCCGCGGCGGCCCGCGCGGGCGGCGACGCCGCCGACCCGTTCTGGGAACTGGTCCGGGACCAGGACGTGACCGCCGTCGCCGCCACCCTCGGCGTCACCGACGAGACGTCCGTCGCCGCCGTCGTACCGGCCCTGGCCGCCTGGCACGAGCAGCGGCAGGCCAACGCCGCCGCCGACGGCCGGCGGTACCGCGTCACCTGGGAACCGCTCGCGCCCGCCGCCACCCCGGCGCGCGGCGGCCACTGGCTGGCCGTCGTCCCCGCCACCGACGATCCCTGGACGACCGCCGTCCTGACCGGGCTCACCGAACGGGGCCTCGCCGTGGACATCCTCACGGTGCCCGACCCGGCCGACCGCACGGAACTCGCCGGACTCCTCGCCGGCCGGGACGGCCTCGACGGTGTCCTGTCCCTGCTGGCGCCCGCGACCGGACCGGCCGCCACCGCCACCCTCGTCCAGGCCCTCGGGGACGCCGGGATCACGGCCCCGCTGTGGTGCGTGACCCGTGACGCCGTCGCCCACGGCACGGCCGCCGCCGTCACCGGGTTCACCCAGGCCCGGGTGTGGGGCCTCGGCCGGGTCGCCGCCCTGGAGCACCCCGAACGCTGGGGCGGGCTGGTCGACCTGCCCGCCGCGCCCGGTCCGCAGACCCTCGCCCGGCTGGCCGCCCTGCTCGGCGACGCGAACGGCGAGGACCAGGTCGTGCTGCGCGAGTCCGGCGCCTACGGCCGGCGCCTGGAGCACGCCCCGGCCCGCGCCGGCACCCCCTGGAAGCCGTCCGGCACGGTCCTGGTCACCGGGGCCACCGGCGCCGTCGGCACGGCCGTCGCCCGGTGGCTCGCCGCCGAGGGCGCCGACCACCTGCTGCTGGTCTCCCGGCGGGGCACGGACGCGCCCGGCGCCGCCGACCTCGTCCGCGAACTCACCGACGCCGGCACCCGGGTGACCCTCGCCGCCTGCGACGTCGCCGACCGCCGGGCCCTGGCCGCGCTGCTGGACTCCGTACCGGCCGAACACCCCCTCACCGCCGTGCTGCACCTGGCCGGCGTCCTCGACGACGGCGTCCTGGACGCCCTCACCCCCGACCGGTTCGCCCGTGTCCTCGCACCCAAGGCCGACGCCGCCCGCCACCTGCACGAACTGACCGCGGACCGGGACCTGTCGGCGTTCGTGCTGTTCTCCTCCCTGACCGCCACCGTCGGCGGTGCGGGACAGGCCAACTACGCCGCCGCCAACGCCTACCTCGACGCCCTCGCCGAACACCGGCGCGCGACCGGACTGCCGGCCACCTCGGTGGCCTGGGGTCCGTGGGGCGGCGACGGCATGGCCGCCCACGGCACCGTCCGCTCGGCCGCCCGCGCGATGGGCATGTCCCTCCTCGACCCCGACCGCGCGCTCACCGCGCTGCGCCGCGCCCTGGACGGCGGCGACACCACCGTCACCGTCGCCGACGTCGACTGGTCGGTGTTCGCGCCCGCCTTCACCGCCACCCGGCCCAGCCCCCTGCTGTCCACGCTGCCCGAGGCACGGACCGGCACCGGCGGCCCCGCCGAGACGGGCGTGGCCGACGGGTTCGCCGAGAAGCTCGCCGGCCTCACCGGCGGCGAACGCGACCGCGCCCTCCAGGACCTGGTGTGCGGCCAGGCCGCCGCGGTCCTCGGCTACGGCGGCGCCGACGCGGTCGAGCCGACCACCGCCTTCCGCGACCTCGGCTTCGACTCCCTCACCTCCGTGGACCTGCGCAACCGGATCAGCGGCGCCGCCGGGGTGCCGCTGCCGGCCACACTCATCTTCGACTACGCCACCCCCGCCGCCCTCGCCAAGCACCTGGGCACCGAACTCGCGGGCGCCGACACCTCCGTGGACTCGGTCCTCGCCGAACTCGACCGGGTCGCGGCCCGGCTCGGCGACCTCACCGCCGAGGACATCGGACAGGGAGGGATCACCACCCGCCTCCGGTCGCTGCTGGGCGACCTCGAAAAGACCCTCGGCCAGGACGCCGCCGCCGTCGCCGGACGGCTGGAGGAGGCCTCCGCCGACGACGTCTTCGCCTTCATCGACAACGAGCTCGGCCAGGCGTGAGGCGTCCCTCCCACGACACCCCGGCCCCACCGCAGTCCCCGTCTTCGCACAGGAGTGGCGACACCCGATGACCAACGACGAAAAGCTGCTCTCCTACCTCAAGCGGGTCTCCGCCGACCTGGCCCAGACCCGCCAGCGGCTGCGCGAGGTGGAGACCCAGGACCGGGAACCCATCGCCATCGTCGGGATGAGCTGCCGCTTCCCCGGCGGCGTGACCACCCCGGAGGAGTTCTGGCGGCTCGTCCACGACGGCACCGACGCCATCGGTGACTTCCCCGACGACCGGGGCTGGGACATCGACGCGCTCTACGACCCCGACCCGGACGCCACCGGCAAGAGCTACGTCACCCGCGGTGGCTTCCTCACCGACGCGGCCGGGTTCGAGCCGGACTTCTTCGGCATCAGCCCCCGCGAGGCGGTCGCGATGGACCCCCAGCAGCGGCTGCTGCTGGAGGTGTCGTGGGAGGCCCTGGAACGGGCCCGGACAGCCCCCGACTCGGCGCACGGCGCCCGGATCGGGGTGTTCGTCGGCACCAACGGCCAGGACTACAAGGATCTGCTGGCCCGATCACCGGAGCACAGCGAGGCCGCGCTCGGCACCGGCGTGCTGGCCGCCGTGATCTCCGGCCGCATCTCCTACACCCTCGGGCTGGAGGGCCCGGCCGTCACCATCGACACCGCCTGCTCGTCGGCGCTCGTCGCGGTGCACCTGGCCGTACAGGCGCTGCGCAACAAGGAGTGCGGTCTCGCGCTGGCGGGCGGCGCGACCGTGATGTCCACGCCGGGCAACTTCATCGCCTTCAGCCGGCAGCGCGGCCTCGCTCCGGACGGCCGCTGCAAGTCCTTCGCGGACGCCGCGGACGGCACCGGCTGGAGCGAGGGCGCCGGCATGCTGGTGCTGGAACGGCTCAGCGACGCCCGCCGCAACGGCCACGAGGTGCTGGCCGTCGTCCGCGGCTCCGCCGTCAACCAGGACGGCGCCTCCAACGGTCTCACCGCCCCCAACGGGCCGTCCCAGCAGCGCGTCATCCGAGCCGCGCTGGCCTCCGCGCGACTCGGCCCCGCCGACGTGGACCTGCTGGAGGCGCACGGCACCGGCACCACGCTCGGCGACCCGATCGAGGCCCAGGCGCTGCTCGCCACCTACGGCCGGGACCGGCCCGCGGACGCCCCGCTGTGGCTCGGGTCGGTGAAGTCCAACATCGGGCACACCCAGGCCGCGGCCGGCGTCGCCGGCATCATCAAGGCGGTCATGGCGATGCGGCACCGCGTCCTGCCGCGCACGCTGCACGCCGGGGAGCCGTCCGGCAAGGTCGACTGGGGGCAGGGCGGGGTCCGGCTGCTGACCGAGAACCGGCCCTGGACCGACCCCGGCCGTCCGCGGCGGGCCGCCGTCTCCTCCTTCGGCGCCAGCGGCACCAACGCGCACACCGTCCTGGAGGAGGCCCCCGCCGAGGAACCGGCGGAGTCCGAGCCGCGTACGGCGCCCGCGCTGGTGCCCTGGGTGGTCTCCGGCCGGACCGAGCGCGCCCTGCGCGAGCAGGCCGCCCGTCTGGTCGCCGCCGTCGGCGAGCTGGACCCGGTGGACGTGGCGCACTCCCTGGCCGCGACCCGCACCGCCCACCCGTACCGGGCCGTGGTCCTCGGCGCCGGCCGCGACGCGCTCCGCACGGCCCTGGCCGGCGTCGCCGAGGGCGGCCGGGGCGCCGCCTCGGGCCGGGTCCGCAAGGGGCAGACCGCCTTCCTGTTCACCGGGCAGGGCGCGCAGCGCGCCGGCATGGGCCGGGACCTGCACACGCACTTCCCGGTCTTCGCCCGCACCTTCGACGAGATCTGCGCGCTGACCGGCGACCCCGGTCTGCGCGACCTCGTCCTCGGCGACGACCCCGAGCCGCTCAACCGCACCGCCCGCACCCAGAGCGCCCTGTTCGCCTTCGAGGTCGCGCTGTACCGGCTGGTGGAGTCCTGGGGGGTCACGCCCGACTACCTGGCCGGGCACTCCATCGGCGAGATCGCCGCCGCCCATGTGGCGGGCGTGCTGGACGTGACGGACGCGACCACGCTGGTGGCCGCGCGCGGCCGGCTCATGCAGGCGCTGCCCGCGGGCGGCGCCATGATCGCCGTACGCGCCACCGAGGACGAGGTCCGCCCGCTGCTCACCGAGCGGGTCGGCATCGCCGCCGTCAACGGCCCCGGCTCCGTCGTCATCTCCGGTGACGCCGCCGAGGCCGAGGCGGTGGCCGCCCGATTCGCCAAGAGCCGGCGGCTGACGGTCTCGCACGCCTTCCACTCACCGCTGATGGAACCGATGCTGGCCGAGTTCCGGTCGGTCGTGCAGTCCCTGACCTTCCACCGGGCCACCGTCCCGGTGGTCTCCCACGTCACCGGCGCCCTCGGCGGCCAGGAGATGGCCACCCCCGACTACTGGGTGCGGCACGTGCGCGAGGCCGTCCGCTTCCACGACGGGATACGCACCCTCGCCGGCGAGGGCGTCACCCGCTACCTCGAACTCGGCCCGGACGCGGTGCTGACCGCCATGGCCCGCGAGTGCCTGACCGCCGACGGCACCGACACCGACGCCGTGCTGGCCGCCGCCACCCGCCGCGAGCGCGACGAGACCGAGACCCTGCTCACCGCCCTCGCCCAGCTCTACGCGGGCGGGGCCGCCGTGGACTGGACCGCGTTGTTCACCGGCGCCCGCGCCGTCGACCTGCCCACCACCGCCTTCCAGCGCCAACGGTTCTGGCCCGAGACGGCCGCGACCGTGGGCGACGTCGGCTCCGCCGGGCTGGACCCCGCCGACCACCCGCTGCTCGGCGCGGCCACCGTGCTCGCCGACACCGACGGCGCCGTCCTCACCGGCCGGCTGTCGGTGCGCACCCACCCCTGGCTCGCCGATCACGTCGTCGGCGGCCGGGTCGTCGTCCCCGGCACCGCCATGGTCGAGCTCGCCGTCCGCGCCGGCGACCAGGTCGGCTGCGGACACCTGGAGGAACTCGCCCTCGAGACACCGCTGGTGCTGCCCCCGGACGACGGCGTGCGGGTCCAGGTCGCCGTGGGCGCTCCCGACGCGTCCGGCGCCCGTACGGTGCACGTGTACGCCCGCGCCGAGAACCCGACCGCCGACGAGCCGTGGACCCCGCACGCCTCCGGCCTCCTCACCGCCGGCACCGGCACGCCGGGCACCCGCCTGGACGTCTGGCCCCCCGAGGACGCCGAACCCCTCGACACCAGCGGCCTGTACGAGCGGCACGCCGCCGCCGGCCTCGCCTACGGGCCCGTGTTCCAGGCCCTGACGGCCGCCTGGCGGCGCGGTGAGGAACTGTTCGCCGAGGTACGGCTGCCGGAGCGGCCCGCCGCCGACGCGCCCCGCTTCGGCCTGCACCCGGCCGCGTTCGACGCCGCGCTGCACTCCCTCGCCCTGCTCGGCGACGGCTCCGCCGACGACACCGCCCGGCTGCCGTTCCTGTTCGCGGGCGTCACCCTGCACGCCGTCGGCGCCTCCGTGCTGCGGGCCCGGCTGGTGCCCACCGGCGACCACGCCTTCGCCATCGACCTGGCCGACGCCGACGGCGCCCCCGTCGCCACGGTCACCTCCCTCGCCTCCCGCCCGCTGACCCACCTGCGCGCGGCCCGCGACACCACCGCCGACGCCCTGTTCACCCTCGACTGGCAGCCGCTGCCCCTGGAGGCCGACGCCCCCGGCACCGGCCACCGGGTGCTGCGCAGTACGGCCGGGACCACCCCCGACGCCGTTCGCGAGGCACTGCGCACCGCGCTCGCCGCCCTCCAGGACGACGACCCCCGCCCGCTGGCCGTCGTCACCCACGGGGCGGTGAGCGTCGCCGGCGGGGACGTGCCCGACCTGGCCGGCGCCGCCGTCTGGGGCCTGGTGCGGTCCGCGCAGTCGGAGAACCCGGACCGGTTCGTACTGCTCGACCTCGAACCGGGTACGGACGCCGGCGCCGTGCTGCCCGGCGTCCTGGCCTGCGGCGAACCCCAGGTCGCGGTGCGCGCGGGCACCGCCCACGCCGCCCGGCTGGTGCGCGCCGAACTCCCCGCCGACCCCGCGGACCTCACACTCGATCCCGAGGGGACCGTCCTGCTGACCGGCGCCACCGGCGGCCTCGGCCGGGTCCTCGCCCGGCATCTGGTCACCGCGTACGGCGTCCGCCACCTCGCGCTCCTCAGCCGCTCCGGCACCGCCGACGACCTGATCGCCGAACTCGCCGGCCTCGGCGCCACCGCGACCGCACACGCCTGCGACGTCGCCGACCGGGAGGGCCTCGCCGCCGTCCTGGCCGGCATCCCGGCCGGCCACCCGCTCACCGCGGTCGTGCATGCCGCCGGCGTCCTGGACGACGGCGTGGTCTCCTCGCTCACCCCCGAGCGGATCGACACGGTCCTCGCGCCGAAGGCCCTCGGCGCCCTGCACCTCCACGAACTGACGGACGGCCTCTCGGCGTTCGTGCTGTTCTCCTCCGTCGCCGGCACCGTCGGCGCTCCCGGCCAGGGCAACTACGCCGCCGCCAACGCCGTCCTGGACGCCCTGGCCGCGCACCGCCACGCCCAGGGCGCCCCCGCCCTGTCGCTGGCCTGGGGCCCGTGGGCGCCGACGGGCGGCATGACCGGTTCGCTCGACGAGGCAGACCGCGCCCGGATGACCCGCGGCGGCATGACCGCCCTGTCGGCCGAGGAGGGCACCGCCCTGTTCGACCGTTCGCTGCGCGCCGGCCGTCCCGCCCTGGCGCCGGTGCGGCTCGACCTGCCCGCGCTGCGCGCGCAGGGCACCGGCCTCGCACCCGTCCTGCGCGCGCTGGCCGGCCGCCCGGTGCGCCGGGAGGCCGCCGCCGAGGGCGCCGGCGCCGGCTTCGCCGAGCGCATGGCCGCCCTGGGCGAGGAGGAGCGCGCGGAGGCGCTGCTGCACACGGTCCGCGCCCATGTCGCCGTCGTCCTCGGGCACGCCGACCCGGGCAGCGTGGAGACCGACCGGGCCTTCAAGGATCTCGGCTTCGACTCGCTCGCCGCGATCGAGCTGCGCAACTCGCTCTCCGCCGAGCTGGACCGGCGGCTGAGCGCCACCCTCGTCTTCGACCACCCGTCACCCGAAGCGCTCGCCGCCCACCTCGGCACCCTGGTCGCCGGTGCCCCGACCGGGACCCGCGGCGGCCGGCGCACCGGCCGGGCCCGCGCGGACGAGCCGCTGGCGATCGTCGGCCTGGCCTGCCGCTACCCGGGCGACGTCCGCACCCCGGACGACCTGTGGCGGCTGGTCGCCGACGGCACCGACGCCATCACCGCGTTCCCCGCCGACCGCGGCTGGGACGTGGACCGCATCGTCGACCCCACCCGGCAGCGGCCCGACACCTCCTACGTCGGCGAAGGCGGATTCCTGCACGGCGCGGGCGAGTTCGACGCCGGCTTCTTCGGCATCAGCCCCAAGGAAGCCCTCGTCATGGACCCCCAGCAGCGGCTGCTGCTGGAGGCGTCCTGGGAGGCCCTGGAGAGGGCCGGCATCGACCCGCACACCCTCAAAGGCAGCCGCACCGGCGTGTTCGCCGGCGTGCAGTACCACGACTACTTCGGCAGCTTCGGCTCCGGCAGCATCATCTCCGGCCGCGTCGCCTACACGCTGGGCCTGGAGGGCCCCTCGCTCTCCGTCGACACGGCGTGCTCGTCGTCCCTGGTGGCACTGCACCTGGCCGCCCAGTCGCTGCGGCAGGGCGAGTCCGGCCTGGCCCTGGTCGGCGGCGTCGCCGTCATGGCCACCCCGGAGACGTTCATCGAGTTCAGCCGGCAGGGCGCGCTCGCCCCCGACGCCCGCACCCGTGCCTTCGCCGACGCGGCGGGCGGCACGGTGTGGGGCGAGGGCGTCGGCGTCCTGGTCGTGGAACGGCTCTCCGACGCCCGCCGCAACGGCCACGAGGTCCTCGCCGTCGTCCGCGGCACCGCCGTCAACCAGGACGGCGCCTCCAACGGCCTCACCGCCCCCAACGGCCCTTCCCAGGAACGCGTCATCCGCGAAGCACTGGAGAACGCCCGCCTCACCACCGCGGACGTGGACGTGGTGGAGGCGCACGGGACGGGGACGACGCTGGGTGACCCGATCGAGGCGCAGGCGCTGCTGGCCACCTACGGTCAGGACCGGGCTCCGGAGGCTCCGTTGTGGCTGGGCTCGGTGAAGTCGAACATCGGGCACACGCAGGCGGCCGCGGGTGTCGCGGGTGTCATCAAGATGGTGATGGCGATGCGCAACGGGGTGTTGCCGAGGACGCTGCATGTGGACCGGCCGTCGACGAAGGTCGACTGGGACGCCGGGCAGGTACGGCTGCTGACCGAGGAGCGGGACTGGCCGGCGACGGACCGTCCGCGCCGGGCGGGCGTCTCCTCCTTCGGCATCAGCGGCACCAACGCCCACGTCATCCTCGAACAGGCCCCGCCCACCGCCACCGAACCGGAACACCCCGGCCCCCAAGGTCCCGCCCTCCCGTGGCTGCTCACCGCCAGGACGCCCGCCGCGCTCGCCGGCCAGGCCGCCGCGCTCCTCGGCCACCTCGACACCCACCCCGGCCTCGACCCGTCCGACATCGGCTGGTCGCTCGCCACCACCCGCGCCCGCTTCGCGCACCGGGCCTCTCTCACCGGCACCGACCCGGCCGAACTGCGCGGCGCCCTGGCCGCCCTGGCCGACGGCACCACCGCCCGCAACCTGGTCCAGGGCACCGCGCCCGGCCGCGCCCGGCCCGTGTTCGTCTTCCCCGGCCAGGGCTCCCAGTGGTCCGGCATGGCCACCGAACTCCTCGACACCTCCCCGGTGTTCGCCGCCCGCATGGCCGAGTGCGCCGCCGCCCTCGCGCCGTACACCGACTGGGACCTGCGCACCGAGCTGCGCGGCGGCCTGGACCGCGTGGACGTCGTCCAGCCGCTGCTGTGGGCCGTGATGGTGTCCCTGGCACACACCTGGAGCACGCACGGCGTCACCCCGGCCGCCGTCATCGGCCACTCCCAGGGCGAGATCGCCGCCGCCTGCGCGGTCGGCGCGCTGTCCCTGGAGGACGGCGCCCGCGTCGTCGCCCTGCGGTCCCAGGCCATCGCCGAACTGCTGTCCGGCTCCGGCGGCATGATGTCCGTCGCCGAGGGCGCCGACGCGGTCCGCGCCCGGCTCACCGCCTGGGACGGCCGGCTGTCGGTCGCCGCCGTCAACGGCGCCGCCTCCACCGTGGTGTCCGGTGACTCCGACGCCCTCGACGAACTCCTCGACCGGCTGCGGGCGGAGAAGATCCGCGCCAAGCGCCTGCCCGTGGACTACGCCTCCCACAGCGCCCATGTCGAGACGCTGCGCGCCCGCCTCGCCGAGGTCCTCGACGGCATCGAACCGCGCGCCACTCGGGTGCCGTTCTACTCCACGGTCACCGGCGGCCCGCTCGACACCACGGAACTCGGTGCCGACTACTGGTACACCAACCTGCGCAACACCGTGCTGTTCGAGCAGGCGGTACGCGCCGCCGTCGCCGACGGCCACCAGCTGTTCATCGAGTCCAGCCCGCACCCGGTGCTGACCGTCGGCATCCAGGAGACCGACGACGCCGTGGCCGCCGTCGGCTCCCTGCGCCGCGACCAGGGCGGCCGGGACCGGCTGCTGACGGCGCTCGGCGAGGCGTTCACCCACGGCGCCGAAGTCGACTGGACCACCGTGGCGGAGGGCCACCGGCTCCGCCGCGTGCCGCTGCCCGGCTACGCCTTCCAGCACGAGCGGTACTGGCTCGACAGCACCGCGGGCGGCGCCGACGTCACCTCCGCCGGCCTCGCCCCCACCGACCACGCCCTGCTCGGCGCCGCGATGGTACGCGCCGACAGCGAGGGCGTCGTGCTCACCGGCCGGCTCTCCGCGGGCACCCAGCCCTGGCTGGAGCACCACCGGGTGGGCGGCCGGCTGGTCTTCCCGGGCACCGGGCACCTGGAGCTCGCGCTGCGCGCCGGCGACCAGGTCGGCTGCGGCGATCTCACCGAACTCACCCTGCACGCGCCGCTGGTGCTGCCCGACCACGGCGCCGTCCAGCTCCAGGCCGTCGTCGGGCCGCCCGAGGGGGAGACCCGGCCGGTCACCCTCTGGTCCCGCCCGGAGAGCCCCGACGAGGAGCTGCCGTGGACCCGGCACGCCGACGGCCTGCTCGCCCCGACCGGCACCCTGCCCGACACCGCCGACCCGCTCACCGACTGGCCCCCGAGGGACGCCGAACCCGTCCCGCTCGACGGCCTGTACGACGAACTCGCCGCCCTCGGCCTCGGCTACGGGCCGCTGTTCCAGGGGCTGCGCGCCGCCTGGCGCACCGGGGACGGACTGTACGCGGAGGTCGCCACCGACACCGTACCCGACGGGTTCCGGCTGCATCCGGCGCTGTCGGACGCCGCCCTGCACACCATCGCCCTCACCGACGCCGCGGGCGACGAGGCCCTGCTGCCGTTCGCCTGGTCCGGGGTACGGCTCTACGCCACCGGTGCCACCGCGCTGCGCGTCCGGGTCCGGCCCACCGGCGAGGGCACCGTCTCCCTCACCCTCGCCGATCCCACGGGCGCGCCCGTCGCCACCGTCGACTCGCTCACCCTGCGCCCCCTGCGGACCGAGGCGCTCGCCGCGGCGGCGCGCTCGGCCCGCGCGGGCGCGCTGTACCGGGTCGACTGGGTCCCGGCCCCGGCCCCGTCGTCGGCGGCGACCGGGACCGCTTCCGCAGCGGACGTGGTGCGGGCTCCGGCCGGAGTGAGCGCCGCCGAGACCCGGGCGGCCGTCGACACGGTTCTGGCCGAGCTGCGCACCCGGCTCGCGGACGAGGACCGCACCCTGGTGGTGGTCACCGGCGCCGACCCGGCAGGTGCCGCCGCTGGCGGTCTGGTCCGCTCGGCCCAGTCGGAGAACCCGGGCCGCATCGTGCTGGTCGAGGCCGAACAGCAGTCGGCCACCGAGCAGTTGGCCGAGGCGGTGACGACCGGCGAGCCGCACCTGGCGTTCCGGTCCGGCACCTGGCTGGTGCCCCGGCTGGCCCGCACCACCCCGCACGAGCCGGACGACGCCACCGGTACCGGCCTGGGCGCCGGAACCGTCCTGATCACCGGCGCCACCGGTGCCCTCGGCCGGATCCTGGCCCGGCACCTGGTCGCCGAGCGGAACGTCCGGCATCTGCTCCTGCTCAGCCGCGGCGGCGCCGCCGACGATCTCGTCGCCGAACTCACCGAGCTGGGCGCCGAGGTGACGAGCGCCGCCTGTGACACCGCCGACCGCGCGGCGCTCGCCGCCGTGCTGGACGCCGTACCGGCCGACCGGCCGCTGACGGCCGTGATCCACGCGGCCGGCGTCCTCGCCGACGGCGTGCTCTCCTCCCTCACCCCGGAGCGGATCGACGCGGTGTTCCGGCCGAAGGTCGACGCCGCCTGGAACCTGCACGAACTCACCGCGCACCTGGACCTGTCGGCGTTCGTGCTGTTCTCCTCGTCCGCCGCCACGCTCGGCTCGCCGGGCCAGGCCAACTACGCCGCCGCCAACGCCTACCTCGACGCGCTCGCCGTGCACCGCCGGACCCTCGGGCTGCCCGCGCACTCCCTGGCCTGGGGCCTGTGGGCGCAGGCCGGCGGCATGACCGGCACCCTCGGCGAGACCGACCTCACCCGCATCGCCCGCGGTGGCGTCGCCCCGCTGGCGACCGAGGAGGGTGTCGCCCTGTTCGACGGCGCCCTGCGCGGCGCCGATCCCGCCGTTCTGCCGGTGAAGCTGGACCTGGCCGCCCTGCGCGCCCAGGGCGAGGACCTGGCCCCGCTGTTCCGCGGACTGGTACCCGTACGCCGGGCCGGCGCGACCGGCGCACCGAGCGCGGCCGGTGGTGCCGGCGCCCTGCGGGACCGGCTCGCCGGACTGCTGGCGGCCGAGCACGAGCCGTTCCTGACCGAACTCGTGCAGAGCCATGTCGCGGCCATCCTCGGCTACCGCTCCGCCCAGGACGTCGGCCGCACCCTGGCCTTCCGGGAACTCGGTTTCGACTCCCTGGCGGCCGTGGAACTGCGCAACAGGCTCACCGCGGCGACCGGCCTGAAGCTGCCCGCCACCCTGGTGTTCGACCACCCCACACCGGCGGAACTCGCCCGCCACCTGCTCGGCGAACTCACCGGCACCCTCACCGAGGCGCCCGCCCGCTCCGCCCCCCGGAAGGCGGCCGACGACGAGCCGATCGCCGTCATCGGCATGGCCTGCCGGTTCCCCGGCGGCATCGCCTCGCCGGAGGACCTGTGGCGGCTGGTGGCCGAAGGCCGGGACGCCGTCGGCGAGTTCCCCGCCGACCGCGGCTGGGACGTCGAGAACCTGTACGACCCCACCCTGGACCGGCCCGGCACCAGCTACACCCGGCACGGCGCCTTCCTTTACGACGCCGCCGACTTCGACCCGGCGTTCTTCGCCATGGACGACGAGGAGGCCCAGGTCACCGACCCGCAGCAGCGGCTGCTGCTGGAAACCTCCTGGGAGGCGCTGGAGCGCGCCTCCATCGACCCCGCGACCCTGCACGGCTCCGACACCGGGGTGTTCGCGGGCGTCATGTACCACGACTACTTCGGCAGCTTCGGCTCCGGCAGCGTGGTCTCGGGCCGCGTCGCCTACACCCTCGGGCTGGAGGGCCCCACCCTCTCCGTCGACACCGCCTGCTCCTCGTCCCTGGTGGCACTGCACCTGGCCGCCCAGGCGCTGCGGCAGGGCGACTGCTCGCTGGCGCTGGCCGGGGGAGTGACCGTCATGGCCACCCCGGGCACCTTCGTGGAGTTCAGCCGGCACCGGGGCCTGTCCCGGGACGGCCGCTGCAAGCCCTTCGCGGACGCCGCCGACGGCACCGGCTTCGGCGAGGGCGCCGGCGTGCTGCTGCTGGAGCGGCTTTCCGACGCCCGCCGCAACGGCCGCAGGATCCTCGCCGTGCTGCGTGGCACCGCCGTCAACCAGGACGGCGCCTCCAACGGCATCAGCGCCCCCAACGGGCCCGCCCAGCAGCGCGTCATCCGGCGCGCCCTGGAGGCGGCCGGCGTCGCGGCGGCCGAGGTCGACGTGGTCGAGGCGCACGGCACCGGCACCACCCTCGGCGACCCCATCGAGGCCCAGGCGCTGATCGCCACCTACGGCGCCGAACACACCGAGGACCAGCCGCTGTGGCTCGGCTCGGTCAAGTCCAATCTGGGCCACACCCAGGCCGCCGCCGGTGTCGCCGGTGTCATCAAGATGGTCGAGGCGATGCGCAACGAGACCCTGCCCGCCAGCCTCGGCGTCGACCGGCCCTCCCGGCACGTGGAGTGGGACGGCGCGGGCGTCCGGCTGCTCACCGAGAACCGCCCCTGGCCCGACCCCGGCCACCCGCGCCGGGCGGGCATCTCCTCCTTCGGGATCTCCGGCACCAACGCCCACGTCATCATCGAGGCCGCGCCCGCCGAGGAGCCGGCCGGGCAGCCCGCCGTTCCGCCGGCCGGCACCGTGCCGTGGCTGCTCTCCGGTCACACCCCCGACGCCCTGCGCGCCCAGGCCGCCCGGCTGCTGGAGCACTTGTCCACCGCCCCGGACACCGACCCGCACCGGCTCGCCGGCGCGCTCGCCCACGCCCGCACCCGGCTCGGCCACCGGGCCGCCGTACTCGGTCGCACCCCGGGCGAACTGACCGCCGGCGTCCGGGCCGTGGCGGAGGGCCGCACCCCCGGGGCCGGTGTCCTCGGCACCGCCACGGACGGCCGGCTCGCCTTCCTCTTCTCCGGCCAGGGCTCGCAGCTGCCCGGTATGGGCACCCGCCTCGCGGCGGCCTTCCCCGCCTTCGCCGCCGCCTTCAACGAGGTCCGCGCCCACCTCGACCCGCTGCTGGACCGGCCGCTCGCCGACGTCCTCGACTCCGCCGAGCTGCTGGAGCGCACCGAGTACACCCAGCCGGCGCTGTTCGCCGTCGAAGTGGCCCTGTACCGGCTGCTGGAGTCCTTCGGCGTCCGGCCCGACCTGCTCGCCGGGCACTCGGTCGGCGAGTTCGCCGCCGCCCATGCCGCGGGCGTGCTCGGCCTCGAGGACGCCTGCACGCTCGTCGCCGCGCGGGGCCGCCTCATGCAGGCCCTGCCCGAAGGCGGGGCGATGATCGCCGTACGCGCCACCGAGGACGAGGTGCGGCCGCTGCTGGGCGACGGCGTGGACATCGCCGCCGTCAACGGGCCCGCGTCCCTCGTCGTCTCGGGCCCCGCCGGACCGGCCCGCGCGCTGGCCGCCCGCTTCGAGCGCACCAAGGAGCTGGCCGTCAGCCACGCCTTCCACTCGGGCCTGATGGAGCCGATGCTGGAGGAGTTCCGCGAGATCGCCGCCACCCTGTCGTACGGCACGGCGCGCATCCCGCTGGTGTCCGCCCTCACCGGTGCCCCGGCCGCCCCCGACGAGCTGTCCACGCCCGGGTACTGGGTGCGGCACGCCCGCGAGGCCGTCCGCTTCGCCGACGCCGTCACCGCTCTGCACGACGCGGGCGCACGCCACTTCGCCGAGGTCGGCCCGGGCAGCGCGCTGACCGCCGCGGCCGGCGAGTGCCTGCCCGACGGGACGGCCGTCGTACCACTGCTGCGCAAGGACCGCGAGGAGACCGAGGCCCTGCTCACCGGGCTCGCCGCCCTGCACGCGCACGGCGCCGCCGTCGACTGGACGGCCCTGCTGCCCCACCGCGACGGTTTCGACCTGCCCACCTACGCCTTCCAGCGCACTCGCCACTGGATGACCGGCGACCCTGGCCTGCCGCGCCCGGCGACCGGCCATCCACTGCTCGGCACCGCCGTCGAACTCGCCGGCGCCGACGGCACCCTGTACACCGGTCACCTCTCCCTCGCCGACCACCCGTGGCTGGCCGACCACCGGGTGGGCGGGGTGCCGCTGCTGCCGGGCACCGCCTTCGTGGAGATGGCCCTCGCCGCCGGCGCCCGCGTCGACTGCGGCACGGTGGACGACCTGACCGTCACCGAACCGCTCGTCCTGCCCGAGGACGGCGCCGTCCGCCTCCAGTGCACGGTCGGCGAACCCGACGCGACCGGAGCGCGTGCCTTCCGCGTGTACGCCGCCCGGGCCGACGGCGAGCCCTGGACCACCCACGCCACCGGGGTGCTGCGGCCCGCCGGGGACCGGCCCGCCCACGACCTCACCGCCTGGCCGCCGCCCGGCGCCGAACCGGTCGACCTGGACGGCGTCTACGAGCGGCTGGCGGAGCTGGGCGCCGAGTACGGGCCCCGCTTCCAGGGCCTGCGCGCGGCCTGGCGGCACGGCGACGAGGCGTACGCCGAGGTCGCCGTCCCCGCCGACTCCGCCGCGTTCGGTCTGCACCCGGCGCTGTTCGACGCCGCCCTGCACACCGTCGGGCTGCGCGCGGGAGCCGCGGAGCGCATGGCGCTGCCGTTCGCCTGGAACGGCGTGGAGCTGGCCACGAGCGGCGCGACCGCCCTGCGGGTACGGATCGCCCCGGCGGGCGACGGCGCGGTGCGCATCGACGCCGCCGACGCCACGGGCCGGCCGGTGGCGCGGGTGGCGTCGCTGTCGCTGCGGGAGGTGGATCCGCAGCGGATCGCGGCGGCCGCCGCGGGCGGACACGACGACCTGTTCGCCGTGGACTGGGTGCCCGTCTCCGTGCCCGCGGCCCCACAGGCGGGGCGGTGGACCGTGCTCGGCCCAGGCCGCGCGGAGCTGGCCGCCGCCCTGGCCGGCGAGGTCGCCGAGGTCGCCGTCGCCGCCGACCTGACGGAGGCCGCCGTCCGCGCCCCCGACACCCTGGTCGTCGCGCACACCGGCGGCGCCGGCGCGGACGCGGCCCGGGCCGGCGTCCGGGAGCTGCTCACCCTGGTGCAGGAATGGCTGGCCGACGCCCGGTTCGCCGACTCCGTCCTGGTGGTGGCGACGCGCGGGGCGACGGGCCCCGGGGACGTCACCGACCCCGGCGCCGGCGCCGCGTGGGGCCTCATCCGCTCCGCCCAGTCCGAGCACCCCGGCCGGCTGGTCCTCGCGGACCTGGACGGCACGGACGCCTCCCGCCGCCTGCTGCCCTCCGCCGTCGCCTCCGGCGAACCCCAGCTGGCGCTGCGCGACGGCGCGGTGCGCGTCCCCCGCCTGGTGCGGGCCCCGCGCCTGACCGAGCCCGCCCCGGCCGGCCTCTCCGGCGGCGTCCTCGTCACCGGCGGCACCGGTGCCCTGGGCCGGTTGGTCGCCCGGCACCTGGTCACCGCGCACGGCGCCGAGCGGCTGGTGCTGCTCAGCCGCGGCGGGCCCGAGGCGCCCGGCGCGGCCGGGCTGCGCGACGAACTGACCGCGCTCGGCGCGCGGGTGACCGTCGTCGCCTGCGACGCCGCCGACCGCGCCGCCCTCGCCCGGGTCCTGGACGAGCACCCGGTCTCCGCCGTCGTGCACACCGCGGGCGTCCTCGCCGACGCCGTCCTGACCTCGCTCACACCCGAGCGGCTGGAAGCGGTCCTGCGGCCCAAGCTGGACGCCGCCTGGCACCTGCACGAGCTGACCCGCGAGCGGCCCCTGACGGCGTTCGTGCTGTTCTCCTCCGCGGCCGGTCTGCTCGGCAGCCCCGGCCAGTCCGGCTACGCCGCCGGCAACGCCTACCTCGACGCCCTCGCCGCCCACCGACGCTCGCTCGGCCTGCCCGCGGTCTCGCTCGCCTGGGGCGCCTGGGCGGGCAGCGGCGGCATGGCCGACCGGCTCGGCGACACCGACACCCGGCGCGCCGCCTCCGGTGGCGTGCTCGCCCTCGACGCCGAGGCGGGGCTCGCCCTGTTCGACACGGCGGCGGGCCGCGCGGAACCGGTGCTGCTGCCGGCCCGCCTGGACCTCGCCCCGCGTGAGCCCTCCCGCGTCACCCCGCTGCTGCGCTCCCTGGTGCGGGCGCCGCGCCGGACCGGACCCGGGGCGTCGGCCGCCACGTCCGCACTGCGCCGCGAACTGGCCGCGCTGGCCCCCGGGGACCGCCCCGAACGGCTGCTGCGGCTGGTCCGGGACGAGGCCCGCGCGGTGCTCGGCATCGAGGAGTTCGAGAACGAACTGCCCTTCAAGGACCTCGGCTTCGACTCGCTGACCGCCGTGGAGTTCCGCAACCGGCTCAACGAGGTCACCGGCCTGAGGCTGACCGCCACGCTCGTCTTCGACCACCCCACACCGGCCGCGCTCGCCGGCCACCTCGCCACCGAGCTGGCCCCGCGCACCGCGGACGGCCCGCGCGACGAGGAGGACACCGTGCGGGCCGCGCTCACCGCCATCCCGGTGGCGCGGCTCCGCGAGGCCGGCCTGCTGGACGGCCTGCTCGAACTCGCCGGACTGCGGCCCGCGCCGCAGCCGGCACAGGACGGCGGACCCGGCGGCGCGTCGATCGACGCGATGGACGCCGAGAGCCTGATCAACATGGCGCTCGACGATCTCGTCGGGGACGACGACGCCCTGTGACGACGCCCGCGACAAGGAAGAGGACCATGGCCGAGTCCGAGAATCCGGACACCAGGATGGTCGAGGCACTCCGCGCCTCGCTGAAGGAGATCGAGCGGCTGCGGGAACGCAACCGCGCGCTGACCGCGGCGGCCCGGGAACCGGTCGCGATCGTCGGCATGGCCTGCCGCTACCCGGGCGGAGTCCACTCCCCGGAGGACCTGTGGCGCCTGGTCGCGGACGCCGGGGAGGGCATCACCGACTTCCCCGCCGACCGTGGCTGGGACCCGGACCTGTACGACCCGACCCCGGGCGCGCCGGGCCGCTCCTGCACCGGGCAGGGCGGGTTCCTGCACGACGCGGGCGACTTCGACGCCGGCTTCTTCGGCATCGCCCCGTCCGAGGCCCTCGTCATGGACCCGCAGCAGCGGCTGCTGCTGGAGGGCTCCTGGGAGGCCCTGGAGAACGCCGGGATCGACCCCGCCACGCTGCGCGGCAGCCGCACCGGGGTGTTCGCGGGCGTCATGTACCACGACTACTTCGGCAGCTTCGGCTCCGGCAGCATCGTCTCCGGCCGGGTCGCCTACACCCTCGGGCTGGAGGGCCCGACGCTCTCCGTCGACACCGCCTGCTCCTCGTCGCTCGTCACGCTGCACCTGGCCGCGCAGGCGCTGCGGCAGGGCGAGTGCACGCTGGCGCTGGCCGGGGGAGTGACGGTGATGGCCTCGCCGGGCACGTATGTGGAGTTCAGCCGGCAGGGCGCGCTCTCCCCGGACGGGCGCTGCCGCTCCTTCGCCGACGACGCGGCCGGCACCGGGTTCTCCGAGGGACTGGGCGTCCTGGTCCTGGAGCGGTTGTCGGACGCCCGGCGTCATGGGCACGAGGTGCTGGCGGTGGTGCGGGGTTCGGCGGTGAACCAGGACGGTGCGTCCAACGGGCTGACGGCGCCGAACGGTCCGTCGCAGCAGCGGGTGATCCGGCAGGCGCTGGCGTCGGCCCGGTTGTCGGCCGCGGACGTGGATGTGGTGGAGGCGCACGGGACGGGGACGACGCTGGGTGACCCGATCGAGGCGCAGGCGCTGCTGGCCACCTACGGTCAGGACCGGGCTCGGGAGGCTCCGTTGTGGCTGGGGTCGGTGAAGTCGAACATCGGGCACACGCAGGCGGCCGCGGGGGTCGCGGGTGTCATCAAGATGGTGATGGCGATGCGCAACGGGGTGCTGCCCAGGACGCTGCATGTGGACCGGCCGTCCACGAAGGTCGACTGGGACGCGGGACGGGTACGGCTGCTGACCGAGGAGCGGGACTGGCCGGCGACGGACCGTCCGCGCCGGGCGGGCGTCTCCTCCTTCGGCATCAGCGGCACCAACGCCCATGTCGTCCTCGAGGAGCCGCCCGTGGCGGAGCCGACGGACCCGGCGGACACCGAAGCGGACGCCCCCGCCGTCGTCTGGCCCCTGTCCGCCCGCTCCGCCCAGGCCCTCCCCGCACAGGCCGAGCGGCTGCACACGTTCCTGGCGGACCGGCCCGGGCTGCATCCGGCGGCCGTCGCCCGGGCGCTCGGCACCCGGCGCACCGCCTTCGACCACCGCGCCGCCGTCACCGGCACCGACCGGGAGGAGCTGCTTGCCGCTCTGCGCGCCCTCGCCACCGGGGCGCCCCCACCCACGGCCGCCACCGGCCGGGCCCGCACCGGCACCCGCACCGTCTTCCTGTTCACCGGGCAGGGCGCCCAGCGCCTCGGCATGGGCCTCGAACTGCGCGCCCGCTACCCGGTGTTCGCCGCCGCCTTCGACGCGATCGACGCCCGGCTCGGCCTGGACCTGGCCGGGGTGCTGGCCGGCGACGACACCGACGCGATCCACCGCACCCGGTACGCGCAGTCGGCGCTGTTCGCGTTCGAGGTCGCGCTGTTCCGGCTGCTGGAGTCCTTCGGTGTCCGGCCCGACGTCCTGGCCGGTCACTCCGTCGGGGAGATCGCCGCCGCCCATGTCGCGGGCGTCCTCGACCTGGACGACGCCTGCACGCTGGTCGCCGCCCGCGGCCGGCTGATGCAGGCGCTGCCGGAAGGCGGCGCGATGATCGCCGTACAGGCCACCGAGGACGAGGTACGGCCGCTGCTGGACGACCGGGTCGGACTCGCCGCGGTCAACGGGCCGTCCTCGGTGGTCCTCTCCGGCGAGGAGGCGGCGGTGCTCGCCGCCGCGGACGGTTTCGCGAAGACCAGGCGGCTCTCCGCCTCGCACGCCTTCCACTCACCCCTGATGGAAGACATGCTCGACGAGTTCCGGGCCGTGGCCGAGAAGCTGGCCTTCCGCGTGCCGCGCATCCCGCTGGTGTCCACCCTCACCGGCCGCCCCGCCGAGGACGAGCTGTGCGACCCCGGCTACTGGGTGCGGCACGTCCGGGAGACGGTCCGGTTCGCCGACGCCGTCGCCGCCCTCTCCGCCGCGGGCGCCGGCCGCTTCGTGGAACTCGGCCCCGACGCCGTCCTCACCGGCCTCGCCCGCGCGTGCCCGGACGCCGACGGCGCCCTCTTCGTCGCTCTGGGCCGGCGCCACGGCAGCGAACCCACGACCCTCATGGCGGGCCTCGCCCGGCTGTACGCCGACGGTCTCGCTCCCGACTGGGCCGCGCTCTTTCCCGGTACGGCCCGTGCCGAACTGCCCACCTACGCCTTCCGGCGCGACCGGTACTGGCTGAACGCGGACGTGGCCCTCAGCGCCGGCCCCCTGGCCGAACCCGTGCCGCCCGCCGGGACCTTCGCCGCGGACACCGGGCCGCTGCGACAGCGGCTGGCCGATGCCCCGCCGTCCGAACAGGAGGCGCTGCTGACCGACATCGTCCGGGCCCAGACCGCCGCGATCCTCGGCCACGCGGGACCGGAGGCCGTCGAGCCCGACGCCGTCTTCCTGGAGATCGGCATGGACTCCGTCTCCGCCGCCGAACTCCGCGGCGCCCTCGGCACCGCCCTGGGCGCCACCCTGCCGGCCGGTGCCGTCTTCGACCACCGCACCCCGGCCGCCCTCGCGGCCGTCCTGCGCGGACAGCTGGCCGGCGGCGTCACAGACCCGGCCGGCGCCGACGACCTCGAATCGGTCGGCGGGCTGGTGCGGCGCGCGGCGGCCGACGGGCGGATGGCGCAGGCCATCGAGCTGCTGCGCACCGTCGCCGGCATCCTCCCCGGCTTCTCCTCCCTGACCGAGATCGGCGGCATCACCGACCCGGTGCGGCTGGCCGGCGGCGACGCCTCCCCGCGGCTCGTCTGCCTGCCCTCGCCCATGGCGCTCGGCGGCGCCCACCAGTACGCCCGTTTCGCCCGGCACTTCCAGGGCCGCCGGGAGGTCCTGGTGCCCGCGATGCCCGGCTTCGGCCCCGGCGAGGCACTGCCGCTCTCCGTGGACGCGGTGCTGGAGGTGGTCGTCGAGGGCATCCGCCGGGCCTGCCCGGACGAGCGGCCGTACGTGCTCGTCGGCTACTCCTCCGGCGGCCAGTTCGCCCACGCGGCGGCCGAACTCATGGAGAAGGCCGGACAGCCGGCCTCGGGGGTGGTGCTGCTGGACACCTATCTGCCCGGGGACGACGGCAAGGACGGGCTGTGGCGGCAGATGTTCGACGGCATGCTGGACCGCGAGTCGTCCCTCGGCGGCTTCGGGACCGCCCGCCTCGCCGCGATGAGCCGCTACAGCGACCTGATCCAGCACTGCCTGCCCGGCGCCCTGACCGCACCCGTGCTGTTCGTGCGGCCCACCGAGTCCTTCGCCACCGGCACCGACGACTGGCGGGCGGTCTGGCCGGCGGAGCACCGGCCGGCCGAGGTACCCGGCACGCACTTCACGCTGCTGGAGGACTTCGCGGCGACCACCGCCGAGGCGGTCGAGTCGTGGTTGACGGCATCACCGGCGGCCCGGGCCGCCTGAGCCCGTACTCCCGGAGCCGGTCCCCTCGGACGGGAACGGGTATCTCACGTGATCCGGCGCGGGCGGCTGAAAAGCCGCCCGCGCCGCGCATTCCGCTTACTCGCCGGCCTCATGGAAATGCGCCAACCATGCCTGAATATCACATCGGACACTGTCCGGGTCGACACCTAATCGCAAGGCGATTTCATCCGCGGCCAATTCCGGTCGCCAGTCGCTGCGCCGGAGCGCCAGCCACATCGTCGTCCCACGTGGGCCGCACCGGTGCCGCTTACCGGTGCGCTGTGAGAACAGCTCCAGATAACCGTCGGGCCGGACATGTGCGGTCAGCTCGTGGTCGGGACTGCTGGCCATACGACTTCCCATCTTCCGTGGATTCTTCGGTCGGCTTCGACCGTACCCGCAGCAACGCCCCGGGACACGGGTGGCAATCGGCCCTTTCGCAGGAGAGCCAGATATTCGGACACGGTGGTGACACCGCTGCACGAATTCCACCGGGAACCTGCCGGAACCTGACCCGCAGAGGTAGAGAAACCTCTACCTCGAACCGGCCGGTCAATGCCAATGTGCCGCGGCCGCGGTGTTCCTAATGTGGTCCGCAGACACCGCGTGAGAGGCGCGTCATCTCTTAGGGGAGCCCCGAGTGCACACTTCACAGGACCTCCGTCGTACGGAGGCGGTACGGCTGGACGCCGTGTCGAAGACCTATGGGCGAGGAGACAGCCAGGTGGCCGCGCTCCGCGGGCTCAGCGTGAGCTTCGCCGACGGCACCTTCACCGCGGTGATGGGCCCGTCCGGATCCGGCAAGAGCACCTTCCTGCACTGCGCCGCCGGACTGGTCCAGCCCACCTCCGGCACGGTCACCGTCGGCGGCACCGACCTCGCCGGCCTGGACGACACCCAGCTCACCAAACTGCGCCGCGACCGGATCGGTTTCATCTTCCAGTCCTTCAACCTGCTGCCCGCGCTGACCGTCATGCAGAACATCACGCTGCCGCTGCAACTGGCCGGTCAGCGACCCGACAAGAGCCTGATCCGCACCGTCGTCCAGCGCGTGGGCCTGGGCGACCGGCTCGGCCACCTGCCGTCCGAGCTCTCCGGCGGCCAGCAGCAGCGCGTCGCCATCGCCCGCGCCCTGGTGACCCGTCCCGCCGTGGTCTTCGCCGACGAGCCCACCGGCGCCCTCGACACCCGCACCGCCGCCTCCGTCCTCGGCCTGCTGCGCGAGTCCGTGGACACCGCCCGCCAGACGCTGGTCATGGTCACCCACGACCCGGTCGCCGCCTCCCACGCCGACCGCGTGGTCTTCCTCGCCGACGGCACCTTCGCCGGCGAACTGCTCCGGCCGACGGCCGACGCGGTCGCCGCCCGGATGACCAGGCTCGGCGCCTGGGAGGACGACGCCCACCGGCAGAGCGCGCCGCAGCACTCGGGGGGACGATACTGATGTGGCGCCTGGCACTGCGCACCCTGAAGTTCCGCAGGACGAGCTTCGTCGCGACCTTCCTCGCCATGTTCCTCGGCGCCGCCATCGTCATCGGCTGCGGCGGCCTGATGGAGACGGGCGTCCGCATGGCGGCCGACCCGCAGCGCCTGAGCGGCGCCCCGGTCGTCGTCACCGGTGAACAGACCCATGACTCCAGCGCACTGACGGAGCGGCACCGCATCGACGCCGGCCTGACCGGCGAGGTGGCCGGGACCGACGGTGTGCGCACGGCCGTCGCCGACGTGTCGTTCCCGGCCACCGTCCTCAAGGACGGCAGGCCGGTGACCGGCGAGTCCGCCTCGTACGGCCACGGCTGGGCGAGCGCCCGGCTCACCCCCTATACCCTCGCCGCCGGTAAAACCCCCGTCGCCGGCGGCGAGGCCGTTCTCGATGCCGGACTCGCCCGGCGGGCCGGCGCCCGCCCGGGGTCCTCGGTCGACATCGTCGTCCGGGGCACCGCCCGGCGGTTCCGGGTCAGCGGCATCGCCGAGCAGCGCGGCGACCACAACCCCGACGCGGCCGTGTTCTTCACGGACCACGAGGCACGCGCCCTCGGGGGCGGCCGGATCGACTCCATCGGCGTGCTGCCCGAGCCGGGCACGAGCGTCACCGTCGTCGCCGACGCGGTGCGCGCCACCGTCGGTGACCGCGCCGAGGTGCTCACCGGCGAGCGCCGGGGGCTGGCCGAGCTGCCCGGCACCCTGTCCAGCCGGCGTACCGTCGTCATCCTCGCGGCGGTCTTCGGCTCGTCGGTCGTCCTGATCGTGATGTTCGGCGTCGCCTCGACCCTCGGCCTCTCCCTCCAGCAGCGTGCCCGCGAGATGGCCCTGCTGCGGGCCGTGGGCTCCACCCCGAAGCAGCTGCGCCGGATGATCCTCACCGAGACGGCCGTGCTGTCGGTGGGATCCGTACTGCTCGCCCTGCTGCCCGGATACGCCGTCGGGCGACTGCTGTTCGGGGTGCTGACCGGCAGCGGCGTGGTGTCGTCGGCGATCGTCTACCACGCCGGCTGGATGCCGATGGCGGTCGGAGCGGCCGTCACCGTCCTCGCGGCGGCCGGCGCCACCCGCTTCGCCGGACGCCGGGCCGCCCGCACCGAACCGGTCGCCGCCCTGGCCGAAGCCACCGCCGGCACCCAATGGTTCAGCGTGCCCCGGCTGCTGCTCGCGCTGTTCTTCCTCGCCAACGGCATCGGCCTGGCCGTCGCCACCGCCACCGTGATGGAGGACGGCCCCACCCTCGCCAGCACCGCCGGACCCGCCTCCGTGCTGTTCGGCATCGGCCTCACCCTGCTCGCGCCCGGTCTCACCAGGGCCCTGGTGGCGCTGCTCCGGCTGCCCGTCCGGCTGCTGTCCGGGCTCTCCGGCCACCTCGCGCTGCGCAACGCCGCCACCGCCAACGTCCGCATGGCGGGCGCCGTCGCGCCGATCGTCCTGCTCATCGGCATCGCCACGGGCACCCTGTACATGCAGTCCACCGAGGACCACGTCTCCCGGACCTCCTACGACCGCAACATCCTCGCCGACTACGTCCTCGACTCCACGACCGGCGGATTCGCGCCCGGCGTCGTCGACACGGTCCGCGCCACGCCCGGAGTGGCCGCGGCCTCCGAGTTCGTCACCAGCCGCGGCTTCGTGGACCGCCCGGACGGCCCGGCCGACGTCGACCTGCGCGGCGTCTCCGCCGACGGGGCACGCCAGAGCCTGGACCTCCCCGTCGTCGCCGGCTCGCTCGGCGGCCTGCACGGCGACACGGTGGCCCTGTCCGACAAGAAGGCGCGCGCGTACGGCGTGCGGGTCGGCGACCGGCTGCCGATGCACCTGGGCGACGGCACCGCCGTACACCCCGTCGTCGTGGCCCTCTACACCGACAACCCCAAGCAGCAGTACCTGACGCTGCCCGCGGCGGCCCTGGCCCCGCACACCGGTGACGGGCTGCCGCACCAGATCCTGGTCCGCGCCGCGCGCGGCGGCGGCACCGAGGTCCACGGCCGCCTCGCCGCACTGGCCGCCCGGGTGCCCGGCACCGAACTGGACGACAGCTCCTCCCTGGCCGGCCGGAACAACCAGATCCAGCAGATCCTGGTGTCCGCGAACTACACCATCGTCGCCATGATCGTCGGGTACGCCGCGATCACCGTCGTCAACACCCTGGTGTCCGTCACCCGCAAACGGCGCGCGGAGTTCGGCCTCCAGCGGCTCACCGGCGCCACCCGCGCCCAGGTGATCGGCATGCTGACCGTCGAGGGCGTGCTGATCGGGGTCGTCGCCACCGTCCTCGGCACCGTCGCCGCCGCGATGACGATCGTCCCCTACAGCCTCGTCAAGAGCGACTCCTATCTGCCGTCCGGGTCCGTCGGCATCTACCTCGCCATCGTCGGCGGGTCCGTGCTGCTGGTCTTCGGCGCCACCCTGCTGCCCTCCTGGCGCGGTATGCGCAACCCCGCCGTGGACACGGTGAAGGCCGCGTGACCCACCCCCTGACCGGGCCGTCCCCGCTACCCCCGAGCGGGGGCGGCCCCTCCCTGACCGGCGGCCGGGGATGGGAGCATGAGGACATGAAGACTGTGCCGGTCACGTGGCGCGGCCGACTCGGCCGCGCCACCCTGGACACCCTGGTCGGCGTGGCCGTCGCCACCGGAGCCCTGCTGTCGATCGTCCTCTTCGTCACCACCACCTACTTCACCGTCCTGTGCCTGATCGGCATCGGCTTTCTCGCACTGCCCTACCTGACCCGGGCCGTGCGCCGGCTGTGCGACCTCAACCGGCGGGCGGCCGCACGCTCCGGCGTCCCGGTGGAGCGGCCCTACCGGCCCGAACCGGAGGAGATCGAGAAGGACATCGTCGGCTGGATGCGCCGCTGCAAGTGGATCCTCGCCGACCCCGCGACCTGGCGGGACCTGCTGTGGCTCCTGCTCAACTGCGTCGTCGGACTCGCCGGGTTCGTGCCGGCCGCCCTGCTCTACTACGCGGGGGAGGGACTGTTCCTGGCCTGCGGCCTGTGGCGGCCCCTCGCGCACGACGGCCGGGGCCGCTGGTACGCCTCCGTCACCGTCGACAGCTGGCCGGCCGCCTTCGCCGCCGGTCTGCTGGCGCTCGTCGTGCTCGCCGGCTGGCTGTTCCTCGGCCCGCTCGTGCTCAAGGGGTACGCCTACTTCGTCCGGTTCCTGCTCGGCCCGACCCGCGGCTCCCGGCTCGCCGTGCGGGTACAGCAGCTGTCCGAGACCCGTTCCGGGGCCCTCGACATCCAGGCCGCCGAACTGCGCCGCATCGAACGCGACCTGCACGACGGCGCACAGGCCCGGCTGGTCGGCCTGGGCCTCCAACTCGGTGCCGTGGACCGTAAGATGAACCAGGATCCCGAGGAGGCCCGGCTGCTGCTGCGGCAGGCCCGCACCTCCTCCGTGCAGGCCCTGCGCGAACTGCGCGACCTGGTCCACGGCATCCATCCGCCGGTCCTCGCCGAACGCGGCCTGGCCGACGCCCTGCGCGCGCTGGGCCTGGCCAGCCCGCTCGACGTCACCGCGGTGGTGGACCTTCCCGGCCGGCTGCCCGACCCGGTCGAGTCCGCCGTCTACTTCGCGGTCTCCGAGCTGCTCACCAACGCCCTCAAGCACGCCGACGCGCGGCGCGTGGAGATCGTCGCCTGGTGCGAGGACGACACCCTGCACGCCCGCGTCACCGACGACGGCCGCGGCGGCGCCGACGCGTCGGCCGGGAGCGGCCTCGCGGGCATCCGGCGGCGGCTGGCATCCTTTGACGGGATCCTGGAGATCAACAGCCCTCCGGGGGGTCCGACCGTGATCAAGATGGAGCTGCCGTGCGCGTTGTCCTCGCCGAAGACCTCTTCCTCCTGAGGCAGGGGATCATCCAACTGCTGGAGGCGTACGGATGCGAGGTGGCCGCGGCGGTGGACAACGGCACCGACCTCGCCTCGGCGCTCGCCGAGCACCGGCCCGACGTGGCCATCGTCGACGTACGGCTGCCGCCCACCTTCACCACCGAGGGCCTCCAGGCCGCCCTGCGGGCCCGCCGGGAGCAGCCGGGCCTGCCGATCCTCGTCCTCTCCCAGCACGTGGAGCAGATGTACGCCCGCGAGCTGCTGGCGGACGGCACCGGAGGCATCGGCTATCTGCTGAAGGACAGCGTCCTGGACGACGAGCAGTTCATCGACGCCGTACGCCGGGTCGCGGCCGGCGGTACGGCCATGGACCCCGCCGTGGTCGCCCAGCTGATGACCAGTCACTCCCGGGACCGGCCACTGGCCGCGCTCACCGCGCGGGAACGGGAGGTGCTGGAGCTCATGGCCGAGGGCTGCTCCAACACGGCGATCGCCCAGCGGCTCACCGTCACCGAGGGCGCGGCGGCGAAGCACATCTCCAACATCTTCACCAAGCTGACGCTGCCACCGTCGAGCGACAGCAACCGCCGGGTGCTCGCGGTGCTCGCCTACCTCAACGCCTGAGCGGCGCACCGCGGTTGGGGCGGATAGGGGTGGCCGGCCGTCCCCCGCTCGCGTGAGACTGCTGGGGCCCCGGCCGCGTCCTCGCGTGACGCGGCCACCGCCAGGAAGGGATACGCCCGCCCCATGACCACGCTCACGGAGCACGACCGTCTCTGGATACGCCGCTACCACCCCCGCCCCGACGCGGCGGTCAGGCTGGTGTGCCTGCCGCACGCGGGAGGCTCGGCGACCTTCTACCACCCGGTCTCGGCGAGCATGCCGGTGTCCGTGGACGTGCTCGCCGTGCAGTACCCGGGCCGCCAGGACCGCCGCACCGAGCCGTGTGCCGAGAGCATCCAGGAACTGGCCGACCACGTCACGTCCGTGCTGCTGCCGTGGACGGACCGCCCGCTGCTCCTCTTCGGGCACAGCATGGGGGCGACCCTGGGCTTCGAGGTGGCCCGCCGGCTGGAACGCGACCACGGCGTCGTCCCGCACGCGCTGTTCGCCTCCGCCCGCCGCGCCCCGTCCTGCCCGCGCAGCGAATCCGTCCATCTGCGTGACGACGACGGACTCGTCGAGGAGATGCGGCGGCTGAGCGGGACGGACGCGGCGATCCTCGACGACGTCGAACTGATCCGCATGGCTCTGCCCGCGATCCGCGCCGACTACCGCGCCGCCGAGACCTACGTCTACGAGCCGGGACCGAACCTGCGGTGCCCCGTCGTCGCCCTGGTCGGCGACGACGACCCCAAGGTCACCGTGGACGAGGCACGCGCCTGGTCACGCCACACGGACGCGTCGTTCGAGTTCCATGTGTTCCGGGGCGGCCACTTCTACCTCACGTCCCATCAGCCGCAGGTGCTCGGCCTGCTGGCGGAGCAGGCGGCGCGGTCGTGAGGCAGGTCCTCGGGGACCGGGCGCGGCAGCGGCACCGGGCCGGAGAGGGCGCCGCGTTCCCGCGGCCCGGGGGAGCGGTGCACCCCGCGGTCGGCAAGGAAGCGGAAGCAGCGCCGGAGTCCCTTGCGGGCGTCGCCCGCAAGGGACTCCGGCGCTTCCCGTAGCCGGCGCGGTCCCTGACCGGATCCCGGCCCGGTCCCCGCTGATCCGACGGCGACGGGAGCGCGCGGCACCCTCCCGTCGCCGTCGCGTTCGCCGGGGTGTCAGCCGTGCACGCGGATGGTGCGCGACGGGCACAGGTCGGCGGCCTCGAGGACCTGCTCGCGCAGTTCCTCGGCCGGCTCCTCCCGCAGGACCGTCACCAGACCGTCGTCGTCCTGGTCGAACACCTCCGGGCTGAGGAGCACGCACTGGCCGGAGCCCACGCACCGGGCGCGTTCGGTGGTGACACGCATGAGGGGGAGTCCGTTCGGGTCGGCCGTCACCAGGTGACGGGGAGTTCGTAGACGCCGTAGACCATGGCGTCGTCCTTGAACCGCAGCTCGTCCGGCTCGGCGGCCAGCCGGAGGCCGGGGACGCGGCGCACCAGCGTGCCGTAGACGGCCTCCAGCTCCACCCGGGCGAGGTTGGCGCCGATGCACTGGTGGATGCCGTAGCCGAACGCCAGATGGCCGCGGGCCTCCTTGCGGCGTATGTCGAGGGTGTCCGGGTCGGGGAAGACGGACTCGTCGTGGTTCGCCGCGTTGTTCAGGGCGAGGATGCCCTCGCCGGCGCGGATGGTGATGTCACCGACCTCGATGTCCTCCGCCGCGACCCGGGCGGTGCCGGAGTCGGAGATGGAGAAGACCCGCAGCAACTCCTCGACGGCGTTGGGAAGCAGCTCGGGGTCGGCTCGCAGCGCGGCCATCTGCTCCGGGTGCCGCAGCAGGGCCAGCACCCCGAGGGCGATCATGTTGGCCGTCGTCTCGTGGCCCCCGACCAGCATCAGCCGTGCCATCGTCACCACGTCGGCGTGGTCGGCGATCCGCTCGGTGCGGTTCTTCTCCAGGAAGCGGCTGATGAGGTCGTCGCCCGGCTCGTTCTCCTTCAGGGTGACGAGCTTGTCGAGGTAGGCGTCCAGGGCCTGCACGGCCGCCCCGTACTCCGCCGGGCTCAGATCGTGGTTCATCATCGCCGCCGACCACTCCTCGAACCGGCCGTGGTCCTCGTAGGGCACGCCGAGCAGTTCGCAGATCACCAGCGAGGGCACCGGCAGCGCGAGGGCGGCGACCAGGTCCACCGGGCCGCCCGCCGCCAGCATCGCGTCCACGTGCTCGTCCACGATCTGCTGGATCCGCGGGCGCAGCTCCCGCACCCGGCGGGCGGTGAACTCCGGTATGAGCATGCGGCGTTGCGCGGTGTGCTCCGGTGGGTCCAGGTTCAGCATCATCAGCCGGACCTTCGCGAGCATCTCCTCGGGGATGTGGAACTGGTGCGGATAGCCCGGCAGTTTCAGATTGGAGCTCACCCGGCTGTCGCCCAAAACCTGCCGGACGTGGTCGTGCCGGGTGACCAGCCAGGCCGGCTTGCCGTTCACCTTCAGGGCGGCGCGCGAGACCGGGTTCTCCGCGCGCATCTCGGCATACTCGCGCGGCTCGCTGAACGGGCAGGTGCGCCGCATCGGGAACCGCGGGAGCGGCGACTCCGTCTCGGGTGCGGCGTCGGCTGACTGGGACATGGCTGCCTTTCGGACGGAGCGGACGGAGTCGGTGCCGGACAGGGGGCAGGGGTGGTGCGGTGTCACCAGGTGACGGGCAGCTCGTACAGGCCGTAGACGATCGCGTCGTCCTTGAACCGCAGCTCCTTCACCGGGGCGGCCAGGCGCAGCGTCGGGACCCGCCGGAGCAGCGTCGTGTAGACGACGTCCAGCTCCATGCGCGCCAGGTTCTGGCCGATGCACTGGTGGACCCCGTAGCCGAACGCCAGATGACTGCGGGCCTCGCGCCGCAGGTCCAGGCGGTCGGGGTCGGGGAAGACACGCTCGTCGTGGTCGGCCGCGTTGTTCAGCGGCAGGATGCCCTCGCCGGCCCGGATGGTGACCCCGCCCAGCTCGATGTCCTCCAGGGCGACCCGGGCGGTGCCCGCGTCGGAGATGGAGAAGAAGCGCAGCAGCTCCTCCACCGCCTTGGGCATCAGCTCCGGCTCCGCGCGGACGGCGGCGAGCTGCTCCGGGTGCTCCAGCAGGGCCAGCACACCCAGCGCGATCATGTTGGCGGTCGTCTCGTGCCCGGTGACCAGCATCAGCTTGGACATGCTGACGATGTCGGAGTGCTCCACCGCCGGTGTCCGGCGGTTGAACTCGATCAGCCGGCTGATCATGTCGTCACCCGGCTCGTTCTCCTTGGCGGTGACCAGCCCGTCCACGTACCGGTCCAGCTCGTAGTGGGCCCGGCCCCGGTCCTCCTCGCTGATGTCGTGGTTCATGATGGCCCACGCCCACTCCTCGAACCGGCCGTGGTCCTCGTAGGGCACGCCGAGCAGTTCGCAGATCACCAGCGAGGGCACCGGCAGGGCGAGGGCGGTGACCAGGTCGACCGGACCGTCCGCGCCCTTGGCGAGCATCTGGTCGATCTGCTGGTCCACGATCTGCTGCACCCGGTCGCGCAGCTCGCGCATCCGCCGGACGCTGAACTCCGGGGCCAGCATGCGGCGCTGGACCGTGTGGTCCGGGGGGTCCATGGAGAGGAAGGTCAGCGGCACCGACTGGAGCACCTCCTGCGGCACCGGCACCTGGAGGGGGTACCCGGGCAGCTTCAGGTTCGCGCTGACCCGCGCGTCACCCAGCACCTTCTTGTACAGGTCGTGCCGGGTGACCAGCCACGCGGGCTTGCCGTCGACCTTCAGCCGCGCCCGGGAGACCGGCGCGGTCTCGCGCAGCTCGGCGTAGGCGGCCGGCGGGGTGAAGGGGCAGGCCCGCCGCATCGGGAACTCGGGCAGCGCGGCCTCGTCGGCCGGTTCGGCAGGTGCAGTCATCAGGTCCTCTTCGCACGGGAGGGAACGGGCCGCGCCGGCGTCGGAGCGGGTCCGGGCCGGGCGCCGGTGCGGCGCCGTCGGCCGTCCCTGGCACGCTAGGCAGCCGCGCCGACGGACCCCAACCCCTAGCCGCCCCTAGGGTCTTTCGTTCGGATCAGGCCGGATCAGGGAGCGGGGTCCGGTGCCGTGCGTCGCAAGGTGGAGGAGGGCGCCGTGGCGGAGCCATGGCACCCGACGACGCGGCGGGGGCACCTCCCGCCCGGGCGAAGCCGGGAGTGGGGGAGCGGTGCCCGACCCAGCGAGCCCGGCACGATCCGAACGAGAGGCCTCAGCGGACCGGGTACGGCCGGTGCCGCCGGGGCCTGCCGGTGCCGGCACCCGCGCCGGGTGGGGGAACGCACCCCGGGAGCCCCCCAGTTCGCCGGGCATCGCCTAGGGGCGGTTAGGGGTCTGGTGGCGGCGCGGGGGCCGTTAGCGTCGGCTGCGGACCACGGCAGAGACAGCGATCGCCCCGCGCCCCGGCTCTCCAGGTCCCGGCCGGTGTCCTGGTCCCGGCCGCCGCCACGTCCCGCAGCGAGCAGAGGTGATCAGCGTGTCCCCGGAAGCCAGCGCGAAGGGCACCGTCCCCTTCGGGGAGTACCGGACCTGGTACCGGGTGACCGGTGAGCTGGGCGCGGGACGGCCGGCGGTCGTCGCCGTGCACGGCGGCCCCGGCAGCACCCACGACTACCTGCTGCCGCTCGCCCGCCTCGCCGACGACGGCTGGCCCGTCGTCCACTACGACCAGCTCGGCAACGGCGGCTCCACCCATCTGCCCGGCAAGGGAGCCGACTTCTGGACGGTCCAGTTGTTCGAGGACGAACTGGCCAACCTCGTCCAGCGGTTGGGGATCGCCGACGACTACGTACTGTTCGGCCAGTCCTGGGGCGGCCCCCTGTGCGCCCGGCACGCCATGACCGCCCCGCCCGGCCTGCGCGGACTGGTGATCGCCAACGCGCCCGCCTCCTACCCGATGTGGCTGGAGGAGATGGCCCGGCTGCGCGCCGAACTGCCGCCGCAGGTGGAGGAGACCCTGCTGCGGCACGAGGCGGCCGGCACGTACGACAGCGAGGAGTACCTGGCCGCGATGCGGGTCTTCTACGACCGTCATGTGTGCCGCCTGACACCCTGGCCCCGGGACTTCCTGTCCTCCTTCATGGAGATCTACAACGATCCGACCGTCTACTACGCGATGAACGGACCCAACGAGTTCCATGTCATCGGCTCCCTGAAGGACTGGTCGATCGTCGGCGAGCTGCACCGGATCCGCACCCCCACCCTGCTGATCAGCGGCCGCCACGACGAAGCCACCCCGGTCGTCGTCCAGCCGTACCACGACGAGATCCCCGGAGCGCGCTGGGAGATCTTCGAGGAGTCCAGCCACCTTCCGCACCTGGAGGAGCCCGAGCGGTTCCGCCAGGTGATGACCGACTTCCTCAAGAGCCTGTGACGCTCCGGAGCCTCGTGAAAGGGGGCGGGGATCCCGCCATGGCACACGACACCGCGCTGGTCTTTCCCGGCATGGGACCCGTCCCGTTCGCCGAGGTGGGCAGGTTCATGGTGGCCGACCCCATCGCCCGGGAGCTGGTCGCCGTCGCCGACGACGCCCTCGGCTACTCCCTCGTGGACGCCTTCCGGACCTCCCCGGGCGACTACTCCGAGGCCGCCCAGGTCGCCTTCTTCGTCAACTGCCTGGCCTGCGCACACTGGGCCCGGGACCACCTCGGCGTGGAACCGGACATCGTCGCCGGACCCAGCTTCGGCCAGAAGGCCGCACTCGCCTACACCGGCGCCCTGGAACTGCCCGACGCCGTCCGGCTGACCGCCGAGATCGCCCGCTGCCTGGAGGAGTACTTCGCCACGGAGCACCGGGACATCGTCACCCTGTCCTTCGTCCGGGCCCCGCGCGACGAGCTCGACGCGGTCCTCGCCGAGCTGGACGAGGCGGGGGAGTGGCACGAGATCTCCTGCCACATCGACGAGGGCTTCTACATGGTCTCCCTGTCCGAGCACCGCGTGGCCTGGATGGAGGAGCGGCTGCGCGCCATCGGCAGCCTCCCGCTGTACACCATGCGGCCCCCGATGCACGCCTCGGCGTTCCGCTCGCTGCGCGACAAGGCAGCCCGCGAGGTGGTGTCCCGCTACTCCCTCGCCGACCCCCGGCTGCCCGTCGTCGCCGACCAGGACGGCCGGCTGCTGCACACCGGCGAGGAACTGCGCACCATGCTGCTCGACGGCTTCGACCACCCGATGAACTGGCCGAGCGTCACCGCGGCCCTGAAGGACGCCGGCGTCCGCCGCCTGTGCGTCGCCGGACCCGACAGCCTCTTCGGCCGGGTGCCCTGCACCACCCGGCACTTCGACGTCGTCGCCGCGCAGCCGCGGCTGGCGATGACCCCCCGGCGCCCCACCCGCGCCGCCTGACCCCCGCCCGACTCGATGGAGGCCCCCATGTGGGACGACCGGTTCGAACAGATACTCCGCCCCTTCCTGCCCTTCCTTCCCCCGCAGGAGGAGCTGGCCCCCGAGTCCGACCTCAAGGACCTCGGCCTGGACTCGCTCGGCATGGTCCAGCTCCTCGGCACGCTGGAGGAGGACTACCAGGTCCGCTTCCGCGACAGTGCGCTCACCATGGACACCTTCCGCACCGCCGGCGTGCTGTGGGACACCGTGCGGGGCATGCTCCAGAGCACCGCGAGCTGACGGGGCGGCCACCGTGGACCCCACCATGGACGGCACGCTGTCCGGCCGGTTCGCGCGCGGCCTGGCCGTCGCCCCGGACCGGCCGGCGCTGCGCGCCGACGGCGTCGACCTCACCTACCGCGAGCTGCACCGACACGCCCTCGTCCGGGCCGGCTCGCTGCTCGCCGGGCTCCCCGAGCCGCCGCCCGCCGTGGGGGTACTGGCCGGCAAGGGACCCTCGGCGTACGCCACCCTGCTGGCCGGCCTGTACAGCGGCGTCACCGTCGTACCGCTCCAGCCCGCCTTCCCCGCCGCCCGCACCCGGCAGATGATCGAGGCCGCCGGGGTCGGCGCGCTGCTCGCCGACGACGACGCGCTGCCCGCCCTGACCGCGCTGCACGAGGCCGGTGTCACCCTGCCGACGCTCTTCGCGCCCGGCGGGCAGCCGATGCCGGCGCTCGCCGTCGACCCGGACAGCGCCCTGAAGGCGCCCATGCCCGCCCGCCCCTCCGAGACCGCCTACGTGCTGTTCACCTCCGGCTCCACCGGCCGGCCCAAGGGCGTGCCCGTCACCCACGCGAACACCGCCCACTACTTCCGACTGCTCGACCGGCGCTACGACTTCGGTCCGCACGACGTCTTCTCGCAGACCTTCGACCTCAACTTCGACTGCGCGATGTTCGACCTGTTCTGCGCCTGGGGCGCCGGCGCCACCGTCGTCCCCGTACCTGCCCGGGCCTACGCGCGCCTGCCGGAGTTCCTGGCCGAACAGGGCGTGACCGTGTGGTTCTCCACGCCCAGCGCGATCACCCTGGTGCGCCGCACCGGCGGGCTCGCGCCGGGCGCCCTGGGCTCGCTGCGCTGGAGCTTCTTCGCGGGGGAGGCGCTCAGCTGCAAGGACGCCGAGGACTGGGCCGCCGCCGCGCCGGGCGCCGCACTGGAGAACCTGTACGGCCCGACCGAGCTGACCATCACCGTCACCGCGCACCGCTGGACACCGGGACGGCACCTGAACGACATGGTGCCCATCGGCGCCGTCCACCCGGGCCACGAGACGCTGCTGCTCGACCCCACCGGCACGCCCACCGCCGGCGACGAGGGCGAACTGTGCATCGCCGGACCGCAGTTGACCCCCGGCTATCTGGACCCGGCCGACGACAGCGGACGGTTCCTGGAGCGGGACGGCCGGCGCTTCTACCGCACCGGCGACCGCGTCCGCCGCGCCGACGACGGCGGCTGGCTCTACCTGGGCCGGCAGGACGCACAGGTCCAGGTGCACGGCATCCGGGTGGAACTGGCCGAGGTGGATGCCGCCGCACGCACCTGCCCCGGCGTCGAGGACGCCGTGACCGTGGCGATGCCCGTGGACGGCACCGTGGAACTGGCCGTCTTCCACACCGGCACGCCCATGCCGCCCGCCCGGCTCGCCCGGCACCTGCGCCGGCTGCTGCCGGCCGCGATCGTCCCGCGCGCCTACCACCACCTGGACGTCCTTCCGCTCAACTCCAACCGCAAGACCGACCGCAGGAAGCTCGCCTCCCAGGCCACGGCCGTGCGGCAGTCCGCCGGAGCCGGAGGCACACACGAAAGGCGGCAGGAGTCGCAGTGAACGGTCAACCGACAGTGCCGGCCCGCACCGACGCCCGGGTGCACGACCTGCTCGACGAGGCCACCGCCGAGCGCCCCGACGCCCCGGCGGTCGCCGACGGCGCGGGCCGCTGGACGTACCGGGAACTCGCCGCCCACAGCCACGCCGTCGACGCCTGGCTGGAGGCGCGCGGCATCGGTCACGGCGACCGGGTCCTGGTCCAGCTGCCCAGCACCCGGGAACTGGTCGCGCTGCTGTACGGCACCGCGCGCCGGGGCGCGGTCCTGGTCCCCGTCAACACCGGCATGAAGGACTACCACCTGCGGGCGGTCGTCGAGAACGCCGAGCCCTCCCTGGTCGTCGTCGCCGACACCGCCGTGGACCGGATCAGCGCCCTCACCGGCGGCGTACCGGTCCTCGGGCTCGGCGAGGCGTGGCCGGACATCACCGCGCTGCGCGACCGCGGGGCCCGCTCCGGCGGAGCGCGGGTCGGCGCCGAGGACAACGCCGTCCTCGTCTACACCTCCGGCTCGACCGCCGCCCCCAAGGCGGTCGTCTGCCCGCACGGCCGCATGGTCTTCGCCACCGAGGCCATCAACCTGGAACTCGGCTACCGCCCCGACGACGTGGTGTTCTGCCGCTTCCCGATCTCCTGGGACTACGGCCTGTACAAGGTGCTGCTCACCGCCGCCGGCCGCAGCGAACTCATCCTCGCCGACGGCGAGTCCGACCTGGTGCTGCTGCGCCGCATCCGGGAGACCGGCGCCACCGTCGTCCCCGTCGTGCCGTCCCTGGCCACCATGATCTGCGCCCTCGCCGAACGCGAACCGGCCCACGAGTCCCGGGTGCGCATGTTCACCAACACCGGTGCCGCGCTGCCCAAGCCGACCGCCGACGGGCTGCGCACCGCGTTCCCCGGCGCCGAGGTGGTCATCCAGTTCGGGCAGACCGAGTGCAAGCGCGTCTCCGTGCTGCCGCCCGCCTTCCAGGACGCCAAACCCGACTCGGTCGGCCGCCCGCTGCCCGGCACCCGCGCCTTCGCCGTGGACGACGAGGGCCGGGCGCTGCCGCCCTGGGAGACCGGCGAGATCGTGGTCGAGGGACCGCACGTCATGCCCGGCTACTGGCGGGCCCCGGAACAGACCGCCCGCGCCTTCCGCCCCGCCCCCGACGGCGGACTGCGGCTGCACACCGGCGACTACGGCCATGTGGACGAGGACGGCTTCCTCTACTACGAGGGCCGCCGCGACGACATGTTCAAGCACAAGGGCGTGCGCATGAGCACCACCGAGATCGAGGCCGCCGCCACCGACGTCCCCGGCGTCCGCGCCGCCGCCGTGCTGCCGCCCGCCGAAGGCCGTGGCCTCGCCGTGTTCGCCGAGGGCGACATCGACCCGCACGCCCTGCTCAAGGAGCTGTCGCTGCGGCTGGAGCCCGCCAAGGTGCCCGGCGTGAGCCGCGTCGTCGCCGAGTTGCCGCTGACCCCGCACGGCAAGCACGACCGCAAGCGGCTCGCCCGCCTCCTGGAAGGACCCACCCCGTGACCGGCTCCACCGAACTCGCCGAGCGCTTCGGCACCCCGTCCTACGTCTACGACCTGGACCGGGTGGCGGCGGCCCGCGACGACCTGTTCGCCGCGCTGCCCGACGAGGTCGAGGTGTTCTACGCCGCCAAGGCCAACCCGCACCCCGAACTGCTGCGCGAGCTGCGCACCGGCGGTGCCCGCGGCTGCCGTGCCGAGATCAGCTCCGTCGGCGAACTCGACGCCGTGCTGCGGGCCGGCTTCCCCGGCGACCGCATCCTCTACACCGGCCCCGGCAAGACCACCGCGGAGCTGGCCGAGGCGCTGGCCCGCGGCGTCCGCCTGTTCTCCACCGAGTCCCACGGCGACCTCCGCCGCGTCGGCGAGACGGCACGCGGGCTGGGCCTCACCGCCGACTGCCTGCTCCGCGTCAACAACGCCACCGGCGCCGCCGCCACCAGCATCCGCATGACGGGCGTGCCCTCGCAGTTCGGTTTCGACAGCGAGACCCTGCCCGGCCTCGCCGCCCGCCTGCGCGACGTCCCCGGCACCCGTATCGCCGGACTGCACTTCTTCCCGCTGAGCAACGCCAAGGACGAGGCGAGCCTCATCGCCGAGTTCCGGCACACCATCACCACCGCCGCCGCCCTCCAGCAGGACCTGGGCGTCACGTTCCGCTTCCTCGACATCGGCGGCGGGTTCTCCGCGCCCTACGCCGTGCAGGGCGAGCGCCCCGTCTACGCCGAGCTGCGCGACGCCCTGGCCGCTTCGCTGGACGAGCACTTCCCCGGCTGGCGCGCGGGCGCCCCGCACATCGCCTGCGAGTCCGGCCGCTACCTGGTCGCCGACAGCGGCACCCTGCTCACCTCCGTCGTCAACGTCAAGGACAGCCGCGACCACCGCTATGTCGTCCTCGACGCCGGCATCAACACCTTCGGCGGCATGTCCGGACTCGGCCGCATCCTGCCCGTGTCCGTCGAACCGCACGAGTCCGTCGGCGCGGACGGCACCCCCGCGAGCCTCGCCGGACCGCTGTGCACCCCGGGCGACCTGCTCGGCCGGAACGTCCCGCTGCCCCCACTGGCACCGGGCGACCTGCTCACCGTCCCCAACGCCGGCGCGTACGGCCCCACGGCCAGCCTGCTGATGTTCCTCGGCAGGCCCGCCCCCGCCGAGATCGTCGTACGCGGCGACGACCTCGTCTCCGTCTCCCGCATCGAGCACACCCGCACCTACGACCACGGACAGGCCCTGTGATGAGCCCCTTCCCGGCCCACCCCGCCCCCGGCGACCAGCCCGTGCTGGTGGCCGGCGGGATCTCCGACTCCCACACCTGGAACCTCGTCTACCTCCAGCTCCTCCTGGAGGAGCACGGGCACCGCGTGGTCAACCTCGGCCCCTGCGTCCCCGAGGACCTGCTCATCGCCGAGGCCCTCGCCCACCGCCCTTCCCTCATCGTGGTCAGCAGCGTCAACGGCCACGGCTACCACGACGGCATGCGGACCGTCACCCGGCTGCGCGAGCACCCCGGCCTCGCCGCGGTGCCCGCCGTCATCGGCGGCAAGCTCGGCATCGCCGGCCCCTGCGGCGCCGACGAGGTGGCCGCGCTGCGCGCCGCCGGATACGACGAGGTGTTCGACGACAGCGCCGAGGGCGTCACCGCCTTCCGGCGGATGCTCGGCACGCTGCCGCAGCGGGCCCTGGTGTGACCGGCGGCGGGTTCGGCGCGTTCGTGCGCCGGGCTCACGACGCCGGCCGGCTGGTGGTCCAGCCCCGGATGGGGATGAGCAGCCCGGAACGCATGCGGGCCGGGCTGCTCGCCACCCGGGACGCCAGGGCCACCACCGTCGGCACGATCACCCTGGACAGCTACACCCGGGTCGGTGACCTGGAGTCGGCCGAACTCGCCGTCCTGGAGGGCGTGGCCCTCAACGGCTACCCGATCGTGAGCCACGCACCGGCCGTCACCCGGCAGGTGCTCGACGGCATCCACGGCCCCGGCTTCCCAGTCCAGGTCCGGCACGGCTCGGCCGCGCCGCAGGACATCTTCCGGGCGCTGACGGCCGTCGGACTCGACGCCTCCGAGGGCGGCCCGGTCTCCTACTGCCTGCCCTACGGCCGGGTCCCGCTGCGCGAGTCCGTCGCCCACTGGACCGCCTCCTGCGAACTGCTCGCCGCCGTGCGCGAGTCGGGGGCCGAACCACACCTGGAGACCTTCGGCGGCTGCGTCCTCGGCCAGCTCTGCCCACCCAGCCTGCTCGTCGCCGTCAGCGTCCTGGAGGCGCTGTTCTTCCACCGGCACGGCATCCGCAGCATTTCCGTGAGCTACGCGCAGCAGACCGATCCCCGCCAGGACGCCGAAGCGGTGGCCGCGTTGCGCGACCTGTGCGCGCGATTCCTTCCGGACACCGAATGGCATGTCGTCGTCTACGCCTACATGGGGCTGTTCCCGGAAACGGAACGGGGCGCCTACCGGCTGCTCGGGAAAGCCGCCGAACTCGCCGTCGCCAGCGGCTCGGAACGACTCATCGTGAAAACCGTCGCGGAATCCCGCCGCATTCCGACGGTGGCCGAGAACACCGCCGCCCTCGAATACGCGGCGGCGGTCGCCGCGCGCACCCCCCGCGCCCCGCTGGACGCCACCGGCACCCAGACCTACGCCGAGGCGGCCGCCCTGGTCGACGGGGTGCTGGAGCTGGACGACGACCTCGGTACGGCCCTGCTGACGGCGTTCGCCGAGGGACGTCTCGACGTTCCCTACTGTCTGCATCCGGACAACGCCGGATTCAGCCGGAGTTATATCGCCGCGGACGGCCGGCTGGCCTGGGCCGACATCGGGAAGATGCCGCTGAACGGCATCGCCGACGTACGCCCGGCCCAGGCCGTCACCTCCGCGGAACTGCTCGACTCCCTGTCCTACGTACGCCGTTCGTTCGACCGGCACGACCCCGACGACACCCCGGCCCGCGAGGCCGCCCACCCCTAGGGGTGCTTAAGGGTGTGGCCTCTCGGGGGCCGTCACTACGGTGTGGAAAAAAGGTGAGGAAAACCGGTGTCGGCCGAAAGTGGAGATGCGTGGATGAACGGGCCCGGACACGACTCAGCCCTGGCACGACGGCTCGCCACGGCCGTACCGTCCCAGCACCGCAGGCTGGTGACCGAACTGGTACGCCAAGCCGTGACCGAGGCGATCGAGACGGCCCGGCCGGGTACGCCGGCCGCACTCGACGCGACCGCCCCCTTCGCCGCGCAGGGACTCGACTCGCTCGCCGCGGTCGACCTGCACCGGCGGCTGACCGAGCGCACCGGCCTGGAGCTGCCGGTCGGCCTCGCCTACGACTGCCCGACCGTCCACGACCTGGCCGCCCGGCTGCTCGCCGAGGTCCACGGCCGGGCGGACACCCCCGGCGGGCCCGCCGGTGACGCCACCGCCGACGAACCGGTCGCCGTCGTCGGCATCGGCTGCCGCTTCCCCGGCGGCATCGCCTCGCCCGCCGACCTGTGGCGGCTGCTCACCGACGGCGGCGAGGTCCTCTCGGACTTCCCGCGCGACCGCGGCTGGGACCTGGACGCCCTCTACGACGAGGACCCCGAGGTGCCCGGCAGCACCTACGTCCGCAGCGGCGGATTCCTCGACACCGCCACCGAGTTCGACGCCGACTTCTTCGGCATCAGCCCGCGCGAGGCCCTCGGCATGGACCCGCAGCAGCGGCTCGTCCTGGAGACCTCCTGGCAGGCCCTGGAGGACGCCGGCATCGACCCCACGGCGCTGCGCGGCACCCCGGCCGGCATGTTCTTCGGCGCCGAGATCCAGGAGTACGGGCCGCGCCTGCACGACGCCCCGGACGGCCTCGACGCCTACCTGCTCGCCGGGAACGCCAACAGTGTCATCTCCGGCCGCGTCGCCTACGTGCTGGGCGCCGAGGGCCCCGCGGTCACCGTCGACACCGCCTGCTCCGGCTCCCTGGTCGCCGTCCACCTGGCGTGCCGCTCGCTGCGCCAGGGCGAGTCCTCCCTCGCCCTCGCGGGCGGCGTGGCCGTCATGGGCGGCCCCGGCGTGTTCACCGCCTTCAGCCGGCAGCGGGGCCTCGCACCCGACGGGCGCTGCAAGGCGTTCGCCGCCGCCGCGGACGGCACCGGATTCGCCGAGGGCGTCGGCGTGCTCGTCCTGGAACGGCTGAGCGACGCCCGCCGCAACGGCCACCGGGTGCTGGCCGTGGTGCGCGGCTCGGCCGTCAACCAGGACGGCGCCTCCAACGGCCTGACCGCGCCCAACGGGACCGCCCAGCAGCGGCTGATCCACCGGGCACTCGCCGACGCCGGTCTCACCGCCGCCGACGTGGACGTGGTCGAGGCCCACGGCACCGGCACCCGGCTCGGCGACCCCATCGAGGCCACCGCGCTGCTCGCCACCTACGGCCAGGGCCGCCCCGCCGGCACCCCGCTGCTGCTCGGCTCCGTCAAGGCCAACCTCGGGCACACCCAGGCAGCCGCCGGCGCCGCCGGGCTGATCAAGACGATCCTCGCCATGGAGCACGGGCGGATACCGGCGACCCTCCACGTCGACGCGCCCACCCCGCACGTCAACTGGTCGTCCGGGGCCATGGAACTCGTCACCGCGGAGCGTGCCTGGCCCGACAGCGGACGGGTCCGCCGGGCGGGCGTGTCGTCGTTCGGGGTCAGCGGCACCAACGCCCACGTCATCCTGGAACAGCCGGAACCCGGGCCCGAGGAGTCCGGCCCGGACGGCCGCCCGGCCCCGCCCGCCGGGACACCGCTGCCGTTCGCCCTGTCCGCCCGGGGCGAGGCCGCCCTGCGGGCCCGCGCCGCCGATCTGCTGCCCCTGGTGGACGAGACCGACCCGCTCGACCTCGCCCACGCGCTGGCCACCACCCGGGCCGCCCTGCCCGACCGGGCCGTCCTCGTCGCCGCCGACCGCGCCGAACTGCGCGCCGCCCTCCACGACCTGGCCTCCGGGACCACACCGCTCACCGCGCGCGCCGACGGCGAACTCGGCTTCCTGTTCACCGGGCAGGGCAGCCAGCGTCCCGGCATGGGCCGCGAACTCGCCGCCGCCCACCCCGTGTTCGCCGGCGCCCTGGACGACGTCTGCGCCCATTTCGACCTCCAGCTCGCCCGGCCGCTGAAGGAGATCCTGTTCGCCGGGCCCGGCACCCCCGAGGCCGAGCTGCTGCACCGTACCGAGTACGCGCAGCCCGCCCTGTTCGCCGTGGAAGTCGCCCTGTACCGGCTCCTGGAGAGCTGGGGCCTCACCCCGGACCAGCTCGCCGGGCACTCCGTCGGCGAGATCGCCGCCGCCCACGTGGCCGGGGTCCTCACCCTCCAGGACGCCACGATCCTGGTCGCCGCCCGCGGCCGGCTCATGCAGGCGCTGCCCGAGGGCGGCGCCATGGTCGCCGTACGCGCCGCCGAGGACGAGGTGGCACCGCTGCTCACCCCGCGCACCGGCATCGCTGCGGTCAACGGGCCCGCCGCCGTCGTGGTCTCCGGCGACACGGCCGACGTGGAGCGGATCGCCGCCGAACTCGCCGCGCGCGGCCACGACACCAAGCGCCTCAGGGTCAGCCACGCCTTCCACTCGCCGCTGATGGAACCGATGCTGGCCGAGTTCCGCCGCGTCGCGCACGTCCTGGACTACGCCGAGCCGGCGCTGCCCGTCGTCTCCACCGTCACCGGCCGCCCCGTCACCGCCGAGCTCAGCGACCCCGAGTACTGGGTGGAGCACGTCCGCGCCCGGGTCCGCTTCCACGACGCCGTCCGCGCGCTCGCCGACGCCGGGGTCCGCACGTTCCTGGAGGTCGGCCCGGACGCGGTGCTGTCCGCCATGGGCCCCGACTGCACCGACGCACCCGGCACCGCCTTCCTGCCGGTGCTGCGGCGCGAGCGGCCCGAGGCCCGCGAGGCCGTCACCGCGCTCGCCGCCGTCCATGCCCGGGGCGTCCCCGTCGACTGGCGGCGGCACTTCGCCGGCCCGGCCGGACGCCACGTCGACCTGCCCGGCTACCCCTTCCAGCGGCGCCGGTTCTGGCTGGAGCAGCGCCCCGCCACCGACGCCGCGGGCCTCGGCCAGCTCCCCGCCGGCCACCCGCTGCTCGCCGCCGTGGTCGCCGTCGGCGCCGAGGGCGTCGTACTCACCGGCCGGCTGTCCACCCGGACCCAGCCCTGGCTCGCCGACCACGTCATCGCCGGCCGGGTGCTGTTCCCCGGCACCGCCTTCGTCGAACTCGCCCTGCGCGCCGGCGACCACGTCGGCGCCACCACCCTGGAGGAGCTGACCCTCGGCGCCCCGCTCGTGCTGCGCGCCGACGAGGACGTCGCCGTACAGGTCGCCGTCGGCGAACCCGATGACTCCGGACGCCGCGACGTCACCGTCCACACCCGCGCCGACGAGGCCGCACCCTGGACCCGGCACGCCGCCGGCGTCCTCACCACCACCGCCCCGCCCGCTCCGGCCGGCCTGACCGAATGGCCGCCGCGCGACGCCCGGCCCCTCGACACCACGCGCGTCTACCCGGACCTCGCCGACCAGGGCTACGGCTACGGACCCGCCTTCCAGGGGCTGCGCGCCGCCTGGCGGCACGGCGACGACGTCTACGCCGAGGTCGCCCTGCCCGAGGACACCGCCGCCGACGCCGGCGCGTTCGGCCTGCACCCGGCGCTGCTCGACGCCGCGCTGCACGCCGCCGACCTCGACGCCCCGCCCCGCTCCGAGGTGCTGGTGCCGTTCGCCTGGACCGGCGTCACCCTGCACGCCACCGGCGCGTCCGCCCTCCGCGTGAAGATCACCCACGGCGGCGGCGAGACCATCGCCCTGCACCTCGCCGACGCCACCGGCGCCCCGGTGGCGGCCATCGACGCCCTGACCTCCCGCCCCGTTCCGGCGGGCGACGCCCTGTACGCCGTGCGGTGGTCGCCGCACCCCCGGCCGGCGACCACCGCGCCCCTGCGCACCGCCGTGCTCACGGACTCCGTCGAGGCGCTGCTCGACGGCCCCGCCCCGGACGCCGTCGTGCACCGCGTCCCCGGCCCGGCGGGCGCCGACGCCACCGAGGCACGCGCCCACGTCCACCACGTCCTGCGGCTGCTGCGCACCTGGCAGGCGGACGAGCGCCTGGCCGGCACCCGGCTCGTCGTCGTCACCCGGCCCGCCTGCCCCGCCCACGCAGCCGTCCGCGGCCTGGTCCGCTCCGCCCAGGCCGAGAACCCCGGCCGCTACGTCCTCGTCGAGCACGAGACGCTGCCCTCCGAGGCCGGCCTGCGTCAGCTCCTCGCCACCGGCGAACCCGAACTGTCCCTCGCGGACGGCGGGTTCAGCGTGCCCCGGCTGACCTCGCGGCCCCCGGGCGAGGAACCCGCCGCCGACTGGGGCACCGTCCTCGTCACCGGCGGCACCGGCGGCCTCGGCGCGCTTCTCGCCCGGCACCTGGTCCGCGCCCACGGCGTGCGCCGCCTGGTGCTCGCCGGCCGCCGCGGCACCGCCCCCGCCCTGCACGCCGAACTCACCGCCCTCGGCGCCGAGGTGACCACGGCCGCCTGCGACGTGGGTGACCGCGAGGCGCTGCGCCGCCTGCTGGAACAACACCCCGTCGACTCCGTCGTCCACGCGGCGGGCACCGTCCGCGACGGCATCGTGGAAACCCTCACCGACGAGATGGTGGACGAGGTCTTCCACGCCAAGGCGCTGGGCGCCTGGCACCTGCACGAGCTGACCCGGGACCGCGACCTCGCCCACTTCGTGCTGTTCTCCTCCCTCGCCGCCGTCCTCGACGGCCCCGGCCAGGGCAACTACGCCGCCGCCAACGCCTACCTCGACGCCCTCGCCGAGCACCGCGCCGCCCTCGGCCTGCCCGCCACCTCCCTCGCCTGGGGCCTGTGGGCCACCGACAGCGGCATGGGCGCCGCCCTGGACGACACCGCCCGACAGCGCATCGCGGCCTACGGCATCCCCGGACTGTCCGCCGCACGCTCCCTGGAGCTGTTCGACGCCGCCGTCCGCTCCCGCGCCCCCCACCTGGTGCCCGTGGAGATCGACGCGGCCGCCGTACGCCGCCGCCCCGACGGCATACCGCCGCTGCTGACCGCCCTCGTCCGCCCGGTCACCCGCCGGGCCACGGCGAACACCGCCCCCGCCCGGGCCGCGGACGGACAACTCGCCGCGCTGCCCGCCGCCGACCGCGACCGCGCCCTGCTCGACCTGGTGCGCACCGAGGTGGCGGCCGTGCTCCGGCACGACGGGCCGTCCGCCGTCGACCCCGGCCGGGCCTTCACCGACCTCGGCTTCGACTCGCTCGCCGCCGTCGAACTGCGCAACCGGCTGGGCACCGCCACCGGGCTGCGGCTGCCCGCCACCCTCGTCTTCGACCACCCCACCTCCCGCGCCCTCGCCGGCCACATCCGCGACACCCTCTTCGGCACCGGCCCGCGGGACACCCCCGCCGTCCCGGCCCGCACCGCCCCCGACGACGACCCGATCGCCATCGTCGGCATGAGCTGCCGCTACCCCGGCGAGGTCCGCTCCCCGGAGGACCTGTGGCGGCTCGTCGCCGACGGCACCGACGCGGTCGGCGGCTTCCCGGCGGACCGCGGCTGGGACACCGAGGCGCTCTACGACCCCGAACCCGGCACCCCCGGCCGCACCTACACCCGCGAAGGCGCCTTCCTGTACGACGCGGCCGAGTTCGACCCCGGCTTCTTCGGCATCGGCCCGCGCGAGGCCATCGCCATGGACCCGCAGCAGCGGCTCCTGCTGGAGGTGTCCTGGGAGGCGCTGGAGCGCTCCGCCATCGACCCGCACCGCCTGCGCGGCTCCCGCACCGGCGTGTTCGCGGGCGTCATGTACCACGACTACGGCACCTGGCTCGCCGAGGTCCCCGACGACCTCGCCGCCTACCTCGGCAACGGCACCCTCGGCAGCGTCGTCTCCGGCCGGGTCGCCTACGCCCTCGGCCTGGAGGGGCCGGCCGTCACCGTCGACACCGCCTGCTCCTCCTCACTGGTCACCCTGCACCTGGCGGCCCAGGCGCTGCGGCAGGGGGAGTGCGACCTCGCCCTGGCCGGCGGCGTCACCGTCATGTCGACGCCGGACACCTTCGTCGACTTCGCCCGGCAGCGCGGGCTGGCCGCCGACGGCCGCTGCAAGTCCTTCGCCGCCGCCGCCGACGGCACCGGCTGGGGCGAGGGCGCCGGCGTCCTCGTCGTCGAACGCCTCTCCGACGCGCGCCGCAACGGACACCGGGTGCTGGCCCTGGTCCGCGGCTCGGCCGTCAACCAGGACGGCGCCTCCAACGGCCTGACCGCCCCCAACGGCCCCTCCCAGCAGCGCGTCATCCGCGCCGCGCTCGCCACCGCCGGGCTCACCCCCGCCGACGTGGACGCCGTCGAGGCGCACGGCACCGGCACCACCCTCGGCGACCCCATCGAGGCCCAGGCGCTGCTCGCCACCTACGGCCAGGACCGCGCCGAGCCGCTGTGGCTGGGCTCGGTGAAGTCCAACATGGGGCACACCCAGGCCGCCGCCGGTGTGGCCGGTGTCATCAAGATGGTCATGGCGATGCGCCACGGCGTCCTGCCGAAGACCCTGCACGTCGACGCGCCGTCCCACCAGGTCGACTGGAGCGCCGGCGCCGTGGAGGTGCTCACCGAGCGACGCCCGTGGCCCGAGACCGGCCGGGCCCGGCGGGCCGGTGTGTCCTCGTTCGGTATCAGCGGCACCAACGCCCACGTCATCCTGGAGGAGTCCACCGAGCCCGCGCCCCCGCGGCCGGACCCCGCCACCGCCCCGCCGGTGCTCGCCCTCCCGGTCTCCGCCCGCTCACCCGAGGCCCTGCGCGGCCAGGCCCGGCGCCTGCTGGAGCTGACCGGCACCGCCTCCGCCGATCTCGGCCTGGCCCTGGCCACCACCCGCGGCACCCACCCCCACCGCGCCGTGCTCCTCCCGGCCGGCGACGACGGGGCCACCGCCGCGCTGGCCGCCCTGGCCCACGGCACCGAGGCCCCCGGGCTCCTGGTCACCGGCTCCGCCACCGACGGCACCCTCGCCTACCTGTTCTCCGGCCAGGGCGCCCAGCGCCCCGGCATGGGCCGCGACTGGTACGACGCCTTCCCCGTCTACGCCGAGCACTTCGACCGCGCCGCCGCGCTCTTCGACAAGCACCTCGAACGGCCCCTCGCCGAGGTCGTCCTCGGGGACGACGCCGAGACCCTGGAGCGGACCGCCTACACCCAGGCCGCCCTGTTCGCCACTCAGGTCGCCCTCTACCGGCTGCTGGAGTCCTTCGGGCTGCGCCCCGGCTCGCTGGCCGGGCACTCCGTCGGCGAGTTCGCCGCCGCGCACGTCGCCGGGGTCTGGTCGCTCCAGGACGCCGTCACCGCGGTCGCCGCCCGGGGCCGGCTCATGCAGGCCCTGCCGCGGGGCGGCGCGATGGTCGCCGTACAGGCGTCGCCGGAGGAGGTCGCCCCGCTGCTGGACACCGAGCGCTGCGGGATCGCCGCCGTCAACGGCCCCCGCGCCGTGGTCCTCTCCGGCGACGAGGACGCCGTCACCGAGGTCGCCGCGCACTTCACGACCACCCGCAGGCTGCGCGTCTCGCACGCCTTCCACTCGCCCCGCATGGACCCCATGCTGGCCGCGTTCCGGGAGGTCATGGCCGGCCTCCGGGCGGCCGAGCCGGCCGTACCCCTCGTCTCCACCCTCACCGGCGCCCCGGCCACCGCCGCCGAACTCGGCTCCGCCGACTACTGGGTACGGCATGTGCGGCAGACGGTGCGCTTCGCCGACGCGGTCGCGACCCTGGCCGCGCAGGGCGCCGGCACCTTCCTCGAACTCGGCGCCGCACCTGTGCTCACCGCCCTGGGTCCCGACTGCCTGCCGGACACCGAGGCCGCCGAGGACACCCTCTTCGTCCCCACCGCCCGCAAGGACACCGCCCAGCTGCCCGGCCTGCTCGCCGCCCTGGCAGCCGTCCACACCCGGGGCTTCGACGTCGACTGGGCGGTGCTGTACGAGACCTACGCGGGACGCCGGGTCGACCTGCCCACCTACGCCTTCGAGCACCGCAGGTACTGGCTCCCCACGCCCGCCGTCGCCGTCGGCGACGCCGCCGGACACGGACTCGCCGCTGCCGGCCACCCGCTGGTCAGCGCCCGCCTGGACCTGCCCGGCGACGCCGGTGTGCTGCTCACCGGCCGGATCTCCACCGCCACCCACCCCGTCCTCGCCGAACACGCCGTGCTGGGCACGGTCCTGGTGCCCGGCGCCGCGCTCGTCGACCTCGCGCTGCACGCCGGCCGCCTCACCGGCCGCCCCGTCCTCCAGGAGCTGACCCTCCAGGCCCCGCTGGCGCTGCCCGCGGACACCGCCGTACACCTCCAGGTCGCCGCCGGCGCCGACGGCACCGTCGAGATCCACTCGCGCGCCGGGAACGCCCCGGCCGGCGAGGGCTGGACACGCCACGCCACCGGCACCCTCACCGGACCCGCCGCCCCGGCCCCGGCCGCGTCCGGTGCCTGGCCGCCGCCCGGCGCCACCCCGCTCGACGTCACCGGCCTCTACCCGCGCCTGCACACCGAGGGTTACGACTACGGCCCGGTCTTCCGCGGCGTCCGGGCCGCCTGGCGGGACGGCGACACCCTCCTCGCCGAGCTCGAACTGCCCGCAGCCGCACGACCGGACGCCGCCCGGCACGCTCTGCACCCCGCGCTGCTGGACTCCGCCCTGCACGTCACGTCCCTCCTGGACGGCGGGGCGGCGCCCGCCGAACCGTCCGGCGGCATCGCCCTGCCCTTCGCCTGGACGGGCGTCACCCTGCACGCCCAGGCGTCCCTCACCGCCCGCGTCCGCGTCACCCCGGGCCCCGACGGCACCCGCCTCGAACTGGCGGACGCCGACGGCCGGCCCCTCGCCACCGTGGAGTCGTACGTCACCCGGCCGGTCACCGCGGACCGGCTCACCCCGGAGCGGCGCCGCCACCTGTACACCGTCACCGACACACCGCTGCCCGCGGCCGCCGGCCGCCCCGACCGCCGCAGCTGGGCCGTCCTCGGCGACGACGACCTGGGCCTCGGCGTCCCGGTGCACGCCGGCCTGGACACCCTCGGCGCCACCGTGCCCGACGTGGTGATCCTGCCGGTCACCGCCCCGCCCGCCGACGGCGGGCACCTGCCCGGCGCCGTGCGCACCGCACTCGGCCGCACCCTGGACCCCCTGAAGGCCTGGACGGCCGACGACCGCTACGCCGGCTCCGTGCTCGTGGTCCTCACCGGCGGCGGCCTCGCCGACACCGCGGTGCACGGACTGGTCCGGGCCGCGCAGGCCGAGGACCCCGGCCGGATCCTCCTCGTCGCACGGGCCGCGCCCGACGCACCCGTACCCGACCGCGCCGCCCTGGCCGCGCTTCTCGACTCCCACGAGCCGGAGATCCGCTGGCGCGACGGCCGCGCCCACGCCCCCCGCCTGGTCCGCGCCGAGGCATCCCCGGGCACGGACCGCCCGTGGGGCACCGTCCTCGTCACCGGCGGCACCGGCGGGCTCGGCGCGCTGGTCGCCCGCCACCTGGCCGCCCGGCACGGCGTCACCCGCCTGCTGCTGACCAGCCGTCGCGGCCCCGGGGCACCCGGCGCCGCCGCACTGCGCGCCGGCCTGGCGGACCTGGGCGCCGAGGCCGACATCGTCGCCTGCGACGTGTCCGACCGTGCCGCGCTCGCCGCCCTGCTCACCGCGCACCCCGTCGACAGCGTCGTCCACACCGCCGGCGTCCTCGACGACGGCCTGGTCACCTCCCTCACCCCGGCCCGGCTGGACACCGTGCTGCGGCCCAAGGCGGACGCCGCCTGGCACCTGCACGAGCTCACCCGGGACCGGGACCTCGCCCACTTCGTGCTGTTCTCCTCGGCCGCAGGCACCCTCGACGCCTCCGGCCAGGGCAACTACGCCGCCGCCAACGTCTTCCTCGACGCGCTGGCCGCCCACCGCGCCGCCCTCGGCCTGCCCGCCACCTCCCTGGCCTGGGGCCTGTGGTCCGGCGGCGGCATGGGCGCCGCACTCGACACGGCCGAGGTCCAGCGCATCGAACGCACCGGCATCGGCGCGCTCGACCCGGACGAGGGCCTGGAGCTGTTCGACGCCGCCGTGGCCTCCGGCAGCCCCGCCCTGGTCCCCGTACGGCTGGACACCGCCGCCCTGCGCCGGCGCGGCGGTGACGTGCCGGCCGTGCTGCGCACCCTGGCCGGCGTCACCGCCCGCCCGGACCACGACGACCACGCCCGCACCCTCGGCGAGCAGCTGGCCGGACTGCCCGTCGCCGACCACGAACACACCGTGCTGGAAGCGGTCCGCACCGAGGCCGCCGCCGTCCTCGGGCACGCCGGACCGGCCGCCGTCGAACCGCGCCGCGCCTTCACCGAGCTGGGCTTCGACTCGCTCGCCGCCGTGGAACTGCGCAACCGGCTGAACACGGTCAGCGGACTGCGCCTGCCGTCCACGCTGATCTTCGACTACGCCACCCCGGCGGCGCTCGCCGGCCATCTCCTCGAACGGCTGCGACCGGAACCCGAGCCCGTCGCGGCCGCGTCCGGCGGCGACGACGAACTGCACGCCGTCCTCGCCCGCATCCCCGTCGCCCGCATCCGGGAAGCCGGCCTGCTCGACGGCCTGCTGAAGCTGTCCGAGCCCGACGCGGACCGGGCACCCGCCGACCGGGCCCTGGACATCAAGTCCATGGCCGTGGCCGACCTGGTACGCGCCGCGCTCGACCGCAGCGGCACCTGACCTCATCAGGTGCCGGACGACGCGCCGCGTCCGGCACCGGGCCACCCCCACCCGGCGCACCCTCCACCGCGTCACCAGCGCCGCCGAGCCAGCAGGGAGCGACACCGACCGTGGACACATCCGTCGAGCAGATCGTCGAGGCGCTGCGCGAGTCATTGCTCGAGAACGAGCGGCTGCGCCAGCGACACGACCAGGTCACCGAGGCGGCGCGGGAGCCCGTCGCGATCGTCGCCATGAGCTGCCGCTACCCCGGCGGCGTCAGCACGCCCGAGCAGCTGTGGCAGCTGGTCGACACCGCCACGGACGCCGTGGGTGACTTCCCCGCCGACCGCGGCTGGGACGTCGACGGCATCTACGACCCCGACCCCGACGCCCCCGGCCGCACCCACGTCCGCGAAGGCGGGTTCCTGTACGACGCCACCGAGTTCGACCCCGGCTTCTTCGGCATCAGCCCGCGCGAGGCCGTCGCCATGGACCCGCAGCAACGGCTGCTGCTGGAGACCGCCTGGGAGGCGTTCGAACGCGCCGGCATCGACCCGCACAGCCTCAAGGGCAGCCGCACCGGCATCTACGCGGGCGTCATGTACCACGACTACGGCAGCTGGCTCACCGAGGTCCCGGAGGGCGTCGAGGGCTACCTCGGCAACGGCAACCTGGGCAGTGTCGCCTCCGGCCGCGTCTCCTACGTCCTCGGCCTGGAGGGGCCCGCCGTCACCGTCGACACCGCCTGCTCCTCCTCGCTCGTCGCCCTCCACCTCGCCGTGCAGGCCCTGCGCACCGGCGAGTGCGGCCTGGCCCTCGCCGGCGGCGTGACGGTGATGTCCACCCCCGACACCTTCATCGACTTCTCCCGCCAGCGCGGCCTCGCCCTGGACGGCCGCTGCAAGTCCTTCGCCCAGGGCGCGGACGGCACCGGCTGGGGCGAGGGCGCCGGCCTGCTCCTGCTGGAACGGCTCAGCGACGCCCGGCGCAACGGCCACCCCGTGCTGGCCGTGGTGCGCGGCTCGGCCGTCAACCAGGACGGCGCCTCCAACGGCCTGACCGCCCCGAACGGCCCCTCCCAGCAGCGCGTCATCCGCGCCGCCCTCGCCGACGCCCGCCTGGAACCCCGCCAGGTGCACGCCGTCGAGGCCCACGGCACCGGCACCCCCCTCGGCGACCCCATCGAGGCGCAGGCCCTGCTCGCCACCTACGGCCAGGACCGCGCCGAACCGCTGTGGCTGGGCTCGGTCAAGTCCAACATCGGGCACACCCAGGCCGCCGCCGGCGTCGCGGGCGTCATCAAGATGGTGCTGGCCCTGCGGCACGGCCGGCTGCCGAGGACCCTGCACGCCGAACAGCCCACCTCCCAGGTCGACTGGGAGGCCGGCGCCGTCGAACTGCTCACCGAGGCCCGCGACTGGCCCGCCGACGGTGAGCCCCGCCGCGCCGCCGTCTCCTCCTTCGGCATCAGCGGCACCAACGCCCACGTCATCGTGGAGGCCGCCCCCGGGACCGAGCCCCGCAGCACGGAGCCCTCCTGGACCGGCCCGCTCCCGCTGGTGCTGTCCGGCAACGGCACCCAGGGCCTCGCCGCCCAGGCCCGCCGCCTCCTCGACCACCTCACCACCGGCGCCGACCCCGTCCCGGACATCGCCCACACGCTCGCCACCGGACGCGCCGCACTGGCCGAACGGGCCGTCGTCACCGGCGCCGGCCTGCCCGCCCTCACCGCGGGCCTCACCGCCCTCGCCGAGGGCGACGACACCGCGCCGAACGTGGTGCGCGGCCGGCCGGCCGGCGAGTCCCGCATCGCCTTCGTCTTCCCCGGCCAGGGCTCCCAGTGGCCCGGCATGGCCGCCGAACTGCTCGACACCTCCCCGGTGTTCGCCGCGCGCATGGCCGACTGCGCCGCGGCCCTCGCGCCCGTCACCGACTGGGACCTCGTCGAGACCGTGCGGGCGCGGCAGCCGCTGGAGCGGGTGGACGTCGTCCAGCCCGTGCTGTGGGCGATCATGGTGTCGCTCGCCGAGGTGTGGCGCGCGCACGGGGTCCGGCCCGCCGCCGTCATCGGCCACTCCCAGGGCGAGATCGCCGCCGCCTGCGTGGCCGGCGCCCTCTCCCTCGCCGACGGCGCCCGCGTCGTGGCCCTGCGCAGCCAGGCCATCGCCCGGGAACTCTCCGGCCGCGGCGGCATGATGTCGGTGGCCCTGCCCGAGAACCGGGTGCGCGACCTCGTCGCCCGCTACAAGGGCCGGATCTCGGTGGCCGCCGTCAACGGTGCCTCCTCCGTGGTGCTGTCCGGCGACGCCGACGCCCTGGACGAACTCCGCGAGACGATCGTGGCCGGCGGCGACCGCGCCAAGCGGCTCCCGGTGGACTACGCCTCGCACAGCTCCCACGTGGAGTCGATCCGGGAGCGGCTGCTCGCCGACCTGGCGGACGTCCGGGCCCGGTCCGCCGAGGTGCCGTTCTACTCCACCGTCACCGGCGCCCGGCTCGACACCACCGGCCTGGACGCCGGCTACTGGTACACCAACCTGCGGCAGAGCGTGCTGTTCGAGCCGACCACGCGGACCCTGCTGGACGCCGGGTACGGGGTGTTCGTCGAGTGCAGCCCGCACCCCGTGCTGCTGCACAGCATCGAGGAGACCGCCGACGCCACCGGCGCCGACATCACCGGTCTGGGCTCCCTGCACCGCGACGACGGCGGCCCCGAGCGCCTGCTGACCGCGCTCGGCGAAGCCTTCGTCGCCGGCGTCCCCGTGGACTGGTCGCCCGTCTTCGGCGACCAGCCGGTCCGCGCCGCCGACCTGCCCACCTACGCCTTCCAGCGCGAGCGGTACTGGCTCGGCCGGTCCGCCACCACCGGCGACGTCACCGCCGCCGGCCTGGAGACCACCGGCCACCCGCTGCTGGGCGCCGCCGTCCCGGTCGCCGAGGGCGGCACCGTGTTCACCGGCCGGCTCTCCACCGCCACCGCGCCCTGGCTGGCCGACCACGCCGTGTCCGGCATCCCCCTGCTGCCCGGCACCGCCCTGGTGGAACTCGCGCTCGGCGCCGGCCACGACCTCGGCTGCGCGCACCTCGCCGAACTCACCCTCCAGGCACCGCTGACCCTGCCCGACCGGGGCGCGGTCCAGCTCCAGCTGCACGTGGCCGCCCCCGACGACACCGGACACCGCGCGCTGAGCGTCCACTCCCGCCCCGAGGGCGCCGACGACACCGCCTGGACCCGGCACGCCACCGGCCTGCTCGCCCCGCGGACCACCGCTCCCTCCTTCGACCTCACCGCCTGGCCGCCCGCGGGCGCGCAGCCGGTACCGGCCGAGGACGCCTACGACCGCCTGGCCGGCCTCGGCTACGACTACGGGCCCGCCTTCCAGGGGCTGCGCGCCGTCTGGCGGCGCGGCGACGAGACCTTCGCCGAGGTCGAACTGCCCGTGGACGCCGACGGCTTCGCCCTGCACCCGGCCCTGTTCGACGCCGCCCTGCACGCCGACGGCCTCGTCACCGACGGCCAGGACACCGCCCGGCTGCCCTTCTCCTGGACCGGGGTCTCGCTGTACGCGGCCGGCGCCACCGCGCTGCGGGTCCGGCTGCACGGCGGCGAGACGCTGTCCCTCCAGCTGGCCGACCCCACCGGCGCACCGGTCGCCGAGGTGGAGGCCCTGGTCTCCCGGCCCGTCGACCCGGCCGCGCTCACCTCCACCGCCCGCGTGGACGACCTCTACCGCCTGGACTGGCCCGCCCTGCCCGTGCCCGCCACGCCCGCACCGGAACACGCCGTGCTGGACGAACGGGGCCCGGCCGCACTGGACCTCGTGCCCGACTGGGTGGTGCTGGCGGCCGGCGGCCACGACGACCCGGTCACCGGCGCCCACCGGGCCACCGAGCGGGCGCTGGCCGCCGTACAGGACTGGCTGGCGGACGAACGCACCGCCTCCGCACGCCTGGTGGTGCTCACCCGGGGCGCCGTGGCCGTGGGGGAGGAGGACGTCACCGATCTGGCGGGCGCCGCCGTGTGGGGCCTGGTGCGGGCCGCGCAGGGCGAGCACCCCGGGCGGTTCGTGCTGGTGGACGGCGGTGATGCCGCCGCCGCGGTGGCCGCCGCGGCGGCCGGCGGCGAACCCCAGCTCGCCCTGCGCGACGGCACCGCGCACGTCCCCCGCCTCGCCCGCACCGCACCGCCGGGCCGGGCCCCGCGGCTCGACCCCGAGGGCACCGTACTCGTCACCGGCGGCACCGGCGTCCTCGGCGCCGTGGTCGCCCGGCACCTGGTCGCCGAGCACGGCGTACGCCGCCTGGTGCTGGCCGGGCGCAGCGGCACCGCGGCCGACGACTTCGCCGGCCTGGACGCGGAGATCGTCGTGGCCCGCTGCGACGCCGCCGACCGAGGCCAACTCGCCGCTCTCCTCGCCGGGATACCGCCCGAGCGCCCGCTGACCGCGGTCGTCCACCTCGCCGGCGTCCTGGACGACGGCCTGCTCACCGACCTCACCCCCGAGCGGCTGGCCGCCGTGCTGCGGCCCAAGGCCGACGCCGCCTGGCATCTGCACGAGCTGACGCGCGACCTCGGTCTCGCCGCGTTCGTGCTGTTCTCCTCCGCCGCCGGCACGGTCGACGGCGCGGGCCAGTCCGGTTACGCCGCCGCCAACGCCTTCCTCGACGCGCTGGCCGCCCACCGCAGGCACCACGGCCTGCCCGCGCACTCGCTGGCCTGGGGTTTCTGGGAGCAGCGCACCGGGCTGACCGCCCACCTCACCGACGCCGACGTGGCCCGCATGGCCCGCGCGGGCGTCCGCCCCCTGTCCACCGAGGCGGGCCTGCGTCTGCTCGACGCCGCCCTGGGCGCCGACGAGCCGCTGCTGCTGCCGATCGGTCTGGACCTGGCCGTCCTGCGCCGCGCCCCGGACGTCCCGGCCGTGCTGCGCGCCCTGGTGCCCGCTCGCGCCCGCCGTACCGCGGCCTCCCGCACGGACTCCGCGTCGTTCGCCGATCGGCTCGCCGCCCTGGGCCCCGCCGAACGCGACGCGGCCCTGCTGGAGCTGGTCCGCACCCAGGTCGCCACCGTGCTCGGCCACGGCAGCGACATGACGCTCGACCCGCGCCGCTCCTTCCGCGAGGTGGGCTTCGACTCGCTGACCGCCGTGGAACTGCGCAACCGCCTGGGCACCGCGGTCGGCCTGCGCCTGCCCGCCACCCTGGTCTTCGACCACCCCGACGCGGACGCGCTCGTGCGACACCTGAGGACGGAACTGTTCGGCGCGCAGGCCGAGACGGCCACCGAAGTCGCCGTACGGGAACGGGAAGCGGACGAGCCGGTCGCCATCGTCGCCATGGCCTGCCGCTACCCCGGCGGCGTCAGCACCCCCGAGGAGCTGTGGCGGCTGCTGGCCGACGGCGGCGACGGCATCGGCGCCTTCCCCGCCGACCGCGGCTGGGACCTGGACGGCCTGTACGACCCGGAGCCGGGCAAGTCCGGCCACTCCTCCACCCGGTCGGGCGGGTTCCTGTACGACGCCGCCGACTTCGACCCGGACTTCTTCGGCATCGGCCCGCGCGAGGCCTTGGCCATGGACCCGCAGCAGCGGCTGCTGCTGGAGACGTCCTGGGAGGCGCTGGAGCGGGCCGGCATCGACCCGCACTCCGTGCGCGGCAGCCGTACCGGCGTGTTCGCGGGCGTGATGTACCACGACTACGGCAGCCGCCTGCACCGCGTCCCCGAGTCCGTGCGCGACCACCTCGGCAACGGCAGCCTCGGCAGTGTGGCCTCCGGCCGGGTCGCCTACACCCTCGGGCTGGAGGGCCCGACGCTCACCGTCGACACGGCGTGCTCGTCGTCACTGGTGGCACTGCACCTGGCCGCCCAGTCGCTGCGGCAGGGCGAGTGCACGCTGGCGCTGGCGGGCGGGGTGTCCGTGATGTCGACCGTCGACACGTTCGTGGACTTCAGCAGACAGCGCAACCTCGCCGCCGACGGCCACGCCAAGTCCTTCGCCGACGCGGCGGACGGCACGGCCCTGTCCGAGGGCGCCGGCATGCTCGTCCTGGAGCGGTTGTCGGACGCCCGGCGTCATGGGCACGAGGTGCTGGCGGTGGTGCGGGGTTCGGCGGTGAACCAGGACGGTGCGTCCAACGGGCTGACGGCGCCGAACGGTCCGTCGCAGCAGCGGGTGATCCGGCAGGCACTGGCGTCGGCCCGGTTGTCGGCCGCGGACGTGGACGTGGTGGAGGCGCACGGGACGGGGACGACGCTGGGTGACCCGATCGAGGCGCAGGCGCTGCTGGCCACCTACGGTCAGGACCGTGCGCCGGAGGCTCCGTTGTGGCTGGGCTCGGTGAAGTCGAACATCGGGCACACGCAGGCGGCCGCGGGGGTCGCGGGTGTCATCAAGATGGTGATGGCGATGCGCAACGGGGTGCTGCCCAGGACGCTGCATGTGGACCGGCCGTCCACGAAGGTCGACTGGGACGCGGGACGGGTACGGCTGCTGACCGAGGAGCGGGACTGGCCGGCGACGGACCGTCCGCGCCGGGCGGGCGTCTCCTCCTTCGGCATCAGCGGCACCAACGTGCACACGATCATCGAAGAGGCACCGGCCGAGGAGCCCGCGCCGGACCCGCGGCCGGCACCGGCCCCGCTGCTGCCCCTCGTGATCTCCGGCGCCACCCCCGAGGCGCTGGCCGCCCAGGCGGCCCGGCTGCGCACGGTCGCCGACCGGCCGCTGCCCGACCTCGCCCGCTCCCTGGCCACGGACCGCGCCGCCCTCACCCACCGGGCCGCCGTCGTCGCCCGCGACCGGGACGAGCTCCTCGCCGCACTCACCGCGCTGGCCGACGGCACCGTCACGGACAGCGTGGTCCGCGGCCGGCCCGGCACCGGCGGGACCGCCTTCCTCTTCACCGGCCAGGGCGCCCAGCGCCCCGGCATGGGCCGCGGTCTGTACGCCGCCCACCCCGTCTTCCGGCAGGCGCTGGACGAGGCCTGCGAGGCACTCGACGCCCACCTCGACCGCCCGCTGCGGGACGTGATGTGGGCCGAGCCCGGCACCGAGGCGGCCGGCCTGCTCGACGACACCCTCTACACGCAGAGCGCCCTGTTCGCCGTCGGGACCGCCCTGTACAGACTGCTGGAGTCCCACGGCGTACGGGCCGACCGGCTCGCCGGCCACTCCATCGGCGAACTGACCGCCGCGCACGCCGCCGGAGTCTGGGACCTGGCGGACGCCGCCCGGCTGGTCACCGTGCGCGGCCGGCTCATGCAGGCACTGCCCGCCGGGGGCGCGATGCTCGCCGTCGACGCCACCGAGGAGGAGGTGCTGCCCCACCTCGGCCCCGACGTGTCCGTAGCCGCCGTCAACGGACCCCGCGCCGTCGTCGTCTCCGGTACCGGGGCCGCCGTCGACGCGGTCGCCGCGGCCTTCGCCGGCCGCCGCACCAAGCGGCTGCGGGTCAGCCACGCCTTCCACTCCCCGCTGATGGACCCGATGCTCGCGGAGTTCGAGAAGACCGCCCGCGAGCTGCGGTACGCGCCGCCCGCCCGCCCCGTCGTCTCCAACGTGACCGGAGCGCACGCCGGCGAGGACGAGCTGTGCGACCCCGCGTACTGGGTCCGGCACGTCCGCGAGGCGGTCCGCTTCGGCGACGGCGTCCGCGCGCTGGAGGCCGACGGCGTGCGCACCTTCGTCGAACTCGGCCCCGACGCCGTCCTGTCGGCCATGGCCGCGCACGCCGTCACCGACGCCGAACGGTCGGCCTTCGTCCCGGCGCTGCGCCGCGACCGCGACGAGGAACGGACCTTCGCGGCCCTGCTCGGCACCGTCCACGTGCGCGGGGTGCCCGTCGACTGGCGGCGGGTGTTCGCCGGCACCGGCGCCCGCCGCACCGACCTGCCGACCTACGCCTTCCAGCGCCGGCGGCTGTGGCTCGACGACGAGCCCGGCGCGGTCGCCGACGCGGCCGGCCTCGGGCAGGCCCCGGCCGGGCACCCGATGCTCGGCGCGGCCCTGGAGCTGGCCGGCGACGACCGGGTGGCCCTGACCGGCCGCCTCTCCCTGGCCACCCATCCCTGGCTCGCCGACCACGCCGTGGCGGGCGTCGTCCTCGTCCCGGGCAGCGCCTTCGTCGAACTGGCCGTCCAGGCCGGCGACCGCACCCACTGCCCGCACGTCGAGGAACTCACCCTGGAACGCCCCCTGGTGCTGCCCGAGCACGGCGCCGTCCACCTCCAGGTGGCCGCCGCGGCCCCGGACACCGACGGCCGCCGCCGCCTCACCGTGCACGCCCGCCCGGAAGGCGCGGACGGCGCGTGGACCCGGCACGCCACCGGCGTCCTCGCCCCCCGCACCCTGCCCGAACCGGCCCCCGCGACCCACTGGCCGCCCACCGGAGCCGTCCCCGTCGACGTCACCGGCACCTACGACCACCTGGCCGAACAGGGTTACGCCTACGGCCCGTCGTTCCGCTGCCTGCGCGGTGCGTGGCGGCTCGGCGAGGAGGTCTGGGCCGAACTCGCCCTGCCGGACGCCGACGCGGCCGACGGGTTCGCCCTGCACCCGGCGCTGCTCGATGCCACGCTGCACGCCATCGACCTGCTCGACGGCCAGGACCCGACCGTGCTGACCCTGCCGTTCTCCTGGGAGGGCGTCACCCTGTACGCGACCGGCGCCACGGCCGTGCGGCTGCGCCTCACCCCGCACGGCACCGACCACCTGACCCTGCGCCTGTACGACGGGGCGGGCGCACCCGTGGCCGAGGTGGCCGCGCTGCGCATCCGCCAGGTGAGCGCCGAACAGCTGGCCGCGGCCGCGCCGGAGCCCGGCGACCTGTTCCGGGTGCGGTGGACCGAACTGCCGGTCACCGCCGACGGATCCGCACCCGCACCCCGCACCCTCACCGTGGACACCGACCCCGGAGCCGCGCCCCCCGCGGCGGCCCGCGAGAGCGCCGTACAGGCCCTCGCCGCGCTGCGGCGCCACCTCGCCGACGCACCGGACGACGCACCGCTGGTGGTGCTGACCCGGTCCGCCGTCGCCGTCCGGGCCGACGGCGCGCCCGACCCGGCGCAGGCCGTGATCTGGGGCCTGGTGCGGGCGGCGGCGGTCGAGCACCCCGGCCGGTTCGTGCTCGCCGACACCGACGGCGACCCCGCCTCGGCCGCCGCCCTCCCGGCCGCCGTCGCCACCGGCGCACCCGAACTGGCGCTGCGCTCCGGCACGGTGTACGTGCCGGAGCTGGCACGGGTCACCGACCCGGAGCCGGGCCGGGCGCCCGCTCTGGACCCGGCGGGAACCGTCCTCGTCACCGGCGGCACCGGCAGCCTCGGCCGGCTGCTGGCCCGGCACCTGGTCACCCGGCACGGCGTACGCCATCTGCTGCTCGCCGGCCGCAGCGGACGGCTTCCACAGCCCGGCGCCCTGGACGAACTGGCCGCCCTGGGCGCGACGGTGACCGTGGCCGCCTGCGACGTCACCGACCGGACCGCGCTCGGCGCCCTGCTGGCGTCCGTGCCGGCCGAGCACCCGCTGACCGCCGTGGTGCACGCCGCGGGCGTCCTGGACGACGGCCTGCTCACCGACCTCACCCCCGAGCGGCTGGCCGCCGTGCTGCGGCCCAAGGCCGACGCCGCCTGGCATCTGCACGAGCTGACGCGCGACCTAGGTCTCGCCGCGTTCGTGCTGTTCTCCTCCGCCGCCGGCACCCTGGGCGCGGCGGGCCAGGCCAACTACGCCGCCGCGAACGCCTTCCTGGACGCCCTGGCGGCGCGGCGCCGCGCCGAGGGGCTGCCAGGGCTCTCGCTGGGCTGGGGACTGTGGGACACGGGGCAGGGCATGGCGGGCGGGCTCGGCGAGACCGAGTTGCGCCGGCTGGCCCGCGACGGCATCCTGCCGCTGCCCGCCGACCGGGCGCTGGCCCTGTTCGACCGCGCGCTGACCGCCGGGGGCTCCCCGGCCGCCGACCGGGCCCTTTTGCTGCCGGTCCGGGTCCAGGTCACCGAGGCCGCCCCCGCTCTGGTCCGGGGCCTCGCCCCCGCGGCCGGACGGCGCACCGCCCGGACGGCGGCCACCGCCGCGCCCGCGCCCGCGTCCGCCGAGCCGCTGCCGCGGCGGCTGGCCGGGCTGGGCACCGCCGACGCCCTGCGCCTGCTGGTGGAGACGGTGTGCGGACACGTCGCCGACGTCCTCGGACACGGCTCCGGCAGCGCCGTGGACCCCCAGCGCTCCCTGGGCGACCTGGGCGTGGACTCGCTGGCCGCCCTGGAGCTGCGCAACCGGCTCGGCGCCGACACCGGCCTGCGGCTGTCCACCACGCTCACCTTCGACTACCCGACCTCCGACGCCCTCGCCCGGCACCTCTTCGCGGAGCTGGGTGGCGACACCTCCGCCGGACCGGTCGACATCGAGGCCGAAGTGGTGCGTCTGGAGGCGGCGCTCGGCGCGGCGCTGGACTCGGCCGCGCTGGACGAGGAGCAGCGGGCCCGGGTGGCCGCCCGGCTGCGCACCCTCAGCGCGCGGTGGGACGGCACCGGGGAGTCGCCGGAGAGCGGCCCCGGGCAGACCGGCGGGGCGGCCCTGGAGACGGCCACGGCCGACGAGCTCTTCGGCATCCTGGACGACGAACTGGGGAGCTTCGACTGACCGTACGGCAGGCGGGGCGCGGCCCCACCGGTGACACCACCGGTGGGGCCGCGCCCCGTTCCGTTCTCCCCTGTCCCCGGCCGGTGCGGCGCCGGGCCCGCTCAGCCAGCGGACGAGTTGGTGCAGGCCCAGCGGTCCGACAGCTTGGGGATGCGATGCTCCAGCATCTTCGACGGCAGCTCCGAACGGCTGGCCACGTTCAGCTTGCGGTAGACCCGGGTGAGGTGCTGCTCCACCGTGCTGATCGTGACATGCAGGCGGGCACTGATCTCGCGGTTGGTGTAGCCGAGCGCGGCCAGCCCGGCGACCCGGCACTCGGCGTCGCTGAGGATCGCGGGGCCACCCTCGGACTCGGCGGCCTCGGCGCGTGCCGGGTCCTCCAGCAGGTGGGCGTCGACCGGCGACTCGATGCGGCAGGCCTCGGCCTCCCGGGCCGCCTGCCGCGCCACCAGCCGGGCCCGGGCGTACTCGCCCAGCTCGTAGTGGGCCGCGGACAGGTCGGCGTACGCCTGGGACAGCGCGTAGCGGTCGCCGCACGCCTTGAGCAGGTCGATCGACTCGCGCAGCAGCGAGCCCCTGCGGTGCGGCTTGCAGGTCGCGGCCAGCAGGCGCAGTGCCATGGCCCGGGCGCGGGAACTGTGGCCGCCGGGCAGCCGCAGCTGCTCCTCGGCCCATTCGCGGGCCGCGCGGGGCTTGCCGATCCGCAGGTTGGCCAGGGCCAGGTCGGACCGCCAGGGGATGCCCTTCTGAAGGCTGGGGTTGCCCTCGCGCAGCAGCCGCCCGCACGTCTCGAAGTCGCCCAGTGCCGCGAAGGGCCGGTCGGTGGCGAGATAGTGGTGACCGCGGGCACGCAGGTACTGGATACCGAACACGGTCCGGTACATGGGTTCCGGCACATCGTGCCGGAGGAGTTCCTCGGCCTCGGCGTAGGAGCCCATGGCGGTGTGCGCGGAGATCGCCGTCGCCAGCGGGAGGCCGATGAGCACGCCCCAGCTCGGGGCGGCCAGGATGCCGAGCGCGGCGAGTGCGCCCCGCGACGCGGCGGTCACGTCCCCCTGGAGCAGGGCGATCTCCGCCCGGATGGAGCCGAGCAGAGCCTGCCAGGTCGTCGCCCGGCGCTCCACGGCGCACTCCAGCAGCCCGTCGCAGGCCTCGGCGGCGATCGCGGGCCGGTCCGCGTGGGCGATCGCCAGCAGGGACATCGCGACCAGCTCGAGGTTCAGATGGTCCAGTCGGTGCCCCTGGAGGGCCTGGGCGACGGCCGCCGATGACTCGTCGGTGGCCTCGCCGCCGACGAGTGCGGCCACCCGCGAGGCCAGACCGCCGGAGTGGGCCCGCACCTTCCGGGGGTACGGGTCGAGGCCGGTGACCTGGGCGCCCCTGCCGGGGAGCGCCACGCCGTAGAACCACTGCCGGACGAATTCCACCTCGGCGACGATCTGTGCGTCGGCGGGCGACTGGACGTCGACGAGCGTGGCCACGGCCTGGGCGGCCAGCTCGGTGTCGCCCCGCCACAGCAGGTACCGCAGCACGGTGGCGGTGTCCCGCATGCTCAGCTCGCCGTCCAGCGCGGCCTCGCGCAGCGGTTCCAGATGGGGGCCGGCCGCCGCCGGGTTGGTGCGCCACTCCGCGCGCGCCACGGCCACCGACAGGGCGTGGCGTTCCTGCTCGTCGGTGCAGTCGCGCAGGACCAGGCCGAGGTAGCCGGTGCAGCGCTCCACGTCGTCCGCGGCCAGCGCCTGTTCCGCGGCGGCGCGCAGGACGGCCGCGCCCCATGGCGCCGGGACGGTGTCCGCGGCGTACAGATGACGTGCCACCTCGACCGCGGGGGCGCCGGAACGATACAGCAGGTCGGCTATCCGGCCGTGGAGTCCGGCGCGGGCGGCGGCGTCCATGTCCTCCAGGACGGCCGCGGCGGCGGTCGGGTGCCGGAAGGCGTGACCGTCCAGCAGGCCGGAGGAGTTGAGGATGTCCACGGCTTCCTGGGTGCCGGCGGGTGTGGTGCCGGCCAGCTCGCCGACGGGGACCGTCTCCGCCAGGGTGCCGAGCGCGGCCAGGGCCCGGGCCACCCGGACGTGGCACGCTTCGCCGCGGTGCAGCAGCGACAGCACGGCCTGGCGGTAGGCGGCGCCGGCGATGGGCCGGTCGATGTCGGGGCCGAAGCGGGTGCTGTCGTCCAGCAGGGCGTGCACGAGCAGCGGGCTGCCGGCGGTGGCCCGGTGGTAGGCGGTGCGCACGTGTCCCGGCAGCGCGCGTCCGGCCTGGGCGGCGAGCAGTTCGCCGACGCCGGCCTCCGACAGCGGGGCCAGCCGCACCCGGCGGTGCGGCTGGCGGAGGAGCTCGGTGTGGGCGGCCGAGCGCATCTCGCCGAAATGGCCGGAGGTGGCGCACACGACGAGCACCCGCCGGGAGCGGCTGCGGCGCAGCAGGTGGACGACGGTCTGGAGCGAGGCCTGGTCCATGGCGTGGGCGTCGTCCAGACCGAGCACCAGGGGGTATTCGTCCGGGACGAGGTGCAGCAGAGTTTCGGCCGCCTCATGAGCGGCGAGCGGGGGGAGGGTATGCGGCCCGGGGGGCCAGGAGCGGCGGTTCTCCGCCGGGAAGTGCACCGCCGGGGACGCGTGGTGTGATGCCGAGAACGCATGGTGTGACATTGCGCACTCCGCCTCCGCGTTGCGCAGTAATTGCCCGACCAGGCTCAGCGGTTGTTCTCGTTCCCCCGAAGAGGCCGTACCCGTCAGTACGCACGCGTCGGTGCTGTTCAGAGTGGTGAGGAATTCATGCATCAGCTGGGTCTTGCCGGATCCGAGGCCGCCCGTGATGATCACGAGCCGGCCGTTTCCCCGCGTGCTGTCGGTGAACGCCTCGGACAGGGCGAGCAGTTCTCTCGAACGACCGAAAAGGTGCATCGTGGGTCCCCCCATAGTTTCTTTCCCCGAGCCGGAACGTACGCCGTTCCTCCCGCGCAGGCGCGGTGCCGCACAACGCCGCGGGGCGAGTGTGTGAGGACGGCGGCGCCGCGGCAAAGGCGGCGCGCCGCACCGGTCCGGCCCCTGGCGGACGGGTCCTGACCGGCGGTGAAGCGTGGGCGCGTCCGCCGGAGTGATCCGTGCCCGCGTCGCGCGAGAGGCGTCGCATCCTCTGGTCTCCCGTTTATGCCGCGTACCGTGGGCGGACTCCAATGCCGCGTCGCATTGTTGTGCCGATGCTTACCGTCGGTACGGCCGCGAAGCGGCCCGGAATCCACGGACCGAACGGTTTCGGCCATTAGTGGCTGAAATTGATTCGGCTGTCCGCGGCTTTGCTGGTCAAGTCCCGAATTAAAGACTGGCTGCTTATAGCAGGTAGAAACCGTATCTGTCTATGTCAACGTTGTCAACCATCATGCGATAGGGGTCAACTGTGGTCAGCAGGGGGCAACTGCGGTCATGCCGATGCCCCTTGCCTACTGTCTCGGCGGTCCGCCGAGACGTCTATTCACAGACCGTTGATTTACTGGACGGTTAAAGAAAGGAACCGGGCGCCGCCCCTCGTGAGATCGGTCACGTGAAAGCGCATCCCATTGTCCTGTCGGGCAGCCCGAATGCCCTTTCGGGCAATTCCGTGTCCGGGGACCCGTCAGAGGAGGGCGGTTCCCGGCCGACGCGTCCGTATACGAAGTCCTCGGCCAGGGTCTTCGGGCAGGGAGGTCCTGGCCCTGCGCGACGGGACGGCGCGTCGACGGGTGGAGGCGCGGGGCGTGATCACCTGCTCGCGGGGCCGGCAGATGCCACCGGGACGAGGGCGGTGCGGTCGAACGGGCCGCGGTGCGAGGCGGCGTACGCGACGGCGTCGTTGACGGCATCGAGGCCGAACGACCGGACGCGTTCGGGGGCGAGGTCCAGCGCGCCCGAGGCGAGGAGCCGGATGACGCCGACGTTCGCTGTGCGCGGGTACATCCACTGGCCGCGCAGGGTGACCGAGTTGCGCATGATCCACGGGTACGGGAGCGCGAGGTCTTCGCCACCGAGCATGCCGACACCGCCCATGAGGACGACACGACCGTACTCGCGCACGGCCATGGCCGCCACACGCACCGCGGAGCCGGGGGCGCTCGGCGGGAGCAGATCGATCACCATGTCGATCGGGCCGTCGCCCGCCGCGGACATCGCCGCTCGGTCGACGGCCTCGTCACCGGTCAGCGGCACCGGGCGCACACGCGGCCCGAACCGGTCGGCGAGAAGGGCGAGCGCTGCCCGGTTGCGGCCCGGCGCGACCACGCGGCCCGCCCCCATCGCGAGGGCGACAGCGACCGCACTGCTGCCGAGATTGCCGGTGGCCCCGCTGACGAGCAGCGTCTCACCGGCCGCGAGCCCGCCTGCCAGCAGCCCGCCGTAAGGGATGGTGTGCACACTGAGCGCGGCCCAGCGGGCCGGGTCGTCCCCCGCGGCGGCCGGCAGCGGGAAGACGTTCTCCGTCGGGACCCGCATGAGTGCGGCGAACGACCCGTCGTGCAGGTACCGGGCCAGCCGGGCGCCGCCCTCGCCGCGGGAGCTCCAGCCCTGGAGCGTGATGTCCGGCGTCAGGGCGTCGTCCCGCGAACGCACCGTGGAGTCGCACCACACGATGTCCCCGGCGCGCAGCCGGGTGGCGTCCGGACCGACGTGGACGATCCGGCCCACGCCGCCGACCCCGGGCACGACGGGAGGGACCAGGGGGTACTTCCGTTCGCCGCCGAAGACCTCGGCCGCGTAAGGGGGAACGCAGGTGGCCAGTACCTCGACCACCACCTCACCGCCGCCGGCCTCGGGGTCGGGCATCTCCCGCACCGTGAGCGGGGCGCCGAACCGCGTCAGTACTGCTGCTCGCATGCGATGACCTCCATGTTCGTCCGGGTCCGTCGCCCTCGACACTAGGAGCCCGGTGGCCATGCGGGAAGCGACGATCTGGCATCTGTGGTATGCGTATGCCGCATGGACATCTCCAGTACGGGTCTGCGGGTCCTGCGGCAGATCGCGGAATCCGGCAGCTTCACCGCGGCAGCCGCCAGGCTCGGCTACACGCAGTCGGCGGTCTCACGACAGGCCGTCTCCCTCGAACGGAGCGCGGGCACCACCCTGTTCGACCGCCGTCCCGACGGGGTGCGGCTCACCCCCGCGGGTCTGACCCTGCTGCGCCACGCCCGCACCATCCTGGACTGCCTCGCGGCGGCCGAGTCCGACCTCACCGGCACCGTCCCACGGACCGAACTGGTGCGACTCGGACTGTTCCTGAGCGCGGGCGCCGTCATCCTGCCCGCCGCGCTCACCCGCCTCACGGAAACCGACCCGCAGGTCACGGTCACGACGACCGAGGGCACCACGCCCACCCTGATCCGGGCGCTGCGGGCGGGCTCGATCGACCTGGCCGTGCTGACGTCCCGCCCGCCCCACCGGCCCCTGGACAGCGAGTCGCCGCGCCTGCACGTCGAGACGGCCGTGGACACCGAACTGGTCCTGGCGACGGCTTCGACCGGGAAGTTCGCCGGCCGCACCACGGTGCACGTCGACGAACTGGTCGACGCCGCGTGGATCGTCACCCCGTCGTCCAGCTCCGAGCCGCTGCTCGGCGTCTGGCCCGGCCTGCCCGGACGGCCGCACATCGTCCACCGCGCACGCGACTGGCTGACGAAGCTCCAGCTGGTCGCCCACGGCTTCGGGGTGACGACGGTGCCGTCCCGGCTCTCGCCGGTGCTACCGCCCGGGGTGAGTCTGGTGCACGTCGAAGGCGCGCCTGCCGAGGTGCGCCGTGTTCTCGTGGCCCGGCTCCCCGGCCGCCCCACCCCGGCGATCACGGCCGTCACCCGAGCGATCACCTCGACCGCCTGACACATACCCCCGCGGCGGTCGGCCGACCCCGGTCACCGCCCGCGCGATCACCCGCGCTCCCCTCGGAACCGTCGATGCCGCCGGCCGGCCCGTCGCGCCGGAATCGGCCACGCACTGCTTCGACCAGCGCGGCGGCACCGCCGCACCTCCTTATCCCCGCACCGTCGCACCGTCGCACCGCCGTGCCGCCGTGCCGCCGCACCGCCGCACCGCCGTGCGGCTGGAACCGCCGGCCGCGGTCGAGCCCGGCTCCCGCTCGGCCGACGCCCCGGACGACCACCCGCGCCCTCGGGCGGGTGCGCGGCTGCCTCCTCCGGGCCGCCGGGTATCACGAGTGCTCCCGCCGTGGACGGACACGTCACCGGGTATTGATTGGGCCCTCCTCCGAGCGTCGGCCGCCGTTCGGGTGAATCGTCCGGTACGCGGAGTCGCGCGGAAACCAAGGGGCGCGGCAACCGTCGGGGTTTTTCCGGCGGGCGTCGGGGCCGATGTTGAGTGGCAGCCCGGTGGACGCCTGTCCAGACTGAAACCGGCGCTTCCTGATCACGTCTGATCGGGGCGCCGCCGCCCATCCGTACGTTCTCAGGAGATCGAATGGTGGAGCAGTCCTCCGAGGTCCCCATAGCCGGGCCGGACGAGCCTGCCGCCACCTTGAGCGACACCGGGCCGGCGCGGGCGGAGAACGGGACGGAGACCGAGCGGAGACTCGCCGCGGTACTGGCCGAGGTCACCGGCGCCGAACAGGTCGCGGTCGACCGTCACTTCTTCGCCGATCTCGGCGCCAATTCCCTGGTGATGGCCCAGTTCTGCGCGCGGCTCAGGAAGGACCCGGAGCTGCCGTCCCCCTCGATGCGGGACATCTACCGGCATCCCACGATCCGGAGCCTGACGGCCGCGCTCGCGCAGGCGGCGCCGGCCGGCGCCGGCAGGGCCGCCTCCCCGTCCGCACCGGCGGAGCCCACGCCGCCACCGGCCCCGGCCGCGCGCCGCAGCCGGTTCGCCCATCCGTTGTGCGGGGCGTTCCAACTGCTGGTCTTCCTGGGGTACTCGTTCGTCTCCGGATTCGTGACCGCCGCCGGATACGAGTGGATCGCCGCCGGTTCGGGATTCACCGGGGTCTATCTGCGGTCGCTGGTGTTCGGGGGCCTCGGGTTCGTCATGCTGTGCGTCTTCCCGGTCGTCGCCAAATGGCTTCTCGTCGGCCGCTGGAAGGAAGGCGAGTTCCCCCTCTGGGGGCCGGCGTACGCGCGCTTGTGGCTCGTCAAGGTGCTGCTGCACGCGAACCCGATGGTGTTCCTCGTCGGAACTCCGCTGTACGTGCTGTATCTGCGGGCGCTGGGCGCGCGGATCGGGAAAGGCGTCACGATCCTGTCCCATTCCGTCCCGGTCTGCACCGACCTGGTGACGATCGGCGCCGGGACGCTCATCCGCAAGGAGGCGTTCTTCCTCGGCTACCGGGCCCACGCGGGCCGTATCCAGACCGGCCGGGTCACACTCGGCCGGGACGTGTTCGTCGGCGAGAAGACGGTGCTGGACATCGACACCGCGATGGGTGACGGTGCGCAGCTGGGCCACTCCTCCGCGCTGCACCGCGGCCAGGCGGTCCCGGACGGCGAGCGCTGGCACGGATCGCCGGCCGAGCCCACGACGGTCGACCACGTACGGGTCCCGCCGGCCGGGTGCGGTACAGCGCGCCGGGCCTGGTTCGGGTGCGTGACGCTGCTCCAGGTGCTCTTCCTGTACGTTCCGCTCGCCGTCGGCGGGATGTACATGCTGTTCACCGAGGTGCCGGCGATCGGCAAGCGGCTCGATCCGCGGACGGCGGCGCTGAGCCGGCCGGAACTGGTCTCCGACGCGCTGGCCGTCTCGCTCGTGCTCTTCGCCGGCTTCGTCGTCGCGGGCCTCGCCGGCCTGTACACCGTGCCCCGGCTGCTGCGCCTGTTCCTCCGGCCCGGCCGGGTCTATCCGCTCTACGGATTCCACTACACGGTGCACCGGACGACGGCCCGCATGACGAACGTCAAGTTCTTCGCCTGGCTGTTCGGGGACAGTTCGTACATCGTGCACTATCTCCGCGGCCTCGGATACGACTTGTCGCACGTCGAGCAGACCGGCTCCAACTTCGGCACGGAGATGCAGCACGAGACGCCCTTCCTGGTCTCCGTCGGCAGCGGGACGATGGTCGCCGACGGGCTGTCCGTGCTCAACGCCGAGTACTCCGCCACGTCGTTCCGGCTGTCCAGGGTGTCGATCGGACCCCGCAACTTCCTCGGCAACAACATCGCCTACCCCGCGGGCGGCAGGACGGGGGAGAACTGCCTCCTCGCGACGAAGGTGATGGTCCCCCTCGACGGTGAGGTCCGGGAGGGCGTGGGACTTCTGGGTTCGCCGTGTTTCGAGATTCCCCGGTCGGTGGACCGGGACGCGCGGTTCGACGATCTCCGCTCGGGCGAAACGCTGCGCCGTCTGCTCGCCGCGAAGAACCGCTACAACCTCCGGTCGATGGCGCTGATGCTGTGCGTGCGCTGGGCGCACGTCTTCGGGCTCACCCTGCTCGCCCTCGCCTCCGTGGACCTGTACGGCGTGATCGGGCACGTGGTGATCGCCGCCTATCTGGCGCTGACGCTCGCGTTCTCCACCGTGTACTACGTGCTCGTGGAGCGCGGCCTGCTGTCGTTCCGCAGGCTGAACCCGAAACTGTGCTCGATCTACGACCGGAGTTTCTGGGTGCAGGAACGGCTGTGGAAGGTCCCCTCGGACTTCCTCAACGTCTTCAACGGAACCCCGTACAAGAGCCTCGTCTGGCGCATGCTGGGCGTCCGCATCGGCAGCAGGGTGTTCGACGACGGCTGCTACCTGACCGAACGCACGCTCGCCACCATCGGCGACGACTGCACCCTGAACGTCGGCAGCAAGATCCAGTGCCACTCGCAGGAGGACGGCACGTTCAAGTCCGACGGCACCACGCTCGGCGCCGGCTGCACGCTGGGCGTCGGCGCTCATGTGCACTACGGCGTGACCATGGGCGACCGTGCGGTACTGGCGGCCGATTCCTTCCTGATGAAGGGCGAGGAGGTCCCCCCGGACGCGCGGTGGGGCGGCAATCCGGCCGTGGACATGCCCGAGGCCGGCAGCCGGCCGCGCGGGCCGGTCCGGGCCGCGGAAACGACCGACGTCGCTGCGACCGCCCTGAGCTGAGGAAGGCCATTCGATGGACACGCGCGTGGAATCCGACCGGGAGTTCTGGGGCCGGGTGCTGACCGCCGGCGGCGCCACCGCCGTGCCGCGGTGGGCCCCGGAGCCGGCTCCGGGAGCGCTGGAGCTGCGGACGGCGGTCCCGGACGACGTGGCGGCCTCGGTGCGCGGGCTGGCGCGGCGGTCCGGACTCCCGCTGAGCGCGGTGCTGCTGGCGGCGCACGCCAAGGTGCTGGCCGCGCTGTCCGGCGAGCAGGAGGTGGTGACGGGGTACACAGCGGGAGTGCACGGTGAGCCGTTGCCGTGCCGCCTGGCCGTGCCCGCGGGGTCCTGGCGCGCTCTGGTGTCGGCCGCGGGGCGCGCCGAGGCGGAGGTGCTGGCACACCGGGAGTTCCCGCTGGCCGGGCTGCGGCGTGAACTGGGACTGACCGAGCCGTCGTACGAGGTGGTGTTCGGCCCGCAGGGCGCCGAGGGGACGCCGGGCGACGACGACGCCGTACTGCACGTGCGCTGGTGCGACCGGGGCGGGCGGCTGCTGCTGCGCCTGCGGTACCGCACGGACGCGCTGGACCCCGCGAGTGCGGCCCGGATCGCCGGCTACCACCTGAAGGCGCTCGCGCTGCTGGCGGCCGACCCGGACGCCCACCACGCGCGGCAGCAACTGCTGTCGGCCGACGAGGTGCGCGAGCAGCTGGAAGGACAGGCGGGGCCCCGCCGGCCGCTGCCGGACGCCCGCGCGCACGAACTGTTCGAGCAACGGGTACGGGCGCATCCGCGGGCGGTGGCCGCCGTGCAGGGCGAGCGCCGGTGGACGTACGGCGAACTCAACGCGCGCGCGAACCGGTTGGCGCGGGCGCTGCTGGCCCGCGGGCTGGGCCGGGAGGACGTCGTCGCCGTCGTCATGGAACGCGGCCTCGACTGGCTGGCGGCGACGCTCGCGGTGTTCAAGGCGGGTGGCGTGTACCTGCCGATCGAGCCGCAGTTCCCGGCCGGCCGTATCGCGGCGACGCTGTCCCGCGCGGACTGCCGGCTGGCGCTCACCGGGCCGGGCGGCACCGGCACCCTCGACGAGGCACTGGCGGCCGTACCGGGAACCGAGAAGCTGCCGGTCGGAACGGCGTACGCGGAGCCGCACGACCACAGCGACCCCGGGGTGCCGGTCGACCCCGGCCAGCTGGCCTACATCTACTTCACCTCCGGCTCCACCGGCGAGCCGAAGGGGGCGATGTGCGAGCACGCGGGCCTCCTCAACCACCTGTACGCCAAGATCGACGACCTGGGCCTCGGCGAGGGGTCCGTGGTGGCGCAGACGGCCCCGCAGTGCTTCGACATCTCGCTGTGGCAGCTGGTGGCCGCCCTGCTGGTCGGCGGGCGGACGCTGCTGGTCGGGCAGGACGAGATCGTGGACGTGGAACGGTTCCTGGACACGGTGGTGCGCGGCCGGGTGACCGTGACCCAGGTGGTGCCCTCCTACCTGGAGGTCGTGGTCTCCTACCTGGAGCAGCACCCCCGCGCCCTGCCCGACCTGCGGTGGGTGTCGGTGACCGGTGAGGCACTGAAACGGGAGCTGGTCCAGCGCTGGTTCGCGGTGCAGCCGGGGATCGGACTGCTCAACGCCTACGGGCTGACGGAGACGTCGGACGACACCAACCACGAGGTACTGGCCTCGGTGCCGGACCGCGTGCTGCTGGGCCGTGCGGTCGGCAACGTGCGCGTCTACGTCGTGGACGAGCGGCTGTCGCTGATGCCGCTGGGCGCACCGGGGCTGATCGCGTTCTCGGGCGTGTGCGTGGGCCGGGGGTACGTCAACGATCCCGAACGGACCCGTGAGGCCTACCGGACGGACCCCTACCGGCCCGGAGAGCGGCTCTACCTGGGCGGCGACTGGGGCCGCTGGCACCCCGGCGGCAAACTGGAGTTCCTCGGCCGCCGGGACGGCCAGGTCAAGATCCGCGGCTTCCGCATCGAGATCGGGGAGATCGAGAACGCCCTCCTGCGGGTGGACGGGGTGCGCGACGGCGCGGTGGTCGTCGTCGAGCGGGGCGGCGGGAACAAACAGCTCGTCGCCTTCCACACCGGCACCCGCCACGAGCCCGAGACGCTCCGCGCGGCGCTCGCGGCGGAGCTGCCCGCCTACATGGTGCCCGCGGCCTTCCACTGGCGGGACGGCCTGCCGCTGACCGCCAACGGCAAGACCGACCGCAAGGCCCTGATCGCCCTGGCCGGGCGGACGGCGCCGGCCGCGGGACCGGTCGCGGCGGCGGGGGGCGCGCTCGGCCCGGCCGAGCGGAGGGTGGCGGCGGCCTGGGCCGGACTGCTGGGCGTGCCCGAGGAGCGGATCGGCCGGACGGACCACTTCTTCGACTCCGGGGGCACCTCCCTGACGGCGGTCAAGCTCAGCATCGCGCTCGGCCGCGCGGTGTCGCTGAAGGACATCACCCGCAATCCCGTGCTCGCCGACCTGGCCGCCCTCCTCGACGCCGCCGGCCGGGGCGCGGAGCTGCTGGAGCTCCTGTCGGAACCGGGCGGCGCGTCCGAGTGCGCGCTGGTGTGCTTCCCGTCCGCAGGGGGCAACGCGGTCAACTACCGTCCGCTGGCGGCGGCGCTGTCGGGCAGCGGCCTGGCCGTTCTCGCGGTGGACCCGCCCGGTCACGATCCGGCGGCCCACCGGGAGCCGTTCGCGGCGGTCGCGGAGGTGGCCGCTCGGGTCGCCGCCGAGATCGTGGCGCGCGGCCTGACCCGGGTCATGCTGTGGGGCCACTCGTCGGGCGCCGCCCCGGCGCTGGAGACGGCCAGGGCCCTCGCGGAGCGCGGTGTGCGGGTGACGCGGGTGTTCCTCGGCGCGCACCTGCTCGGCACCGCGGCGGACCGGCGGGCCGCCGTCGCCGAACTGACCGGCCGGAGTGACGCGGAGATCGTCGCGGAACTGGCCGCGGACGGCGGCCATCCCGAACTCGCCGAGCTGACCGCGCCGCACGCCGGGCGCATCACCGCGGCGTACCGGCACGACTGCGTGTCCGCGCACCGCTACTTCCAGGCGGCCCTGGAGGCCCCGCCGGCGGTAAGGCTGTCCGCGCCGGTCTCGGTGGTCGTCGCCGCCGACGACCCGCACACGGCCGGCTACGCCGAGCGGCACCGCGACTGGCTGCTCCTGGCCGAACATGTCGAACTGCGCGAACTGGCCGACGGGGGCCACCAGTTCCCGCGCACCCGGCCCGCCGCGGCGGCGCGGGCCGTCCTGAGCGCGGCCGTCCCGCTGGCCCCGACCTGAGGCCGGTGCCCCTCCCGACCCTCCCTCCGACGGGCGACCGAAAGGAAACCGACATGACGTCCTCATCCCTGGCAGCACCGCTCGACGTGGAGCCGCGGCCGGACGGACCCGCGATGCTGCGCGTCGACCCGCCCGACGACGCCGCGCGCTGGGCGGCCGAGAACCGGGAGGCGTTGCGGGCGCGGGTCACCGAGCACGGGGCGCTGCTCGTCCGCGGCCTGGGCCTGCGCGACGCGGACCAGGCCGGTGCCGTCCTCACGCGGCTGGCCGGCCGGCTGCTGCCCGAGCGGGAGGCGTTCGCCCCGCGGGAGGCCCACGGTCCGGCGCTCTACTCCTCCACACCCTGGCCGGCCAACCAGCCGATGTGCATGCACCACGAGCTGAGTTACCCGCTGGAGGTGCCCGGCCTGCTGCTGTTCGCGTGTCTGACCGCGCCCGAGCAGGGCGGCGCGACGGCGGTCGCCGACGCCGCGCAGGTCCTCGACGCCCTGCCCGGCGAGCTGACGGAACGGTTCGAGCAGGAGGGCTGGCTGCTGACACGCACCTACAACGACGAGATCGGGGCGTCGCTGGCGGAGTCGTTCGGCACCGAGGACCGCGCCGAGATCGAGCGCTACTGCCGGGCGAACGCCATCGACTTCACCTGGGGCGCCGACGGCTCGCTGCGCACCGAGCAGCGTCGCAGCGCCGTCGTACGGCACCCGCTCACCGGCCGCCGCTGCTGGTTCAACCAGATCGCCTTCCTCAACGAGTGGACGCTCGCCCCCGAGGTGCGCGAGTACCTGCTGGACGAGTACGGCACGGACGGCCTGCCGTTCAACACCCGCTACGGGGACGGCACCCCGATCGACGAGTACGTCGTGCGGCTCCTCAACGCCACGTACGAGGAGCACACCCGGCGCGAACCCTGGCAGGCCGGTGACCTGATGCTGGTGGACAACATCGGCACCGCGCACAGCCGCGAGGCCTTCACCGGCGACCGGCAGGTGGTCGTCGGCCTGGCCGATCCGCACCGCCTGGCCGACCACTGCCCGACCCCGGAGGCGAACCGACGATGACCGATCTGTTGCCGACGCCCGCCCAGCCGGCCCCGCCCGGCCCGGAAGCGGCGCCCACCTTCGCGGTGATCTCCGGCGAGCAGGTGCACCAGGCACTCGACGGGCGCGAGAAGGAACTCGTCGACCTGGTCGAGGCCACCTACCGGCTGCACGGCGCCGGGGACTCGGTCAACCCGCCCTCGTACTTCCTGCGCTTCCCCGACCGCCCCACGTCACGGATCATCGCGCTGCCCGCGTCCCTCGGCGGCCCGGTGCGGGTGGACGGCATGAAGTGGATCTCCAGTTTCCCCGACAACGTACAGGCCGGACTGCCGCGGGCGTCCGCGGTGCTGATCCTCAACGACCACGACACCGGCTACCCGTTCGCCTGTCTGGAGAGCTCCGTCATCAGCGCGGCCAGGACCGCGGCGTCCGCCGCGCTGGCGGCCGACCGGCTCAGCCGTACCCGGCCCCGGCCCCGCCGTGTCGGCTTCTTCGGCACGGGGCTGATCGCCCGGTACATCCACACCTTCCTGGCCGGCACCGGCTGGACCTTCGACGCGATCGGCGTGCACGACCTGTCCGCCGACAGCGCCGCAGGCTTCTCCGGCTACCTGCGCCGGGCCGGCGCCGGCGAGCGGGTCACCGTCCACGACAGCGCCGAGGGTCTCGTGCGCTCCAGTGACCTCGTGGTCTTCGCCACCGTCGCCGGCCGGCCCCACGTCACGACGCCCGGGTGGTTCCGCCACAACCCCCTGGTGCTGCACGTGTCGCTGCGCGACCTCGCTCCCGAGGTCCTGCTCGCCTCGGCGAACTACGTCGACGACGTCGAGCACTGCCTGAAGGCGGACACCTCCGCGCACCTGGCCGAACAGCTGACCGGCGGCCGCGACTTCCTCGACGGCACCCTGAACGACGTACTGCTCGGCCGGACCGTCCCGCCCCGCGACCGGCCGGTGGTCTTCTCCCCGTTCGGCCTGGGCGTCCTCGACCTGGCCGTCGGCAAGTACGTCTACGACCAGGTGGCCCGGGCGGGTGAACTCCGCCTCATCGACGACTTCTTCCACGATCTGCGCCGGTACGGCTGAGGCCGTTGCCCTCAGCCCTGGGACCAGGAGGCCTGCCGTGCCCGTCATCTCCGCTCCCCACGCCTTCAACGAGGGAGACCTCTTCATCGACCTGGAGCCGAGCCTCGGATGCCGCCTCTACCTCAAGTGCGAGGGCTTCAACTTCGCCGGCTCCATCAAGTTGAAGGCCGCGAACGAGATGGTGGAGGGCGCCGAGCGGGACGGAACCCTGACAGCGGATTCCATCCTCGTCGAGTCCTCGTCCGGGAACCTGGGCGTCGCCCTGAGCATGATCGCCGCGAGCAAGGGCTACCGGTTCCTGTGCGTGACGGACTCCCGTTGCAACCTCTCGACCCGGCTGCTGATGGAGGCCCTCGGCAGCGAGGTGCACGTCGTGGCCGACCTGGACACCAACGGAGGCTTCCTGGGCACCCGGCTCGACTACGTCCGCGGGCTCTGCGCGTCCGACGACCGGTACGTGTGGCTCAGCCAGTACACCAACGCGCAGAACTGGCGGGCGCACTTCCGCACGACGGCACCGGAGATCGCCGGGCACTTCCCGCGCCTGGACGCGCTGTTCATCGGGACGGGCACCGCCGGGACCCTGATGGGCTGCTCGCGCTACTTCCGCGAGTGGCACCGCCCGGTCCGGATCATCGCCGTGGACAGCGTGGGCTCGGTGGCCTTCGGCGGCGAGCCCGGCCGCCGGATGATCCCCGGCCTGGGCATGAGCATGCGCCCCCCGCTCCTCGACGAGGCGCTGGTGGACGAGGTGATCCGGGTGGAGGAGGCCGACACCATCCGCACCTGTCACCGCCTGGCCCGACGGGGATTCCTGTTCGGCGGCTCCACGGGGACGGTGGTGAGCGCGGCGTCGGCCTGGCTGGCCCGGCACGGCACCCGTGAGCTCACCGCGGTGGCCATCGCCCCCGACCTCGGCGAGCGCTACCTCGACACCATCTACCAGACGAACTGGTTGCAGGACCTGTACGGCGACGGCATGCTCGACTCCGCCGGGGTGAGCCCCTCGTGACCGGGCCGGGTGCGGGCCGGCCGTTCGGCGGCGGGGCGGTCCGCTCCCGCTGACGCGGGCCGCTCCCGGCCGCTCCCGGAGCCGGCCCCGGGAGCGAGCCGGTGTCGCCGGGCTTCGGCGGCGGGATCCGTCCCGCGCGCACGCCCCACAGTCAGGCGCTGGGCCGGGTCCTGCTGGACCGCACCGCGACGGCGTACGACGTGCTGGAGGGCTCCTCGCCGGCCAGGCGCACTCTGACCCGGCCGACGACCGCCGGGTGTTCCTGGTGACGGACGACCACCCGGGCGTCGGGGACCGTCTCAGCCGCGGGGACCTGGCCCGCCTTTCGATGCCGAGCATGCCGAGGTGCCGCACCGCGGGAGCGTCGTAGGGCGCTGATACATGGCCCGGGGCGACGGCGTCCGCGCGCGGTGATCCGGGCGCCGCCGACCTCGCACGCGCCCGGCCACCAGGTTTTACCGTTCCGTGGTTGCCGCCCCCGCAGGACCGTCAGACCCTTGGTCACCACGCCGTCGGGCAACGGGTTGTGCTGGTCACGGGGTTGCAGGGGTCCCCGGCGCTGAGCGGGGAATGTTCATGCACCTGGAGTTCCGGCATCTGCGTATCCTGCTCACCGTCGCCGAGGCCGGCAGCATTCGCAAGGCCGCCGCGCGGCTCCAGCTGTCCCAGCCGGCCACGAGCGCTCAGCTGAAGCGTATCGAACACGAGCTGGGCGGCCCGCTCTTCATCCGCGGCGCCGACGGGGTGAAGCCGAACGAGAACGGCCAGTACGTGCTGCGCTGCGCCCGTGACCTCGTCACCGGCTTCGACCGGCTGCGCGAGTACGCGCGATCGGCGGCGGAGGCGGACAGACGGACCGCCGCGCCGCTGAGGGCGGGCGGAACGGCCGGCCCTCTGGTGTCGCTGCTGGTCTCCGCCCTCTTCGAACTCGTCCCGGAACGCCGGATCACCATAGACGCCCGTCGTTCCGTGCACACCCTGGTGAGATCGCTGACCCTGTCGAAGTGCGACATCGCGGTGTTCGGCGAGTTCCCGGGCTTCCCCCTTCCGGTCGGCGAGTCGGTGGTCACACGCACACTGCTCCGCGAGCCGGTCTTCGTCCTGCTCGCCGAGGACCACCCGCTGGCGCGCCAGGACACGGTCAGCCTCCATGAGCTGGCGGACGAGGACTGGGTCATGCCGGAGGCGGACGAGAGCGGCGTGCACGCCTACCTTCATCTCACCTGCCGGTCGGCCGGATTCACTCCGCACATCGCCCATGTGACGCCGGACCTGGCCGTGGCGCAGATCCTGGTCGCCGGCCGGCGTGCCGTCTGCGGCGTATGGCCGACCGCCGACGTGTCCGCCCGGGGCACCGTGCAGAGGCCGCTGGTGGACATCCCGTTCCACCGGCGGCTGCTGCTGGCCTGGAACACGGAGTCGGTTCCGCCCGAGCTCGCCGACGCGGCGTGCGAGCGTGTGCTGGCCGCCTATGTGTCGCTGGTGCGGCAGCGGCCCCGGTATCTGGCCTGGTGGGAGGGCGGGGGAGCGGAGTTCGCGCTCGGCGGCGGCGGAGGACCGGCCGGGCCGTGACTCCGCCTGCCCTATAGCTCCGCGGTTGTACCCCAGCTGAAGTCGCGTCAGGGACATGCCATTCGTTGAACACTTCGCGTCAACGTCCAAGGACGTCGTCACCCCACGACGAGCGAAGGAATCCCCATGTCCCGTCCTCTTCTTGCCCTTTCCGCGGCGGTCGCCGCCGGCGTCATCACCACGGGGGCCATGGCCGTACCCGCGCACTCGCAGACCAGGGCGGCGCGGCACGCCGCCTCGGTCCGTGACACCGCGATATCCCGGGCCGAGGCGAACGTGACCCGGCACGCCGGCACCTTCGGGTTCGGCGCGGGCCAGACCCTCCACGTGAAGGATGTCGTGATCGACGCCGACGGCACCCAGCACGTCCGCTTCGAGCGGACCTACCGCGGCCTCCCCGTCGTCGGCGGCGACTTCGTCGTCCACCAGAAGGCCGACGGCTCGTTCAAGGGATCCACCCGCGCCGGGGCCCACAAGGTGGCGCTCCGGTCCCTCGCTCCCGCCGTCGGCGCCAAGGGCACCGCCGCCGGCGCCCTGAAGCGTGCACACGGGGCGGTGCGCAACGCCAGGTCCACCCCCGAGCTGATCGTGTGGGCCGCGGACGGCACCCCGCGCCTGGCCTGGCGCACCACCGTGCAGGGCCTGGGCGACAAGGGGCAGCCGCACGGCGAGGTCTTCGTCACCGACGCCACCACCGGCGCGGCGATCGAACAGTACGACGCCGAGCGCGAGGCGACCGGCACCGGCCACTCCGAATACACCGGCGACGTCGGCATCGACACCACCCAGCAGACCGCCGGCACCTTCGCCCTGATCGACCCAGTGCGCGGCCACGTCACCAAGGACGCGCACAACCTCTCGTCGTCGTCCTTGAAAAGCTCCTCCGGCACCCTGTTCACCGACGCCGACAACATCTGGGGCGACGGCAGGAAATTCTCCACCGACCGCGCCACCGCCGCCGTCGACGCGCACGCCAACACGGCGAAGACGTTCGACTACTACAAGACGACCTTCGGCCGCAACGGCATCAAGAACGACGGCCGCGGCGCCACCGTCTTCGTCCACGTCGGCACCGACTGGGACAACGCCCAGTGGTCGGACTCCTGCTTCTGCATGCTGACCGGCGACGGCAACGGCACCACCGACCCCGAGCAGGTCGACCTCGACACCATGGGCCACGAGATGACCCACGGCGTCACCTCGGCCACCGCCAACCTGCGCTACAGCGGTGAGTCCGGCGGCCTGAACGAGTCCACCAGCGACATCCTCGGCACCATGGTCGAGTGGTACGCCGACAACCCGGTCGACACTCCCGACTACCTCTTCAGCGATCAGTCCACCCCGCCGTGGCTGCGCCGCTTCGACAAGCCGTCGCTGGACGGCCGCTCCGCCGACTGCTGGTCGAAGTCGGTCGGCCGCCTCGACGTGCACTACTCCTCGGGCGTCGGCAACCACTGGTTCTACCTGGCGAGCGAGGGCAGCGGCGCCAAGACCATCAACGGCGTCTCCTACAACAGCCCCACCTGTGACAGCTCCACCGTCAGGGGCATCGGCAACCAGAAGGCCTCCGCCATCTGGTACCGGGCGCTGAGCGTCTACATGACCTCCACCACGGACTACAAGGGCGCCCGCACCGCGACCCTGAGCGCGGCGAAGGACCTCTACGGCGCCACCGGCCCCGAGTACGCCACCGTGGCCGCGGCCTGGAGCGCGGTCAACGTCCTCTGACGCCCCTGGCACCGCCCCGGGAGGCAACTCCGTGTGCTGCCAGGGCAGAAGATCCGTGTTCGGGTGATGTGTGCCGTATCACGCCCTTCAAGTCCGCCCAAGTTGTCTGAATCACAGCGGATATGTCCATTTAGCGTCCATGCTTGCTGGGACAGCGGCTTCCGAAGCGGAGCCCATCGGCATGGGCGCGAAGTCCCGAAGTGGCCCATGGCGCAGTCCTCATGACATTCCTCCTGGATCTCCCGGAAAGGTGCCCACCATGGCCGCTTACCTCTGTCCTCCTGCCGTGATACACGGCGAGCACGCCGTGCGGACCAGCCAGATCGTGGCGGAGGTGCGCGACCGGCACCCGCACGCGGCATGGGCGCCCCGCATCGACGGCATCGCCGCCGGTACGGGCATCGAGACCCGCGGCTGGATGCTGCCGCTGGAGACCGCCGTCGCGCCCGGCAGCGGCGGTGGTCTGCGGGCTGTCGGCACCGGACCGGCCCGGAAGGCGCTGGCACGCGACGGGTTCACCGAGCAGGACGCCGACCGCGTGATCGCGGCCCTCGAAGCGATGCCCGCGCCGCAGACGGTCCAGGAGCGCACCGCGCCCGCGTGGGAGGCCGTGCGGTCCTACGGCGAGCGTGCGGCACGCGGAGCCCTGCAGACAGCCGGGCTGGACGCCGCGGACGTCGACTGCCTGATCACCAGTCACTCCACCACCCCGGCGCTGCCGGGGCTGGACATCGCCCTGGCCAACGAACTCCCGCTCCGCAACGACGTGATGCTGCTGCCGGCCACGCAGTGGGCCTGTGTCGCGGGGACCCGCTCGCTCGCCCTGGCGGCGGATCTCGTGGCCGCGGACCCCGACCGGGTGGTCCTGGTCGTGATCGCGGAAGCGCTGAGCACGACCTACCAGCCCGCGGACGACACCCTGGAGTCCCTGATCGTCCGGCTGCTGTTCGCGGACACCGCGGTGGCGGCGGTGGTCACGGGCCGCCCGCGGCGCGAGTCGGTGCTGCGGTTGGACACCGCCTGGCACCACACCCTGCCCGGCACCCAGGACCTGCACCGCCTGGACACGCGGGCGGACGGCACCCACTTCGTGATGGACAGGCGCGGGCCGCGCGCCGTACAGGAGACGGTCACCGCGATGTGGGAGTGGCTGCGCGTCCGCTACCAGGACCACCCCGACTCCTGGCACCCCGACGTGCTGCTCGCGCACCCCGGCGGGACCCGGGTGCTGGAATACATGGAGCAGACGATGCCCGACGCGTGGCCGTCGGGGCTGCTGGACTTCAGCCGGGACAGCTACACCAGCGGCAACCGCGGAGGCGCCGCCGTGTTCGACATCCTGAGGCGGGCGCACGACGCCGGGCAGAAGTCGGGCAGCCGCGCGGTCCTGTACGCGGCGGCACCGGGCCTCACCGCCACCGCCCTGGAAGGGGAGTGGCTGTAGAGGCGCCCGCCACCGCTGCCCCCGCCGCGCCGGCGTACGCCTGGTCCCGCGCCCGCGTACGCCCGCGTGCCCCGTCCCGTGACCGCGTCACCTCGTGACCTCCGCCCAGACCACCTTGCCGGTGTCCGTCCACCGCACCCCCCACCGGCTGGTCAGCCTGTGCACGACGTTCAGGCCCCGCCCGCCGTCGTCGAGGAGGCCGCCCCGGCTCAGCCGTGGCCTCCCGTTGCCGGTGTCGCCCACCTCGCACAGCAGGCCGTGACCGGTTCTGATCAGCCGAACCGTGACGGGCCCGGTGGCGAAGCGCACCGCGTTGGTGACCAGCTCGCTGACCAGGAGCGGCACCTCGTCCCGGGTGTCGTCCCTGGTCCGCCACTGCCGCAGCACCGCGGAGACGTACGCGCGGGCCCGGGCGGGCGCGTCGTCGCGGGCGGGTATCCGCCAGGTGACGGTGTCCCCCTTGCGGTAGCCGATCATGCGGGCGAGCAGCAGGGTCACGTCGTCACGCCGGCGCACGGGCGTCAAGGCGGAGACGACGTGCCGTGCGGCCTGCTCCAAGGCGTCCCAGGGGTGCACCGCGGACACCGCATCCGCCAGTCTGCCGATGCCCTCGTCGATCGACAGGGCCGGATCCTCCACCAGGCCGTCGGTGTAGAGGGTGAGCAGGGAGCCCGGGGGCGCGCCGAACGTGTGCACGTCGAACGGCTCCCGCAACGCGAACTCGGCGCCCAGGCCGGGGTGGGGGCGGACCTCGAGCGGGCCCGCGTGCCCGTCCGGTAGCACCAGGATCGGGGGGAGGTGGCCGGCGCTGGCGAGCGCCACATGGTGGCTGACCGGGTCGTAGAGGGCGATGCAGCAGGTGGAACCGAGGGCGCTGTAACCGGCCGCCAGCCCGGACTCCGCGTCGTCCAGCAGCGTCACGGTCTCGTCCAGGTGCTCCAGCACCTCGTCGGGTGCCAGCCCCGCGGACAGCAGCGCGCGGGCCTCCATGCTCAGCTGGCCCATGGTGGCCGCGGCTCCCAGGCCGTGCCCGACGACGTCACCGACCACCAGCGCGGTACGGCCGTCCGGCAGCGGGAAGCTGTTCACCCAGTCGCCGCCGACGCCCGCGCTGTCGGGGGTGGCGGGCTGGTAGACGCTGGCGATCTCGACGGTGTCGCCGCCGGTCCGGGGCAGCAGCCGGCGCTGCAACGCCAGCACCTGCGTGTGTTCGCGCTGGTGCTGACGGGCCAGGTCGACGTGATGGGCGGTCCTGGCCACCAGTTCCTGGAGGTCGAGCAGCTCGCTGTCGCGGAAGGGGTGGTCCGCCCGCCGCCAGACCTCCGCCACGCCCAGCACGACGGGCGGTGCGCGGTCCAGGACCAGCGGTATGCACGCCACGCTCACCGACCGGTCACCGGGCACCAGGGCGCGTACCACCCGCGGACTGCCCAGTACCCGCTCCACCGTCTCCCGGTCGGGTATGACGATCGCCTGCGGGGCATCGTTGTGGCGCACCGCCTGCGCCAGCAGTCGGCTCGCGTCGCTCGGAAGATCGTCACCCGGAGTCGCATAACCCTCCGGCCACGCCCGGTCCGGCACCAGGGCCGCCCGCCGTAGCCGGATGCGCCCCCGCGCCTGCTCGGTCACTCCCTCGCCCGTCCACACGGAGAAGTCGAGGTCGACGGCGGCCACGTCTCCCCATGCCAGCAGGGACTCCGCCAGCGACTGCGCGGTCTCGCCGATGTCCAGCGAGGTGCCCACCGCGGTCTCGGCGGCGTACAGGTGCAGCCTCTTGGCCATGGCGATCACGGAGACGGTCAAGCCCTCCTGGGGCGCCGCGGCGGGCAGGATGCTCATCGAGACCACCAGCTCGGACCCGTCGTCGCGCCGCAGACGCTGGATCCGGGCGACATGCGCCTCGCCCATCTCCAGCACCTGCCGCAACCGCCGCGTGACCGTCGGTACGTCCCCTGGTGGCAGCAGATCGACGAACGAACTGCCCGCCACGGCGTCCAGACCCACGAAGACGGGGGCGTCCAGATTGCAGCGGGTGATTCTCAGATCCCTGTCCAGGTTGACCACGCCGAGAATCTGGTCCTGACGGTCGGCTCCGGGGCCGTCGGGCACGCGCACGCGGGCCGCGCGGTCGCCCTGCGCGTCGGCAGGGCCGGCGGCCGCGGGCGAGCCGCCGCGCGGGATGTAGCGCCCCAGGGCACCGCTGACCAGTTCGAAGGGCGAGGAGGACGAAGGGGAGGGTGTGGAGTCCATACGGCTCTCTCAGCGATCCCCGGCACAGCGCCGGGGCCGTACTCGCAACCGTGCGACGGGGCCCCGAGATCCCTGACCGCACACCTCATTGAATAACACCGGGGGCCGCTTCGCCCACAGCGGCCGGTCGCGCGCCGCGCGTGCGGTGGGGGAGGGTACGTGCCGGCACACGGTGGAAAGACGCAGCCAGGACGCGCGTGTGGTGCGGACGTGGTCCGGTCGGGTCCGTTCCCGCACGGTCACCAGGGGACTTCCCCGTTCTCGTACTGGAACGTTCCCGTCGGGCCGTCAGCGTCGAGAGTGGCCAGACGTACGACGACCCTGGCACTCACCTCCGGCGTTCCGCCGATGCCGGACGCCGCGGTCAGGCCGGTCGCGGTGGTGCCGGGCTCGACCGTGTGGAACATCCGGGAGCCGGCCGACGCCGCCCTGCGCAACCGGCCGCCCGTCTGAGACCCGCCCGCCTTCTTCCGGCGGTCCTCCCGGCGTGAAGGTGGTGAGCCGCGTCGCATCGGGGCGGGGGAGGCTTGCTATGCAATGAGTTGCATAGCAGGATCGCCGTCATGGCGCTCGAACACGCGATCCTGGTGTCGCTCCTGGAGAAGCCCGGATCCGGCTATGAGCTGGCCCGGCGATTCGAGCGGTCCATCGGCTATTTCTGGACCGCGACGCACCAGCAGATCTATCGCGTGCTCAAGCGCATGGAGAACGACGGCTGGGTCGACGCCCGGGACGTCCCGCAGCAGGGCCGGCCGGACAAGAAGGAGTACTCCGTCGCCGACCTCGGCCGGGCGGCGCTGTCCTCCTGGCTGCACGATCCGATCGAGCCGGAGAGCGTCCGCCACGACCTGGCCGTGAAGATCCGGGGCGCCGCCTTCGACGACCCGGCCGCCCTGATCCGCGAGGTCGAGCGGCACCGGCAGGCACACCGCGACCGGCTGGCGCGCTATCTCGCGGGTGAGGTACGGGACTTCATCGAGCCCGAGGCGGAGACAGCCGGCACGGAGCCGCCGCTCGACGCGGAACGAGAGCTTCAGCACGTCGTCCTGCGCGGCGGCATCGCGTACGAGCGGATGATGATCGACTGGCTGGACGACGTGCTCGCCACGCTGGCCAGGTTCGGTCCGGGCAGCTGACCGCCGCCGCGCCCCGCGCCGGGCCTCCCGGTGCGCCGGACCTGCCACCGGTCCTCCCGGTCCGCCGGTCCACCCGGTCCGGCCCCGCCGCCGTCGAACCTTGCATTCCCTCCGTCCACCGGCCGAAAGGCGTCCCACCATGGCTGACCAGCTGCTGTTCAACCCGCGCGGCTACGACCCCGCGCACTTCGACCCCGAGACGCGCCGCTTGCTGCGTGCCACCGTCGACTGGTTCGAGGAGCGCGGGAAGCGGCGGCTGCTGGAGGATTACCGGACCCGCGCGTGGCTCGGTGACTTCCTCGCCTTCGCCGCGAAGGAGAACCTGTTCGCCACCTTCCTGACGCCGTCGTCCGCAGCGGGCGAGGGGGAGCCGGACAAGCGGTGGGACACCGCCCGGATCGCCGCGCTCAACGAGATCCTCGGCTTCTACGGCCTCGACTACTGGTACGCCTGGCAGGTGACGATCCTCGGCCTCGGCCCGGTCTGGCAGAGCGACAACGCCGCCGCCCGTACCCGGGCCGCCCAACTCCTCGCCCAGGGAGAGGTGTTCGCGTTCGGCCTGTCGGAGAAGGCCCACGGCGCCGACATCTACTCCACCGACATGCTGCTGGAGCCCGACGGTGCCGGAGGCTTCCGCGCCACCGGCTCCAAGTACTACATAGGCAACGGCAACGCCGCCGGACTCGTCTCCGTCTTCGGCCGCCGCACCGACGTAGAGGGCCCCGACGGCTATGTGTTCTTCGCCGCCGACAGCCGTCACCCCGCCTACCACCTGGTCAAGAACGTCGTCGACTCCTCGAAGTTCGTCAGCGAGTTCCGCCTGGCGGACTACCCCGTGGCGGCCGAGGACGTCCTGCACACCGGCCGCGCCGCCTTCGACGCCGCCCTCAACACCGTCAACGTCGGCAAGTTCAACCTGTGCACCGCCTCGATCGGCATCTGCGAGCACGCGATGTACGAGGCCGTCACCCACGCCCACAACCGCGTCCTGTACGGCCGCCCCGTCACCGCCTTCCCGCACGTGCGGCGCGAACTGACCGACGCGTACGTCCGGCTCGTCGGCATGAAGCTGTTCAGCGACCGTGCCGTCGACTACTTCCGCTCCGCCGGCCCGGACGACCGCCGCTACCTGCTCTTCAACCCGATGACGAAGATGAAGGTGACCACGGAGGGCGAGAAGGTCATCGACCTCATGTGGGACGTGATCGCGGCCAAGGGCTTCGAGAAGGACAACTACTTCGCCCAGGCGGCGGTGGAGATCCGCGGCCTGCCGAAGCTGGAGGGCACGGTCCACGTCAACCTGGCGCTGATCCTGAAGTTCATGCGCAACCACCTCCTCGACCCGGTCGACCACCCCGGCGTGCCGGCCCGCCTCGACGCGGCCGACGACGACTTCCTCTTCCGGCAGGGGCCGGCCCGCGGCCTGGGCTCGGTGCGCTTCCACGACTGGCGACCCGCCTTCGAGGCCTACGCGCACCTGCCCAACGTGACCCGCCTCCGCGAACAGGCCGACGCGCTCTGTGCGTTCGTCGCCACCGCCGCCCCCGACGCGGAGCAGAGCCGCGATCTCGATCTCCTTCTCGCGGTCGGTCAGCTCTTCGCCCTCGTCGTGCACGGGCAGCTCGTCCTGGAACAGGCGGCCCTCACCGGACTCGACGAGGACGTGCTCGACGAACTCTTCGCCGTTCTCGTCCGGGACTTCTCCGCGCACGCCGTCGAACTGCACGGCAAGGACTCGGCGACCGAGGCGCAGCAGGAGTGGGCGCTGGGTGCCGTACGGCGGCCGGCCGTCGACGAGGCGCGCACGGAGCGGGTCTGGCAGCGGGTCGAGGCACTGTCCGGCACGTACGAGATGGCTCCGTAGACGCGCCGGGCACGGCACCGGAGGCCGGGCCGCGTGAGCCGGCCTCCGGTCGGTCGGGGTGCGGCCGGGTGTGCCGGACCCCGACCGGTGCCGCCTGGTGCGTCAGGTGGTCGAACAGCCGGCCGGGGTGGCCCGCGACGCGTCCTCGATCAGCGCCCGCTGAGCCGCCTCCAGCCGCTGCACATCGGGCTTGACGACCCTGCGGTCGTACGTCATCAGGCCGTTGAGCTCGCCCTCGACGTCCGAGATCTGGGTGTAGACGGCGCCGTTGCCGCCCTTGCAGGCCAGCGCGTGCACCTCGGCGAGTCTCGCCAGATAGTCGTCGGTGTACCGCGCCGGGTCGACGTCGACGTACGACTGCTGCACCGGCCAGGCATGGCCGGGCACCGCGAGACCGAGACCGCCGTACTCGCCGCTGACCAGAGCACGCCTGCCGTCGGGGTGCGGTGGCAGCGCCGGGCTCGGGTAGCCGTGTTCGTCCATGATGTCGCCGGTGCCGCCGTCCGCGCCGAGGTTGAGGCCCGACATGCTGTTCACCAGCCGGGTCGGGTCCCAGGACTTGGCCTGGTCGGCGATGCGGGCCATGTCGTACTGGCCCCAGCCCTCGTTGAAGGTGACCCACATGACGACCGACGGGCTGCTGATGTGCTCGTCGATCATCTGCTTCATCTCGTGCTCGTACTCGGCGCGCTGGGCAGACGTGTCGGGCACCCTGCTCATCGCCGGCATGTCCTGCCAGACCAGCAGGCCGAGCCGGTCGGCCCAGTAGAACCAGCGGTCGGGCTCCACCTTGATGTGCTTGCGGACCGCGTTGAAGCCCATCGCCTTGTGCGCCTTCAGGTCGTGGGCGAGGGCCGCGTCGGTGGGCGCCGTGTACAGGCCGTCCGGCCAGAAGCCCTGGTCCAGCGTGGCCATCATGAAGACGGGCTTGCCGTTGAGGACGGTGCGCGGGACGCCGTTCACCTTCTCGACCGCGATGGAGCGCATCCCGAAGTAGCTGCCGACGCGGTCACCGCCGACGCTCACCCTCAGGTCGTACAGGAAGGGGTCGTCGGGTGACCACAGGTGCGCGTGCGGGACCTTCAGCGTGAGGGGTTCGCCGCTGCGGCCGACGGCCGTGGCGACCTTGCGGTGACCGTCGTACGCCGTGGCCCGCACCGGGAGTCCGGCCCGCACGCCCCGCGGTTCGACGGTGAGCGTTCCCGCCGGGACGTCCGGGGTGAGCTTGAGCGTGTCGACGTGGTCGGCCGCGACCGGCTCCATCCAGACGGTCTGCCAGATGCCGGACGACGGGGTGTACCAGATGCCGCTGGGGTCGGTGCGCTGCTTGCCGACCGGCGGGTTCTCGCCGGCGGCTGCGTCCGTCGGGTCGTGGACGCCGACGATCAGCTCCTGGGTGCGGCCGGGTTTGAGGGCGCCGGTGATGTCGGCGGCGAACTTGTCGTAGCCGCCCTTGTGTTCGGCGACCTCGGTGCCGTTGACGTACACCTCGGCCTGCCAGTCGACGGCGCCGAAGTTCAGCTGTAGGTGCTTGCCCGAGCCGATTCTCCAGCCGGCCGGGACGGTGAAGGTGCGCCGGTACCACATCCGGTCCTCGTGCCGTTCGATCCCCGACAGCTGGGACTCGACCGGGTACGGGACGAGGATCCGCTCGCGCAGCTGCTTGCCGACCGGGGGCCGCTCGCCGGGCGCGGCGGCGGCGAACTGCCAGGTGCCGTTCAGGTTCCGCCAGGTGTCACGGGTGAGCTGGGGGCGGGGGTACTCGGGGTGGGCGTTGCCGGGAGTGACCTCGTCCGCCCACGGGGTGCGCAGTTCGTGCGTGGAGTGGTTGGGGCCGCTGCTCCAGAAAGCGCCGACGTCCTTGCCGTCCGGGGTGCCGAGGCCGCCCTTGCCGTCGTAGTGGACGTCGGCGAGGCCGGGCGCGGTGCCGGTCCTGTTGCCGATCACGGGCTCCTTGAGCGCCACGAGCAGGGACCTGGGGTCGCCCGGGTCGGCCGTGGCCGTGCCGAGCGGCCACTTGGCCCCGCCGATCACGGCGTCGATGTGGTCGGTGACGCCGGCCGGCGGCGCGGCGAGTGCCTGGGCGAAGTCGAGCTTGAGGGTGCGGCCGTCCTTCAGGACGGTGGCGGCGAGGGCGCCGTCGTAGTCGAAGCCGTCGGGCAGCCGGAAGGCCGAGGTCGGGATCGCCTCCTTGGCCTCTCCCGGCTCGGTCCAGCGCAGGTGGAGGTTGGAGCCGCCGAAGTGCTCGAAGTACTCGACCTTGACGTCGTACGGCTGGCCGGCCGTCAACTCCACCGGCTGTGAGGTCTGTTCGTTGTCCCAGTCGTCGACCCAGTGGTCGATGACGGGCTTGCCGCCGATCCACAGCCGGAAGCCGTTGTCGCCGGTCATCGAGAAGGTGGTGGGTCCGGTCCTCTCCGGTACGACCTTGCCGGTCCAGCGGACGCTCACGTCGTCGTTCCGGCCGGTGGCGGACCGGAGACGGGGCTCGAGGTCGCCGAAGTCGATGCCGGGGTCGAAGGCGGTCGCCTTCAGGTCGTGGAAGTCGAAGGCTCCGGGGGCGGACTGGGTGTAGTACTCGCCCTTGAGGCCTTGGGGTTCCAAGGGGGAGCCGGCGGCCGTCGCGGACGGCGCCGCGGCGAGACCGGTGATGCCGAGAGCTGCGGTGAGCAGCATGGCCAGTCGCTGTCGGCTTCTGCTGGGGCGCACATGTCTCCTTGGGGGCTGAGCTGATCGATGGCTCGTCGAGACGCTGTACAACGTTGGAAGGAGAGAGCAATGGGCATGACAGCATGGCGTCCGGCCGCGTGTCCAGAGTCGTGCGCGTCGGACCTGGTCCGGCGGGGACGCGCGCCACATCGGCGGGGTGGCGCCGCGTCATGTCCGTAGACCGGCGACGGGCTCCTGCACAACACTCCTCCTGACGACTCACGATCCGCGATCCGCGATCCGCGATCCGCGATCCGCGATCCGCGATCCGCGATCCGCGATCCGCGAGTCGCGACTCGTGACACTTCCGCGCGTGACGCCGTCGCTCCGGCAGCGGGGTGGTCCGGCCCGGCGAACACCCGCCGAGGACGGACGGCGGTGCGCCGGTCCTCGCCTTGTCAGTGTGACGAAACCGCATGTATAACGTTGTAAAATCAGGCACAAGGGCTCGGCCGCACGGCTCACGGCGGCGACGCCGGACCCGCACCGGCCACCCGGATCGGGTCGCTCAGAAGGGACGAACGTGCGGGTCAGCCTCAAGGACGTCGCCGCGCACGCGGGGGTCTCCATCAAGACCGTCTCCAACGTGGTGAACAACTACCAGCACGTCACCCCCGCCATGCGGGAACGCGTCCAGCGCTCCATCGACGCGCTCGGCTACCGGCCCAACCTGGCCGCCCGGCACCTGCGCAAGGGGCGCACGGGCATCATCGCGCTCGCGCTGCCCGAACTCGGCAACCCCTACTTCGCCGAACTCGCCGCCACCGTCATCGACGCCGCCGCCGAACACGACTACATCGTGCTGCTCGACCACACCGGCGGACGGCGCGAGCAGGAGATCCTGGTCAGCCAGGGTTTCCGGGCGCGGGTCATCGACGGGCTGATCCTCAGCCCGATCGAACTCGAAGCGGGCGACCTCGGCGACCGCACGGAGAACGTGCCGCTGGTCCTGCTCGGCGAGCGGGAGTACGACCTGCCCTACGACCACATCGCCATCGACAACATCGCCGCCGCCCGCACCGCCGTCCGGCACCTGATCGACCTGGGCCGCCGGGAGGTCGCGTTCATCGGCGCCCGGCGCGGCCGGAGTGAGCCCGCCCAGCTGCGCGTGCGCGGCTGGCGCGAGGAACTGAACCTGGCCGGACTGCCCGCCGACGACGGGCTGGTCGCCGCCACCGACGGCTGGGGGCACGCGGAAGGTGCGGAAGCCATGGCGCGCATCCTGGAGACGGGGAGGCGCCCCGACGCGGTCTTCGCCTACAACGACCCGATGGCCATCGGCGCGATGCGGGTGCTCCACGAATGGGGCCTGCGGGTGCCCGAGGACGTCGCGGTGGTCGGATTCGACGACGTGGTCGAAGGACGCTTCGGCGCGGTGACCCTCACGTCCGTCTCACCGGACAAGGGGGCCATCGGCCGGCTCGCGGTGGAGTCGGTGCTGGCTCGGCTGGGCGGCAAGGCTCCCGAACCCCGGCGCATCCGCGTCGACCACCGGCTGGTGGAGCGGGAGAGCACCGTGGGACGCCGAGCGGCCGACGGCGGCACGAACGGTTGACCGCACCGGCGGGCGTGGCGCACCCCGTGGGCGGCGGCGCCCGCTGCGGGGGCTGAGCGTCCTCGCGGCCGCGGACGGCACGCGCGACCTCGTCGGCGACGGGGGAGGGACGACCGCCCGGGCTGGTGCGGAGCGCGTCGTGCCGCGTTGTTCGAGGTCACATGTCGGTTACACCGCAAGGGAGTTCACCGGGCCGGGGACGGCTGCGGCCGAGTGACGCCTGTGACGCATGCGCCTCACTGAAGTCCCTGTTCAGTACGTGTTTCGAGTCGCCGTGCGGTACGCCGCCGCCGGTGGGTTCGCGGCGCTTCGGCCCGGCCCCGGCCGTACCCCGGCTCCCGGCCTGATGCCCGTACGCGGTGCATAGGGGGTTTACAGCACTCTTCCAACGATGTAAAAACCTGCTTGCGGCGGACCGGACAGCGTCCCGCGCCGGGGGAGAAGCACCGCCCGTGCTCGTCCGATGCCTCCTCAGTTGCCTTCAAGCGTCGCCCGGATCGGGGTCACCATGCAGCGCACCACTCACCGTCCTCACCTCCTCACCCGTCCCGTGCTGGTCGCCCTGGCCGCAGCGGTGGCCCTGACCGCCACCGCGTGCACCAAGTCGGAGGACGACGCCTCGGGCAAGCCCCGGTCGACGGCGGCCGCGGACGGCGCCGAGCAGAAGGTCGTCACGCCCGGACCCGGCGGCAAGGGCTGCACCATCGGCGCCTACGGAGCGAAGAAGACCGACCTGAAGAACGCGACCGTCGGCTTCTCCCAGTCCGAGAAGGAGGCGAACCCGTTCCGCATCGCCGAGACGCAGTCCGTCAAGGACGAGGCGAAGAAGCAGGGGGTCAAGCTGCTGACGGCCAACGCCCAGTCGCAGTTCTCCAAGCAGATCAGCGATGTGCAGGACCTGCTCGCCAAGGGTGCCGACCTGCTGGTCGTCGCCCCGCTCAACTCCGACGGCTGGGACCCGGTGCTCCAGGCCGCCGCCGCCAGGAAGGTGCCGATCGTCACGATCGACCGCAAGATCAACGCGACTGCCTGCAAGGACTACGTCTCCTTCATCGCCTCGGACTTCGTCGAGCAGGGCCGGCGTGCCGCCGACCAGATGATCGAGGCGACGGGCGGCAAGGGCGAGGTCGCCATCCTGCTGGGTTCGGCCGGGAACAACGTCACCACCGAGCGCACCAAGGGCTTCAAGGAGCGGATCGCCGCGAAGGCCCCCGGCCTGAAGGTCGTCTTCGAGCAGACCGGTGACTTCGCCCGCGAGAAGGGCCAGCAGGTCACCGAGCAGCTGATCCAGTCCAAGCCCGGGATCAAGGGCATCTACGCGGAGAACGACGAGATGGGCCTGGGCGCGGTGGCCGCGCTCAAGGGTGCCGGCAAGAAGGCCGGCGACATCAAGATCGTCACGGTGGACGGCACCCGCAACGCCGTCCAGGGCATCGTCGACGGCTGGGTCAGCGGTGTCGTCGAGTCCAACCCGCGCTTCGGTCCGCTGGCGTTCCGGACGCTGGACACGTTCACCAAGGGCGGCGAGGTCCCCCAGGACATCGTCATCCAGGACAGCGTCTACGACGCGGGCAACGCCAAGCAGGACATCGGCAAGGCGTACTGACCCACGGAAGGGCCCGACGCCGTCCGGGCCCTCCGCTCGCTCACGTCACTCCCTTTCTCCCCGCTCTGCCTGGAGGCACAGGTGGCACCCCCCGCCGAGGTCCTCGCCGTCCGCGGACTGACCAGGACCTTCCCCGGTGTCCGCGCCCTCGACGGTGTGGACCTCACCCTGCACCCCGGTGAGGTGCACGCCCTCATCGGCGAGAACGGCGCCGGCAAGTCCACCCTCATCAAGGTGCTGACCGGCGTGTACCGGGCGGACGCCGGCGACATCACCTTCCAGGGCCGGAAGGTCTCCTTCGCCACGCCGCTGGAGGCCCAGAAGGCCGGCATCTCCACCATCTACCAAGAGGTCAACCTCATTCCGCTGCTGAGCGTGGCCCGCAACCTCTTCCTCGGACGCGAGCCCCGCAACCGCCTCGGCCTGCTGGACTTCGCCCGCATGAACCGGGAGGCCGGGGAGAGACTGCGCACCTTCGGCGTGCGGGTGGACGTCCGGCAGCCGCTGCGCACCCTCGGCGTCGGGGCCCAGCAGATGGTGGCCCTCGCCCGCGCGGTCGCGGCCGACGCCCGGGTCGTCATCATGGACGAACCGACGTCCTCCCTCGAACCACGCGAGGTGGAGACCCTGTTCGCGGTGATCCGCCGCCTGCGCGAGGCGGGGATCGCCGTCGTCTACGTCAGCCACCGCCTGGACGAGCTGTACGCCGTGTGCGACACCGTCACCGTGCTGCGCGACGGACGCCGTGTGCACCACGGCCGGCTGGCCGACCTGCCCCGCCTCGAACTGGTCTCCACGATGCTCGGCCGTGAACTCGGCGAGGTCCGCCAGGAGGATCTGACCAGGTTCACCGGCGACCACCGCGCGGCCGGCGCCCAGCCGGTGCTGGAGGCGGCGGACCTCACCGTGCCGCACAAGCTGCACGGCGTGTCCGTGAGCATCCGGCCGGGCGAGGTCGTCGGCCTCGGCGGACTGCTCGGCTCCGGGCGTACCGAGACGGCGAAGGCCATCTCCGGTGCGCTGCCGGTCCGTTCGGGCAGTGTCATGGTCGCCGGGGTCCCGGTGCGCGGCGGCTCCACGCCCGGCGCCGTCCGGGCCGGCATCAGCCTGCTGCCCGAGGACCGCAAGAGCGAGGGCATCGTCCCCGGTCTGTCGGTCCGGGAGAACATCGCGCTGGCCGCCCTGCCCCGGCTCTCCCGCCTCGGCCTCGTGTCGGAGTCCCGTGTGGACAGCATCGTGGACACCTTCATCGAGCGGTTGCGGATCAAGGCGTCGTCACCGCACCAGAAGGCCGGCGAACTGTCCGGCGGCAACCAGCAGAAGGTGCTGCTCGCCCGCTGGCTCGCGATGAACCCCAAGGTGCTGCTGCTCGACGAGCCCACGCGCGGCATCGACGTCGGCGCCAAGGCCGAGGTGCAGAAACTCGTGGACGAACTCGCCGCGGACGGCCTGGGCGTCCTGCTCATCTCCTCCGACCTGGAGGAACTGATCGAAGGATCCGACCGCGTGGTCGTACTGAAGGACGGTGCGGTCGTCGGCGAACTGACCGGCGACGACGTCACCGAGAACAAGCTGATGCGGACCATCGCCGGGGACGCCCCGGCGCGGGACGCGGTGAAGGAGACGGGCACCGATGGCTGAGGCCACGCTCCGCACCACCCCGCCGGACAGGACCCGCGTCCTGCCCTGGCTGCGAACCTACGGCGTCTACGCGGGCGTTGCGCTGCTCCTGGTCGTCAACGCCCTCATCACGCCGCACTTCCTGTCCGCCGAGAACTTCCGCACCCAGGCCGTCCAGGTCGCCCCGGTGATCATCGTGGCGATCGGCATGGCCCTGGTCATCGGCACCGAGGGCGTCGACCTGTCCGTCGGTGCCGTGATGGCACTGGCCGCCTCGGTGACCGCCCTCTACCTCGGTTACGGCCTGCTGCCGGCGCTGCTGGTGGTGGCACTGTTCGCCGCCGGCGTCGGCCTCGCCAACGGGGTGCTGGTCGCGTTCGTCGGGGTCCAGCCCATCGTCGCCACCCTCGCCCTCATGGTCGGCGGCCGGGGCGTCGCCCTGGTGCTGCTGCCGCAGCTGAAGGACGTGCGCAATCCCGCGCTGGCCTCCCTGGGGTCGGGCGACCTCCTCGGCATTCCCTACCTGATCCTGATCGCGGCGGCGCTGGCCCTGCTGGTGGCCTTCGTCGTCCGCCGCACCACCTTCGGACGCCAGCTCCTCGCCATCGGCGACAGCCGCCCCGCGGCCCAGCTCGCCGGCCTGCCCGTACGCAGGGTCCTCATCCTCGTCTACGCCGCCTGCGCGCTGCTCGCGGCCGTGGCGGGCGTGCTGGCCACCGCCCGGCTCCAGGCCAGTGACCCGACCTCGCTGGGCAACCTGATGGAGCTGTCCGCCATCACCGCCGTCGTGGTCGGCGGCACCCCGCTGACCGGCGGGCGGGTCGACGTCGCCGGCACGGTGGCGGGCGCGGTCCTCATCCAGCTGCTCACCGCCACCCTCATCAAGCACGATCTGCCGCCCTCCTGGACCCAGATCGCCCAGGCCATAGTGATCGTCGCCGCGGTCTACGCGGCACGCGGACAGGGGAAGCGATGACCGCAACCAGGACGGACACACCCGTGACCACCGCGAGCGGCGAACCGCCGGGCGGCGCGGAGCCGGTGGGCTCCGCGCGTTCCGAACGGCTGAGCGCGCTGGTCCAGCAGCACGGCGCGCTCGCGGTGCTGGTGATCGTCTCCGTCATCGCGTCGGTCAGCTTCGACACGTTCGCCACCGGCGACAACATCTCCAACATGGCGACCGGTTCGGCGTTCCTCGCCGTCATCGCCCTCGGTATGACGTTCGTCATCATCACCGGCGGCATCGACCTGTCGGTCGGCTCCCTCTTCGCGCTCGGCGGCGTCCTGGCGGCCTGGGGGTCCCGTCACGGCACCCTGGTGGCGCTGCTGTTGCCACTCGCCGTCTGCGGCCTCATCGGCGTCGTCAACGGCCTGCTCGTCGCCCGCTCCCGGCTGGCCCCCTTCATCGTCACGCTGGCCGCCATGCTGGGGGCGCGCGGACTGATGCTGGCGCTGACGGACGAGGGCGCCGAGACGTACCTGATCGGCAAGGGCTCGTTCCTCGCCGAACTCGGCCAGGGCAGCACCCTGGGCGTCGGCAACCCGGTGTGGGTCACGGTGGCGCTGTTCGCCGCCGGAGCCGTGGTGCTGCGCCGCACCCGGTTCGGGCAGCACGTGTACGCGGTCGGCGGCAACGAGGACGCGGCGGCCCTGATGGGCGCGCCGGTGGCCCGTACCAAGATCCTCGTCTACACGCTGTCCGGCGTCCTGGCCGGACTGGCCGGGGCCCTGAACGCCGCCTGGCTGGCCTCCGGCGTGACCATCCTCGGCACCGGCATGGAACTGGACGCCATCTCCGCGGTCGTCATCGGCGGCACCCTGCTCACCGGAGGCCTCGGCTACGTCAGCGGTTCCCTGGTCGGTGTCCTGCTGCTCAAGGTGATCCAGAACGTCATCAACCAGATCGGCTCCCTGGACTCCTCCTACCAGCAGGTCGTCAGCGGCGCCTTCCTGGCCGTCGTCGTGATCGCCCAGACCTGGCTGGGCCGCAAACGGCAGCTGATGTGACGAGCCCGGACGCGGCGGCCGTGCCTTCCCGTGCCCCGGCTGCCGCGTCCGGTTCCGGGTGGCCGTCTTCGTGTCCGGCGCCTTGACCCCGCGTCAGGGCGGTCCTACGCTGGCACGCCGGCGCAGTTACATCGATGTAAAAAAGGGTGCGGCTCCGGCTGGTCGAGGATCGCGCGCCGATGCCCGCACGCCGGCCCGCACGCCCCCCACGCATCCGTCCGGCACCGTCACCGACCGGTCCCACCCGTGCGAGAGCGATCCTTGTCCGAGGAGCCCCGATGCGCACGCAACGCCCAGGAACCGTACGCCCCCCGTGGCTGCCGTATCTGCTCGGTCCGCTGACCGTGTCCGGGCTGCTCCTCGCCGGACCGTCCGCGCCGTGCGGCCCGCCACCGCCGCGGCGGCCCAGTGGACCGTCACGGTCGCCACCGCCGCCGGCACGTTCCGCAACCCGCTCACCACCGGCCCGGACCCGCCCGTCACCCGTACCCGCAGGGTGTGGACCGTGCGGAGGTCCACGTGAACTGACGGCCACGCCGGCCGGGGGCCGGACACCGGGGCCGGCCGGTTCCCGTCCTGCCACCGGGCGGCTCGCCGCCCCGATGAGGACAACGATGTCATGGAAGAGGGGTTCACTGTGCGCATCAGCAGACGTGAGGTCATCAGGGGCGGTGCCGCCGTCGCCGGCGCGGCCGTGCTGGGGCCGGTGACCGCGCGGCCCGCAGCGGCGGCGGCCGGGCCGTGGTATCCGGCCAACCGGGCGCCCCTGCAACCGTCGGCGTTCCTGCGGCTGCCGCCCGGCGCGGTGCGTGCGCACGGCTGGCTCGCCACGCAGCTCGCCCGTCAGGTCGACGGCCTGTGCGGGCACTATCCTGAGACGTCGCACTTCCTGCGGTACGAGGACACCGGATGGATCCACGCGGACCTGGACGGCTGGGAGGAAGTCCCGTACTGGCTGCGCGGCTTCGTCGACATGGCCTACGTGACCGGTGACGCGACCGCACTGGACACCGCCTCGACGTGGATGGACGGAGTGCTCGCCAACCAGGCGGCCGACGGGTACTTCGGCCCGTCACGGCTGCGGACGTCCCTCGGCGGGCATGCCGACCTGTGGCCGCACATGCCGATGCTGCACGCCCTGCGCTCCTTCGCCGAGTACTCCGGCGACAGCCGCGTCGTGCCCTTCCTGACCCGGTACTTCGCCTACGTCCACACCCAGCCCGCGGCGGTGTTCTCCGACGGCTGGGGGACGTGGCGCTGGGGCGACACCATCGACGTCGTGTACTGGCTGTACAACCGCACCGGCGACGCGTTCCTGCTCGACCTGGTGCGCAAGATCCACGCGAACTCCGCCAGGTGGGTCGACGGCGTCGTCGACGGGCACAACGTCAACTTCGCGCAAGGGTTCCGCGAACCGGCCCAGTACTGGGTGCTGTCCGCGAACGCCGGCGACCGCAGCGCCACGTACCGTGACTACGCCACCATGCAGGACACGTACGGCCAGTTCCCCGGCGGGGGTTTCGCCGGCGACGAGACCGTGCGCGCCGGCTACGGAGACCCGCGGCAGGGGTTCGAGACGTGCGGCATCGTCGAATACATGCTCAGCCACGAGATCCTGACGCGCGTCACGGGCGACCCGGTGTGGGCTGACCGCACCGAGGAACTGGCGTTCAACCTGCTGCCCGCCGCGCTCGACCCCGAGGGGCGGGCCACGCACTACATCACCTCGGCGAACAGCGTCGACCTGGACAACAGCGCCAAGACGCGGGGCCAGTTCGCCAACGGCTGGGCCATGCAGTCCTACCGCGCCGGGGTGGACCAGTACCGCTGCTGCCCGCACAACTACGGAATGGGCTGGCCCTACTACACCGAGGAGATGTGGCTCGCCACCGGCGACGGCGGACTGTGCGCCGCGCTCCACGGTCCCTCCACCGTCACCGCCGAGGTCGGCGACGGCACCCGGGTCACCATCACCGAGACCACCGGATACCCGTTCGCCGACACGCTCACCTTCGCGCTGTCACTGCCGACACCGGTGGCGTTCCCCCTGGTCCTCCGCATCCCCGGCTGGTGCGGCGCACCGGACCTGCGGGTCGGCGGAACAGCCGTGTCCGCCGGTCCCGGCCCCCGCTACGTCACGGTGAACCGCACCTGGACCGACGGCGACACGGTCACCCTGCGCCTGCCGATGCAGCCGCGGGTGAAGGCGTGGCCGTCCCAGCACAACGCCGTGTCCGTCGGCTACGGGCCCCTGGGCTTCTCGCTGGCCGTCACCGAGAACTGGGTGCGGACCGGCGGCAGTACACGGTTCCCCGAGTACGACGTCCACGCCGGCTCCCCCTGGAACTACGGCCTGACACCCCGGCAGGAGCTGAGCGTGTCCACCGGGGGCAGCGTCGACGATCCCTTCACCACGGCGGGCGCACCGGTCCGGATCACCGCGCAGGCCCAGCGCGTGGACGCCTGGCGGGCCGACGGCCAGAACGTCGTCACCCCGCTCCAGGACGGGCCCGTCGCGTCCTCCGCTCCGGTCGAACAGGTCACGCTCATCCCGATGGGCGCGGCACGTCTGCGCATCACCTCCTTCCCGCAGACCGGCGGCAGCCGCCAGTGGCGGTCCGGCACCGGCGCCGCCTTCCGCATCCAGAACCGCAACTCCGGCAAGGTCCTGGGCGTGGACCGGATGTCCACCGCCGACTCGGCGAACGTCGTCCAGTACGGCGACAACGGCACGGCCGACCACCTGTGGTACCTGCTCGGCGCCGGCGGTGGCTACCACAAGGTCCAGAACGCCCGTTCCGGCAAGCTGCTGGCGGTGGACCGGATGTCCACGGCGGACTCCGCCCGGGTGGTGCAGTACGAGGACAACGGCACCGACGACCACCTGTGGCAGCTGCTCGACAGCGGCAACGGCCATGTGCGGTTGCGCAACAGGAACAGCGGCAAGGTCCTGGGCGTGGCGGGGATGTCCACGGCCGATTCCGCGCAGGCCGCGCAGTTCACCGACGACGGCGGCGCGGACCACGACTGGCGGTTGGTCCCGGACGGCCGGGTCGGTATCGAGAACGTCAACTCCGGCAGACTGCTGGCGGTGGACCGGATGTCCACGGCGGACTCCGCCCGGGTGGTGCAGTACGAGGACAACGGCACCGACGACCACCTGTGGACGTTCCTGCCCGACGCGGACGGCTGGTTCCGCGTCCGCAACGTCAACTCGGGCAAGGTGCTCGGGGTCGCCGGGATGTCGACCGCCGACTCGGCACAGGTCGTGCAGTTCACCGACAACGGCACCGACGACCACCTGTGGCGGCTCGTCCACGATGCCGACGGGGCCTTCCGTATCCGGAACCGCAACTCCGGCAAGGTCCTGGCCGTGCACGACGCGTCCACCGACAACTCCGCGAACGTCGAGCAGTTCCAGGACAACGGGACCCCCGACCACCTCTGGCGCTTCCGGTAGACCCGCCACGACCCAAAGGAATGTCATGTATATAACAAGAAATGCCGTCGGTGACACAGGTTGGCCGCCCGACCGGGTACCGGTCCGCAGACGGGCGAGGGCCGTGGCGGCCGCGCTGGCCACAGTCGCCCTCGCCCTCGGTGTCCTGATCGGGGTCCCCGCCGTGTCGCAGGCGGCGGGCTCACTGCCGTGCGACATCTACGCCGCCGCCGGCACCCCCTGCGTCGCCGCGCACAGTTCGACGCGCGCCCTGCTGTCCTCGTACAACGGCCCCCTGTACCAGGTCACCCGCGCCTCGGACGGGGCCCGGGCCGACATCGGGCCGCTGTCCCAGGGCGGTTACGCGGACGCCGGCCGGCAGGACACGTTCTGCCAGAACACCACGTGCCGCATCACGAAGGTCTACGACCAGACGTCACGGCACAACGATCTCACTCCGGGCCCCGCCGGCACCTCGGGCATGGGCGCCGACCGCGGCGCGGACGCGAGCGAGATCGCCGTCACGGCCGGCGGCCACAAGGTGTACGGCATCTGGATCTCACCCGGCGTCGGCTACCGCTACACCGGGGTGGCGTCCGGTGTCGCCGTCAACGGTCAGCCGGAGGGCGCCTACATGGTGGCCAGCGGCACGCACGTCGGCGCCGACTGCTGTTTCGACTACGGCAACGCCGAGAGCACCCCGGCCGACACCGGCAACGGTCACATGGACGCGGTGAGCATCGCGACCACGTGCTACTTCGCGCCGTGCAGCGGCTCCGGCCCCTGGGTCGAGGCCGACCTGGAGAACGGCATGTTCCAGGGGGACAACGGGTCGAACACCGCGAACCGCGGGAACGGCACCCCCTTCGTCACGGCGGTGCTGAAGAACGACGGACAGACCAGGTACGCGCTCAAGGGCGGCGACAGCCGGTCGGGCGGGCTCTCGACCTGGTGGGACGGCGCACTGCCCACGCGCGGCGGTTACCGGCCCATGCACCAGGAGGGCGGCATCATCCTGGGCACCGGCGGCGACAACAGCAACTGGAACCGGGGCACCTTCTTCGAGGGCGTGATGGTCGCCGGCTATCCGACCGACGCCGCCGAGAACGCCGTCCAGGCGAACGTCGTCTCCGTCGGCTACTCCGGTGAGACGGACGTGCCCGACGGACCCCAGGGCACGATCACGGGGCCGGGCGGCAAGTGCGTCGACGCCGCCGCCGACGACACCGGTGGCAACGGCACCGCCGTTCAGCTGTGGGACTGCCAGTCCTGGGCCGAGGACCAGCACTGGCAGCACAACGCCGACGGCTCCCTGAGCACGATCGGCAAGTGCCTGGACATCGAGGGCAACGGCACGGCGGGCGGCGCCGAGGTGCAGCTGTGGGACTGCGACGGCGCCGGCGGCCAGAAGTGGGTGCAGCAGGCCGACGGCTCGCTCCGCAACCCCCGGTCGGGCCGCTGCCTGGACTCACCCAGCGGTGCGACCGCCAACGGCACCCGCCTCCAGATCTGGGACTGCAACGGCGCCGCCGCGCAGAAGTTCTCCGTCGACGGCGGCGCCCCGGTCGCCGGCCCGGGTGCCAAGTGCGTCGACGTGGCGGCCGACGACAGCGGCGGGAACGGCACGGCGGTACAGCTGTGGGACTGCCAGTCCTGGGCCGTGGACCAGCACTGGTACCACCACACCGACGGCTCGCTGGGAACGCTGGGCCGCTGCCTGGACATCAACGGCAACGGCACGGCCAACGGCACCCAGGTCGAACTCTGGGACTGCGACGGTGCCGGCGGCCAGGTCTGGAACCAGCGATCCGACGGCTCACTGGTCAACCCCCGCTCGGGCCGCTGCCTCGACTCGCCCAGCGGTGCGACCGCCAACGGCACCCGCCTCCAGATCTGGGACTGCAACGGTTCCACCGCCCAGAAGTTCACACTGACCTGAGAAGCCTCGCCCGAACACCGGCGTGGGCGAACCGATGTCCGGCAGCCAGGACCGCCGTACGGCCGTTCGCCCGCGACCCGGGCAGACTCGGGTGGAAGGTGAGGGGCTCGGTGTCACCGGTCTCCTGGTGTCTGATGGCACTGTTCGGGGACGCCAACCGGTGGCTGCCGCCCCTGCCGGCGTCGCACCGCACCGCACCGGTCAGGCGGAGCGGGAGGACTGCGGCATCTCCACGTTCTCGCGGCCGGTGGAACGGTGGGCGGCTTCCACGGTGGGGTAGAGGGGGAACAGCGCGTCGAGACCGAGAAGGCGCAACGTCTGCTGGTAGTGGTCGTCGAGGGCGGCCAGACGCAGGCTGCCGTCGTGCTTGTCGAGGAGGCGCAACAGCAGGATGAGCATGCTGATGGCGGAGCTGTCGAGGTACCGCACGGTGGAGGCGTCCAGGATCAGGGTGCGGCAGCCCTGCCTGATCAGGTCCTCGCACTGGGCACCGACCATGGGCGCGTTGTCGTAGTCGATCTCTTCCGGCAGCTGCGCCACCATGGTGTCCCCGTGCTGCATCCGCACCGTGATCATGCTGAACGTGCTCCCGTCCCGACCGGATTCGGTCCCATTGTGTCGCGGACACTCCTACCCCGGCCCCGGTCTTCCACCCGAGGTCGCGAGTCGGAGCCTGATCCTACTGAGCGGCTCGCGGCCCGTGAGCCGCTCAGGGGCCGGCGGGGAGAGAGAAGGGGAGGGCCGGTCGGTCGTCGATCCGCCCTCGTCGAACACGGAGACGGGGAAGGTTTCCCGGCATCCGAGGATGCGGGAACCTTCCCCGTCCCACTGCGTGGGCTCGGCCGCTGAACAGGGTGTTGCGCCATGGGCACGTCAGTCAGCGGCGGGGCCGCCCCTGGCGTCCGGGCCGGAATGGCGGAGGCCGGCCGCGCCCGCCCGGGGACGCGGGAGCGCTGGGAGGAGAGCGGATCTAGCCGAGGGTCCATTGCTGGTTGGGCCGGCCGGTGCAGGTCCACAGCTCGGCCGGGGTGCCGTTCGTGGTGGCGGCGCCCGTCACGTCCAGGCACAGGCCCGACTGGACCCCGGTGATGGTGCCGTCGGAGTTGAACAGCCACTGCTGGTTCGGCTGACCGTTGCAGGACCAGGTCTCCACCTTGGTGCCGGCGGTGGTCCGGTTGTCGTACGCGTCCAGGCACATCTGCGAACCGCCGGAGTAGACGGTGAGCTGGTGGGACGGGGTGCGGGTCCAGATCTGACCGGCGCCCCCGTCGCAGTCCCGGATCTGCACCGACGTCCCGGCGGTGGTGTTCGGGACGTCGAGGCACTTGCCGGCGCCGACGGCGTGGATCTCACCGGTGACGCTGCCGCCGCTGCTCCCGCCCGCGACGCGGTACATGACGGTGCCGTGGGCCGGCACGGAGGCCCTGATGGTGCCCGAGGTGGTGGAGGCCGCCCCGGACCACAGATCGGTCAGGGAGTAGGCGGACGCGCCGGTCTTGCCGATCGCGGCGGCGGTGGTGCTGATGGTCGCGGTCGATCCGGTCTCGTTGAACAGCGCCACGGACACGTCGCCGCCCGCGAGCGGCTTGGCCAGGACATCGAGGCCGCCGGAGGAGGAGACCATGGTGCCCTGCTTGCCCAGGGCGTCCTGGTCGACGGCGATCACCCGGGAGTTGGTGTAGATGGACAGGGTGCTGGAGCCGGCGGAGGTCAGGTCCGTGCCCGCGATGAGGGGCGCGGCCATCTCCGCCCAGAGGCTGAACTCGGTACGGGCCTCGGTCGCGGACAGTCCGTTGTTGCCGACCTCCAGCATGTCGGGGTCGTTCCAGTGGCCGGGGCCGGCGTAGGAGGCGAGTCCGACGTTGCTGTGGAAGATGGACAGCATGCTGGAGAAGCTCGCGCTGATGTCGCCGGTGGTGCGCCAGCTGTTGCCCACGTCCGCGCCCCAGGTCCACACGTCGTCCTCCCCCCAGTTGCACAGGCTGTACAGGATGGGCCGGCCGGTGGCCGCGAGCGCGTCGCGCATGGCGGTGTAGCGGGTCCGCGCGGGCGCGCCGGTGTTGTTGCAGTTGTCGTACTTGAGATAGTCCACGCCCCAGGACGCGAAGGTTTGCGCGTCGGTGGTCTCGTGGCCGAGGCTGCCCGGGTAGCCGGCGCAGGTGGCGGTGCCGGCGTCCTCGTAGATGCCGAGCTTCAGGCCGAGGGAGTGCACGTAGTCGGCGGTGCCCTTGATGCCGGAGGGGAATTTCGCCGGATCCGGCACGAGGTGGCCGCCGGAGTCACGGGAGTGCGTCATCCAGCAGTCGTCGATGTTGACGTACGTGTACCCGGCGGCCTGCATGCCGTTGGTGTGCATGGCCTGCGCGGTGGACCTGATGAGCGAGTCGGAGACGTTGCAGCCGTAGGCGTTCCAGTCGTTGAAGCCCATCTGCGGGGTGGGCGCGAGGCCGTTGCCCGACGCGGCGGCTGCCGGCGGGGCCGCGCCGAGAGCGATCAGCGGGGCGAAGAGGAGCAGGAGGAGACTGGTCAGGGTCAGTGCCAACGCTCTGGAGGGGACCGGAGCGCCTTGACGCGGTGGTGCGGCCTTCCGACAGCTGTTCATGGTGCATCGACCTCCTGGGACCGTTCGTGGAGGGTTGCTCCGGCGCGGCGGAACAGAGCACGGCCCAGAGGGCGAGCGCACGGAAGCGACCATAAACAAACAAAGTTGCTCACTCAGAGAAGCCGCCCGGCCTCGCCCCGTCAACCCCTCTGCACCGTCCTTGCGGCCTGGTGCCCCACGGACCCGTCGGATTCGGGCCGCCGGCCCGCCTGCCGTCCGGAACCACCACGATCCGACGCAGCGGGCCGGCGGCCCCGCCTCCGCGGGCGCCGGCCCGCTGGTGAACCCCCGGAAACGGCCCTCAGAACGCGGCCGGGGAGCGTGTGCCGCGCTGTGACACGGTCAGGTAGCTCACGAAGCCGATGATCGCGGCCGTCCACGCGAGGGTGACCGGCGCCAGGCCGAGACCCAGGCCGCCGCGGGTGTGGCCGAGTGCCGTCCAGTCGGCGAGGGAGGCGCCGAGGGGGCGGGTGATGACGTACGCGGTCCAGAAGGCGGTCACCGCGTTCAGGGCGCCGAAGCGGTGGGCCAGGGCGGGGACGCAGATGGCGGCGGCGAAGAGGACCACCGATCCCAGATAGCCCAAGCCGGCCGTGGCGGTGAGGTCGCCCGCGGCGGTGCCCAGCGCGAAGGTGGCCAGGACGGCCGCCCAGTAGAACGCTTCGCGACGGCGCGTCCGGATGCTGTGGACGGACAGCGTCCGCTCGCACCCGTACCAGAGGACGAACACCGCGGCCAGTACGGCCATGAAGGCCGGCGTCGACACCGCGTACGGCACGCCGAGGCCGACGTGCAGGACGTCGGCGGCCATGGTGCCGAACACGCTGACCATGACGACCGCTGTCCAGTACGCCCAGGCGACGTACCGGCGCAGAGCGAACTGCACGGCCAGGGCGGCCACCAGGGCGAGGCCGCCGAACGCGACCGCCGGCACCGGCCCGAGCAGGCGGGCGAGGAGGTCCGACGCCGTCTCGCCCATACCGGTGGTCAGCACCTTGATGATCCAGAAGTAGACGGTCACCTCCGGCACCTTGTCCGCCATCCGGCGTACGGGGGTGAGGGGGCGGTCGTCGAGGACGTGCTCAGTGGTCATGATCCGCACGATGGCATTCCGCACCTGAAAGCAACCTGAACGGCGTGCCCCCGGCAGCGGCATCACGTAGTACCGCGGTACGACCGGACGGTCGCGGATCAGTCCCCGGTACCACCGGCCCGGGGCGGTTCGGCACCTAGCGTGGTCACTGAGGCGTCAGGGGCGACCGATGGACGCCCGTGCCCGACAGGAAGAAACACGAATGATCGACGCACAGCAGTTGACGAAGAGGTACGGCGAGAAGACGGCCGTCGACGGGCTGGACTTCGCCGTCAGGCCGGGCACGATCACCGGTTTTCTCGGGCCCAACGGCGCCGGGAAGTCCACGACCATGCGCATGATCGTCGGGCTCGACGCGCCGACGAGCGGATCCGTGACGGTCAACGGCCGCCACTACGCCCGGCACCGGGCACCGCTCCAGGAGGTCGGCGCCCTGCTGGAGGCCAAGTCGATCCACCCGGGCCGCTCGGCCCACAACCACCTGAAGGCGCTCGCGCTGACGCACGGGATTCCCGCGCGGCGGGTCGAGGAGGTCATCGACCTCGCCGGACTCGGCAGCGTGGCGAAGAAGCGGGCCGGTGCCTTCTCCCTCGGCATGGGCCAGCGGCTCGGCATCGCGGCGGCGCTGCTGGGCGACCCGCAGACGGTGATGCTGGACGAGCCGGTCAACGGACTGGACCCGGAGGGCGTCCTCTGGATCCGCAACCTGCTGAAATCGCTCGCCGACGAGGGCCGGACGGTCTTCGTGTCGTCCCATCTGATGAGTGAGATGGCTCTGGTCGCGGATCACCTGATCATCGTCGGGCGGGGACGGCTGCTGGCCGACACCACCGTGGCGGACCTCATCCGCGAGGCGGGCGGCGACACGGTGCACGTGGCCACGCAGGACCCGGCGCGGCTGCGGGACGTACTGGCCGGACCGGGCGTCGACATCACGGGCCGTATCGGATCCGACGGACTTCAGGTGACCGGGCTGAGCGCCCGCGAGATCGGTCTGAAGGCGGCCGAGCACGGCATCGCGCTGTTCGAACTGAGCTCGCGGACGGTATCGCTGGAGGAGGCGTTCATGGAGCTGACCAGGGATGCCGTGGAGTACCACGGCACCACGACCGTCGAGAGCCTCGAGACCGCCGGGAGGCCCGCATGAGCACGCTGACGACGACCGCCGAGGCACCGCCCGCCGCGCCCGCCCGCCCCGCCTACCGGGTGACCGGACGGCGCGTGCTGGCCTCGGAATGGGCCAAACTCTGGTCGCTGCGTTCGACCTGGATCACCCTGGGCCTCGGACTGCTCTTCCTCGTCGCCTTCGGGCTGATCGCGTGCAGCCGCTACCGGTCCGGCAGCCACTCCGGTCACCTGGACAGGGACTTCGCCGCCGCGACGGCCGTGAGCCTGTCCCTCTTCGGCACCAACTTCGCCCAGCTCGCCCTGGGCGTGCTCGGCGTACTGGTCACGGCGGGGGAGTACTCCACCGGCATGATCCGCTCCACCCTGGCGGCCGTACCGCGCCGGCTGCCCGTGCTCTGGTCCAAGGCGGCCGTCTTCGGACTGGTGGCACTGGTGGTCGGCACCCTGGGCGCCTTCGTCGCCTTCGGGTTCGGCAGCGGCATCGTCTCCGGCACGCCCGCGGCGATGAGCCTGTCGCACGCCGGAGTGCCCCGCAGTCTGCTGGGCGCCGGGCTCTACCTCGGGCTCGTCGGCGTCATCGGTGTCGCCCTGGGCGCGCTGCTGCGGTCGGTGGCCGGCGGCATCTCGGTGCTGGTCGCCACCTTCATGCTGATCCCGGGCCTCGTCTCCCTGCTGCCCAGCTCCTGGCGGGACGACATCAGCCCGTACCTGCCGAGCAACGCGGGCGAGTCGCTGTTCGCCCTGACCCACGACAGCACCACCCTGTCTCCCACGGCCGGACTGCTGGTCTTCCTCGCCTGGACGGCGCTCGCCCTGGCGGGGGCGGCGTACCGGCTGGTGCGCAGCGACGTCTGACCGCCCGCACCATGGGCAGGTGACCACCTTGACCACCACCGAGGACGTCAGCGGGATGGGACCGCTGGTCGCCCGGCTCGCCCGGGGCGGCCAGCGGCTGCGGCACGCCGACCGGGCGCATCCCTGGGTGCTGGACACCGCGGTGGTGGTGCTGGTCTTCGTGATGTTCTGCCTGCCCGACCTGCTGCACGGCGGTGCCGGGGACGGCGACGGTCCACGCCGGTTCCGGCTCGCCTTCACCCGGCTCGCCCCGTCGGCCATGCTGCTCCTTCAGGCCGGTCTCGTGCTGCCGCTGCTGTGGCGGCGGCGCCGACCCCTGGCGGCCTTCGGCGTGATCACGGCCGTCTTCGTCCTCCAGTGGTCCCTGGGTGCCGCGCTGCGCGCGGACATCGCCCTGTTCATCGCCCTGTACAGCCTGGCCCTGCACGGACGGCTGCGGCAGCTGCCGTGGGCCTGCGGGGCCATGGCGGCCGGGATGGTGCTGGTCGCGGTGCGCGCCTCGGCGGCGGTGTCCGTCTGGGACGCGCTGTTCTTCCTGCTCAGCACGGCGACCGCCGCCCTGGCGCTCGGCCTGATGGTACGGATCCGCCGGGCCCAGCTCGCCGGGCTGCGGGACCGGGCGGCCCGCCTGGAGATCGAACGCGACCAGCGCAGCAGACTCGCGGCCGCCACCGAACGCGCCCGGGTGGCCCGCGAGATGCACGACATCGTCGGCCACAACCTGTCCGTCATGATCACTCTCGCCGACGCCGGTGTGTACGCCACGGACACCGCTCCCGAACGCGGCAAGGAGGCCCTGCGGCTCATCGGCGACACCGGCCGGACGGCCCTCGGCGAGTTGCGGCGCGTGCTCGGCGTCCTGCGGGAGGCGTCGGACGATTCCGCCAGGGCGCCGGAACTCAGCCCGCAGCCCGGCGTCGCGGACCTCGCGGCACTGTGCGATGGTGTGCGCAGCGCCGGCCTGGACGTCGTCTACCGGACCGTCGGCGACGTGGAGGCCCTGGACGGCGGGGTGCAGTTGACGGTCTACCGCATCGTCCAGGAAGCCCTGACGAACACCCTCAAGCACGCCGGCCCCGGCACCCGGGTGAACCTGTCGGTCGTCGTCGAGGACACCCGGCTGGTCATCCGGGTCCGGGACGACGGCCCGGCCGGACGCCCCGGACCGCCGAACGAGGAAGGACACGGCCTGGTGGGCATGCGAGAACGAGCGGCGCTCTACGGCGGCGACGTGAGCGCCGGACCCGCGGCCGGCGGCGGATGGAGGGTGGAGGCCACCCTCGACCTGACCCCCCAGGCGGGCGCACGATGACCACCGTGCTCATCGTGGACGACCAGCCCCTCCAGCGCTACGGCTTCCGGGTGCTGCTCGACTCCATCCCGGAGACCGAGGTGGTCGGCGAGGCCGCGCACGGCGCCGAAGCCGTCCGCAGGACCGCCGAACTGCGCCCCGACGTCGTCCTGATGGACGTGCGGATGCCCGGCATGGACGGCATCGAGGCCACCCGCCGGATCACCGCCGCCGGCGACCGCTCCCGCGTCCTCGTGCTGACCACCTTCGACCTCGACGAATATGTCCACGCCGCCCTGCGGGCCGGGGCCAGCGGCTTCCTCCTCAAGGACGCGCGCCCGGAGGAACTCCTCGCCGGCATCCGGGCCGTCGCGGCCGGGGACGCGGTCATCGCGCCGGCCCTCACCCGCCGCCTCCTGGACGAGTACGCCCAGCACGTGCCCGCTCGCCGCGGCGAGTCCGACGACCCGAGACTGGGCTCCCTCACCGACCGCGAGCGCGAGATCCTCGTCGCCATCGGCAAGGGCTGGACCAACGGCGAGATCGCCGCCCACTTCGTCGTGTCCGAGTCCACCGTCAAGACGCATGTCGGCCGCGTCCTGTCCAAGATCGGCGCCCGCGACCGCGTCCAGGCCGTGATCTTCGCCTACGACCTGGGACTCGCCCGGCCCGGGGCCGGGTGAACGGACGGCGGGCAGCGGGGTCGTGCCCGCCGGCGGCCATCCGGCCGGGTCGGCCCTGCTCGTTCGCCCCCCGTCAGGCGGCGTCCGGACGGGATGAGCGCCGAGGGCGCGTCCGCACGACCCGGTTCGCGGCCGTCTTCTGCAACAGGCCGTACGCGAGGACGGGCAGCAGCAGATGGGGCTTGTCGGGCAGCGTGGTCGTCAGCAGCACGGCACCGGCGCTGCTGTTGTTCATTCCGCACGCGAGAGTGAGGGAGGAGGAGACGGACGGGTCGAGGCGCAGGACGCGCCCCGCGACACGGCCGGTGGCGAAGGACAGCGCGCACACCACCGCGGCCACGGCCAGCGCCGCGGCGAGCAGGAGCGGCCGGGGACGCGCGACGAAGGAACCCAGGGCGCCACTGGCGTTGACGTACGTCAGGACGAGCGAGCCGGCCAGCGCCACCGGGACGACGGTGCTCAGCAGACGGTTCAGCCGGTGACGCGGCACGACGAGCCGGCACAGCACTCCCGCCGCGCAGGGCCCCACCACCCCGGTCAGGGCGAAACCGCCGCTCAGTGTGTGTCCGGCCGCGGTCATCGTGCGGGCGTACCCGCCGTCCAGCAGCGGGGCCAGCGCCTCGACGGTGACGGGGATCGAGAGCGGGCTGAGCAGGGTGGACACGAGGACCAGTCCGACCATCGTGGGCTGGTCGCCCTGGCCCTTGCCGGTCCATACCGTGGCCCCGGCCGCCACCGGCATGGCGACAATCATGATCATGGCGGTCAGCAGTCCGCTGCCGCCGTCGGCGTCGGGAGAGCGGTGCAGCACGAACGCGACGAGCGGGATGATCAGCAGGGGAGCCGTCATGTGCAGCACGAGCCCCGCCACCAGTGCTCTCGGGCGGCGCAGCAGCCGGCCCAGCGCGTGCGCCGGGACCTGTAGCCCGGCCGAGAACAGCACGAGGCCCAGCAGGGACGAGGACACGGGCAGGGGGAGTCCGGCGCCGTCGCCCAGCGGCAGGGCGGGAGCGTGCCGCAGCCACAGGCCCGGGGCCGGCAGGACCAGCGCCAGGAGATAGGCGAGAGCGACGGCCCGGCCCAGCCGTCGGCGCAGCCAGGCGGTCGTGCGGTCGGTGCCGTCGCGGTTCGCGGGCGTGGTGTCCATAGGGGCGTACCTCCGTCGGGGGCGTGGGGCGCGGACGGGGTGTCGCTATGGGCGGGCGAGGGGCGCGGGGGCACATGGGTCCCATGGTTCACGCGTGGGCCGGGTGGGACGGGCGGGGCCGCGCGGCAGTCAGGATGTATTCAGGTTCCCGGTGGCACGGTCGGGCCTCATGACATACGAGACCTCCGAGACCGCCGGCGTCCCCAGCGCCCCGCCGGCCCCGTCCGGCCACCGCCCCCGCTGGAACAAGGTGCCCGAAGTCACCGTGTACTTCTGGGTGATCAAGGTGCTGTGCACGACGGTCGGCGAGACCGCGGCCGACATGCTCGACGAGAACCTCGGCCTGGGACTGACCGGCGTGTCGCTGCTGATGAGCGTGCTGCTGGCCGCCGTGCTCGTCGTCCAGTTCCGCACCACCGCCTACCGTCCCGGCGTCTACTGGCTCGCCGTGGCCCTAATCAGCGTCGTCGGCACACTGATCAGTGACAACCTCACGGACAACATGGGCGTGCCGCTGACCACGAGCACCACGGTCTTCGGACTCGTCCTCGTGGTCGTGTTCGCCGTCTGGTACCGCCGTGAGCGGACGTTGTCCATCCACAGCGTCGACTCTCTGAGCCGTGAGTCGTTCTACTGGCTGGCGGTGCTGTTCACCTTCGCCCTCGGCACGGCGGCCGGCGACCTGGTCGCCGAACGCATGGACCTGGGTTACTGGGTCTCCGCGGTGCTGTTCGCCCTGGCGATCGCCGCGGTCGCGGTGGCGCACTTCGCCCTCGGCCTGAACGCGGTGTGGAGTTTCTGGATCGCCTACGTGCTGACCCGGCCGCTCGGCGCCTCGGTGGGCGACTACCTCTCCCAGCCGGCCGGCGACGGCGGCCTCGGGATGGGCACGGTGGTGACCAGCGTGCTGTTCCTCGCGGTCATCCTCGGCCTGGTCGTGTACCTGGCGGTGACCCGCAAGGACGTCATCGAGCGGGAGCGGGCTGTCACCCGGCCGGCAGGCTGACCACGAACCGGGCCCCGGGCGTGTGACCGGGGTCGTGGAACACCTCACCGCCGGCGGAGCGGGCCAGGCGTCGCGCGAGCGGCAGTCCGAGGCCCGCTCCGCCGTGCCCGTCGTCCGGGTCGGCCCGTCGTCCGGGCTGGAAGAGCTGCGCGACGAAGGCGTCCGGCACACCCGGCCCGTCGTCGGTGACGTCGATGCGCAGGCGACCGGGCTCCGGGGCCGTACGGACGACGACGCCCGAGCGGGCGTACCGCAGGGCGTTGGCGAGCAGCGGGCTGACGATCCGCTGGAGGAGGGCCGGTGCGACCCCTGCCTGCTGCTGCGCCTCCTCGCCGGTGACGGTCACCGTCAGATGGTCCGGTGTGTCCAGGTTTTCGGCGAGCCGGCGCAGCGTCGGCAGCACCTCGGCCGTGCCGGGAACGACGGCCGCGCCCTCACGCGCGTCGTCGAGCAGCGTGTCGCAGATGGTGCGCATGGACTCGGCGGCGTCCGCGACGACCTGGTGGGCGGCCCGGGTCTCGTCAGGCGTACGCGGGCGGGCCTGCCACCAGTCGAGGGTGGCGATGATCCGGCTGAGCGGGGTGCGCAGTTCGTGCGACAGTTCCCCGGTCAGCTGTCTCTCGTGGCGCAGCACGGCGCGGATGCGGTCCAGCAGTGCGTCCAGCGAGAGGCCGAGCCCGGCGAGTTCGGCGGGCCGGCGCAGGGTGCCGAACCGGTCGTCCGAGCCCACGGCGCTCCACTGGGCCGCCTGGTCGGTCATGGTGCGTACGGGGCGCAGAGCGCGGCCGACCGCCAGACGGGTCAGCGCGTAGGTGCAGGCCAGCATCACCGCGTCGAGGGCGAACGACCCGAACAGCAGGGCGTCGGCCGAGCTGCGGTAGGGGGAGAGGTCCAGGGCCGTGACGACGGTGGCCGCGCCGCTGCCCTCGGGCACCGGCTGGGAGCACAGGCGGACCGGTTCCGGTCCGGCGGCGGTGACGCAGTGCGGCCCGCCGCGCTCGGCGAGTGCGCCGGCGACACGGTTCAGCGCCGCGGCGGGGGAAGGCGGTCTCTCGAGCAGCCGGGTGCCGGCGTAGATCCACACGTTGGCGTCGAGGAGCTGGTCGTTGGAGGTCTCCAGGACGCGCACCGTCGGACCGCTCGTGTCGACGGTCGTGGCGACGGCGGCGGCCCGGGCCCGCAGCTCGTCGTCGGCCTGACGCCGGAGGTGGTGGCGGACGACGGTGTTGAAGACGACGGTGAGGATCACCATCAGGAGCGTGGCGGTGGTCAGCGCCACGAGGGAGAGCCGGCCGCGCAGGGTGCGCGGAGCCAGCCGTGACGCGAGTGACCGGAACGGCATCATGACAGGCGGTGTCCGATCCCGCGGGCGGTGCCGATGGTCAGGGCACTGCCGCTGTCGCGCAGCTTGCGGCGCAGCCGGGTCAGGTACTGGTCGAGGGTGTTCTCGCTGACCTGGGCGCCTTCGGGCCAGCCCGCCCTGACCAGTTCGCGCCGGCGTACCACGTCCCCGTTCGCCGCCATGAGCCTCGCCAGGAGACGGAACTCGGTCGGGGTCAGATCGACGCGGTGGCCGTGCACGGTCAGGCTGTGCCCGACGGGGTCCAGGACCAGGTCCCCGGCCGTGGCCGCGGGACCGGGCGCGGCGCGTCTGACGGCCGCGCGCAGCCGCGCGGCGAGTTCGGCGATGTGGAAGGGCTTGGGCAGATAGTCGTCGCCCCCGGCGGAGAATCCCGCGAGACGGTCCGTGAGGCGGTGACGGGCTGTCAGGAAGATGACCGGCGCCAGGAATCCGTTCGCGCGCATCGCCTGGCACACGTCCCGTCCGTCCGCGTCCGGCAGCCCCACGTCGAGCACGGCCGCACCGACCTCACACGTGGCCAGCCGCAGCGCGGTGGCACCGTCCGCGGCGGGCACCGGGTCGAAGTCCTCCTCACGCAGGCCGCGCAGCAGCACGTCACGCAGGATGTGATCGTCCTCCACGACCAGGATCCTGGTGCGCATGGTCCTCCGTCGGGTCGATGGGGGTGTTCGCGGGGCCGGTGAGGAACCGGTCGGGCAGCCACCAGGCCATGATGCACAACCACAGGCCGAGCCAGCCGATACCGAGCAGCCAGCCGCCGACCACATCCGTGAACCAGTGCACCCCGAGGTAGACGCGGGTCAGCCCGACCAGCGCGCCCCAGCAGCCCGCGGCGGTGGCGAACAGGGTCCGCCCGCGCGGCTCGCGCAGGCATATCGCCGAGATCAGCAGTCCGGCGGCGAGCGCCGCCGTGGTGGTGTGCCCGGAGGGAAAGGCCCAGCCCGAAGCGTGCGTCGCCCAGTCCGCCCGGGGCGGGCGGGCCCGGGCGGCCAGCGTCATCACGCCGTACCGCACGGCCTGTCCGGACGCCAGGCACAGGACGGCGAGGCCGGCGGCGGGCAGTCGGTGACGCGGGGTACGGACCGCGACGATCCCGGCCAGCACGGCGAGCGCGTACGGCACGACACCCGTCCCGCTGGCGGTGAGCCCGCGGGCCAGCGCCACGGCCACGGCGGGACGGTGGGCCACGGACCAGGCGTGCAGACGGCCGTCGGTGAACAGGGGGCCTCCGTCGCCGGACACGCACAGGGTCAGCACACAGAACCCCGCCAGGGCCCCGAGGCCGACGCTCGCCGCCACATCGGCCACCTCGTCCCGGCGCACGACGCCCCGGCTCACGACGCCACCAGCAGCGCGCGCAGGCGGGTGGCCGTGACCTGCCGGACCAGCCTGTCCGCGGGGCGGCGCAGTGCTGCCACGGCGAGCAGCGCGACCAGTGCGCCGACGGCCGCGCCGGCCGCCACGTCGTGCGGGTAGTGCACGCCGACCCAGACGCGGGACGCCGCCATCGCGCAGGCCGCGACGGCCGCGACGGCGCCGAGACGACGGGAGACGGAGTACAGCGCCACCGCGGCCGCGAACGCGATGGCCGCGTGATTGCTCGGGAAGGACCAGTCGCCCGGTGCCGGGCAGGCCTCCAGGGTGCTGACGTGCAGACTCTGACAGGGCCGCTCCTCGCGCACCACCAGTTTCAGGGCGGCGTCCACGCCGTACGCCAGGACCACGATCACCGGGACCGCCAGTGCCCGCACCGCCGCCGCGGCGGCGGTGCGCCGGGCCTGCCACCAGCCGATGACCATGAGCAGCGCGAACAGCCCGAGACCGTACGTCGACCAGACCGACACCAGGCCGTCCAGCCAGCCGGGAGAGCGGTGGGCGAGATCCACCACGTCGGTGTAGGCGAAGCCGTCGACCGACGAACCGCCGAAGGTGAGCATCATCCGCGCGCCTCCTTCGCCTGTGCCTGCGCCCGTACCTTCGCCGCCCGCCGGGAGCGGGCCACCTCGACGGCCAGCGGAATCAGCGACACGGCGACGATCACCGCCACGATGGGCAGCAGATACCGGTCCACGTCGGGGATCGAGGAGCCCAGCCCATAACCGGCCAGGGTCAGGCCCAGGCTCCAGACGAGACCGCCGGCCGCCTGCCAGACGGTGAACGTCCGCGCGGGCACCTGGAGCGCTCCGGCCATCGGGTTCAGCACCGTCCGCACCACCGGCACGAAACGGGCCAGCACGATCGCCCTCGCGTGCCCGTACTTCGCCAGCAGCTCCTCGGCCCGGTGCGCCCCTTCGTGCAGCCTGGCCGAGGAACTGCGGGCGAGCAGCGCGCCCCCCGCTCTCCTCCCGAGCAGGTAACCGCACTGCGCGCCGGCGAGGGCGCCCACGGCGGCGGCGGCCAGCAGCGGTCCGAGCGACAGCCTGACCGGGCCGGCCGTGCCCGTGCACAGCAGACCCGCCGTGAACAGCAGGGAGTCGCCGGGCAGGAAGAAACCGATCAGCAGGCCGGTCTCGGCGAAGAGCACCACTCCGACGCCCAGCACGCCGAAGGCCGCCAGCAGCGAACGGGCGTCCAGCACGTTGACAGCGAGCTGCGACGATAGGTGGATGGGTGTGGTCATCGTCGTGAGCCCTTCGTGCTGACGCGACGGATACGGCGGTACGGCATCCGACCGGTGACTACAATTCTGTAGACGGTCTACTGAACTGTAGACGATGATGGGGTGAGGATCGTTCCCATGAGCGACACCAACGACGAGCGACGCCCGGCCGGCGAGCTGGAGGCCGCCGTCATGGCCGCACTCTGGGCCGCCGGCACACCGCTCACCCCGGGCCGGGTGCAGCAGGAACTCGCGGCCGACCTGGCGCGTACGACGGTGACGACCATCCTGTCCCGCCTCCACGAGAAGGGCGCCGTCGGCCGCGAGCAGCAGGGACGCGGCTACGCCTACTATCCCGTCCACGACGCGGCGGGGCTCACCGCGCGGCGCATGCACGGCGAACTCGACCGGGACACCGACCGCGAGACCGTGCTGGCCCGCTTCGTCGCCCAGCTCAGCCCGGACGACGAACAGGTGCTGCGCCGGCTGCTGGAGGCCGACCAGGCATGATCCTTCTGCTGCTGGTCCCCCTCCTGGCACCCCTGGCGGCGCCGGCCCTGGCGCGGCACGCCCTCGACCGCCTCGATCCCGTCACCGCGCTGTGGGCACTGACCGCCTCCTCGCTCGCGCTCGCGGGGGCGTGCGTGACGGCGCTCGGCGTCGTCGTACTGACCGCCCTGCTCAAGATCCCGGCCTTCGCCGCGCTCGGCGAACTCGTCCACCCCCTGCGCACCCTCTCGGACGGCGTCCTCGTCCCCGCCGCCGCGGCGGCGGCCGGCGTGCTCACCGTCGGCGTCTGGACCCTCGGCCGCTCGGCCGTACGACAGGTCGGTGCCTTCCGCACCGCCCGCACCCAGGCCGACCGCCGCCCCGCCGCCGGCGACCTGTGCGTCATCGACTCACCCCACCCGGACGCGTACGCCCTCCCCGGCCGCCCGCACCGCATAGTCGTCACCACCGCCATGCTGCGCAGCCTCGACGCGGCCGAGCGCGAAGCCCTCTTCGCCCACGAACGCGCCCACAACACCGGTGGCCACCACTACTTCCTCGTCGCGGCCGAACTCGCGGCCCACTGCCACCCCGCCCTGCGCGCGGCCCGCGCCACCATCCGGTTCGCCGCGGAACGAGCCGCCGACGAGGCCGCGGCCGCCGCTGTCGGAGACCGGCGTCTGATGGCCCGGGCCATCGCCCGGGCGGCCCTCGCCGGCCACGACTCCCGTGCGACGCGCCCGGCCTTCACCCCCGCCGCGACCACCGGCCCCGTCCCCCGCCGGGTCGCCGCCCTCCTCACACCCCCCGGCTCCCGCCCGCGCGCCACCCGCTGGATCGCCCTGCTCCTGGCGGCCTGCGCGGCGCTGTCCGTCACCGCCGCGACCGCCGGCGTGCTCACCGTCCATCACGAGGTGGAGGTCGCCCAGGGCGAGGAGAGTCCGTGACCCGGTGAGGCGCTGAGCCGGCGGCGTGGGCGGGGACCGCCGGGGCGCCGAGGAGCATGCCTGTGGCCGCCAGTGCGGTGGCGGCGACGACAGGGCGATACGGATGCGTACGGTGCGCCGAGGGGAAACGCCGCGGTGCCCCGGCAGCTCGCCGGGTCGACCGACCGGTGTCCGCCCGCCACGCTGACCCACTGGACTCGGTGACCCACCGGACCGGACCTTGTGACCCACCCAGTCCGGTGGGTCACAAGATCCGGAGCCCGCGCCGGGCTCCGTCCCCGCACGCCGGCTTCTCTCACAGCGGTTCTCCTGGGTGCGGCGATGGTCAGTGGCCGGTGAAGAGGGCGTCGCGGCGCTCGACGAAGGAGCGGACTCCCTCGGCTCCGTCGGCGGTCGACAGCAGCCGTGCGATGTCGGGGCGCAGCCGCTCGATCGCGGCGCCGTCGCCGTGCTCGTGGGCCAGGTGCGCGGACCGCAGGGCGGTCCGCACTCCCAGGGGGGCCGACTTCTCGGCGATGACCCGGGCGATCCGGGTCGCCCGTTCCACGGCGGCCGGTCCGTCGGCCACGACCTCCTGCACGAGGCCGATGCGGTGGGCCTCCGTGGCGTCGAACTCCTCGCCGGTGAGGATCCAGCGCATGGCGTTGCCCCAGCCGGCTTCGCGGGGGAAGCGGAGGGTGGCCCCGCCGAAGGGGTAGATCCCGCGGCGGATCTCGTACTGGGCGAAGCGGGCGTCCCGGGCGGCCACCCGGATGTCGGCGGCCAGCAGCAGCTCGATGCCCAGGGTCATCACCCAACCGTGCGCGGCGGCGACGACGGGCTTGGACCAGGTCCCGTCCAGCCGCCAGGGGTCCCGGCCGCCCTCGGGCGCGTCGAACTTCCCGGAGGCCAGTTCGGCGCCGACGTCGACCATGTCCAGGCCGCCCGTGAAGTGGTCGCCGTGGGCGAAGAGGACCCCGCACCACAGGTCGTCGTCGGACTCCAGGAGGCCGTAGGCGGCCGACAGCTCGGCGAGCATGGCCCGGGTGAACGCGTTGCGTTTCGCCGGGCGGTTCAGGCCCATGAGCAGTACGTGCCCGTCCCGTTCGACGGTCACCGCGGCGGCATCGGCAGATGCGGCATCCATCAGCTCTCCTCGTCAGTTGCATCATGAGACTTACGGGACGGTAACCGCCCCGCGCGCCGCGGACAAGTCCATCTCATGATGAAACTGATACCGTGACAGGTATGAGGCGGACCTCCTTCGACAACTGGCCCTGCTCGATCGCCCGGACCGTGGACATCCTGGGCGACGGCTGGACCCTGCTCGTGCTGCGCGAGGTCTTCTACGGCGAGTCACGCTTCGACGGCTTCATCACCAGCCTCGGCATCGCCCGCAACACCCTCACCGACCGGCTGCGGCGCCTGGAGGACGCGGGCCTGCTGCACCGGCGCGCCTACCAGGCCGACCCCGTCCGCCACGCGTACCTGCTGACGGACAAGGGCCGCGACTTCTTCGGCGTCCTGGCCGCCCTCAACGCCTGGGGCGACCGGTGGCTGGCCGACGACTCCGGGGCGCCGGTGATCATGCGGCACACGGCCTGCGGCCACGACACCCACGCCCAGGTGGTCTGCTCCTCCTGCGGCGAGCCGCTGCGCCACGAGGAGGTCGACGTGCGCACCGGCCCCGGCTACCCGGCCCGGCTGCTCGACGACCCCGGGGTACGGGCCCGGTTCGAGCGGAACGCGCACCCGGAGGCGGCCGCCGACCGGTGACGCCCGACAGGCTCCCCGCACGGTGCGACGGGCTCCTCGCGCGGTGCGACGGACTCCCCGCACGGTGCGCCGTGGTGCCTGGAGCTGCCGGTCCGGAGCCGCGGTCCGGAGCCGCGGTGCGGTGCCGGGGAGCGGTCGGTCCGGAGCCGCGCCGCCGTGCCAGGAGCGGCCGGTCCGGAGCCGCGCCGCCGTGCCAGGAGCGGCCGGTCCCGATCGGTCCGCGCTCGTCGGCACCGTCCCCCGAGGAGGTGTTCGTGCGCACCCATCCGGAGCTGGTCACCAGGCGCGGGCCGGCCGGCGGGCGGACGCTCTACGGGGTGGACGTAGTGCCGTGAACGCCCCCGGCAGGGACTGTTCGGCCCGCGGAGGTGGGCCGGACGGCCCTTCCGGGTACTCGCCGGGCCGCCGGAGGGTGGGGTGCCGTGCCCCCGGCACGCGTCGTCACCCACCGACCGCCTCCCGACCCGGGGAAGGACCCAGATGTCCGTCGACACGCAGCAGGCGCCCGCCGAACTCACGGACGAGGAACTCGCCACCCTGGACGCTCACTGGCGCGCCGCGAACTACCTCACCGTGGGCCAGATCTACCTCCTGGCCAACCCACTGCTGACCGAACCCCTGCGTCCGGAACACGTCAAGCCCCGCCTGCTCGGCCACTGGGGCACCTCACCCGGCCTCAACCTGGTCCACACCCATCTCAACCGCGTCATCAGGGCCCGCGACCTGAACGCCCTCTGCGTCTGGGGGCCCGGCCACGGCGGCCCGGCCGTCCTGGCCAACTCCTGGCTGGAGGGCTCGTACACCGAGACCTACCCGGACATCACCCGGGACGCGGCCGGCATGGCCCGGCTGTTCCGGCAGTTCTCCTTCCCCGGCGGAGTGCCCAGCCACGTCGCCCCCGAGACCCCGGGCTCGATCCACGAGGGCGGGGAACTCGGCTACTCCCTCTCGCACGCCTACGGCGCCGCCCTCGACAACCCGGACCTGCTGGTCGGCTGTGTGATCGGCGACGGTGAGGCGGAGACCGGCCCGCTGGCCGCCTCCTGGCACTCCGACAAGTTCCTCGATCCGGTCCACGACGGCGCCGTGCTGCCGGTCCTGCACCTGAACGGCTACAAGATCGCCAACCCGACGGTGCTGTCGCGGCTGCCCGGATCCGAACTCGACGACCTCCTCAAGGGCTACGGCCACGACCCGATCCACGTCAGCGGCGACGACCCGGCGGCCGTCCACCGGGCGATGGCCGATGCCATGGACACCGCCGTCGACCGCATCGCCGCCCTCCAGCGCGCCGCCCGCGAGGAGGGCGTCACCGACCGTCCCCGCTGGCCGGTGATCGTGCTGCGCACCCCCAAGGGCTGGACCGGCCCCGCCGAGGTCGACGGACTGCCGGTCGAGGGCACCTGGCGCGCACACCAGGTGCCGCTCTCCGCCGTACGGGACGACCCCGAGCACCTGCGGCAGCTGGAGGAGTGGATGCGCTCCTACCGGCCCGGGGAACTGTTCGACGAGAACGGTGCTCCGCGCGCGGACGTGCTGGCGTGCGTCCCGCACGGAACCCGGCGCCTCGGCGCCACCCCGCACGCCAACGGCGGCCTCCTGCTGCGCGAACTGCCCCTCCCGCCACTGGAGAAGTACGCCGTCGAGGTCGACAAGCCCGGTGCGAGCATGCACGAGCCGACCCGCGTCCTCGGCGACATGCTCCAGGACGTCATGGCCGCCACCACCGACCGGCGCGACTTCCGCCTGGTCGGCCCCGACGAGACCGCCTCCAACCGGCTCCAGGCGGTCTACACGGCCAGCGGCAAGGCCTGGCAGGCCGAGACCCTGCCGGTGGACGAGAACCTCGACCCGCACGGCCGCGTGATGGAGATCCTCTCCGAACACACCTGCCAGGGCTGGCTGGAGGGCTATCTCCTCACCGGCCGGCACGGGCTGTTCTCCTGCTACGAGGCGTTCGCCCACATCGTCGACTCGATGGTGAACCAGCACATCAAGTGGCTGCGCACCACCCGCCGCCTGTCCTGGCGGGCCCCCATCGCCTCCCTCAACTACCTGCTCACCTCGCACGTGTGGCGGCAGGACCACAACGGCTTCTCCCACCAGGACCCCGGCTTCGTCGACCACGTCCTGAACAAGAGCCCGGAAGTGGTGCGGGTCTACCTGCCGCCGGACGCCAACACCCTGCTGTCGGTCGCCGACCACGCCCTGCGCAGCCGCGACTACGTCAACGTGATCGTCGCCGGCAAACAGCCCTGCTTCGACTGGCTGCCGATGGAGGAGGCGAAGGTCCACTGCGCCCGCGGCGCCGGCATCTGGCAGTGGGCCGGCACCGAGGACGGCACGCGCGAACCGGACGTGGTACTGGCCTGCGCGGGCGACGTACCCACCCAGGAGGTGCTGGCCGCCGCCCAGTTGCTGCGCCGCCACCTGCCCGAGGTGATGGTGCGGGTGGTGAACGTCGTCGACATCGCCCGGTTGCTGCCGGCCGGAGAACACCCGCACGGCATGGGGGACTTCGAGTACGACGGACTGTTCACCACCGACAAGCCGGTGATCTTCGCGTACCACGGCTACCCGTGGCTGATCCACCGCCTCGCCTACCGCCGCACCGGCCACCCGCACCTGCACGTGCGCGGCTACAAGGAGATCGGCACCACGACGACACCGTTCGACATGGTGGTCCGCAACGACCTCGACCGCTACCGCCTCGTCATGGACGTCATCGACCGCGTCCCCGGCCTGGCGGTGCGGGCCGCGACCCTGCGCCAGCGGATGGAGGACACCCGGCAACGGCACCATGTCCGGATCCGCGAGCACGGGACGGACCTGCCCGAGGTGGCCGACTGGTCCTGGGACGGCTGACCGGCCGGGCCGGGCGGGAGCGCCCCGCACCGGGCCACCTCGGGGGCCGGGGTTCCCGCGCCCCTGGCGGCCGGGTGAGCGAAGCAGGGCCGACCGGCCCTGGTCCCCGGACCCGGGGCAGGAGGAGGATCGGCGGGGAGATGCGCACACGTCACAAGGAGCGACCGATGGCGGAGCACGAGCCGGCCGGACCCGGCCACCCGATCCGGGTGTTCCTCCTCGACGACCACGAGGTGGTACGGCGCGGGGTGCACGACCTGCTGGACGACGAGGAGGACATCACGGTGGCCGGCGAGGCGGCCACCGCCGAGCAGGCCCTGGCCCGCGTCCCCGCCCTCCGCCCCGACGTGGCGGTCCTCGACGTCCGCCTCCCGGACGGCGACGGGATCACCGTGTGCCGGGAACTGCGCGCGCACCTGCCCGGCCTGGCCTGTCTGATGCTGACCTCGTTCGACGACGAGGAGGCCCTGCTCGACTCGATCATGGCGGGCGCGTCCGGGTACGTCCTCAAGCAGATCCGGGGCTCGGACCTGGTGTCGGCCGTGCGGACGGTGGCCCGCGGGCAGTCCCTGCTGGACCCGAGCGCCACCACCCGGCTCATGGCCAGGCTGCGGGGCGGACAGCAGGCGGCCGGGCCGGGGTCGCTGCCCGGACTCACCGAGCGGGAGCGGGAGATCCTGGCGCTCATCGGCGACGGCCTCACCAACCGGCAGATCGGCCAACGGCTGTACCTGGCCGAGAAGACCGTGAAGAACCACATCTCGCGTCTGCTCGCCAAGCTCGGGGTCGAACGCCGTGTCCAGGCCGCCGTCATCGCCACCCAGGCCCAGGACCGGCCGCGCCCCCGGGGACGCTGAGCGCCGCCTCCGCGGACCGCGCCGCGCCCCCCGTCCGCTCACCCGCGGCCCGGCAGCCGGCGCCCCGTGACCATCTCGGAGGCGATCCGTACGAACACCCGGTCCCGGACGGGCGTCCAGGAGTCGGGGCCGCACCGCGAGAGACGTTCGTGCTCGGCGGGGTCCGTCACCAGTGTGGCCCGGCCGGTGACGACCACACTCCAGCCGGAGTGGGTCACCGCGTCGAACTCGTCCGCCTCGAAAGCGACCACGGCGCCGTCCACCGCGCGGACCAGGTCCGAGCCCGCCGAGGTCCCCAGCACCACCGAGGCGTCCCCGTCGAGGCGGAAATCGACCGGCAGTACGGCCGGGAGCGCCTGCTCGGTGTACACGACACGGCCGACGGGGACCTTGCCCAGCAGAAACAGGCAGGCCTGCCTGCCGAGTGCGGGGAAGTCGCCGTGGTGAAGCACGGGACCATCGTCTGCGCGGGGCCCCCGGAAGGGGTAGGGCCGACCGGCCCTTCCGCCGTCCCGAAGCGGGCCGGGGCGGCGGAGGACACCGGGTCCCGTCGCCGTGCCGTCGTCCGCCGTGATCCCGTATCGTCCCCTTCGCGGGGCCGGGCTACCGTGACAAGGGGCGGGGTGGCCGAACGCGGGGCACGGGGGGCTGGGAGGAACGGCAGTGGGAAGCTCCGAGGAGGTGCGCGCGGCAGGCGTGCGGCTGCCGCAGCTCGGGCTGGACGAGCTGCTGGCCGAGTTGCAGGCCCGCCTGGACGCGGCCCGCGGCACCCAGGACCGGGTGCACAGCCTGCTGGAGGCCGTGCTCTCCGTCGGCCGCGAACTGGACCTGGAGCAGGCGCTGCGCGGCATCGTGGAGGCGGCGGCGGCTCTGGTCGACGCCGAGTACGCGGCGCTCGGCGTGATCGGCTCGGACGGCAGACGGCTGTCTGCGTTCATCACGGCCGGGGTCGGCGCGCAGGAGATCGCCCGCATCGGCCCCTACCCGCAGGGCCACGGCATCCTCGGCGAGCTCATCCGCCACCCCGAGCCGCTGCGGCTGTCGAAGCTCTCCGAGCACGCGGCGTCGTACGGCTTCCCGCCCGGCCATCCGCCGATGAACAGCTTCCTCGGCGTCCCGATCCGCGTGCGGGACCAGGTCTTCGGCAACCTCTACCTGACCGAGAAGCGCGGCGGACGGCAGTTCGACGAGGACGACGAGTCGCTGCTGTCCACGCTGGCCGTGGCGGCGGGTGTGGCGATCGACAACGCCCGCCTGTACGAGGAGTCCAGGCTGCGGGAGCGCTGGCTGGCGGCGAGCGCGGAGATCACCAGCAGTCTGATGTCCGGCGCGGACCAGCACGAGGTGCTGGGGCTGATCGCCGAGCGGGCGCGGGACATCACCGGCGCGGCCCTCGCCACGCTGGCCATCCCCGTGCCCGGCACCGGCACCCTCGCGGTGGAGCTGGCCATCGGCCGGGAGGCGCAGGCGCACCGTGGCCTCCTGCTCCCCGTGGAGGGCACCCTGACCGGGGCGGCCTTCGCCCTCGGCGCGTCCGTGAGCAGCCCGGACATCGCGCACGACGAGCGGATCAGCGCGGGCCCGCCGCGCTTCGCCGGTCTGGGCCCGGCCGTCGCCGTCCCGATCGGCCGTGAGGACCGCGTGCGCGGGGTCGTCCTCCTGGCCCGCCAGGCGGGTGGCGGCGAGTTCTCCGACAAGGAGACCGTGCCGCTGAAGGGATTCGCCGCGCAGGCCGCCGTCGCCATGGAACTCGCCGAACGCCGCCGGGACGCCGAACAGATCGCGCTGCTGGAGGACCGCGACCGGATCGCCCGGGACCTGCACGACCTGGCCATCCAGCGGCTGTTCGCCACCGGCATGACGCTCCAGAGCGCGGGCCGGTTCATCGAGCACACCCAGGCCTCGGAGCGGGTGCTGCGGGCCGTGGACGACCTCGACGAGACCATCAAGATCATCAGGTCGACGATCTTCGGTCTGCGCACTCATGACGCCGACGAGGCCTCCGGGCTGCGCGCCCGTGCGGTACGGGTGGCCGGTGAGGCGGCACCGGTGCTGGGCTTCGCGCCCAGTGTCCGGACGGAGGGGCTGCTCGACACCCGTGTACCGCCCGAGGTCGCCGACCATGTGGTGGCCGTCCTGTCCGAGTCCCTCACCAACATCGCCCGCCACGCGCACGCCGACCGCGCGGACGTGGCGCTGGAGACCGACGGCAACGAGGTACGGCTCACCGTCACCGACAACGGTGTCGGCGTCCCGGCCGGGGGCCGCCGCAGCGGTCTGCGCAACATGACGGAGCGGGCCCATGGCCTCGGCGGGGACCTGGAACTCGTCCGCCCGCGGGACGGCGGCACCCGGCTGGTGTGGCACGCGCCCCTGACACGGACGCCGCCGGCCTCACGCGGCTAGCCGGCGGTGTCCGGCGTACGGCCGGGCCCGGCTCAGAGCTTCAACGTGAACCAGGTCGTCTTGCCCTCGTCGGTCGGCCGCACCCCCCAGCTGTGGGCGAGCGTGCGGACCAGCAGCAGACCCCGGCCGGACTGCTCGTCCTCGGCCGCGTGGCGGGGCTGGGGCAGATGCGGGCTGTGGTCGCTGACCTCCACGGTGAGGTCGGTGGAGGTGCGGCACAGACGGAGCCCGAGCGGGCCCGCGGCGTGCTGCACGGCGTTGGTGAGGGTCTCGGAGAGCAGCAGGAGGGCGTCGTCGGCCGGTGCCGCGCACTCCCACGAGGCCAGCGTCCGCCGGAGGAAGGCGCGGCCCTCGGGGACGGAGGACGCGGTGGCGGGCAGCTCGGCGGTCACGGCGGCCAGGGGGGCCGCCGGGAGCTGGGCCAGCAGGAGCGTCACGTCGTCGTTGTGGCCGTCCGCGTCGGGCAGCAGCGTGGCCAGCACGTGGTCGGCGGCGGCCTCCAGCCCGTCCGCCCGGAGGAAGAAGGTGTCGAGGACGGCGGTGAGTTCGGCGAGGCGCGCTTCGATGTCACTGTCGGGCGTCTCGATCAGGCCGTCGGTGTACAGCACGAGCGTGGCGCCGGGTGTCATGTCGGTGCGGGACTGTTCGTAGAGGACGTCGCCGACGCCGAGCGGGGCGTTGACCGGGGCGGGAAGCGCGCGGACGCCGTCCCGGGGGCCGACGACGAGGGTCGGCAGATGCCCGGCGGAACAGACCGTGACGGTACCGGCGTCCGGGGCGATGATCAGATAGCAGCAGGTGACCAGTTGGTCCGGCACGTCCAGGTCGGTGACGACCGTGTCGAGGGCCTGCATCAGCTGGCGGGGCTGCATGCCCGTCTTGGCGAGCGCGTGCGCGGCCGAGCGCAGCTGGCCCATCACGGCGGCCGCCTCCAGCCCGCGGCCCATCACGTCGCCGATGAGGACCCCGACCCGCCCCGCGCCCAGCGGTATGAGGTCGAACCAGTCACCGCCGACGCCGGCGCCCTGCGTCGCCGGCCGGTAGCGGCTGGCGGTGGCCAGGCCGGGGATGGCGGGCGGCGTCCCCATGAGACTGCGCTGCAAGGTGAGCGCGATGTGCCGCTGCTGCTCCAGCAGGGCCGTGAGTTCGGCCTCCGCGCGCTTGCGGTCGCTGATGTCCCGCACGATGGCACAGGCGCTGACGACCTTCCCGCAGCTGTCCCGGGTCGGCCACAGGGTGACGTCCACGTCCAGCAGCGCCCCGTCCCTGGTGACCCGCAGGGCCTCGAAGTGCTCGACCTTCTCGCCCTCGCGCAGCCGTTCCAGCAGGGCCCGGATGTCGTCCTGCATCTCGGCCGGGGCGAGCAGCGAGACGTGCCGGCCGATCGCCTCCTGGGCGGTGTAGCCGTACAGCCGTGCCGCGGCGGCGTTCCAGTAGGTGATGTAGCCGTCGAGGGTCTTGGCGAGGATCGCGTCCTGGGAGGACTCGACGAGCGCGGCGAGTTCGTTGATGCGGGCCTCGGCCGCCTTGCGGTCGCTGACGTCGCGCACGGCGGCCGACACCAGCAGTCCGTCCGCCGTCTCCATCGGGCTGAGGCTGATCTCCACGGGGAACTCGCTGCCGTCCTTGCGCAGTCCGTGCAGTTCCAGCCCGGCCCCCATGGGGCGCACCTGGCGGTTGGCGGCGTAACCGTCGCGGTGACGGGTGTGATGGCCCCGGAAGCGGTGCGGGACCAGCAACTCCACGGGCCGGCCGAGCAGTTCCTCGCGCCGGTAGCCGAACAGGGCCTCCGTCTGCGCGTTGACCAGCCTGATGGTGCCGGTGTCGTCGACGATGACCATGGCGTCCGGCGCCGCCTCCAGCAGCCCGCGGAACCGTTCCTCGGCCGCCGACGGACCGCCCTGCCGCACGTCGGTGCCGCACCGGCAGGGCCCGGGGACCAGAGGTGCCGCGGAGTGCGCCGGCCCGTACACGAAAGCGTTCATATGTACCCGCCAGTTCGGTCGTGATGCTGCGGCCATCCCAGCGCATGCGGGACGCGACGGCCGTGACTTGTCGCGTCCTGCCCGGACGGTGCGCGGAACGCTTCGGGACGTGACGAAGATGTCCGTTGTCCGTCCCTGACTGATCACAGTCGGTCACGTGGTGGCCGTGCTGTAGGGCCGGTCGGCCCCGCACAGGGACCTGCGGGCCCTGCCCCCCCGCCCCCGCGGGCCGCGAGGCTGAAGGGGATCCCGACATCAGGAGGTGGACACCATGTCCCGCACCGTCACCGTGGGCCTCGACGGTTCGCAGGAGAGCCGGACCGCCGCCGAGTGGGCGGCCCGCGAAGCGCGGCTGCGCGGGCTGCCGCTGAGGCTGGTGCACGTGTGGGAGCCGGCGGCCCCCATGGCGCAGGCGCCGCTGCTGGGCGGGGAGACGCAGCAGCGGTGGACCGAGCGCATCACGGAGGAGACGGCCGAGGGGCTGCGGCTGCGGCACCCCGCGGTGGAGGTCGTCGCCGAGCAGCGCGTCGGCAGCCCCGGCGAGGTACTCACGGCGATGGCCGGCGAGGCCGAACCGATGGTGCTCGGTTCCCGGGGCCTCGGCGGTGTCGGGGGCTTCCTGGTGGGCTCCGTCGGCCTGACGGTCGTCGCACACGCCCGGCGCCCCGTGGTGCTCGTACGGGCCGGGGGACAGGCCGCCGACGAACACGAGCAGGATCCCGCCGGCGTACCGTCCGCCGCGACGCCCTACCGGCCGGTCGTGCTCGGCGTGGACATCACCGCCCCGGACGACACGGTTCTCGCGTTCGCCTTCGAGGAGGCCGCCCGGCGCGGGACGGCCGTGCGGGCCGTGCACGCCTGGGCCATCCCGCCGTACTACGTCTACGGGCTCGCCGTCGACCCCGCGTTCGACCGGGAGGCCGCACAGCAGGAGAGGGCCGCGCTGTCCGAGGCGCTGCGGCCTTGGCGGGAGAAGTACCCCTCCGTGGCGGTCGTCGAGGACTGCGGGGCCGGAAGCGCGGCCGTGCGTCTGGTCGACGCCTCGCACGAGGCGTCCCTGGTCGTCGTGGGCCGCCGCACGCGCCCGGCCCGGCTCGGCCCGCGCGTCGGCCCGGTCACCCACGCCGTCCTCCACCACGCCACCGCACCGGTCGCCGTCGTCCCGCACGGGTGACCGCAGGGCTGGACACCCGCGGGGAGCCGCCCCATCGGCCGGCGGGGCCGCTCCCCGCGGAGCCTGACAGGGCCGGGGGGAACCGTCGGTCACGAGCGGTTGCCGCTGCCGTACGGGGCGTAGAGGTCCAGGAGACGGATGCGGGCGGCCTGGAGGCGCTGGGCCACCACACGGCCGACCCAGACGGCGACCGCGCGGCCGATCTCGGCGTCACGCGCGCACAGGTCCCGCACGGCCGGCGCGTCGAACTCGTAGGCGCGTACCGGGCTGGTGGTCTCGGCGCCCAGCTGCCAGGTGTACGGAGCGAAGTGCCAGGACCAGCCGACGAGTTCGCCGTGGCCGAGGGTCTCGATCACGGCGGCGCGGCGGCCGGGCACGTGCAGGTCCAGGGCGACGGTTCCGGTGCGGATGATCCAGAACCGGTCGGCCCGCCGCCCTTCCTCGAACAGGCGCGTACTCAGGGGAAAGGACACCTCGCGGGCGAGGTTCATCAGCCGCTCCCGGTGGCCCACCGGGAGGGCCGCCGCCAGGGTGGTGGTCGAGGTCATGACTCCGGCTCCTTTCGTTCCCGCCGCCGCTGCCGGCCGGCGGGGCGCAGTGAGGCTGCCGCCTTCCAGCTTCCGCGCGGCCGGTGCCGGACACCACGGGCCGCCCGGCCCTCACGCAGGGCCGACCGGCCCTGCATGGGGGCCGTACCGGCGCGGTGTGCCCGCTGAGCCGGCCCGCCCGCTCCGGGCCGAAGGTCCCCGTGCGCGGGTCGGACCGGCCCTTCGCGGCGGCCCGCGGCGCGTGTCACGGTGGGAGGGCAGGACCCGGCATGCCGGCCCGGCGGAAGGCGGTGAACCCGATGACGGAACTGCCCCTCGTCGTGGGCGTGGACGGATCGGCGTCCAGCCTGACGGCGGTGGACTGGGCGGTGGACGAGGCCGCCCGCCACGGCCTGGAGCTGCGGCTGGTGCACGCCTCCGTCTGGGAGCGCTACGAAGGTGCCCTGCCGCCGGACGGTCCCGACCGCCCGTCGGAGCAGATGATGGCCGAGCACATCGTCGCCTCCGCGGCGGAGCGGGCCCGGCTGCGCGACCCGGACGTCAGGACCGCCACCGCCATCCTCCCCGAGGAACCGGTGGACGCCCTGCTGCGCGAAGGCGACGACGCCTTCGCGCTGGTGACCGGAGCACGCGGCCGGGGCGGGATCAAGGGGCTCCTCCTCGGTTCGGTCGGTCTGGCCGTGGCCGCCCGCGCCCACTGCCCGGTCGTCGTCGTCCGCGGGGACCGGGCCGGCCTGGCCGGCACCCACGAGCGTGTTCTGCTGGGCGCGGGAGAACCGGACGCCGGCGGCGATGCGGCGCGCTTCGCCGTCCAGGAGGCGCAGGCGCGCGGCTGCGTCCTCGACGCCGTACGGGCCTGGCGCTGTCCCGCCGGACCCGACCGGGTCACCGGGGATCTCGCGCACCGGCACGCCGAGGAGGCTGCGCTCCTGCTCGACGCTGTGCTGCGGGACGCGACCGCCGGCCGGCCGGGGGTCCGCGTGCACCGCTCCACGCTCGAGGGTGCGGCCCGGAAGGTGCTCGTGGACCGTTCGGCCGCCGCCGATCTCGTCGTCGTCGGTGCCCGCCGGCGCGAGGACCACCGCCGGCTCCGGCTCGGCCGGGTGGCGCACACCCTGCTGCACCGTGCCCGGTGCCCGGTGGCGGTCGTACCGCGGCGGGGGTGACCCGCCCGTGGCGGCTGGGGCGGCACATGGTCCGCGGGGACGGGAGCGGTTGACCGAGCCGGGTCCGCCGGGATCGGTCATGGTGGACAGGCGGGGTGACAGCGGAAGCGGGCGAGCGGCCGAGGGACACCGGAAGGTGGATCGGCGGACCGGGGAGTGAAGGACGATGGCCGAACAGGGAGCACCGGAACAGACGCCGTCGACGGCGGCGGGCGGCACCCCGCAGGGCGACCTGGGGCGCCGCATCGAGCAGCGGCGGACAGAGCTGGGCCTCACCCTGGAGGAGCTGGCCCTGCGGGCGGCCATGGCCCCGAGCTACCTCGCGCACCTGGAGAGGCACAGCACCGCGGCGCCGGAGGCCGGCACCCTGCTCCGGCTGGCCGGGGCGCTCGGCACCAGCCCCACGGAACTCGGCGGCGGCCACGCCGACCTGCCGGCGGGCATCGGCCATGCCGCCCGGGCCCCCCGGCTGAGCGAACTGGACGAGCAGGAGTGCCGTCGGCTGCTGTCGACGCACGGCGTGGGAAGGATCGCCGTCTCCACCGAGGCCGCCCCGCTCATCGTCCCCGTCAACTACAGCATCGTCGACGACGCCGTCGTCCTCCGGACCCAGCCGGGGACGGTCTCCCTCCAGGCACTCGGCCGTGAGGTGGCCTTCGAGGTCGACCGCGTGGACGACGCGCTCAGTCAGGGCTGGAGCGTCGTGGTACGGGGACCCGCGGAGGCGGTGACCGACCCCGACGCCGTACGACGCCTCTCCGAACGCGCCTACACCACGCCCTGGGTCGGCGGGGAGCGTGATACGTGGGTCCGCATCGGGATCACCGCTCTGACCGGCCGCCGTATCGACGCGCAGTGAGCCCGTCCGGCGCCTCGCCCCGGGCCCGGGGCGACACGCTCCTCGAAGACTGCGCGTCCCCGGCCCGGCAACGGTCACGACACGCCTGCCGCCCCACCCTCCGGGGTGGACGGACGCGGGATCAGTGGTGCCCTGCCGCCGAGGCCGGGGCGCGAACGCGCCCCCCGATCACCCAGGTGTGCGCGGGCGTGAACCCGTCGCAGCCGCTGCCGGACCCCTGCCCGTCGTACCGCCCGAGCCGCTCCGGATCCGCCCGCGGCACCACGGCCCGCAACTTCGCCACGGCCTCGACGTGCGCCGCCGAAGCCGGCCGCGTCCGCCACTCCGCCATGATCGTCAGATTAGTGGGCCGGTTCCCCCGCCCCCGGGTGATTCTTGTCGCGGCCGGGCCCGCGGGCACCGGGCGGGCTGGTCACATCGGGGGAGCGTGTGCAACGCTGCGAGGAGCCAGCCTGGTCTGGTGAGAGACCCCGCGCTGTCTCCAGGCCATCCGGCCCGGTGGCCGGAGAACGGTACGGGTGGTCTTGCTCGGCTGTGCGTGGCCCGACGCCGCGCGCTTGACGGCCCGCCCTCGGGCGGCAGCCGTGAGAGGCTCGATCCCGGAACTGGGGACGATCCATGCCCGAATTCACCGTGACAGTCACCCACCATCCCGAAGAAACCGTCATCGCCGTGACCGGCGAGATGGACATGAGCACCTGCCCGCAGGTGGAGGAAGCCGCCACGGCCCTGCCCGCCGGCAACACGTCGCTGCGCCTGGACCTGTCCGGCATATCGTTCATGGACTCCATGGGACTCAACCTGCTGCTGACCCTGCGGCGCAGACTCCGGACCGGCGGTGGCCGTCTGGTCCTGGCCGGTGTCCAGGAGCAGCCCTGCGGCCTGCTGCGTCTTACCGGGGCGTACCCGCTCTTCGACATCACCGAGGCGGCCGACAGCCTCGCCGGCTCCGGGCGCTGACCGCACGGCGCCCCATGGCCCGGCGACGCGTCATCGGACTCCGCCACCCGTACGGACTCCGTCACCCGTACGAGGCCCCGCATCGCCGCACCGGCCCGCTGCCCGTCTCCGCGCCGCCGTAGGGCGGCCCGCACGTCTGTGCCCAGCCGGCCGTGCGCCACCGGAACGCAACCGTGCCCATCCCGGTCCCTCCCCACCGCCCGCTCCCGCAACCGGCATGTTGCCACCGCAAGCCGGGGGTACTGGAGATGGCGACGAAAGCGGAAGCGGCGGGCACCCGCCGCCCGCCGTACGGAAATGGGGACCGTCGTGCCGGGTCGTGACGAGGCGGTGCAGGGCATGCTGGCGGGCCTGCTGGCCGAGAGCCACCTGATGCCGTTCGAACTCCTGCCCTCCCGCGTGGCCGACCACGCCGCCAGGGCCGGGTTCGGCGACGTACGGATCTACCTCGGCGACCTCCAGCGCGACGTCCTGCGCCTGCTCACCGGCGACGGACGGGACGCCGCACAGGGCGCGCCCGAGGACGCCCGCGAGCTGACCGTGGAGGGCACCGTCGCCGGCCGCGCCTACATGCACGGGGAGATCATGACCGCCGGCGGCGCCCGGCCCGGCTCGTACGGATGGTGGGTGCCGCTGCTGGACGGCACCGAGCGGCTCGGCGTGCTGCACCTGACCTCCGCGACGGACGACGCGCGGGTACGACGCGACATGTACGCCCTGGCGTCCCTCGTGGCGATGCTCGTCGTTGGCCACCGGGACGTCAGTGACTCGTACGCCCGGCTGGCCCGCGTCAAGCCGATGAACGTCGCCGCGGAGATGCAGTGGACGCTGATGCCGCCGCGCACCTACGCCGACGGCCGGGTCGTCGTCAGCGCCGTCATGGAACCCGCGTACGAGGTCAGCGGCGACGCCTACGACTACGCCACCGCCGACGATGTCGTCCACCTGTCGATGTTCGACGCCATGGGGCATGACACCGCGGCCGGCCTCACCGCCAACCTGGCCGTGGGCGCCTGCCGCAACCGGCGCCGGCAGGGCACGCGCCTGCCCGACCTGGGCAACAGCATCGAACGGGTGCTCCTGGAACAGTTCGGGTCCAGCCGGTACGTGACCGGCGTCCTCGCCGACCTGAACACCGCCACCGGCATGCTGACCTGGACCAACCACGGTCACCAGCCACCGATCCTCATCCGCGACGGCCGCTGGAGCACCCTCCTGAGGTGCCCGCCCACCCATCCCATGGGCACCAACCTGCACCTGCCCACCATCGTCTGCCACGAGCAGCTCCAGCCCGGCGACCGGCTCGTCCTCTACACCGACGGCATCACCGAGGCACGCACCGCCGACGGCCGGGAGTTCGGCCTCAGCCGGTTCACCGACTTCCTCATCCGCCATCACGCCGACCACCTGCCCGTCCCGGAGACCCTGCGCCGGCTCATGCGCGCCGTCCTGAGGCATCACGACGACCACCTGCGCGACGACGCCAGCATCCTGGTGTGCGAATGGCTCGGCCCCGGTTCCCACCCGCCCCGCGCCGCACCCCTCGCCGGCATCCCCGGCCCCTGCGGTCAGGACTGAGGAGCGGCGGCCGTACCGGCGTGGCACACACGGCGAAGCCCGCCGCGGGGACGGCGGGCTTCGCACGGGGGGAGCGGACGGAAGTCGTCAGTCGTTGGTGAGCATGCCCTCACGCAGGCGGGCGAGGGTGCGGGACAGCAGCCGGGAGACGTGCATCTGGGACACGCCCAGGCGCTCGCCGATCTGGGCCTGGGTGAGTTCCTCCACGAACCGCATGTGGATGATCTGCCGGTCGCGCTCGTCCAATTCGGCGATCAGCGGGGCCAGCGCGTGGAAGTCCTCCACCAGCTCCAGGGCCGCGTCCTCGGTGCCGATGAAGTCCTGGAGGGCGGTCTCACCGTCCTCGCTGGTGCCCAGCGCGGCGTCCAGGGAGGAGGAGTTGTAGCCGTTGGCGGCGAGGCGGGCCTCGCGCACCTCGTCCTCGGGCAGGCTCAGCAGCTCCGACAGTTCCCCGACCGTCGGGGTGCGGCCCAGCCGGCTGCGGAGTTCCTCCGTGGCGCGGGCCAGCTGGACCCGGGCCTCCTGGAGGCGCCTCGGCACGTGCACGGCCCACGTGGTGTCACGGAAGAACCGCTTGATCTCACCCACGATGTAGGGGATGGCGAACGAGGTGAACTCCGCCTCCCGCGACAGCTCGAACCGGTCGATCGCCTTGATCAGTCCGATCATGCCGACCTGGACGATGTCCTCCATCTCCTCCGGCCCACGGCTGCGGAACCGGCCGGCCGCGAAGCGGACCAGGGACATGTTCATCTCGATCAGCGTGTTGCGGGCGTAGCTGTACGCGGGGGTGCCCTCTTCCAGCACCGCCAACTGCTCGAAGAACAGCCGCGACAGCTCGCGGGCGTCCTTCGGCGCCACCTTGGAGGGGTCGGCGACCTCCGGCACCCCGGCCGTCCGTAGGTCCGTCGCCGTCACGCTCATGAGCGCCATACTGTTCCCCTCCCACAATCGGATCCCTCGCTGCCGCCCGCCTTGGAACGGCCGTCGGCGCAGCGCTTACCCCCTCATCCTGCACCCATGCACGCTGTCCGCACCAATTTCCGATACCGGGGTCCGTGAGGAGGACCGCGCCCGGCTCCGGAGCCCGGAAAGATTTCTTCGCGAGCGATGTCGAGAACCCCCGACCGGCTCCGTCCCCGGGGTGAACGTGACCAGAATGGGTCGCGTCGGCACCGAGGAGAGACACGATGGCCAAGTACCTGCTGCTCAAGCACTACCGCGGCGCTCCCGCTCCGGTGAACAACGTCCCCATGCACCGGTGGACGCCCGAGGAGGTCACGGCGCACATCCGCTACATGCAGGACTTCGCGGCCCGGCTGGAGGGGACCGGCGAATTCGTCGACGCCCAGGCGCTCGCCCCCGAGGGGACCTTCGTCCGCTACGACGGTGAGGGGCGCCCGCCGGTCACCGACGGGCCGTTCGCCGAGACCAAGGACCTGATCGCCGGCTGGATGATGATCGACGTCGACAGCCACGAGCGCGCCGTCGAGCTGGCGGGGGAGCTGTCGGCCGCCCCCGGGGCGGACGGGAAGCCGATCCACGAGTGGATCGAGCTGCGCCCGTTCCTGGCCGCGCCGCCCACCATCACGGAGTGACCTCTCCGATGAACGAGGCCCTGCTCCGGAGCCTCACGCCGAGCGTGCTCACCGTCCTCGTCCGCCGCGGAGCCGACTTCGCGGCGGCCGAGGACGCCGTGCAGGACGCGCTGGTCGAGGCGGTCCGCGTCTGGCCGGCCGACCCGCCGCGGGATGCGAAGGGCTGGCTGATCACCGTGGCCTGGCGCCGGTTCCTCGACGCGACCCGGGCGGACGCCGCCCGCCGCAGGCGGGAGGACCGCGTCGACGAGGAGCCGGCGCCCGGGTCCGCGCCCGCGGCGGACGACACCCTCCAGCTCTACTTCCTGTGCGCCCATCCGTCGCTGACGCCGGCGTCCGCGGTCGCGCTCACGCTGCGCGCGGTCGGCGGGCTGACCACCCGCCAGATCGCCGACGCCTACCTGGTGCCCGAGGCGACCATGGGGCAGCGGATCAGCCGGGCCAAGCGCACCGTCTCCGGCGTGCGGTTCGACCGGCCCGGTGACGTCGCCACCGTGCTGCGCGTCCTCTACCTGGTCTTCAACGAGGGCTACTCCGGTGACGTCGACCTCTCCGCCGAGGCCATCCGGCTCACCCGGCAGCTCGCGGCCGCGATCGACCACCCCGAGGTAGCGGGGCTGCTCGCCCTCATGCTGCTCCACCACGCCCGCCGCGCCACCCGGACCACGCCCGACGGCAGCCTGGTGCCGCTCGCCGAGCAGGACCGCGGCCGGTGGGACACCGCGTCGATCGCCGAGGGCGTCGCCGTCCTCCAGGCGGCCCTCGCCCGCGACCGGCTGGGCGAGTTCCAGGCCCAGGCCGCCGTCGCGGCACTCCACGCCGACGCGCCCACCGCCGGGGAGACCGACTGGGTGCAGATCGTGGAGTGGTACGACGAGCTGACGCGCCTGACCGACAGCCCGGTCGTCCGGCTCAACCGCGCGGTGGCCGTCGGCGAGGCGGACGGACCGCGCGCCGGCCTGGCGGCGCTCGCGGCGCTCGACGACTCGCTGCCCCGCCACACCGCGGTGGCGGCCTACCTCCACGAGCGCGACGGCGACCTGACGACGGCGGCCCGCCTGTACGCGGAGGCGGCCCGCCGGGCACCCAACCTCGCCGAGCGCGATCACCTCACCCGCCAGGCCGCCCGGCTCAACGCCCGCCGGCCCCGCTGACGCGACCCGCCCGGCAGGTGATGCCGGCGGTGCCGAACCGGTTGGTCGCGTCGGAGTGACTGATCTTCGCCACGGCGGCCGTCGTGACGGTCCGCTCGGCGTCGCCGGTCCTCATGTGCGCGACATCCTCACGAGGCCGGGTCCGGAACGGGACGTGGAGGGCCGCCGGCGGGTGCCGGCCGTGCTCAGGCACCCGAAGGCGTGAGGCGAGCCGGTGCGCCGGGACCCCGGGAGGCCCTCGCCGGTCAGTCCACCGTCACGTGCAGGCGCACGGTCAGGCCGGTGGGCAGGGCCCGGATCTCCACCAGGTCACACAGCTGGTGCATCATCCACACGCCCCGGCCGCCGGCGGGGGAGAGCGGGTCGGGGCGGCGCCGGCCGACGAGGGGATCCGTGAGCCGGCCGCGGTCCTGTGTCTCGGCGATCAGTGTGTCGTCCCAGCGCCACAGCCGCAGGGTGCCCTGTCCTCCGCCGTGGCGCACCGAGTTGCCCGTGGCCTCGTTGACGGCGAGCAACCAGTCGGTACGGCGTCGCGGTGACAGGCCCGCCGCCCCGGCCCAGTCCGCGGCGGCGTCGCGGACGCTCCCGAGATCCCGCTCGCCGAAGCGCAGGACGACCGCGTCCACCGGTTCGGGCAGCGGTGTGTCGCAGTCGCGGCCCACCTCGTGCGCGTCCACGTGCCGTGGACTGTGCCGGTAGTCGCCGGGGCCGCCGATGACCGGGTGCGTCCGGTACGCCTGTGCCAGTACCGTCTCGGGCAGCGCGGTGTCGTAGGGGCACAGGATGGTCGCGGGGCGGCCGGCGAACGCCAGGTTGATCAGGGCCTCGTGGCGGGTGGCCTCGCGTGCCTCCGCGGGGGTGCGGCCCGGCCAGATCGGCTCGCCCACGATGGACGGGTGCCGGTCCGCGTGCCGGTCGGCGAACTCCTGGAGCATCGACAGGATGCGCCCGGGGTTGCGTCCGGCCTGCCGCATGTCGACCCAGGTGACGTCCCCTGCCTCCGCGCCGAGGACGTCCCGGAGCAGATTCAGGCGGGTGCCGGGCACGGCGACCAACTGGGGGCGGTGCTGCACGGCCTCCGCGCGGACGAAGCCCCCGACGCCCTTCAGATAGTCGTCCTCCGTGGTGTAGAAGAGCGCCGGATGGTGGAAGGCCGCGTTCTGGCCCGGCTCGGCGGACGGTCTCGTGTGGGTGGTCATCGGCCTGCCGTCTCTATGCCGGTGCCCAGCTCCGGGAAGAGTTCCAGCATGCGGTGGAGCGCGGGCGGCGCCCCGAGGATGCGCACGGGGGTGTCCGAGGAGCGTCGCAGCGCCGCCCGGGTGATGTCCGCCAGCGCCGCGACGTCGAGGTGGCCGAGGCCCGACAGGTCCAGCGTGATGTCTTCGGCCGGGGACGCGGAGAGCGCCGCCGCCGCCGAGGCGGTGACGTACCGGTTCTCCCAGCCGGCCGACCCGGACAGCCGGAATCCGGGCGGCCCGGCCAGTGGCGCGGCCGTCAGTCCCGGCTCGCCGCCCGGGCACGCGGTGGAGTCCGACCGCGTCAGGTGTGCCGCCGACAGCGCCGCCAGGTCCTCGGGGGGCACCAGGCGCCGGTCGTAGAAGCAGCAGGCCCGCAGGGGCAGCTGCTCGAAGACCTCGTGGTGGATCCGCAGCTCGTACTCCAGCAGTCGCTCGGCGCCGGCGATCTCCTGGGTGCCCCAGGACATCTCACCGATCGCCCGCAGCCCCCGGTATCCCTGCGCCACTGCCGCCTGCACGGCCTGCCGCCACAGACCGATCATCGCGTCCGGGTCGAAACGGTCCCCGGTCAGATACGTCTCGGCGGCGGTGGTCACCACGAGCTGTCCACGCCGTACGGCGGAGGGCGCGTCGATGCCCCGGTCGACGAGCGTGCGCGTCACGAGGCCGGGCGCGGTGGCATCCGCGAAGTACCGCACCTGTTCGCCCCGGTCGAATCCGGCCCGGACGAAGCTGACGAGATGGCCGGCCCATTCCGCGTCGGTCGAGTACGTCACAGCGGCATGCCGGTCCGCCGCGGTCTCACCGCTCGCGCTCACGGCCGTGGCGCACATCGGACCACCCTGCCCCTCCCGGTGCGACGGGATCCGCCACACAGATTCACCAGATTACCGCAGGGTCTTCACCGGACCGGGTCAGGACAGGGCGGCGTTCTCGCTGCCGTTGTCACTTTCGTTGCCGTTGCCGTTGCCGCTGCCGGGGAGCAGGGGGAAGACCTGGTCGAGGCCGACGATCCGGAGGATGCGCAGCGTGTGGGCGGGGACGGCGGCGAGCGCGAGGTCGGCGTCGGCGGCGAGGGCGTGGTTGTGGGCGGCGATCAGGGCGGTGATGCCGCTGGAGTCGCAGAACGTCATGCCGGCCAGGTCCAGGACCAGGCGCCGGCCGGCCGGCAGGGTCAGGGTGGGGAGCAGTTCACGCAGCTCGGTGGCGGTGCCGTAGTCCAGGTCGCCACTGATCTCCAGAACGGGACCGGTCGCGGCGTCTCGGATGGTGATCTTCAGTGGGCTCATCGTCGGTCATCGGTCCAGGGGCCGGGGGCGGGGACGCCGAGGGCGAGCAGGGCGGTGTCGTCGTCGAGCCCGTCGCCGAAGCTGTCCAGCAGTACGGCCAGGGCGTCGATGACGGCTTGCGGGGACTTTCCCGCCTGCCCGGTGGCGAAGGCGAGCAGGGCCTCGTCCCCGTACAGCCCGGTGCGGTCCTCGCCGGTACGGGCCTCGGTGAGGCCGTCGGTGTAGAGCAGGAGGGTGTCGCCGGGGGCCAGGGTGGTGGAGGCGGTGACGAAGCGCGCGGCGGGCAGGATGCCGACGAGGAGTCCGCCCGGGGTGGGCAGGAAGCCGGCGGTGCCGTCGGCGCGCAGGACGACGACCGGCGGGTGACCGCCCGAGGCCAGCTGGACGGTGACCCGGCCGGTCGTGGGGTCGGTTTCGAGCGTGCCGAAGACGGCGGTGCAGTAGCGCGGGTCGCCGCTGCCGGAGTAACGCTCGTGGAGCACCTGGTTCAGGGTCGACAGGGCGGCGACGGGGTCGGCGTCGTGCAGCGCGGCGGCGCGCAGGGTGTAGCGGGTCAGCGAGGTCACCGCGGCGGCCTGGGGCCCCTTGCCGCACACGTCGCCGAGGAAGAAGGCGAAGCGTTTGCCGTCGATGGGGAAGACGTCGTAGAAGTCGCCGCCGAGCCGGTCGGGGGACGCGGTGTGGTAGTGGGCGGCCGTCTCCACGCCGGGCACCGGAGGCAGCGCGTCGGGCAGCAGGGACTGCTGGAGCACGGCGAGCGCGTCCTGGAGCCGGGCCCTGTCGGCCTCCGCCTGCTTGCGCGCTTCCTCGGCGACCTTCCGGCCGCGCAGGAGTTCCTCCTCGTAGGCGCGGCGGTCGCGGGCGTCGAAGACGGTGGTGCGGATCAGCAGCGGCTCGCCCGTGCTGCCGTGCTTGACCAGGGAGGAGACCAGCACCGGGATCCGGCCGCCGTCGGCCTGTTTGATCTCCAGGGCGATGCCGCTGATCTCGCCCTGCATCCGCAGCAGCGGCGCGAAGTGCGTCTCGTGGTACAGCTTGCCGCCCACGGGCAGCAGGTCGGTGAACCGCATCCGGCCCACCACCGCCTCCCGCTCCAGACCGAGCCAGTCCAGCAGGGTGATGTTGATCTTCGCGATGGTGCCGTCCATGAGGGTGGACAGGTAACCGCAGGGCGCGTTCTCGTACAGTTCCTCGGCGCTGTCCTCCAGCAGGGCGGCGAAGGCGGCATCCGACGTCTTGTTGTCGCCGGCTTCGTAGGGGTCGGGCTGCTGCCCGGTGCGGCACATCACCGCAGACCCGCCAGGAAGCCCGTGATCGCCTCGTTGGTGGCCTCGGGCGCGGACAGGTGCGGGCAGTGCCCGGTCGCGTCGAGAGTGACAAGCGTCGAACCGGGAATCGCCTGGTGGACGAAGGCGCCGACCTCGCGGGGGGCGATGACGTCCTGGGTGCACTCCAGCACCAGCGTCGGCACCCGCACACCCTTCAGGTCGTCCCGCGAGTCCGACAGGAACGTGGTCCGGGCGAAGACGCGCGCCATGTCCGGGTCGGTGGCGCAGAAGCTGTTCTTCAGCTCGTCACCCAGTTCGGGCCGGTCCGCGTTACCCATGATCACCGGTGCCATCGCCGCCGACCAGCCCAGGTAGTTCAACTCCAGGGACGCCAGCAGCTCGTCGATGTCCGGGGCGCTGAAGCCACCCCGGTACCCCTCGTCGTCGATGTACCGCGGGGACGGCGCGACCATGACCAGCGCGCCGATGCGCTCCGGAGCCGCCGCGGCGGCCAGGACCCCGATCATCGCGCTGACCGAGTGCCCCACGAACACCGCGTCGCGCAGTTCGAGTTCCTCGCACACCTCCACCACGTCCCGGGCGTACCCGTCCAGTGAGGAGTAACGGTCCTCCGAGAACGCGGAGGCTTCCGAGCGGCCCGAGCCGACGTAGTCGAACAGGACCACCCGGTGGTCGTCGGCCAGGGCGGGCACCGTGAGCCGCCACATGTTCTGGTCACAGCCGAACCCGTGGGCCAGCACCACCGTCGGACCCTGCGGGTTGCCGGTGATGGTGACGTTGTTCCTGCGACCGATATCCATACCATCAGTGTCGCAGGCCGCGACGACCCTTACCGCAGGGGCACCGATCGCTCCACGCGCCACCTGACACCTTCACACCTGCACCCGGTCACCTGCACATGTGTCCGTACGGCAGTGGTTCGGGGGCGCCGGTGCGGGCGGCTTTCGGGTGAGCCGGATCACCCCGGGGCGCGGGGCGGGTGGGACGGGGCGGCAGGGGTCACGGCCGGGGCCGCAGGGGCGGCCGGGGGGCCGGGGGCCGGCCGGCGATGTCGGTCAGCAGACGGGTGCAGACGTCGCGGAGCTTGAGGTTGCTCTGCTGGGACAGCCTGCGCAGCAGGTCGAAGGCCTCCTCCGCGGTGCAGTGACGCTGCTGCATCACGCTGCCGATGGCCTGGTCGATCACGCTGCGGGACGCGAGCGCGTTCTGGAGGTGACGGGTGAAGTCCTCCGCGTCGGCCAGACGCTGGGCCAGCGCGATCGCGCCGCCGGCCCGAGCGGCGAACAGCGCCAGCTCCCGCCGGTCCCGCTCGGTGAAGGCGTCCCGGCCGACGGCGTAGAAGTTGAGGGCACCGGCGGTGTGGGCGCGTGCGGAGATCGGTACGGACAGCGAGGAGCGGATGCCCAGACCGGCCGCGAACCTCGGGTAGTCGCCCCACCGGGTCTCCTCCAGCAGGTCCGGCACGTGCACGACGCGGCCGGTCCGCAGGGCCTGGAGGCAGGGGCCGTCGTCCTGGCCGTACTGCCTCTCGTCCAGCTTGTCCGCGACGCCTCCGGTGCTCACCACGGTCAGGGGCCGCTGACGGCGCTGCAAGGTCACCCCGCAGCCGTCCGTCCCGGAGACGCCCACGGCCTCGTCGATCAGGTGCTGGAGGAACTCCGTCAGCGAGTCGGTCTCCAGCAGCCAGTCGATCATGTCCAGTTCGTGCTGTATGCGGTCCGGCCGGTCCACCGCCTCTCACCTCCCGCAGCGAACTGCGTTCCTTGCTCGGCCTCGCTGCACTGATACCCCCGCCGGCGGATGTATCCCCACCGGCTCGGGGCCGGCCGCCCCGCTCTCCGGTCAGACGACCGTCAGCACGATCTTGCCGGTGGTGCGGCCCCGTTCGCCGATCTCGTGCGCCTTCGCGGCCTGTGCCAGCGGTACGACCGCGCCGACCACCGGCCTCAGTGCGCCGCGTTCCACCAGGGCGGCGATCTCGCGCAGGCCGAGGTGGTCCGGCTCGACCAGCATCCACACCGCCCGCACCCCGTCCCGGGCGGCGGGGACGTCGTCCGGGCCGGGCAGGGTGATCAGCCGGCCGCCGGCCCGCAGCACCCGCAGGGAACGCTCGGCGGTCTCCCCGCCGATGCCGTCCAGCACGACGTCGATGCCGGACACGGCGTCCTCGAACCGTACGGCGCGGTAGTCGACCACCTCGTCCGCGCCCAGTTCGCGCACCAGGCCGTGCTTGCCGGCGCTGGCGGTGGCGATGACGTACGCGCCACGCGCCTTGGCGATCTGCACCGCGAGATGGCCGACCCCGCCGGCCGCCGCGTGCACCAGCACCCGCTCGCCGGGACGCACGTCCGCCGTGTCCACCAGTGCCTGCCAGGCGGTCAGCGCGGCGAGCGGCAGCGCCGCAGCCTCCACGTGCGTCAGGCTCGCCGGCTTGGGGGCGAGATGCCGGGCCGGGGCCACCACGTACTCGGCGTAGGCGCCCGCCTGGCGCGGGAACAGCGGCATGCCGAAGACCTCGTCGCCGGGACGGAACACGCCCACGCCGGGTCCGACGGCCGCGACGGTGCCGGACACGTCCCAGCCGACCGCCGGCACGGCGCCCCATTCGACGAGGGCCCCGCCGGCCCGGGTCTTCCAGTCCACCGGATTCACACCGGCCGCGTGGACACGCACCAGGACCTCGTTCAGTCCGGGCTCCGGGCGCTCGACCTCACGCTCGACCAGGTTCTCCGGTCCGCCCCACTGCTCCACGACCACCGCGCGCATGATGTCCGCCTCGTTTCCGTATCGGCTCGGCGCCGGGACCTCCCCGGCGCGACGCGGTCCACGATCCGGCACCCGGGCCCGCCGCGGTTTTGGCCGTCCGGCCATGATGTGCCAGGATCTGGCCATGAGTGACATGTGGTGCGCGGTGGCCGAGGACGAGCGGGACCCGGCGGAGCCGGTGCCCCGGCGGCACCGGATCGCGGTGCTCGCCCTCCCCGGGGTCCCGCCCTTCGAGCTGGGCATCCCCTCCCGCGTCTTCGGCAGCGTCCAGGACGCCGGGGGCCGCCCGCTCTACGCCGTCACCGTCTGCACCGCCGACGGCGCCCCCGTGCTCAGCGACGCCGGGTTCACCGTGCAGCCCGCGGCCGGCCCGGAGGCCCTGGCCGCCGCCGACACGGTGATCGTCCCGCCCACGCACGCCATGCCCGAGCTGGGCCGGGGCGGCCCGCTGCCCCCCGAGGTCACCGCGGCCATCGCCGGCATCCGGCCCGGCACCCGGCTGGTGTCCATCTGCACCGGGTCCTACGTGCTGGCCGCGGCCGGGCTGCTCGACGGCCGCCCGGCCACGACCCACTGGAACCTCGCCCCGGAGTTCCGCCGGGCCTACCCCAGGGTCAAGGTCGACGAGGACGTCCTCTTCGTCGACGACGGCGACGTGCTGACGTCCGCCGGCGTGGCCGCCGGGGTCGACCTGTGCCTGCACATGATCCGCCGCGACCACGGTGCCGCCGCCGCCAACCGGGCCGCCCGCATGTGTGTCGTACCGCCCTGGCGGGACGGCGGGCAGGCCCAGTACATCGACCGCCCGGTCCCCGTGCCCACCGTCGCCAGCACCACCGCCACCCGTGCCTGGGCCCTGGAGCACCTCGGCGAGCCGCTGTCCCTCGCCCAGCTCGCCGAGCACGCCCGGATGAGCCTGCGCTCCTTCTCCCGGCGGTTCCGCGACGAGGTCGGCACGACCCCCGTGCAGTGGCTCACCGCACAACGCCTGGAACTGGCCAAGCAGTTGCTGGAGACCACCGACCTGTCGATCGATCTGGTCGCGCACCGGGCCGGCTTCGGTTCCGCGAACTCCCTGCGCGCGCACATGAGGGCGGCCTTCGGGGTGTCACCCGCCGCCTACCGCCGGACCTTCAGCGCCAACGGCCTCGTCGGCAGCCGCGGTTGACCGCACCCGCCGGTCCCCGGCGGTGCCACCGCCGCCGGACGCGGTGAGCGAGCGCCTCTTCAGGAGGTCGTCGACGGCGCAGGCACCGGGTCCCAGGCAGGCGATCAGGAGGAAGGACCAGCAGAACAGGACGGCCGGCTCACCTCCGTTGTCGATCGGGAACAGGGCGTGGGACTGGTGGACGCTGAAGTAGGCGTAGGCCATCGAGCCGGAGCAGACGACGGCCGCACCGCGGGTGAACAGGCCCAGGCAGACGAGGACGCCTCCGGCCAGCTCGATGGCCGCGGCCCACCAGCCGGGCCACTGCATGGCGGGCACCGTGCCGCCGCCGTGGGCGCCGCCCAGCACGCCGAACAGGGACGCCGCGCCGTGACAGGCGAAGAGGAAGCCGGTCACCAGCCGGAACAGGGCCTTCAGGGCGGAACGTGCCGCGCCCGAGGGGTGTGCCGGTGAGAAGTTCATGGGGGTCACTCCTCAGTGTGGGGAGACCTGGATGACCCGGGTCTCTATTTCATGGACATGACAGTCCCGGTGTAGTGGGGTCCGTGCGCCGGCGCCAGCCGCCGGAAGCTCTGAGTTCCCTCTGAAGGCCGGACACCCGCGCGGATCGTTCCGGCACAGGTGGCGCCGGCCTGGGTACTGGTCCGGGGCACGGGGTGGCGGCGACCACGTGAGCCGGACGCCGTGCCCGTGCCGACGGGCGGCCGTCACCGCTGAGCCGCCCGCACCCACCGTCAACGCCGAGCGGAGAACACCTCTCATGCGAGCCACATTCATGTACGGCAGCGGCGACGTCCGGGTGGAGGACGTCCCCGAACCGACGATCGAACAGCCCACCGACGCGGTGGTCCGCGTCGTACGGTCCTGTATCTGCGGCAGCGACCTGCACCCCTACCACACCATGGAGAAGTCGGAGCGGGGCGCCCCCATGGGGCACGAGTTCCTCGGCGTCGTCGAGGACCTCGGCGCCGAGGTGTCCGGCCTCGGGCGCGGCGACCTGGTGGTGGCACCGTTCGCCTTCGCCGACAACACCTGCGCCCTGTGCCGGGAGGGTCTGCACACGTCCTGTCCCCAGGGCGGATTCTTCGGCCCCGGCAGCGGCTGCGGCGGCCAGGCCGAGGCGGTTCGCGTCCCGCAGGCGCAGGGCAGTCTCGTGAAGCTGCCCGTCGGCGAGGACTCCGGACTGCTGCCGTCACTGCTGACGCTGTCCGACGTGTACGGCACCGGGTACCACGCCGCCAGGACGGCGCACGTCGGCCCGCGCACCACGGTGACCGTCATCGGAGACGGCGCGGTCGGTCTGCTGGCGGTCCTCTCCGCCCGGCAGCTCGGCGCCGAGCGGATCATCCTCATGGGGCGGCACAAGGACCGTACCGACCTGGGCCGGGAGTTCGGTGCCACCGATGTCGTCCCGGAGCGCGGGGAGGAGGGCGTCGAGCGCGTGCGGGAACTGACCGGCGGCGACGGCACGCACACCGTCCTGGAATGCGTCGGCTACATGAACGCCTACGAGACGGCGGTCGGCGTGGTGCGCCCCGGCGGTGTGATCAGCCGGGTCGGCGTACCGCAGTACGAGGAGGCGCCGGTCGGCTTCGGCAGCCTGTTCCGCCACAACATCACCCTCACCGGCGGCCCCGCCCCGGTCCGCGCCTACATCGAGGAACTCCTGCCCGCCGTGCTGGACGGCACGGTCGACCCGGGGCGCGTCTTCACCCGCACGATCGGCCTGGACGAGGTGCCCGACGGCTACCGGGCCATGGACCGGCGCGAGGCCCTGAAGGTCCTGGTCACGCCCTGACGCCGCCAGACGGACAGCCCGGCAGGCTTCGGCCGAGGAGTCGTCGAGGACGGCACGTGGCGGTTTGGACGGTACCGGGCGAGAGACTCGGCCGCTGACACGGAGGGCGCCCGGGACCCGCGGGCGCCATCGGCCCATCGGCGCAGAAAGGAGTCCTCATGTCCGATGAGAAGACCGGGACGCACGTGCCGGGACACGAGACACTGCCGCTGCCGGACTACGACCACCTTCCGCTGGGCAGCCTCCAGCACCGTATCCGTACGCTCGACGAGCAGGGTCTGCGCGAGGTGCTGGCCTACGAGGAGGCGCACGGCAACCGGCTTCCCGTCGTGGAGGCTCTCCGGGCCCGGCTCCAGGAACTGCGCGAGGGGGCACAGCCGTCAGGGGGCTCCCCGCTCGCGCCGGCCCCGGAGCGCCCGCCCGCGCCCGACACCGGCTCCCCGGTCTCGCCCGCCACCACGGGCCCCCCGATGAACCCGCCGTCCCACGGCACCCCCGAGAATCCGGCGCAGCCCCGCTCGACGGGCTGACGCACGGCGGACCGGCGTCCCCGCCGGACCGGCTGCTCACTTCCCTGTACGTCCCACCTGTTCGGTGAGAGTGTGGGGGCGAGCGAGACCCGGGCCGGCGTCACAGCCGGCCCGGGGCTTGTGAGGGGTTCGCTTGGGCAGTCAGGCGAAGGCCGTCAGCCCGTGAGAGCCGACAGCTGTGCGCCCGCCGGTGGGCGGACGCATCCCCGCTCATGCCGCGGCGCCTCACGGGCCACCGCCGGGAAGTCGGGCGCGCGCGGCGGTGGCCGTGGCGTGCAGGTGTTCCAGGGCGTCCAGGACGACGGTGCTCCGGTGCCAGGACAACCAGCGCCCGGCGTCCGTCCCGATGCGCTCCAGCGCGGCCAACTGCGCTCCGGTCAGTCCCCGCAGCGGCCGTTCGTGGTGGGAGGACACCATGCCGAGCACCGCGCCCGCCCTGCTGACCAGGGGAACACTGTGGGCGGCCCGGCTGCCCGCCTGGAGGATGGCGTACCGGGAGGCGTCGTCGAACACGGCCGCGGTCGCCACATCGGCCACGGTGACCTGCCGTCGCTCGGCGGCGGCCTGCGAACAGGCGGTCGTCGGGGTGTCGACGAAGGCGAAGAAGTCGGTGAAGTACTTGTTCAGTCCGGTGTGCCGGGCCAGATGCAGCCGTCCGCCCCCGGCCAGCTGCACGTTGCCCATGGAGGTCTGCGTGAGGGACAGCACCCGGTTCAGCAGCGCCTTGAGCACCGCTCCCTGGCTGCTCCGGGCGCCTCGGTCGAGGGCGATCCCGGTCAGCGGGGGCGGGCTGTGGCGGGCACGGCCCGGGAACCACAGGGCCGTGTCGTGGTCGGGCGCGGGCGTGCGGACCACCGCTTCGGCCAGGGTGTGCAGCTTGATGTTGAACCGCTGGGAGGTGTCCCTCAGCAGGACGAACGCCTCCTTGGCGGAGGCGAGGGCGTAGCGCGCGAGGAGCACGTCCTGCGCGCGGGAGACCCCGGCATGCCCGAACAGCCGGTTACGGGCGTCCAGTTCCTCCTGCGACGGAAGCGGAACACCGGCCTCTTCACACGTGTCGCCGGCAACCTGGACGGCTTCCTCCTCAGGGGACCAGGGCAGCTGGGTCATACGGGCACTCCAGACGGAAAAGGGCAGGCAGGACGGACGCGGCCCGGCCGAACCCGGCCGGGCGCAGGTGCCTGCTTCCCAAACACTCCTCCCGAGCCTAACCACGCCCTCGCGGCACAAACACCCAGGCCCCCTGGTCCGGGCACCGGGCACCCGGCGCCCCGCCCCCGGGTGATGAGGAGAGCCCATCAAATTACCGAGGGGCAGGGGTGAATTGCCGGAAAAAGGGGGACCCGATCGCCTATACAACGTTCTGTGAGGAGTCGATATGAGCAGCCCCCAGGAGAACGAGGCCTCCAGCCCGCTGGAGCAGGTCACCGGTGAGAAGGACGTGCACCCCGAGGAGGAGGGCCGGCAGCCCGAGTCCGCGTCGGGCGCGTCCCGCGACGAGGAGGACGGCGCCACGGACGCCGGGGACCCGTCCACGCAGGCCGGGACATGACCGTCTCGATCGCGCAGCGGGATGCCCCGGCGCTCGGCGGCGACGGCAGCGTCCTGATGCGCCAGCGCCGCGACCACGCCCGGCTCGACGCGATGATGCGGCGCTACGCCGCCGCCCACGGTCCGAGCCGTGACCTGGAGCGGCTGTGGCAGGACATCGTGCACCTGGTGTTCAGCCACGCTTTCGCCGAGGAAACCGTTCTGTGGCCGGTGCTGCGCCGCGTCGCCCCCGACGGGGAGAGCCTCACCGGCCGGGTCGAGGAGGAACACCAGGCGATCAACGACCTGATCGCACAGGTCGAGAGGTCGGTCGACGACCCCCGGCGCAGGGCGTGGATCGAGGAGGCGTTCGCTCTCATCCGCCAGGACATCCGGGACGAGGAGGACGAACTCCTGCCGCGCCTGCGGGAGGCCTTCGACGACCGCCAGCTGCGGCGGATCGGCGCCGCCTGGGAAGCCGTACGGGCGAGCGCTCCGACGCACCCTCACCCCGGCGTGCCCCGCCGCCCGCCCGGCAACGCGGTCCTCGGCGTCCCCCTCAGCGTCTTCGACCGCGTCCGCGACGCCGTCGCCGGCATCAGCCCCACGGTCCGCACAGCCGTGACCCTCACCGGCGCGGCGGTGGCCACGGCCGTCGTCGCCCTGCTGGTGCGCGCCGTCCGGGGCCGGCCGAGGCAGGCACGCGGACCCAGGTGACGGACCGCCCCCGGCCCAGGCCGCGGCGGCCGTGCCCGGTTACTCCCGACAGACCAGACAGACCCCCTTTGTGAAGGTGAGGATCATGGCAACTTCTCCCAAGCCGTCGATGGAGACACACCCGGACATCATCGACATGCGGCAACGCCACGAGATGGCCGAGCGCGCGACCACCACCCCCCAGGGGCAGGCCATCGAGACACTGGCACTGCTCACCGGCCTGTACCTCGCCGCGTCGCCCTGGATCACCGGGTTCAACGGCCTGTCGACGCTGGCCGTCAGCAACCTGATCACCGGCATCGCCTACGCGCTGCTGATGAGCGGCGGCTTCGGGCGCGCCTACGAACGCACCCACAGCATGGCCTGGGCGGCCTGTGCCCTGGGCGTGTGGGCCATCGTCTCGCCCTGGGTGGTGGCCGGCAACGTCAGCACCACCAAGACCATCGTGAACAACATCATCACCGGTGCGCTGGCCCTGCTGCTGGCGCTGGCCGCCAGCGCGGCCGCCCGGGCGGCGGAGACGACCCACGCCCGGCGCGACATGTCCGCACCCTACGCGTCGGGTCGCGGCTGACCGGCCGGGCCGGACACGGCTGACGGTACGGGGCGTGTGCGCCGGGTGAGCCCCCGGCGGACGCGCCCCGGAGAACGTACGGGCCACCGCCCCGAACGTACGGGCGACGCAGGTATACGGCCCCGTCAGGGCATGCCGCTCGTCTCGACCAGCATGTCGATGACGGCGTCGAGACCGCCGTCGGCCAGCGCCTGCCGCTGACGGTCCGCGCCGGTCCCCTGCTGGAGCAGCCGGTGGACCAGCGAGGTCACCTCGCGGGTGTCACCGGCCGCGTCCAGGGCCGGCCCGGTGTGCGCCACCAGCCGGTACACGGCATCGCCCGCCCGGCAGCGCTCGCCACCGGGAAGGATCAGATCACCGCTCAGCCCGTACCGCGCCGCCTGCCACATCGCCACATCCACCAGCTCGGGAGGGGTGTCCGGCGCCGGGATGCCCGCCGCCGCCTCCCCCCTCGCGGTGTCGACCAGGGCGCGCACCAGGCCGGCGAACATCGCGGCCTCGTCCGTGCGCAGTTGCACGTCCAGGCAGCGGACCTCGACGGTGGGGTACGTCTCGGACATGCGGGCCTGCCAGTACAGCTGGCCGGTGTCACCGATCACCCCCGTCGACAGCAGCCGCCGCATCCGCAGGTCGTAGTCCGCCTCGTCGGCGAAGCACGGCGGGACGCCGCTGACGGGCCAGCGGTCGAAGACGACGGTGCGCCAGCTGGCGAACCCGGTGTCGTGCCCCTCCCACAACGGGCTGTTCGCCGACATGGCGGTCAGGACGGGAAGCCAGCCCCGGATCCGGTTGAGGACCTGCACGCCCACCTGCCGGCTGGGGATGGCGACGTGCACGTGCATGCCGTTGACCATCTGCTCGGCCACCAGCTGCGGTGCCTGCTGCTGCATGGCACGGTAGCGGGCCTGGTCGGTGACGGGGACGGGTAGCGCCTGGCGCAGCGGCGGCGTCCCGCTGGCCACCAGGCGGCAGCCGTGCGCCTCGGCCGCCCCGGCCACGGCGTGCCGCAGACGCAGCAGATGGCCGCCGACCTCGTCCAGCGACTCGCACACCGGAGTGGCCACCTCGACCTGGGCCTGGAGCAGCTCCGGCTGGATCTCCCGCGGCGTGACGAACGGTTCGAGGCCGGCCGCGGCGCGGACCTTCTCCGCGCGCGCCGCCAGCCGGCCACTGGCCGGCTCGACGAGCAGGTACTCCTCTTCGACACCGACGGTCGTCATCCTGGGCCTCCCGTTCCCGCGGCGCGCTGCCCGGAAGGCAACGGGCACGCCCTTCGGGCCGGCGTGCTGCCGCTCCGTCCCCGGCGCCGCCCCGATCGTGCGGGGACGTATCCAAGTGCCACCATGGTTCCGCCTCCGAACCCGCCGCGCATCCTGTGCCGGGCGGGCGGCGGCCCCGGGCACTCCCGGGACGCCGCGGGCACTCCCGGACCGCGCGGGAGCGCCTGCCGGACCGGCCACCGGATCGTGGTCAGTGGCCGGCAGGCACGGGCGGGCGGTGCCGCGGGTGCGCGACGCGCCTCAGTGCTTGCCCATCGCCTTGCGGACGGCGTCCTTGGTGCGGTCCATGAGGGCGGCCACCGGGCCGAGCGCGATGTTGGCCGCGGCCGTCTGGACGCCGGGGTGGGGCCGCGTGGGGGCCATGGCCTCGGCGGCCTTGACCGCCTTGGCCATGGTGGCGAGGTTGGTGACGTCGGTGCTGCGGCGGATGTGGGAGAACTCGTAGCGTTCCTCCGCCCGCGCGTGCTCCTGCACGTCCGTGCGCAGCTTCATCAGCCGCGGCCTGAACGCCGGGTCGTCGGTGTCCATGTCGTCCAGCGCCGCGAGGGCCTCCTTGGCGGCCTTCTCCTCGGCGAGCCGGTCCCGGACGACCTGCTCCCCACCCGACACCGCCCGCCGGACGAAGGGGTGCACGACCTCCTCCTCGGCGGTCTCGTGCACGGCGAGCAGCCGTACGAGGCGACGGAAGGCCTCGCGGCGTTCCTCGCCCTCGCTCCGCTCCACCTCGTCGAACAGGTTGCGGATGTCGCCGTGCTGACGCATCAGCAGGGCGACGACATCGATGTCGGGTGCGTGGTCGTCACCGGCCTGCGGGGTGTGCAGCTCGGACATGTGCGGCCGCCTCACTTCTCGCGCTGGGCGGGGTCGGGGTGCTCGCCCTCGGACTGCACGCGGTACTCGCGGCCGAACATGGCGTCGTGCTCGGCCATGACCCGGTCGCTCGGGGGCTCCTCGCCGCCGTGGATGCGCTCCTGCATCCTCTCGAACCGCTCGTGGGCCTCGCGGACGTAGCCCGCGCCGAGGGTGGTCAGGTCCATCTGGGTGTCGAGCAGTTCGCGCAGGTACTGCTTGTTCGGCTCGAAGGTGAGCACGTCGGGCAGCTCCGGAGCCAGCACCTCCTGCGGGTCGCGGCCGTCGTGGCGGCGCATCAGGTCGCAGGCGATGTGCAGGTGCTCCAGCTCCATGTTCAGGTGCAGCTCCCAGATCGCCTTCACCCTGGGGTCGCTCTCCTGCTCCATGAAGGAGTAGTACAGGTAGCACTCGTTGTACTCGTGGTTGACCAGCTGCTCCCACCAGGTCTCGCCCGGGTCGACGAGGGACTCGTAGTGGGTGACGTGCTCCTCCTCGATCAGCCCGATCTCCTGGTAGAGCTGCCGGGCGATCGGCTCCATGTAGGTGGGGCCGGTGTTCATGTAGAAGTTCATCGTCTGCTGTTCCGCCGACATGATCGTCAGCGCGTGCAGCTTCGACAGCGGGTTCGTCGTGTTCTTGTCGTACGGGTCACGGACGTTGTCGACCGGGTCGCGGTGGTGGTACCGGGTGGGACGGCCCGGCATGACCTCGGTGAGGTTGTCGACGATCGACTCCGCCTTGCGGTGCTCGATCATCTCGTACAGGTTCGCGTACCGGTACAGGTGGTCGAAGTCCTCCAGCACACCGAACTGGTACGCCTGCTTGAGGTACGGATCGGGCTCCATCCGTGCCACCCACGCCGTCAGGTCCACCGCGACCTGCTCGTAGGCGATCGTCGTCTCGAGCACCGAGGAGACCCCCGGCAGCAGCCAGTTGACCACCTTCTGCTGCTGCGCCTCGATGTACCGGGTCCGCGCCAGCTGCCGCTTCAGCTCCGGGTCGGGCGTGTGACGGGCGAGCTGGTGGCTGAAGAGGATGGCCTCCACCTCGATCCCGTTCATCGTGATGATCCGGCACCGGGTGTACGGGTCGCAGCGGTCGGGGTCGATCGGCTGCACATTCAGCTCACGCCAGCTGCGCAGCTGGCGGTCGAGCGGGATACCCCGCTGCTCCAGTGGGTTGAACGTCATGGGGGTGCCTCCAAGAGCGGGGCGAGTCGTGGGCCGGCGGGTACCCCGCCACGGACACGGGCCACAGGCCCGTCACCGAGTCTGGCCGCTACGGCTGCGTTTCAGCCACCGGTGCGGCTCAGGTGACACATGGTTCGCCCAGGTGGGCCAGCCGACGTGACATCGCGGCTGACGGATGAGACGACTGGATCGACACGTGTACGAGCGGTGCCGCCACCGGTCCCGGGGGCCGGCGCACCCCGTACGCGCGACCGCGGCGGGCCGGTCACCCGCCGCGGTCGGCGCCCATACCCTCTGCGGGTCAGATCTCCCGCCCGTCCCCCTGCCGGCCTGCCGGTGATCCGTGGTCCCGCTCCGGCCGGCGCAGCCGCACCTCGACGTGACCGTCGACGGTCCGCGTGTCGAAGGCGGGCTGGGGCGCGGTGGCGGGACCGCGTACGTTCAGGCCGTCCGAGAGCCTGAAGACGCTGCCGTGCCAGGGGCACCGGACACAGCCGTCGGCGACCGTGCCCTGCGACAGCGGCCCGGCGAGATGGCTGCACCGTTCGGCCAGCGCGTGCAGTGTCCCCCCCTCCTCCCGTACGACCAGCACGGGGACGTCGTCCACGCTGCGCCGCACGGCCTGACCGGGCGGGAACGTCTCGACGGGGCCGACGCGGTGCCAGCCCTCGGTGACGACGTGCGGAACCTCTTCCGTGTGATTGGCGCCCGAGGCCTGGCGATAGGCCAGATGCCCGCCCAGGGCGCCGCCGAGCCCGACCGCGGTCAGTCCGAGGAACCCGTACGCGCGGCCCGCCGCCTCACGGCCCTGGAGACGACGGACGAGCGAGGCGCCGTACAGGCCGACGGCCGCCGTGTTGGCCAGGGCGTGCACCAGACCGACGCGCTGCTGCTGGGGGTGCAGCTCCGCCCAGTCCACGGCGCCGGCGAGGGCGGCGGGCGCGGCCGTGGCCAGCCCGACGCCGATCAGCAGCGCCGACCCGGGGGAGCGTACGGGCCGCAGATCCAGCACCGCGGCGGACAGCCAGCTGCCGATCGGGACCTGCACCATCAGCGGATGCACGGGGTGCCCCAGCCACCTGCCATGGAGCGCGTCCCGTGCCGCTCCGAGCGGCAGGGACCGCGTCCCCGTGCGCAGGGCGCCGATCACGCGGTCGGCCCGCGGGTCCCGTTCCAGCCGGTCCAGCAGCCGGAGGAATGTGTTCTGCCGCGGGGAACGGCCGCGGCGACGAGGCGAAGTGCTCATGGGCGGCCGGGTCCCCCGCTGCCCGGACGGCAAACGGAGGCGGCTGCCGGTCCGGCAGCCGCCTCCTCCCTGCCCCCGGCCCGGGCCGCGGTATGCCGTCAGGTCACCGCCGGACCGGCGTCCTCCGTGCCGGACAGCTCGGCGAGGAACCGGTGACAACGGGCGGCGCGCTCGGAGTCCTGCTCCATGACGCTGCGGAAGAAGTCGGCGATCTCCTTCTTGCCCGCGTTCTCCGCGTCGCGCACGTACTGGCCGTAGTCGTGTCCGGCCTTCAGGGAGTGGTACTGCACGGAGATGAGGTCGAACACGACGTCACTGAATCCGGTCTCACCAGTCGCCATGAGTCCTCCTGGTCCGTCTCGTCTTAGGGACAAGGGCTGGGTTTCACCGTTTCGGAGGCTGAAACGCCCCGTACATGAGCAAGTCCCCGGCAGCGGGTGCTGACGGGGACTTCTCACGCGGGGGTTCACGCGTGTCGTCGGGCCCAGAGCGGGGTGACGAAAGCGATGAGGAGAGCTGCGACGGCTATCTGGAAGATATGGCGGATCCAGTCGATGCCGCCGGTGTCACCGACGCCGAAGGCAGTGGCGAGCGCGTTACCGGCGACCGCACCGATGATACCCATGATGACCGTCAGCCAGAGCGGGATGGGCTGACGCCCCGGGAGGACCAGCTTGGCCAGCAGTCCGATGATCAGTCCCGCGATGATGGCCCACAAGAACGACACGACTTCTCCTTCCACAGTGCACGAAGTCCGTTGGTCCTCACGTGCCCCTGGAAGGAGGGCTTACGCCTGCGCATCGCGAAGACATCTGGTGCGAGGACGCCTTCGCCCGCTGACGGCACGGGAACCGCGGGAACGGCCGGAGTCGGCCCGACGGCCCGCACACGGCCGGTCAGCGCCCGTCAGGCGGTGAGGAGTTGGGTGAAGCGCCGGGTGTCGATGTTGCCGCCGGACGCGATCAGACCGATCCGCGGAGGCGGGTTGTCGACGCGGCCGGCCAGAAGGGCGGCCAGCGGTGTGGCGCCGCTCGGTTCGAGAACGATCTTCAGGCGCTCGAAGGCGAAGCGCATGGCGGTGACGATCTCGGCATCGCTGACCAGGGCGATGCCGTCCACCAGGCGCTGGTTGAGGGGAAAGGTGATCGCGCCGGGCGTGGCCAGTGCCTGTCCGTCGGCGATGGTGCGGGGGACGGGCACGGTGACGCGCGCGCCGCTCTCCAGGGAGCGCTTGGTGTCGTCACCGGCCTCCGGCTCGACACCGATGACCCGGATGCCCGGGTGCAGTGCCGTGGCGGCGGTGGCGCTGCCCGCGATCAGGCCGCCGCCTCCCACGGGCACCACGAGGGCGTCCAGCGGGCCGGTGTCCTCCAGGAGTTCGAGAGCGGCGGTGCCCTGCCCGGCGATGACGTGCGGATCGTCGTAGGGCGGGATCAGGGCCAGGCCCCGGTCCGCGGCCAGGGCGTGGCCGAGCGCGGTGCGGTCCTGCGTGTAGCGGTCGTACGTGACGATCTCCGCCCCGTACCCGGCGGTCGCCTCCCGCTTGGAGCGGGGCGCGTCCTCGGGCATCAGGATGACCGCGGTGGTGCCCAGTTCACGGGCGGCCAGGGCGGTGGCCTGGGCATGGTTGCCGGAGGAATAGGCCGCGATGCCCTTGGCCAGCTGCCGGGGCGGCAGCTGGGCGGCCGCGTTGTAGGCGCCGCGGAACTTGAAGGCACCGACCCGCTGGAAGTTCTCGGCCTTGATGAACACCTCGGCGCCCACGAGGGAGTTCAGGGTGCGGGAGGTGAGGACGGGGGTGCGGTGGGCGATGCCCTTCAGACGGGCGGCGGCCTCACGGACGTCGTCGAACGAAACGGGCGGTACGGCGGCCATGCGGGGTCCTTGGGTGGTGAGGGGGCGGGGGACCGGGTGATGCCGGGGGCAGCTCACCAGCCGGTGACGCGGGGCCAGAACGCCTCGATCGCGGGAGCGCCGGCGGTGCTCCGGGAGCCGTCCACGACGTGATAGCCCCGGTGCTGGGCGGCGGTGGCGCAGGCGTGGTTGGGCAGGACGCGCAGGCGGGTGCCGACGGGCAGGGCGGGCAGCGGGGCGCCGTCACGGGCGGTGAGGGTGCCGTGCTCCTGGCTCGCGGCGGTCATGACCAGGCCGGGGATCGGCGTACCGGACAGGTCGGCGACCAGGCCGTAGCCCTGGTCCCGTGCCTGCGCGGCGGTGCCGCGGTCGCGGGACATGGCCATCCAGCCGCCGTCGGTGATGAGCCTGCCGTACTCGGGGCGGTGGCCGATGACGGTGACGACGACCGACAGGGCGAGATCGTCGACGCCGCACACGCCGAGGCCCGCCATCACCAGGTCGAAGAAGACGAAGTTGCCGGCGCGCAGTTCGGTGACTCCGGCGAGGTCGTCTGCGGCGTGGGCGGTGGGGGTGGAGCCCACGCTGACGGTGCGTACGGGCAGACCGTCGGCGCGCAGCCGGCCGGCCGCGGCGACGGCGCAGTCGCGTTCGTTCCGCGCCGCGACGCGCCGCTCCCCGTCGGTGCGGGCGAAGTACGACTCGCCGGCGTGGGTCAGGACGCCGTCCAGACAGCCCGCGTCGTCCAGGATGCGGCCGATGCCGGTGAGTTCGGGGGCGTCCGGCTTCAGTCCGCCGCGGTGGCCGTCGCAGTCGATCTCGATCTGGGCCGGGACGGCGATGCCGGCCTCCTGCGCCGCCGCCGCGACGCACCGCGCCTGCTCGGCGCTGTCCAGCAGGACGCGCACGGTGACCCCGCGGCGCGACAGGGCGATGACGCGCGGGAGTTTGTGGGGGTCGATGCCGACGGCGTAGGTGACGTCGGTGTAGCCGGCGGCGGCGAAGGCCTCGGCCTCGGCGAGGGTGGAGACGGTGACGGGGCCGGGGGCGCCGTCGTGCAGGAGGGCGGCGGCGTCGAGGCTCTTGGCCGTCTTCACATGGGGGCGCAGCGGAACCCCGAGCCGGTCGGCCCTGGCCCGCAGACGGGCGATGTTGCGCCGCGTCCGGTGGACGTCGACCACGGCGAACGGGGTGTCGGGACCGGCCAGGGTCGGGGTGGCGGGGGAGGGGGCGGCGGTCATGGGCGGGCCTTCACTTCGCGTAGTTGTAGACAGTCGCCCGGGACACACCGAGCAGGTCCGCGATGGTCCGCGCGGCGTCGCGCGAGGCGAAATAGCCGTCGTGCTGAAGCTGTCGTACGAGCGTCTTCTTGTCCTCCCGGCTCAGTGAGCGGGGCGCCGCGGCACGCTCCGCGGCGTGCGCCTCCACCGCTTGCCGCAGCTCGCGCGCGGTGCGGTCCCGCAGGGTCTCCAGCGGCTCGTCACGGTGCCCGGAGTCGGTGGCCACGAGGTTCGACAGCGCCAGGGTCACCGGGGACAGGACGGACACGTCGAGGTTCAGGCACAGCGCCGCGATGTACTCGCCGGCCGCGTTCCTGATGCCGATGGACGTGCTCTTCGCGGGGCGGCCGTCCGGGAACCGGTTGGGGTAGTTCTGAAGGACGCTCGGGTACTCCGGGTCGGCGATGCGGGCCAGGCCCAACTCCGTGACCGGGTCGCCGACCTGACGGCCCGACAGACTGTTCTCGATCACCCGGACCGCGTGGCGCGGGGTCCTCAGGTCGTGCAGGACCACCTCGCACAGCCCAGGGAACATGCGGCCCAGGGCGACGGCGATCTTCTCGGCCTCGCGGACGAGGTGCTCGTCCGCCTCCTCCGCGCTGTCCGCGAGGTGGTCCACGGCTACGCTCCCCCCTCGGCCTTCGACCGGACGTCCAACTCTGGACGGTAAGGCTAAGAAGTCCTCCGGCCGGTGTCCAGCCCGCCGGGCGCCGGCCGTCGCGCACGGGGAGCCGGCGGCCCGGGTACCGTCTGTCCGAGCACGTGTCGCACAGCACGTTCCACCGTCCAGCGAGGGGGACCCATGGCCGAACGGCTCGCCGCGGAGCACCAGTTGTGGCTGCGCAGTTTCCACCGGCCGACGCCGGGCGCGCCGCGGCTGCTCTGCCTGCCGCACGCCGGCGGCTCCGCGAGCTTCTACTTCGCCGTCTCCAAGGCGCTCTCGCCCGCCGTGGACGTGCGCGCGGTGCAGTACCCCGGCCGCCAGGACCGCTACGACGAACCCCTGGCCGGCTCCATCCAGGAACTGGCGCAGGGGGTGTTCCGCGCGCTGGGCGACGGGCAGGACACGCCGCTGGCCCTGTTCGGCCACAGCATGGGTGCCATGGTCGGCTTCGAACTGGCCCGGCTCCTAGAGGCCGCCGGGCGGCCCCCCGCGATGTTCTTCGCCTCAGGCCGCCGGGGCCCGTCCCTGGTGCGGACCGAGACCGTCCACCAGGGCGACGACGCGCAGCTGATCGCGGAGGTCACCAAGCTCGACGGCACCGACGCCGCCCTGCTGGAGGACGAGGAGCTGCTGCGGATGGTCCTGCCCGTGCTGCGCGCCGACTACCGTGCGGTGGAGACCTATAGGCGCGCTCCCGGACCGCGGCTGAGCTGCCCCGTCGTCGCGATGACCGGCGACGCCGACCCCCGGCTGACCCCCGACGAGGCCCGGACCTGGGCCGAGGAGACCGACGGGGCGTTCGAGCTGCGGGTCTTTCCCGGCGCCCACTTCTATCTGGTGGCGCAGCAGGAGGCCGTAGTGGCCGAGGTCGAAGCCGCGCTACGGCGGCTCGGACCCGCCGCGGGGGCGGTGGCCTGAGCGGCGCCGGCCGGCCCGGGTCGACACAGGCGGCACCGGCACAGCGGTGCCGCCCGCGTGGTGTGCGTCAGCCCAGGACCTTGGCGGACTCGATCACCACGGGCTCGGCGGGAACGTCCTGGTGACCCTGCCGGCTGCCCGTCTTGACGCCCTTGATGGAGTCGACGACGTCCTGGCCCTCGGTGACCCGGCCGAACACGGCGTAGCCCCAGCCGTTCGGGGTCTTCGCCGTGTAGTTGAGGAAGGCGTTGTCCGACACGTTGATGAAGAACTGGGCCGTTGCGGAGTGCGGGTCGCTCGTCCGCGCCATCGCCACCGTGTAGGCGTTGTTCTTCAGACCGTTGTCGGCCTCGTTCTGGATCGCGCCGAGGGCGGGCTTCTGGGACATGTCCGGGGTGAAACCGCCGCCCTGGACCATGAAGCCGGGGATCACCCGGTGGAAGATCGTGCCGTCGTAGTGGCCGTTGCGCACGTACGTCAGGAAGTTCTCGACGGTCTTGGGTGCCTCGGCGTCGTTGAGCTCCAGCACGATACGGCCGAAGTTGGTGTTCAGCTCGACGGACGACATCACAATCTCCTTGTTCCCGTGGGGCTTGCCCACGCGTACGGTACGGCCGGGCGGCCGTTTCTCCGGTGCGACCGAGGACCACGACGATCAGGGACCTCGCGCGCACCAGGGAATATATGACCACAGAGGGCACACCCGGCGCGGCAGCGCCCCGGGCGTCGAACGGCCATCCGGGTCAGGGCCGGTGCCGGCCGCGGCACCTCCGGACGGCGCGGCGGTTCAGGACGGACGGCGGTTCAGGACGGCCACGGCGCGTCGCCGGGCGCCGGTGGCATGTCCAGGTGGGCCAGGTCCTCCGGCGGTGGTGTGGTCACCGGCCACAGCGGCGCCGCGGCCCCGTCGGCGAGCGCGGCCGGTGCGTCGGTGAGGTTCATGCGCTCGCGCAGCCGCCCGTAGAAGTCCGTCGGACCCAGCCGGACCGCCCTCAGCCGGCGCGGCGCGGCATACACCCCGATCCAGTCCCCGGGGCTCAGCACGCCACGCAGCTGGCCGTCGATGCTGACCGCCGCCTGGCCCGACCGTTCGAGCACCCGCAGCGCGATCGGCTCGTCCGGCGCCGCCACGACCGAGCGGTTGAACACCATGTGCGGCGCGACCGGCGTGAAGACGAGCCCCTCCGCCCGGGGCGAGACCACCGGGCCGCCCGCGGCGAAGCTGTACGCGGTGGAGCCCGTGGGCGTCGCCACCAGCAGCGCGTCGGCCGAATAGGCGGCCAGGAGCCGGCCGGCCAGATAGACCCCGACCGACACCTGCCGGTCCCGCGCCAGCTTCTCCACCACCACGTCGTTCAGCGCGGTGACGTTGAGCGCCACCCCCCAGTCCCCGCCCGCCGTACAGTCCGCCCGCACCCGGGGCGGGGGCAGCAGCGGCCCTCGGCCGTACCGCAGCAGTGCCTCCATCTGCGCCGGCACCTCCAGCCGGCACGACGCCCGCATGGTGAGGAGCATCCGGCTCTCTACGGTGATCCGCCGCTCCCGTACGGCGTCCAGCGCGGCCCGCACCGCCGTGGCCGGAACCTCCGTCAGGAAGCCGACGCGGCCCAGGTCGACGCCGAGCACCATGGCGTCGTTCTCGGCCGCCAGCCGGGCGCCGCGCAGGAACGTGCCGTCACCGCCCAGGGTGACGACCAGGTCGGGATCGCCCGCGGTGTCGACCTCCTCCCGGGCGCTGTGCCGCGCGCCCTCCCGCCACACGTCGATGTCGGTGCAGCCCACCGCGTGCTCGGCACACCACTCACGGACCGCCCGTGCGGCGGCCACCGCCTCGGCGCGCCCGCCGTGCACGACCAGGCCGACCCGGTTCACCGTCATACCCGCCACACCCGCACATCCGCCTCCCAGCCGGCTCGTCCCCGGCTGCCATCCTCGCCGCGGACCGGGCCCGCCCGGCGCGCGCCACGCCGCCCGGGACACGGTGGCGAGTCTCGTCCCCGTCCGGCCCGGCCGGTGTGACGGACCGGACCTGATCCCGTCACCGCCGTGTCACAGGACCGGCTCACGGGAACCCGGGGCCCCGGCGACCGGTCTGTGCACGTGAGTACCGGCGCCGCGCCGGTCGTCCTGGACGCACACCGCACACATCGGGGGACCCCATGCAGAACCGACACACCAGCCGCGTCAGCGCGGCGGCCCTGGCCGCCGTCGCCGCCACCCTGTCGCTGACCGCCTGTCAGTCGGCGAGCGCGGCCCCGGCGGCGGCCACCCCCGTCGCCAAGGTCTCTTCCACCACTGCCACTTCGGCCACGGCACCGGCCACCGCCCGTCCCACCACCACCCGCCCCGCCGTCACCGGGACCCCGACCGCCACCCGGTCCGCGTCAGCCGTCCCGACGTCAGCCGTGCCCGCCCCGGCCGCCACCGCGTCGGTCTGTGCGGCGAAGGCGCTCGAGGTGACGGCGTACCAGGCGGCCCACCGTCCCGTCGGCACCGGCACCGGCGCGGCGATCGTCCAGTTCACGAATGTCTCCGCGAAGGCGTGCGTGCTGCGGGGCCACCCGACGGTGGCCGGAGCGGCCAACGGCTCGCCCCAGCACTCCGTCCCGCTGACGGTGACCCGTAAGGGCACCGCGTCCGCCGTGCGGGTGGCCCCGGGCGGCAAGGCGTGGCTGAAGCTGACCTTCGTACAGGTGCAGGGTGAGGGAGACGGGTACTGCGTGTCCGGCGCGACGCCCTCCGTGTTCCCGACGCTGGTGGTCGGCCTGCCCGGTGCCGGGTCGCACCAGGTCGCCCTGGACGACGGACAGTTCGCCGAATGCGACAACAAGGTCACCGCGACGGCGGTCTCGTCGGTGAAGCCCTCCTGATCCGGCGGACACCCGACCGACCGGTGTCCTGATCTCATCGGTGCCCCGGCCCGGCGGCCACTCTCCGCCGGGCCGGGGCACCGTCGTCGTGTGATCTTCTCCATTGCGGCAGTGGCACCGCCCCTGTGAGTCTCACGTCGAACGATTTTCCGAAGAACTGTTATCGGCACCGCACCCAGCGGTCTCCCAGCTGACGGACAGCATCGTTCGGCGTCGAGGACAGGGAAGCTCTGATGAGGACACAGCACACGGTGGACACGGCGGCGCTGGTCGACGCCGCCCGAGGGGGAGACCCGGCTGCCCAGGACGCCCTGGTCAGCGCCTACCTCCCGCTCGTGTACAACATCGTGGGCCGGGCCCTGAACGGGTCGGTCGACGTCGACGACGTGGTGCAGGAGACCATGCTCCGCGCCCTCGACGCGCTCGGCGACCTGCGGACCCCCGGGAGTTTCCGCTCCTGGCTCGTGGCCATCGCGATGAACCGGGTCCGGGCGCACTGGAAGGACCGGCAGCTCGCTCCCGGCGCCGTCGAGGAGGCCGCCGACGTCGCGGACCCGGGCGCCGACTTCGTGGACCTGACCATCGTCCGGCTCCAGCTGTCCGGCCAGCGCCAGGAGACCGCGCGCGCCACCCGCTGGCTGGAGCCGGACGACCGGGAGGTGCTGTCGCTGTGGTGGCTGGAGTGTGCCGGCGAACTGACCCGGGCCGAGGTCGCCGCAGCACTGGGCGTGCCGCCGCAGCACACCGCCGTACGGGTGCAGCGGATGAAGGCGAGACTGGAGTCCGCCCGCGTGGTCGTACGGGCGCTCGACACCCGGCCGCCCTGTGAGGAACTGCGCGGTGTACTGGGCTCCTGGGACGGCGTGCCGTCCGCTCTGTGGCGCAAGCGAATAGCCCGGCACGCCCGTGACTGCGCGCGGTGCAGCGGGCTGTGGAGCGGCCTGCTGCCCGCGGAGGGGCTGCTGGCCGGACTGGCGCTGGTCGCCGCGTCACCGGCGCTGCTCGCGACGGTACGGTCCGTGTTGGCCGGCACGCCCACGGCCGGGATGACCACGGCGGGCATGACCACGGCGGGCATGACCACGACCGGCTCGGCCGCACCCGTCGTGCCGGACACGGCGACCGCCCACCCGGCCGCGGACGCCGGGCGGACGGGATACGCGGGGCACGCCGAGTACGCCGGGGACGCCGGCTCGGACGCGGGGGACGCCGGTGCGGAGCCGGGCGGCGCGGGCGGTACCGGCCCGGGCACCCGGGCCGGGCTCCGGGGCGCTCGCCGGCGTACGACGGCCCGCGACGAGGCACGGCGACGGCGGCGCAACCGGCGCAGGGCCGTCGGCGGAGCCGTGGTGGCGGCCTGCGTCGCGGGCGGCGGCCTCTGGTACTTCGGCACCGGCTCCGGGCCGCACTCCGGGGACGCCACCGCCGCGCACACCGCGGGCGCTCCCGTCGTCGACATGGCGGCCCCGCGCCCCGCCGAGACCTCGCCCTCGCCGTCCGCGTCCCCGTCACCGTCCGCGTCGCACTCGAAGAAGCCGAGCACCTCCAAGAGCCCGCGTCCGGCCGGCCGGAGCGGTACGCCCGAGGCACAGCGCACCGCGCGCGTCACGCCCAGCCCGACCCGGCCCGCGCCGACGCGGACACAGCCGGCGCCGGCCCCGGCGCCCGCGGGCACGGTGGCACAGGTGGTCGCCCTGGTGAACAAGGAGCGGTCGGCCGCCGGGTGCGGTCCGGTCACCGAGGACGCGCAGCTGGAGAAGGCCGCACAGGGCCACTCCGACGACATGGCCGCCCGCGGCTTCTTCGACCACACCAACCCGGACGGCGCCGGCCCCGGCGAACGGATCACCGCGGCCGGCTACCGCTGGTCCACGTACGGCGAGAACATCGCCCGGGGCCAGCAGACCCCGCAGGCCGTCATGGACTCCTGGATGCACAGCCCCGGTCACCGCGCCAATATCCTCAACTGCTCGTTCAAGAACCTCGGCGTGGGCGTCCACAACGGCTCGGGCGGTCCGTGGTGGACCCAGGACTTCGGCGCCGGGCAGTGACCGCGGCGCCCCTCACCGGGCGGCGGCGAAGTCCTGCGTCCAGTAGCTGCCGGGCTGTGCGAGACCGACGCCGATCTCCTGGAAGGAACAGTTGAGGATGTTGGCCCGGTGGCCCGGGCTGGCCATCCAGCCGGCCATGACCTGCTCCGCCGTGCCGTAGCCGTAGGCGACGTTCTCGCCGTAACTGCTCCAGGCGTAGCCGGCGGCTGTGATGCGGTCGCCCGGGGCCGACCCGTCGGAACCGGTGTGCGACATGTTCTGGTGGGCCGCCATGTCCGCGCTGTGCGCCTGCGCGGCCTTGGTCAGCACCGGGTTCAGGGTCAGGGCCTGGCAACCCACCTTGGTCCGCTCGGCGTTGACCAGTCGCACGATCTCGGCGGTGACCCCGGACGCCGTGGCGGTGGGCTTCGGGGTGCTCGGTGCGGCGGGGGCCGCGGAGGCCGGCGCGGCGGGGGTGGCCCTTGGCGTCCCGGGCGCGGTGGTCGCCCCGGGCTGGTGGGCGGCGGCCCTCTTGGTGGGGCTCGGGTGGATCGTCGGACGGGCCGTGGTCCTCTTGGCGGCGCTCGGGTGGGCCGTCGGACGGGCCGTCGTCTTCGTCGCGGCGCTCGGAGGGGTCGTGACCGGGGGCGCGGGCGGCGGGGTGGTCTGCGGTACTCCGGCGTCCTGGACGTTGCGGTGGTGATCCCTGTGCGTGTGCTGCCACTGGCCCACGGGCACGCTCGTCGCGGCGTCTTGCGACTGCCCGTCCGGACCGTACGGCCACTCGGAACAGGCCAGGGCGACGGACGGTACGCCCACGGCGCCGATGGCGAGGGCGGTGATGACTATCCGCCGGTAGTGCTTCGATTTGCGGTGCTGTCCCATACGTCAACCTCACTCGGTGATCGCCGAGCGCTCATTCTCAGGACGCCTTCACAGACAGCGCAAAGAGCCCTTATTACTAGTTCGCCTAGTAGGTTCGCCCGGCTCTTGTCAGGCGGCCCGGGAGATGCTGACTTCGCGACAGCGATGTTTGCGCGTTCGTGGCTGCCCGTCAGAAGCGTGTGGGCGGCGGGCAACGCGGTGGGGTGCCGGACGGCCGGTGCGGCGCCGCGCGACACGTGGTCGTGTGCACGGCAAGCCGGACAAATCCCTTATGTCGCGGGAGTGGCTTCTACTATGCGCAGCGCTTAGTGGCCGAACCCGCTGTGATGGATGTCTCGTCCCTGCCCGGCCGGACGGGCGCCGGCCCACCGGCAGCGGAACGGGAACGCCGCCAGGTGAGGGAGGTGTGGCGTACGGGTACCCGGGGGCTTGTGACACATATGCGACCCGTGCGGGAGGAGACCTGATGAGCGAGAGCACCCCGTCCCAGGCCGAGGGCGAACCGGAGGAGGAGGGCCCCGAGACGGAACAGCCGCCGCGCACCACCCCGTCCCAGGCGGAGGGGGAGGACCCGGACGACGAGAACGCGGACGACGCGTGAGGGAGGCGTCATGGGCGCGGCGCACACCAGCGTCCCCGAGGTATTGGACGCGCTGAAGGACGTGTCCTACCCGGCGGACAGGGACCGTTTGCTCACGGCCGCGCGCGAGGCGGGCGCCTCGGACGACGTGGTCATGGCCCTGCGGAGCATTCCCGCCGAGGAGTACGGCGGCCGGGAGGAGGTGGCGCGGGCGGTCCGGGACTCCGGCCCCGGTCACGCCACCGCGCAGCGGGCGTCACAGGCACGGCACGCCGGCCGACCCGGGATCGCGCAGCATCTGCGGGACGAACCGAAGACCCCGATCCATGAGGAGTTCGACCGCTGAAGCGGGCACGGTGACGCCAGTGGCAGCTTGGTGCGGCCCGTGGCCGCACTCGCCGAACGCGTCGGCCCGGACGGCCTTCATGTGCTGGCCGGGGTCGGGACCGACTGCCGCGTGCAGTCCGCCGCCCTCGCCGCCGCCGACGCCGGCACGGAGGAACTGGTCGTGGCGACTCCTGCACCGGCGTGGACGACGACTCCCACACCTCAGGGCGCTGCGGACCATGGAGTTGTACCGGCCCCTGATCCGGATCACCACCTACGCCGGCCTGCGCGCGGAGACCGGCCCCTGATACGGATCACCACCTACGCCGGCCTGCGCGCGGAGACCGGACCGTGAGCGGGCCGCGGCCCACCCTCGGCTTCCCGCTGCCCGTGCCCGGCATCGGCGAGCTGCCCGTCGGGCCCTCGGCGGGAACCGCTCCCCGGCATGCTGCCGCAGGCCGGACCGAGCACGCCGTCGGCCACGTCGAGCTGACGCCCCCGCCCCCTCGGCCGAGCCGGCACGGACATCGCGGAGGAACGGACACCGCGCAGGAACGCACACCGGCCGCGCGCAGGAACGCACACCGGCGCCGCCCAGGACGAAGACGAGGGCTCCGCGGAACGCCGGACACGACCTGGACCCCGGCTGCCACCCCCGGTCGCCCGGCCGGAACCCGGTCGCCCCCGGGCCCGGCGGCGCTCGCCGGTGCCCCCGCCCCCGCGCCCCTGAAAGGCACGACCGCGTCCACTGAGAGGTATGACCGCGTCCACGCGGCCCACCAGGCTCGCCCGGCCCCGCGACCTCCCGTCGGTCCCGACGCATGCCGCGCACCCCACCGGGTACGCGAGGCGGAGCACGCCCGGGCAGCAGCTTGCCCGGCTGGCCCGTAACACCGCCGCTACCTGGGGATCTGCCATGGAAACACCCGCACACGACGACCTGCCGACGCCGACGCCGGCCCAGCAGGCACTGGACGCGCTCGCCGTGAACGCCGAGGACCAGACCGCCCTGGACACCCTCGCCCACAGTGAGGTACTCGTCCCGGTCCCGGACGACGCGGTCAACGGGGAGGGCGTCGACGCCTCGACGGTGGCGCTGCCCGTCCTCGAACAGCCCGGGGGCGACCCGATCGTCCCGGTGTTCACCTCGGAGGGCGAGATGGCCGAGCTGCTGCCGTTCGTGTCCCGCTACCGCCTGATCCCGCTCGGCGCACTCGCCTCGCAGTGGCCCGAGGAGGACCTCTCCCTCGCCATCGACGGCAGCTCCGCCCACGGACTGACCCTCACCTCGCAGGGAGTACGCACCCTTCTCGTCCGCTGAGCCCGCGCCCGACCCCCCGGGAGGGCGCCGAGGTGCGCCCGGCGCCGGACAGGGCCGTAGACCGGCTGTCGGCGTGGTGCCGCCCGCAAGGGGCGCGGAGATCCCGTCGGACGGACTCAGCCGCCGCTCGGACCCTCCTGCTCGGCGAGCATGCGCCGCAGTACGGCCCGCTGGAGCGGCAGCACCTGGGCGTGCAGCCCGCGGCCCCTGGGGGTGAGCGCGACCCACACCCCGCGCCGGTCCTCCGCGCACACGGAGCGCTCCACCAGACCGTCCTTCTCCAGCCGCCCGATCAGACGGGACAGCGCGCTCTGGCTGAGATGGACCCGGCCGACCAGGTTCTGCACCCGGCACTGGTCCCCCTCGGCGGGTGACTCGGCGGCCAGGATGTCCAGTACCTCGAAGTCGCTGGCGCCCAGACCGTGGGGATGCAGGGCGCGGTCGATCTCGCACATCGTGCGCGCGTGCACCGTCAGGATGCCCCGCCAGCGTTCCTCGAGCCGGGCCTCGGCCGTCTTGACTGCCATACCGGCACCGTAGCACCGATCCGGCCACTTGTTGAGTGTGCAACTAACGGTCCGGGCCGGTCCCTCGCAGGCCTCAGGCGGCCGGGTCCTGGAGGAGTCCCACCAGGTTGCCGTCGCTGTCCTTCACCGAGGCGATCAGCCGGCCGCCGCCGACGTCCTGCGCGTCTTGGAGCAGTTCCGCGCCGGCGTCCAGCAGGGCCGCGAGCCGCTTCGCGAGATCGGTGACGTGCCAGTACGGCACCGGCCCGGTCATACCCTTGGCATGTCCGTTCGGGTCCAGGCCGACGTCCTGCCCGGCGGCCTTGTAGCCGACGTAGTAGGGCTCGTCCGCGTACGGCTCGACGCCCAGCAGCGTGGAGAAGAGGGCCTTGGCGCGGTCCAGGTCGCGCACGGGGTAGATGATCGTCCGGAGACCCTCGGTCATGGGACTCACTCCTTCGGGATGCGTGGTCCGACGGGTTCCCGCCGGTGCTCCCAACGTAGGGCCGCAGGCCCCGCCACGGCTTCTCCGATCCTGACCGGTTGCCGGCCCCCGCCCGGGCCGGGAGACGGCCGACGGGTGCCGGCCGTCACGCGGAGTCGCGCCGGACCAGCTCCGTCGGCAGGATCACCGCCGCCGGGTCCTCACCGCCTGTCTGCGCCAGCAGCACCCGCACCGTCTCGGCACTGATCCGGTCCCACGGCTGCCTGATCGTGGTGAGCGGCGGACTGGCGGCGGTCGCCGCGGGCGAGTCGTCGAAACCAGCGACGGCGATGTCGTCCGGCACCCGCTTCCCGGCCCGGTGCAGGGCCGCCGGCACACCCTGCGCCATCAGGTCGAAGGCGACGAACACGGCGTCCATGTCCGGCGTCCGGGCCAGCGGCCGCTCCGCGCCCGCCTCGCCGCTGGCCCGGCTGTAGTCGCCGGAGACGACGAGCCGCTCGTCGGCCGCGATGCCCGCCTCGGCGAGGACCTTCCGGTAACCGGCGAGCCGCTCGACACCGCCGGGTGTGTCCGGCGGGCCGGTGACCACGCCGATCCGGCGGCGGCCCAGCGACAGCGGGTGCCGGACCATGTCCCGGGCCCCGTCCCGGTCGTCGGCGGCCACATAACTCACCTTCCAGCCGAGGCCGATCGGCTTGCCGCAGGCGACCAGCGGCACCCCCGCCTCCCGCAGCTCCTCGGCCACCGGATCACCGGAGTGACTGGAGACCAGCAGCACCCCGTCGACATGCCCGGCCGTCATGTACCGCGTGATCCGCTGCCGTTCGTCCTGCGTGCCCGCCGGCATCAGCAGCAGCGGGACGTCGTGCGCGGCCAGCGCCTGCGTGCAACCACGCAGCAGCACAATGAAGTTGGGGTCCTCGAAGAGCCGCTCCTGCGGCTCGGCCAGCAGAAAGCCGACCGAGTCCGACCGCCCGGTGATCAGCGAACGGGCGCGCCGGTTGACGACGCAACCCGTCCTGCGGATCGCGGCGTTGACCGCCTCCTGGGCCGCGGGGCCGACGTAGTGACCGCCGTTCGGCCTCCCAACTACGGCAGGACCGTCTTCGTCGCCGAGACGGCCTACCCCTTCCGCCTCGACAGCGACGACCCGCTCACCAACCGGATCGACACCACCGCGGAGCTGGTCCCCGGCCACCCGGCGACCGCGGCCGGCCAGGCCAGGTGGATGAACGACGTGGCGAGCATCGTGGAGGCCGTGCCGAACGGCCGGGGCCTCGGGGGCTTCTACTGGGAGGCGACCTGGACCGCCGTCACGGCAACGGCTGGGACCCGGCCGACGCCACCTCCGGCAACGGCTGGGAGAACCAGGCCCTGTTCGGCTACGACGACCGGGCGCTTCCCTCCCTGTCGTGGTTCAGCCACCGCTGAGCCGTCCGTGGCGGGCCCGGTCGTACACCCCGGCCGGGCCCGCGCCGTCCCGGCCGGGGCGTACGACCGCTCCCGGTCACACCGCCGTCCGGTACCGGACAACGGGCGCCGAGTCCCGGGCGCGCCGGAGTCGCCCCGGGCCACAGTGGGAACACTGCGCAGGAGGAGGCCGGGGAGCGGAGGCGAACGGATGACGGGAACTCCCTCGGGCCGGATGCGGCAGACCATCCTGGAGTGGCTCAAGGACCCGGCGGCCCACTTCCCCGCCACCCGCGGCGCCTCCGGCGACACCGGTGTCACCGCGCGGGCCGTCGCCGCCAAACTGGGCGTACCGCGCCGGACCGCCACCGCCCACCTCGACCTCCTCACCCGCCTCGGCGTGCTGCGCACCCGCCGGGTCCGCTGCCGCACGTACTACCGGCGCGACGAGATCCGCATCGCCGAGGTGGCCCGCATGTTCGAAAAGGGCTGGTGAAGAAGGGACCGACCGCACATGGACCGACCCACGCCACTCGTCCCGCTCCACCACGTCCGTCTGGGCGCCCGCGGACCGGAGGACGTCGTGGCCGACCCCCACGGACGCGTGCTGACCGGCGTGGCGGACGGGCGCATCCTGCGCGTCCACCACCCGGGCGACCCGCACGCGGTCCGCACGGAGGTGCTGGCCGAGACCGGCGGCCGTCCCCTGGGACTGGAACTCCTGCCGGACGGCGACCTGCTGGTGTGCGACGCGGAACGGGGACTGCTGCGCGTCGGCACGGACGACGGCACCGTCCGCGTGCTGGCCGACTCGGTGGCGGGGGAGCGGCTCCGCTTCTCCAGCAACGCCGTCGCCCTGCCCGACGGCACCGTGTACTTCACCGTCTCCAGCCGCCGCTATCCCCTTGACCGGTGGATCGGCGACATCGTCGAACACACCGGCACGGGGCGGCTGCTGCGGCTCGCTCCGGGCGGCGAACCCGAAGTCCTGCTGGAGGGCCTCCAGTTCGCCAACGGACTCGCCCCGAGCGCCGACGGCTCCTTCCTGATGATCGCCGAGACCGGCTCCTGCCGCCTGACCCGCTACCGGCTCACCGGCCCCCGCGCCGGACACGCCGACCCCTTCACCGACCTCCCCGGCATGCCGGACAACCTCTGGCGCGAGGGCCCCGACGGACCCGTCTGGGTCGCCCTGGCCGGCCCCCGCGTCCCCCCGCTGGACCTGCTGCACCGCACCCCGCCGGCCGTCCGCCGCGGCGCCGCCCGGGCCGCCGTCCACGCGCCGTACCGGCCGAGCGGCACCGTCGGCGTCGTCGCCGTCGACGACCGGGGCCGCACCGTCCACCACCTCACCCGCCGGCGCTCCGGCTTCCGCATGGTCACCAGCGTGTGCGCGACCCGCGACCACCTGGTGCTCGGCAGCCTCCTGGAGCCCGGTGTGGCGGTCTGCGCCCGGCCCGCCGCCCGCTGAGGCGGCGGTACCCTGGTCCGGGCCGTGACCGCCCCTCGGGACCGGGCCGAACAGGAGACGTACGAGCATGACAGCGCCGGGCACCGGGACCCGCGGCGTCCGTTCCGCGGCACGCCGGCGGCCGGAATGGCGTACGCAGGTGCCCGTCGTCGCGGTCGTGGCGGCCGGCGGGGCGCTCGGCGCGCTGGCCCGCTACGCCCTCACCCTCGCCTGGCCCACGCCCCCGGGCGGCTTCCCCTGGGCGACCTTGTGGACCAACGTCTCCGGCTGCGCCGTCATGGGCGTTCTCATGGTGCTCGTCACCGACGTGTGGTCCGCCCACCGCCTCGTGCGGCCGTTCCTCGGCACCGGCGTCCTCGGTGGCTTCACCACCTTCTCCACCTACGCGGTCGACATCCGCCGACTGGCCGATGCCGGCCGCCCCGGCCTCGGAGCCGTCTACCTCGCCGCGACGCTGTGCGCGGCCCTCGCGGCGATCTGGCTGGCCTCGGCCGCCGCCCGCCGCGTGCTGACCGTAAGGCAGCGATGACATCGCCCGCCCACCGCGCCCTCCGGCTGACCGTCTGCGCCGGCGAGAACGACACCTGGCACCACAAGCCGCTCCACTCCGAGGTCGTGCACCGCGCGCACACCGCCGGACTCGGCGGCGCCGGCGTCTTCCGGGGCATCGTGGGCTTCGGCGCCTCCTCCCGCATCCACACCTCCCGTCTGCTGTCCCTGAGCGACGACCTGCCGGTCGCGGTGGTCGTCGTGGATACAGAGGAACGCGTCCGGGCGTTCCTGCCCCAGCGCGACGAGCTGACCGGTGAGGCCCTGGTGACCCTGGAGGCGTGCGAGATCGTCCCCCTCCGGTCCGCGTCCCGCCCCGGCGGGGGAGGCCCGGCCGCGGGCGCGGCCGGCCCGGACACGTCGGGCCCGGACCCGGAGGGTAAGGAGTCGTTGTGAACTGGCTGCTGGTCGCCGCGGGGGCCGCCGTCGGTGCCCCGCTGCGCTATCTCGCCGACCGCGCCGTGCAGGCCCGCCACGACTCGCCGTTCCCGTGGGGCACCTTCGTGGTGAACGTGACCGGCTGCCTGGTCCTCGGACTGCTCACGGGAGCCGTCTCCGCCGGAGCCGCCGGACAACCGGTGCAGCTTCTGGTGGGCACCGGTCTGTGCGGTGCCCTGACCACGTACTCGACGTTCTCCTACGAGACCCTGCGGCTGACCGAGGCCGGATCCGGCCTCTACGCCGCACTGAACGTCGTCGCCAGCGTGACGGCGGGCCTCGCGGCGGCCCTTACCGGGGTCTCACTGGCCGATGCCCTGTGGGCCTAGGCGCCTGTCGCCCGGCCGGGCGGAGTCAGTACTGTCTACTGCACTGTCGACCTAACTCTCCTCAGAACTGGAATCCATGAGCGCCATCTCCGTCGGTCAGGCCGTCGTCCTCGGGGTAGTCGAGGGGGTGACCGAGTTCCTCCCGGTGTCCTCGACCGGCCACCTCAAGATCGTCGAGGGACTCATGGACATCCCCGTCGACGACAAGTCCGTCGTCGGGTTCTCCGCAGTCATCCAGGTCGGCGCCATCGCCGCCGTGCTCGTGTACTTCTTCAAGGACATCCGGCGCATCGTCTCCGCCTGGGGCCGCGGTCTGACCAACCGCGAGGAGCGGTACCACCACGACTACAAGTTCGCCTGGTGGGTCATCGCCGCCACCGTCCCGATCGTCGTCGTGGGCCTGGCCGCGAAGCCGCTGATCGACGGCCCGCTCGCCTCGCTGTGGGTGGTCGCCGGCTCGCTGATCGCCGGCTCGGGCGTGATGTGGGCCGCCGACCAGATGGGCCGGCACAAGCGCGGCGAGGACGACACGTCCTTCAAGGACGCCATGTGGGTCGGCTGCTCGCAGATCCTCGCCCTGCTCTTCCCCGGCTTCTCCCGCTCCGGCGCCACCATGTCCACCGCGCTCATCCTCGACCTGGACCGCGTCGCCGCCACCCGGCTCTCCTTCTTCCTCGGCATCCCCGCCCTGACCGGCGCGGGCCTGTACGAGCTGAAGGACGCCCTCGGCGCGGGCGTGGGCGCGGCCCCGCTGGCCGTCGGGACCGTCGTGTCGTTCGTGGTCGCCTACGCCTCCATCGCCTGGCTGCTGAAGTTCGTCGCCAAGCACTCCTTCAACGCCTTCGTGATCTACCGGATCGTCGTCGGCGTCCTCCTGCTCGGCCTGCTCGGCACCGGCACGCTCAGCGGCTGACCGGAGACGCACGTCACCCGGCGGGATGCGCGGCCCGACCCCGGGCCGCGCACCCCGCTCCGTGCTTTCCCGGCCCCCTTGACAGCCTCGGCCCGCACCCCGCAGGATCGGTCCGTGGACCTGTCAGACAGCCAGACAGGTGGTCGTGGCCCCCGGCGTGTGAGCGCCATGGAGGCGGTCCTCGCCCACCTCCGCGACGCCATCGAGCGCGGCGCCTACGCCATCGGCGACAAGCTGCCCTCCGAGGCCGAGCTGTGCCGCACCCTGGAAGTGTCCCGGCCCGTGCTGCGCGAGGCGCTGCGCGCCCTCCAGACGATGGGGCTCACCGTCTCCCGGACCGGCAAGGGCACCTTCGTCGTCGCGAACGCGGTGGAGGACCCCACCTTCGGCGACTACGCGGCCAGCGACCTGCTCGAAGTGCGCCGCCACATCGAGATCCCGGTCGCCGGATACGCGGCCCTGCGCCGCACCCCGGAGAACCTGGACCACCTGACCCACCTGCTGGACCGCATGGAACGGGAGACGGACACCACCGCCTGGGTCGCCATGGACACGGTCTTCCACCTCGCCGTGGCGGAGGCCGCCCAGAACCCGGTGTTCCGCCGGGTCATCGAGGAGATCCGCGACGCACTGGCGCGCCAGTCGGCCTTCCTCAACGAGCTGGGCGGGCGCCGTGAGCAGTCCAACCGCGAGCACCGGGCGATCGTCGAGGCGCTGGCCGACGGCAGCGAACACGACGCGGTGGCGGCCATGAGCCACCACCTGGACCGCGTCGAGACGACCCTCACCGACATCGTGCGTCCCCAGCGGGCGGATCCCGCCGCGACGGACGGAACCGGGACGTGAGCGGGCGGCACCCCGAGGACGGGACGTGCCTCCCGCCCGCCCTCCCCGGCCCCCCGGCCGTCCGCGCCGCCGGCGGCCCGGTCCGGGAACCGTCCGCGAGCGCCGGGCGACCGTGCCTCCCCGCGACCCGGGGCACCACCATCATCTGTCAGGCGCCGCCCCGACGGCAGACCCGGCAGACCGGGCAGGTCCGGAAGGGCACGTCGGCCGAGCGGATTCGGCGGGTCCGGAAGAGCTGGCCGGGCACGCCGGGCGGCGAGCTGATCCGGCAGGCCAGGCTGGGCGCGCCGGATGAGCGCATCCGGCAGACCCGGCAGACCCGGCAGGGCCCACGGGGCTGGAAAGGCGAGCCGGGCCGGTCCTCGTACCGGCTGCCTGACCGTCCCCGGACCCGGGCCGTGAGGCGGCCGTGCCCCGCGCGCGTCCCGGCCCTCCTGAACGCCGACGACGGCGCCGGACGCACCACCCCCGGTCCGCCGCCCGTCGCCGAGCCACCGGTCGCGGGCCGGCACGGCATCCGCGTCCGTGTGTCCCGCACCGCCACCCCCACCCCCACCGGCGCCGACGCGTGACCCGCGTACCGGCCGACCCCGACCCCATGATGCAGGCAGTGATGTACGACAGTTCTCCCGCCGGCGCGCCCGTCGTCCGCGAACCCCTCCACACGCCCGTCGCCCACCTCGTCCGCGGCGGGATCGTCGAAGGAGTCCACCACGGCTCCGTCGTCGTCCTGGAAGCCGACGGCCGGGTACGGTTCCGGCTCGGTGACATCGAGGCGGCCTTCTACCCGCGCTCGGCCCTCAAGCCCGTCCAGGCCGTGGCCATGGTGCGGGCGGGGCTGCCGCTCGACGGCGAGCTGCTGTCGCTGGCCGCCGCGAGCCACTCCGGCGAGGAGCGTCACCTCGCCGGCACCCGGCGCATCCTCGAACTCGCCGGCCTCGGCGAGGACGACCTGCGCAACGTGCCGGACATGCCGTTCGACCCGGTCGTCCGGGACACCTGGGTCCGTGAGGGCCGGGCGCCCTCCCGCCTCGCCCAGAACTGCTCCGGCAAGCACGCCGCCATGCTGTGGACCGCCCGCCTCAACGGCTGGTCCCTGGACGACTACCTCGACCCGGCGCACCCGCTCCAGCGGGCCGTCGCCGAGACCGTCGAGGAACTGACCGGCCAGCGCGTCGCCAGGGTCACCGTGGACGGCTGCGGCGCCCCGCTGTTCGCCGTCTCCCTGCACGGCCTCGCCCGTGCCGTCGCCCGGATCACCTCCGCGGCGCCCGGCACGCCCGAGGCGCGCGTCGCCGACGCGATGCGCGAGCACGCCGAGATGGCCTCCGGCTCCGGCCGGGACGTCGCCGCGCTCATGCGGGCCGTGCCCGGGCTGCTCGCCAAGGACGGCTTCGAGGGCGTGCAGGTGGCCGCGCTGCCCGACGGCCGCGCCATCGCCGTCAAGATCGCCGACGGGGCGAACCGGGCGCGTGTACCGGTGGCCGCGGCGGCCCTGGCCCGGGCCGGCATAGACCCGGCCGCGCTCACCGAGTTCGCGGGGGAACCCCTGCTCGGGGGAGGGGTGCCGGTCGGCTGCGTACGGCCGGTGGACGCCCTGGACCCCGCTCACCCGGCGGCCCGCGTCTAGGGCCTCTCGTTCGGATCGTGCCGGGCTCGCGGGGTCCGGCACCGCTCTCCCACTCTCGGCTTCGCTCGAGCGGGAGGTGCCCCCACCGCCGCGTCGTCGTCGGGTGCCATGGCTCCGCCATGGCACCCTCCTCCGCCTTGCGACGTACTGCACCGGACCACGCTCCCTGATCCGGCCTGATCCGAACGAAAGACCCCAGGCCGTCGCAAGAGGACGGCTGCCGCACCGAAGCAGAAGCAGGCTCTCGCAAGGCCGCCCACGTCACCGAGTGTTCGCGCACGCTCCCCCGGGGCGGCTCGGGCCGGAGTCGGCGGCACATGGTGGGGCGGACCGTGCGCGCCCGGCGGTGGAGTTCGGTGGGGTGGAGGAGGTGCCGCGGTTCATCGGCGCGGCCCTCACGGCTTGAGGACCACCTTCTCGCAGCGGTCCTTCTTGTTCTTGAACAGGTCGTAGCCGGTCGGCGCCTCGCTCAGGGGCAGCCGGTGGGTGATCACCCTGGTGGGGTCGATCTTGCCCTGCTCGATCAGACCCAGCAGCGGCTTCATGTACCTCTGCACGTGGCACTGCCCGGTGCGCAGGGTCAGGGACCTGTTCATCCACGCACCCGCCGGGAACTTGTCGATCAGCCCGCCGTAGACGCCGATGACCGACACGACGCCGCCGCTCCGGCAGGACAGGATGGCCTGGCGCAAGGCGTGCGGCCGGTCGGTCTCGGAGCGGACCGCCTGCTTGGCGCGGTCGTAGAGGTGCACGTGGGAGGCACCGTGGGTGGCCTCCAGCCCGACCGCGTCGATGCACTTGTCGGGGCCCCGGCCACCGGTGAGTTCCTGGAGAGCCGACCGTACGTCGACCTCCTCGAAGTTGACGGTCGTGTAGCCCTGGGCGGCGGCCATCTCGAGCCGGTAGGCCTCCTTGTCGATCGCGATGACCTTCTCCGCACCGAGGACCCGGGCGCTGTCCATCGCGAACTGGCCGACCGGCCCGGCGCCCCAGACGGCGACGACGTCACCGTTCTGGATGTCGCACAGCTCGGCGCCCATGTACCCGGTCGGCAGGATGTCGGACAGGAACAGGACCTGCTCGTCGCTGAGGTCCGACTCGATTTTGAGGGCGTTGACGTCGGCGAACACCACCCGGGCGTACTCCGCCTGGCCGCCGGCGAAGCCACCGGTGAGGTGTGAGTAGCCGTAGATGCCGGCGGTGGGGTGACCGAACAACTTCTCCGAGATGCCGGCGTTGGGGTTGCTGTTCTCGCAGCACGAGTACAACTCCGCGCGGCAGGACGCGCAGGCGCCGCAGGCGATGGGGAAGGGCACGACGACCCGGTCGCCGACGCGCAGCTTGTCGTCGCTGATGCCTGGGCCGACCTCGATGACCTCTCCCATGAACTCGTGGCCCATGATGTCGCCCTTTTGCATGGTGGGGACATAGCCGTCGAGCAGATGGAGGTCGGAACCGCAGATCGCCGTCGAGGTGATCTTCACGATGGCGTCGCGGCCGTTCAGGATCGACGGTTCGGGAACGTCCTGCACCTCGACCGAGTTGCGTCCCGTCCAGCAGTTCGCCTTCATGACAGGGCCTCCTTCAGTTCGTCCTCGGTCAGCGGTCGGGCCGGGTGCTGCGGGAACTCCCCGCGGGCCCGCTTCCCGCCGGGTGCGCCGTCGGAGCGGACGACCTCGCCGGTCTCCGCAATCTGCTTGAAGCGGCGCAGGTCGTCGTCCAACTGCTGGTGCGGTTCCTCGCCGAAGTAGCGCGCCGCGGCCTTGCCCAGCGCCCCGCCGGGCAGGTCGTAGCGCAGCGTCACCCGGATCTCCGTGCCCCGCCCGCCGGGGGCGGGCACGAAGCGGACCTCGCCGGAGTTGTCGATGTCGGCACCGTCCAGCGACCGCCAGGCGATCAGCTGGCCGGGGACGTCCTGAGTGGTCTCGGCGTCCCATTCGACCGCCTTGCCGAACGGCGCGCTGGCCCGCCAGCGACTGGTGCGCGGGCCGGTGACGCGCACCCTGTCCAGGTGCGCCATGAACTCCGGCAGTCGTTGCAGGTCGCTCCACATGCCGTAGACCTCGTCCGGGGGTTCGGTGACGGTGGTGGTCGCGGTCAGTTCCATGGGGGCGCTCCTACGGGTGCGGGTCACGGCCGCGTAGACGTCCGTGGCCGTGATGGCGGTGACCGCGGCCGTCGCGGCGACGGTGCGGCCGAGGCCGCGGCCATCGTGGTTCTTCAGGGCGCGGGTCAGCATCGTCAGATCCATGAGGTCGCCGCCGACGCGGCCCCAGAGCCAGGCGGGATGCGGCCGCCCGAGCAGCCCGGTCGCCGCCGCCAGCTCGCGCACACCGACGGCGGTCGTGGCCAGGCGGTGTCGGGCGCCGTCGTCCACGCCCAGGGCCCGGGCGAAGCCCGCGGGGGCGACGACCTGGGGGACGCCCAGGAGCGCACTGGCCCAGCCGAGGCCACGTACGAGCGGATCGTGCTGTGGGCGGGAGGTGGAGCGGGTGTCTGTCTTCATGGGTGCTCCCCACGTGCGGTGAGGTGAAGGGACGGCGGGCCGCTAGAGACGTGTGGTGAGGTGAAGGGAAAGCGGACCGCTTGAGTGAGAAGGTGAAGCGCGTGTGTCGGACAACGCCGGAGTTTCCGCGTGGCCCGCGTTCAATCCTCAACTCCCGTCCCGAACCGGCGCAGCCGTCCGGTCGCGGCCTGGACGTGACTGCGCACCATGGGCTTGACAGGCGTCCTCACCGCCGAATCCCCGGCTTGACTTCAGGAGCGGGTTCGGATGCGGCCTGTCGAGTACGCGCCCGTCAGGCCGGGCGGGTGGGGTCCGCCATCCGTCCTGCCGGGCCGGACGCGGGCGATCGCCGCTGTTCCGGGTCCGACGGGTGCGCGGGTGACAACTGTCCGTCAGTTGAAGGGCAGAACCACATACTCGCCGACCAGTACCTTGCGGACGGCCGAGCCGACCTCCACGACCTGGCTCGTGTTCTCGCGTCCCGGGGTGCGGCCGGACTCGAACGAGGTACGGCCCTCGTGCTCTTCGCGTCCGGTACGTGACGGGCCGGTCACCCGGATCAGGTGGAACGGTGGTGCCGCCGGCCCGCCGGACGGAGCTTCGGGGCCTCGGCGGCGTGCCGTCCGGGTCCCCGTCGGCCTCCGGCGCGAAACAACCACGCACTGATCGATCAGCGCCATCTTCGGACCCGGACGGCCCACCGGCCTGCTGCGCCCGGAGGTGCCGGCGGGCACCGGGACGGCACCGGCGATCTGACGCGACGGCAGCCCGCGCGCCGCCGGACGCCCCGGGCGCCGCAGGACGCCCCGGACGCCCCGGCGCCGGCGGTGCGGCATGATGACGATCATGTCATCGCAGTTCCGACCGGTTCTCGACCGCATCATGGCGGAGATCGACCGCGCCCCCGGCCGCGGCCGGTCCGCCGACTACATCCCGGCGCTCGCCGCCCGCGACCCCCGCCGTTTCGGCATGGCCGTCGCCGAGCCGGACGGCACGGTGTACGGGGTGGGGGAGTGGCAGCAGCCGTTCTCCACGCAGTCGATCACCAAGGTCTTCACGCTGGCCCTGGACCTGGCCCGCGAGGGCGACGAACTGTGGGAGCACGTGGGCCGCGAACCCTCCGGCAACCCCTTCAACTCGCTGGTCCAGCTGGAGTACGAGAGCGGTATCCCGCGCAACCCCTTCATCAACGCGGGCGCCCTCGTCGTCACCGACCGTCTCCAGACCCGAACCGGGGACGCGGCCGGGGAACTGCTGGCCTTCCTGCGCGCCGAGAGCGGCAACGCCGCCCTCGACTTCGACCTGGAGGTCGCCGCGTCGGAGACCGCCCACGGCGACCGGAACGCCGCACTCGCCCACTTCATGGCGTCCTACGGCAACATCGACAACGACGTGCCGGTCCTGCTCGACCAGTACTTCCGGCAGTGTTCCGTGGCCGCCTCCTGCGCCGACCTGGCGCTCGCCACCGGTTTCCTCGCCCGGCACGGCGTCCGCGCCGACGGCAGCCGGCTGCTCAGCCGCAGCCAGGCCAAGCAGGTCAACGCGGTCATGCTGACCTGCGGCACGTACGACGCGGCCGGTGAGTTCGCCTACCGCGTGGGCCTGCCCGGCAAGAGCGGGGTCGGCGGCGGGATCATCGCGGTCGTACCGGGCCGGTGCACGCTGTGCGTGTGGAGTCCGGGGCTGGACGAGCGGGGCAACTCGGTGGCCGGCGTGGCGGCACTGGACCGGTTCACGACCCTCACCGGCCTGTCGGTGTTCTGAGCGGCCGGCCCGCGGAGGCGGTACGTCCTGACGTCCGGGGCCCGCCCCGACCGGCGGCCGGGTCAACCGCGGGACGCGCGCCCGCCCTTGGCCCGCAGCGTCATCGCCACGGCTCCCGCGCCGAGCCCCAGCCCGGCGACGACGGCCGGGCCGGACCAGCCCGAGTCGTCGTCCGCCGCCGGTCCGGTGGCCGCCGCCACCGGCTTGGCGGACGACGCCGTAGGGGGCGCGGCGCGCAGCCCGTCCAGCGACCCGACCGGATCCACCTGCCCAGCCGCGGCGAAGCCCCAGTCCAGCAGGGCCCGCGCTTCCTCGTACACGGCGAACCCGCCGCCGGACTGCGGGTTCATCACGGTCACCACCAGGGTGCGCCCGCCCCGGCGGGCCGCGGCCACGAGGGTGTTGCCCGCGTTGCTGGTGTAGCCGTTCTTGATGCCGACGAGCCCCGGGTACGGTGCCACGCCGTCCTCGCCGGTCAGCAGCCGGTTGGTGTTCTCGATCTCGTACGGCGACCCGTCACCGGGGAAGCGGGCCTCGGGGGTGGCGCAGTACCGGGCGAAGGCGGGGTCGGCCAGTCCCGCCCGGCCGAACACCGCCAGGTCGTAGGCGGAGGACACCTGGCCGGGGGTGTCGTAGCCGTCCGGGGAGACGACGTGGGTGTCCAGGGCGCCGAGGGCGCGGGCCTTCACCTGCATCCGCGCGGCCGTGGCGTCCCAGCCGCCGTTCAGCGAGGCCAGGACGTGCACGGCGTCGTTCCCGGAGCTGAGGAAGACACCGCGCCACAGGTCGGCCACCTCGTAGGTGTGCCCCTCCTCGACGCCGACCAGACTGCTGCCCTCGGCGACGTCCTCGAGCTCCTCGTACCGCACGGTGTGCCGCATTCCGCTGGGCAGCGTCGGCAGCACGGTGAGCGCGAACAGGGTCTTGAGGGTGCTGGCCGGCGGCAGCCTGCGGTGGGCGTCGCCCGCGGCCAGCACCTCCCCGCTGCCCGCGTCGGCGACCAGCCAGGACAGCGCCGACACCTCCGGCACCGCGGGCGCGTCCCCGCGTGGCCGGACCTGGGTGCCGGAGCGGTAGAGCAGGGCGGGCCCGGGTTCCGCGGCCCGGGGGGCGGGCGGTGCGGGCTCCCCGCTCCGGTGGCCGGCGGCGGCAGCGGCCGGCGTGAGCACCAGCAGGCCGGTCACGCACAGGGAGCAGGCCGACACAGCCGCCCGATAAGCAAGTCCGGTGATCATACGATCAACGTACGGAGAGCGGTCCCTGTGTGCCGCGCTGCCCGGGCCGTTCGGCCCAACGGAGCAACCCGGATGCCGCACCCGGCACTCTCCCGGCCCGGGGTCAGCCGGCCGGCAGGGTGGGCCGGATCTGCCGCAGGAACGCGGCGTTGTCGGGTGTGGCGCGCAGGCGAGCCAGGAGGGTCTCCAGGGCGGCCGGCCCCGTCTCCCGGGAGCGCAGGGCGCGGCGCAGGCCGGTGACGGCCGTCAACTCAGCCGGAGTGAGGAGCAGTTCCTCACGGCGGGTGCCGGTGGTGTCGATGTCCACGGCGGGGAAGACCCGGCGGGCGGCGGGCTCCCGGTCCAGACGGAGTTCCATGTTGCCCGTGCCCTTCAGCTCCTCGAAGAAGTAGCCGTCGGCCCGGGAGCCGGTGTCCACGAGCACCGTGGCGAGGATGGTGAGCGAACCGCCCTCCTCGGCCTGCCGGGCGGCGCCGAAGAACCGCTTGGGGCCGAGCAGCGCGCCCGCGTCGACACCGCCGCTCAGGGTACGGCCGCCGGCGGCGGAGGCGTTGTTGTGGGCCCGGCACAGCCGGGTCAGCGAGTCCAGCAGGACGACGACGTCCTCACCGGCCTCCACCAGGCGTTCGGCCCGCTTCACGACGAGGTCGGCGAGGGCGATGTGGTCCCGGGGCGACCGGTCGAACGTGGAGGCGTACACCTCGCCGCGCACCGAGCGGCGCATCTCGGTGACCTCCTCGGGCCGCTCGTCGAGCAGGACGACCATCAGCCGGCACTCGGGGTGGTTGCCGGCCACGGCGGCGGCGAGCTGCTGGAGCAGCACGGTCTTGCCGCTCTTCGGCGGTGCCACGATCAGGCCGCGCTGGCCTTTGCCGACGGGCGCGAGCAGGTCGGTGACGCGTCCGGCCAGTCCGGAGGCGGGGTGTTCGAGGCGGAGACGCCGGTGCGGGTGGAGCGGCGTCAGGTCGCGGAAGTGCCGCCGGGAGCGGAGGTCGCCGGGAGCGCGGCCGTTGACGCGCGCCACCTCGGTCAGGGCGCGCTGTGCGCCCCGGACGCCTTCGACCAGGTCGCCCGCGCGCAGTGCGTGGCGCCGGATCAGCGCCGGCGCGACCTGCGGGTCGGCGGCAGGGGAGGGGAGGAGGTTCGCGGCCCTCAGGTGCCCCTTGCCGTGCGCGTCGATGTCCAGGACACCGGTGACGGTCGGGGCGGCCTGGTGCTGCCGGACCTCGGGCGGGTGTTCGAGTGTGGTGGTCATGCGAGGTGTCCTTTCACGGACGGAACGAGACGTCGAGGAGGGGGTGTGGCCGCGAGAGGGAGGCGCGGACGGCGGCCTCCGGGCGGCGGGAACGGCACCTCGGGCACGGGACGGGACGCCCGTGACGGATGTGCGGAGAAGCTGACGGGCCGGAAGCCGGAAATCCGGGAACGGCGAACAGATCAGCGTGAAGGAGAGAGACTGGCACCGGCGGCCACGGTGGGCGTGCACGAGTGCTGACGGCACGCTACCACCCGACGGGGTGCTGTGTCCCGGACCGCGTCAACAAGCCGCCGGGCCGGATCATTCCCGCTGCCGCTGCGCACCGGAGGGAGGCGCGGGCCGGTTCGTCCGGTGGGGTACGGCCGCGGGACCACGATCGACCGTCTTGTCAGGGGAACGTCAGGAGACTCCGGTGGAGACCGCACCCGCGCGGCCCGCACCGCACGGACCCCGCCGGCGGCTGCCCGCACGCCGTCGACGCGCGGCTGCCGGCCCAGGGCGCCGTGGCCCCGGTCGAGCCGCCCGGCGGGATCGGGGGCATGGCCGTACTCGGGCACGAGGCGCTGAAGGAGTTCCTCCAGCATCCCGAAGTCGCCGAGGACGCCCGCCACTTCACGGCACCGCGCGACGGTCGGATCGCCGCGGGCCGGCCGCTGCCGACGTTCGCCACCGTCCCGGGCATGACCACTGCCGACGGCGACGACCACCGGCGGCTGCGGTCCCTCGTCAGCCGGGCCCTCACTCCCCGGCGGGTCGCCGGACTGCGCCCGCGCGTCGAGGAGTTGACCGGCACGCTGCTCGACGCCCTGGCGCGGGCCGCCGCCGACGACGGTGTCGCCGATCTGCGACGGCGCTTCGCCCTGCCCCTGCCAATGGGGGTGATTTGCGAACTCCTGGGTGTGGACGTCCCGTTCCGCGCCCGGCTGCACGACCTGGGCGGCGAGGTCGTGGCCCACCGATACCCCGCTCGCCGAGGCCGTCGCCGCCAACCGTGAACTGCTCGCCGTACCGGAGGAGATCGCCGCCGCCAGGGCCGCGCACCCCGGCGACGATGTCACCAGCGCGCTCATCGCGGCCCGGGACGAGGACGGTGACCGGCTCCGCCCGAGCGAACTGATCGGCACCCTCCTGCTCATGATCATCGCCGGGCACGAGACCACGCTCGACCTCGTCACCGACGCGGTACGCGCCCTGTGCGCCCACCCCGCCCAGTTCGCCCTGGTCCGCGCGGGCGAGGCGAGCTGGGCGGACGTCGTGGAGGAGACCTTGCGCTGGGACGCGCCGGTCAGCTACTTCCCGTTCCGCTACCCGGTGCGGGACCTGACCGTCGCCGGGACGCTCATCCCCGCCGGCACGCCCGTGCTCGCGGGATACACGACCGCCGGCCGCGACCCGGCCCGGACCCCGGCCGCTTCGACCTCACCCGGCCCGCCCGGGGGCTGTTCACCCGGTTCCCGGCGCTGCGTCCCGCGGTACCGGACGACGACCTGACGCCGCACGCGGGCTTCGTCGGCAACAGTGTGTGGAGCCTGCCGGTGCGCCTGGCGCCGCCGGGGACCCGAGCCGCGTGACGGCCGTACGGACAGGGCCCGTAACAAATGTCCCTGGACCATAACAGTCCCGGACGTCAGGGGACTTGACCGCCAACCGTGCACTATCTTCACGCCATGTCCACGCCACCGCAGCCCCCGCAGCCTGCCGACCAGCCCGCGCCGCAGCCCGAGCAGCCCCAGCAGTCCGCACCGCAACCGGCCGTCCCCGCGCAGCCGACGGCCTATCCCTACCCGCACCCGCAGTCACCCCCGCCCGGCGCCTTCTACGCACAGCCCACGCTGGTCGGCGGCCCCGGCCCCGGGCACGCGCAGCAGGGGAACCCCTACGCCGGGACACCGTCGTTCGGTCCCGTACCGCCCGTTCCCCCGGCCGGTGGCGGCGGGGCCGGCCGCGCGGTGCTGTGGGCCGTCGTCGGCGCCGTCGTGGCCTCCGCCGCATGGGCGGCCGGTGTCTTCCTCGTCGGCGCCCAGAGCGACAGCGCGGACCTGCGCGGCTACTCGGCGCCCTCCAACCTGTGCTCCGGCGCCGACTACTCCTCCTTCAAGGACGAGTACCCCCAGGAGGACTCCGCGCCGACCCGTACCTCCCTCAAGGACAAGGTGCTGGACGAGGGTTATTGCAGCCTGAGCCTGAAGAAGTCCGGCTCGTCGTACGCGGACGCCTACCTGACCCTCCAGCTGGACCTGCACAAGAAGACCGATCCCGGGCCCGAGTTCACGGCCGGCTGGAAGAACTACGGGGAAAGCCACTCCGGTTACGACGTCGACCCGGTCGAGGGCATCGGCGACGAGGCCTACCTGATCAGCGAGGACACCGTGAGCGGCTCCTCCGGTGGCTCCCGCTACGCCACGCTCGCCGTCCGCGACGGCTGGGTGACGTACGTCATGACCTACAGCCTCTACCTCACCTCGTACTCCCAGGACAAGAACCCGCCCGCGCTCACCGACATCACCGGCTGGCTGAAGACCGACGCCAAGGCGACGCTGCGGCAGCTCAGGGACTGACCCGGCCGTGCCGGGCGCGCGGAGCGGGCGCTCACACCGGCCGCGCCCCGGCCTCCCGGGTGATCTCCGCGAACCGCGCGCCCATGGCCTCGGCGAGGGCCTGCGCACCCGACAGCGGCCGGACCATGACCATGAACTCGTCGATCAGACCGTGCTCGTCGACGTGCAGGAAGTCGCAGCCGGTCAGCTCCCGGCCGCCCACGCCGGCCCGGAAGACCAGCGCGTGCTCCGGTCCGTCCGGGTCGCCGATCTCCCGGACGTAGCGGAAGTCCTCGAAGACCTCCACGACCGCGCGGAGTATCGCCGCGGTGATCGCCCTGCCGGTGTAGGGCCTGAACACGACCGGGCTGGTGAAGACGACGTCCTCGGCCAGCAGCGCCTCCACGGCAGCCATGTCCCGGGCCTCGACCGCCTCACGGAACGCGCGCATGCGGATCACCTCGCATAGTCAATTAATTGAATAGGTGCGGATGAGACTAATCAACGGCTGTTAGCCTGTCCACATGTCGCTCAGGTACGCCGTCCTGGCCGCCCTCCTGGAGGGCGAGGCCTCGGGCTACGAACTGTCGAAGACCTTCGACGTCTCGCTCGCAAACTTCTGGCCCGCCACCCCCCAGCAGCTCTACCGGGAACTGGAGCGCCTGGCGCACGACGGGCTGGTCCGGGCCCGCACGGTGGAGCAGGAACGCCGGCCCAACAAGCGGATGTTCACCCTCACCCGGGCCGGGCGCGCCGAACTGAGCGCCTTCGCCGCGCAGCCGCCCAAGCGGCCCGCCGCCCTGCGCGACGAACTCCTCATCAAGGTCCAGGCGATGGACGGCGGCGACCCGGAGGTCACCCGGGCGCTGATCGAAGAACGGATGGGCTGGGCGCGCGGCAAACTCGGTCGCTACCTGCGGGTGCGCGACCGGCTGCTCGACGGGCGCACCGAGGAGGAGTTCCTGCGCACGGCCGAGCGCGTCGGGCCGTACCTCACGCTCATGGGCGGGATCGCCCTGGAGGAGGAGAACCTGCGCTGGTGCGAGCGCGTCCTCGCGATCCTGGCGCGCCGCCGCGACACCGCGTCGAGCGGTGCCGTGCCCGGGCCGGACCACTGACGGCCGGACCACCGAGGGCCGGACCACCGAGGGCGGATGCGCTGACGGCGGGCGCGCTGACGGCGGGCGCGCCGCCCCAGCCGTCCAGCCGGCGCCCGGCCGATCGCTCGTCGGAGTGGTCGTACCGCGTCCCGCCCACCGACACCGCTCCCCGTGCAGCACAGTGGCCGGGTGTCTCGCCGACTACTTCCGCTGCTGGTCGCGGCGCTCGTGAGCGTCGCCGGCTGCACCACCGTCCACCCCGGCGCCCTGCCGGACCCCGCCCGTTCCCAGCGCCCGTTCGCACCGGACGCGGCGGCGGCACCCTCGACCGTCCACGCGCCGCCCAGCCCTCCGTCCGGGCCCGCGGCGCTCGTGCGCACGGGCCCCGGCCACCGGGAAGCGCACGCCCCGGCGGCTGCCCCGGAGAGGAAAGCCGCCCCGGGAAGCCGCACCGCGCCCGTACGCCGAGCCGTGCCAGCCGTGCCCCGCCGGGCACGGCCCGCCGCCCCGCGGGCCCAGCACCCGCGCCCGCGGCGCCGATTTCCCGTACGGCACCCCGCCCCGCGCCCCCGTCACGTCCACCGACCGCCCACAGCGCGGATGAGCGACGTGTGCCGCCGGGCGGACGGCGTGGCCGCGCCGGACATCGTGCGGCTCTGCCACGCCACCTACGGCTGACGGGGTGCCGCCCACCGCACACCTCGCCCGGCCGCAGGCACGGCGCCTAGGCTGACGGAATGTTCGGTCCCGAAGGCCCCACGCTGCGCGAACTCGCCGTGCAGGCACTGTCGTCCGTCGAGCACGGTTACGACCTGCTCGCCCCGAAGTTCGACCACACCCCCTTCCGCACCTCCGACCGGGTGCTGGACGCCACGGCGCGGGCGCTGGCGCCGCTCGGCCCCTTCGCGGACGGACTCGATCTGTGCTGCGGCACCGGCGCCGGCACGGAGATGCTGGCAGGGCTGTGCCACCACAGCGTCACCGGCGTCGACTTCAGCACCGGCATGCTCGATGCCGCCCGCCGCCGGCCGCGCCCCGCCGGCGGTCCCGCCCCCGTCTGGGTGCGCGGCGACGCCCGGGCCCTGCCGTTCACGGCCGCCTTCGATCTCGTCGTCTCCTTCGGGGCCTTCGGGCACTTCCTGCCCCGGGAGCTTCCGGGGCTCTTCACCCAGGTCCACTCCGTGCTGCGCCCCGGGGGCCGTTTCGTCTTCCCGGTGCCGGCCCCGCCCCGCCCGACGCGGCGCGACTTCTGGCTGCTGTCCGGTTTCGACGCGGTGATGCGGGTGCGCAACGCGCTGTGGCGGCCACCGTTCGTCATGTACTACCGGGCCTTCCGGCTCGGTGCGGTGACAAGGGAGCTGACACGCGCCGGTTTCACGGTCGAGCTGGGTGTCCTGCCCGGGTTCGGCCGGCGAGTCGACGGCAGCCCGCGCGCCCGGCTGGTCGTGGCCCGCAAGGCCGGCGCCCGCCGGACGCCGGGTCAACCCGCGGCCGGTGACGTGAACTCGTAGACCAGTGCGTCCTGTTCGGCGTTCACCACCAGGTCGGTGATCTCCAGCGGACGCGCGTACTGGTCGTGCACCCGTCGGGTCACCCGCACCGAGGAGGCGTCACCGACCTGCGTGATGGCGTCCCGGTGGTGCAGGGTCAGTCCGGCCTTGCGCATCCAGTCGTACGCCCGCCGCAGCTGCGCGGGCGTGGCCCCGTCGGCCCGGTCCCGGTAGCGGGCCAGCTCGGCCACCTCGGCGAGCGCCACCGCGGAAAACGATGTCAACGCCGTCCGCAGGGACCGCCCGTCCGGCGTGACCGACTGGTAGCGGTGCACCAGCGTCGGCCGGTGCGCGGCCAGCCCCAGCGCCGTCGCGTGCTCCGGCGGCGGAGCCTCCCAGGTCACCGTGGCCCGGTCCAGCGCGCAGGGGTCCGAGGACCGGGCGCCGACCGGAAAGGTGAGTGACTGCGGCGCCTCGGCCGGCTGGCCGGGCAGCGTGGCGTGGCTGCCCCGCCGGTCGGTGGTGACGACACCACTGCGGCGCAGCACGTCCAGTGCCTGCCGGACGGTCTCCCGGCTGACCCGGAAGTAGGCGGCCAGATGCCGCTCGCCGGGCAGCCGCTCACCTGGCGGGATGGTGCCGTCGCGCAGTTCCTCCAGCAGCAGCGCCGCGATCCGCCCGTACAGGGGCCGGCCGTCGCTGGGCGGGGGGTCGTGGGGGGTGGTGCGGGCCATGCCGCGCCTCCTGTCGGTGACAAAACGTAGCCGTACGGGTTCGTTGCGCGACCACAATTAGCATTGGTCTAAACCACAAGGGAAGGGTGGTCCGCCGGTTCGGCCGAAACCCGTCCGCCACGGCGCGTGGTCATCCGGAGGCGCGGCGCGGCGTCACAGGGCGCTGTAGACGGCGTCGACCAGCGCCGACTTCCTTGGGTCATTGGCGATGTGCGGTCCCATCCGGTTCATCACGTAACCCAGCGACACGCCCGCCTCCGGGTCGGCGAGCCCGCAGGAACCACCGAACCCGTCATGGCCGAAAGCACGCGCATTGGGCCCGTACGAGCCCTGCGGTCCGCTCAGCCACAGCCCGAGCCCGATCTCCGTCTCACCCTCGAACCCCACGCCGAGCACCAGATCGCGGCAGCTGCCCTGACCCTCGCGCACCCGTTCCGCCGCCTCCGGCGACAGGATCCGCCGTCCCCCGTGGGCTCCGCGCCCGGCGAAGACGCCGTACAGCGCCGCGACCGCCCGCGCGGTGCCGTGCCCGTTGGCCGCGGGAATCTCCGCCGCCCGCCAGCCGGGACTGTTCGCCTCCGCCGCTCCGGCCACGGGGTTGGCGAGAGCCGCCAGCGCGGCCGGTGCCAGCCGGCCGAAGAGGGCCGCCTGCCGGTCGCTCGACGCGGCCGGCGGACGGACCAACTCGGCCGCCCGGCCGGATTCCCCCTCCGGCAGGCCGATGGTGAAGTCGATCCCGAGCGGTCCGGTCACCTCCCGCGCCAGAAAGGCCCCCGGCCGCAGCCCCGAGACGCGGCGCACGACCTCCCCGACCAGGAACCCGTACGTCAGCGCGTGGTACCCGGACCGGGTGCCCGGCTCCCACCAAGGCGTCATGGCCGCGAGCCGCGCGGTGGTCAGCTCCCAGTCGTACAACTCCTCCAGGGTGTGCGGTTCCCGCAGTCCGCAGAGCCCGGACCGATGGGACAGCAGATGCCGGACGAGCACCTTCTCCTTGCCCGCGGCGGCGAACTCCGGCCAGTAGGAGGCCACCGGTGCGTCGAGGTCGAGCAGCCCCCGGTCGGCGAGTAGGTGCGCGCACAGCGCCACCGGCCCCTTGGTGGTCGACCACACGTTCACCACGGTGTCCCGCTCCCAGGGCCGGGTGCGGGCCGCGTCCGCCCAGCCGCCCCACAGGTCCACCACCGTCTCCCCGGCGACGGTGACCGCCACCGCGGCGCCCAGTTCGCCCCGCTCCCGGAAGTTCTCCTCGAACGCCTCCCGCACCGCGGAGAACCGCGGGTCGCAGTGCCCGTGGATCATCGCGTGCGGCTGGGGTGTCTGGCGTGTCTCCTGCGCGGACATATGGCCTCCGTCGTCGCCGGGAAAGCCCGGCCGCGACACCGCGACCCGGGCGCTCCGAACGTACCGACTGGTCGGATCGGAGGGAAGGGCGGGTACGGGCACCCGACCGGCCGGGCCGCGGGGAGGAGCGGCGCGCCCGGGACCGGCCGGGGGTGCGGTCGGGACCGGCGGATCAGCGCCGGGGGCGCGGCCCGCGGATCAGGCGTACGACCGCAGCCAGCGCACCTTCGCCGCCTCGTGGAAGGGCCCGCCGCCCTCGTGGTCGTTGAAGTCGTACACCTCGATCGTCTTGTCGTCACCGGCCCATGCGTTGAACGCCGCGAACACGGTCGACGGCGGACACGTCTGGTCCTCCAGCGCCACCGAGAACAGGGCCGGCACCCGCCCACGGGCCGCGAAATGCACGCCGTCGAAGTAGGACAGCGTGCGCAGCGCGTCCGACAGACGCCCACGGTGCGTCTTGAGGAACAGGCCTATCTCCCGGTAGGGGTGGCGGTCCGTCAGGGTCGCCGCACGGGGGAAGTCGCACAGGAACGGCACGTCCGGGGCCACCGCGACCAGGTCGGGGACCAGCGCGCCGACGGCCAGTGTGATGCCGCCGCCCTGGCTGGCGCCGAGCGCCACGGTCCGTGCCGCGTCGGTCAGCGGATGCGAACGGGCCGCCTGGACCGCCCGCACGGCGTCCGTGAACACCCGGCGGTAGTAGTAGTTCTCGGGTGCCTCGATGCCCCGTGTCATGTAACCGGGGTACGCCGGGGCCGCGCCCACCGGGTCCGCCGTGGCACCCCCGCCGCCCCAGGCGCTGCCCTGCCCGCGGGTGTCCATGAGGAAGTGCGCCCGGCCCGTCGACGCCCACAGCAGACTCTCGTGCGCCAGACCGCGTCCGCCGCCGTAGCCCAGGAACTCCACGACGAGCGGCAGCGGTTCGGTGGCCCCGGCCGGCAGGCGCAGCCAGCCCTTCACGGGGTGACCGCCGAACCCGGCGAACGTCACGTCGTACACCTCGACCGTGGACAGCCCGGTGTCCACCGGCTCGAACCGCGCGTCCAGTTCGTGCTCGCGGGCCTCCTGGAGCGTCTTGTCCCAGAAGGTGTCGAAGTCCGCAGGTGCGACGGATTCACTGCGATATGCGCGGAGTTCGTCGAGGGGGAGGTCGAACAGGGCCATCAGCGACCGCCTTGGTGAAGGGAGACTGCGTCGTCTCACCGTATGTGCGTGGTCGGATGACCCGCCAGGGTCGTGAGCAGGAAAAGGATCTCTGCGGAGACGCGGCGCGAGGGGCACATGGTGCTGGTCGCATGTGAGTAAGCGCTTGCGCCGCGGGGGCGCTCACTCAGCCGAAGCGCTCGATCCTGATGCGGTCCACCGGCTGACCCGCCGCGACCAGCAGCCGGGAGGCGTGCTCGGCGAACGCGTTGGACCCGCACACATAGGCCTCCCACCCACCGGCCGGCGGCTCGGCCAGGAGTGGCGCCACATGTGCGGCCGCCATACGTCCCACCGGCACACCTGACGGGGCACTGCGGGTGAACACGGGTGTCGTCTCGGCGCCCAGCTCGGCCGCGTAGATCAGCTCCTCCGGGCTGCGCGCGGACACCAGCAGCCGCAGCGGCACGGTGAGGCCGCGCGCCCGGTGGTGCCGGACCATCGACATCAGCGGTACGACCCCGGAACCGGCCCCGAGCAGCAGCGCGGGCCGGTCGCCGGGCCAGGCGAAGAAGCCGCTCACCGGACCGCGCACCTCGACGGTGTCACCGGGCCGGGCCACGGTGTGGAACCAGCCGGAGACCTCGCCGTCCGGCACGCGGTCCAGGGTCAGCTCGATGTGCCCGGAGTCGTCCGGTGCCGACGCGATCGAGTAATGGCGCTGCGCTGCGTAGCCGTCCTCCGCGGTCAGCCGCAGCATCAGGTGCTGGCCGGGCAGGTGTCCCGCCCACTCCGGCACGGCCAGGCGGAACGTGGTCGCGCGGGGTGTCTCGCGCCGGATCCCGGTCAGGGTGGCGGTCTGCCACACCGCCGCCGTGCCCTCGCTCACGGCGATCCGGCCGGGCACCGCGAACCGCGTCACGGGAGTCGTCGTCCCGGTCGTCGTCCCGGTCACCGTCGTTTCACTCGCCGTGCTGTCAGTCACCGTCGTGTCAGTCACCGTCGTTTCACTCGCCGTGCTGTCAGTCACCGTCGTGTCAGTCACCGTCGGGGTCGCCGTCTCAGTCACCGGAGTACCGCTGCTCCTCCCAGGGGTTGCCCCGGGCGTGGTAGCCGTTGCGTTCCCAGAAGCCGGGCTCGTCGTGGTCGAGGAGCGTGATGCCCGCGATCCACTTGGCGCTCTTCCAGAAGTAGAGGTGGGGCACCAGCAGCCGCGCCGGGCCGCCGTGCTCGGCCGGCAGCGGCCCGCCGTCGTACTCCCAGGCGATCCAGGCCCGGCCGCCGGTGAGGTCGGACAGGGGCAGGTTCGTGGTGTAGCCCGTGTGGGAGTAGGCGACGGCATGGGTGGCGGACCCATGGGGTCGCACCACACCGAAGAAGGCGTCGAGCGAGACGCCGCCGAACCGCACGCCGAACTTCGACCAGCCGGTCACACAATGGATGTCACCGTCGTACGCCGACGCCGGCAACGCGTGGGCGGCGTCCCAGTTCCAGGTGTGCGGCCGTTCGACCAGGCCGTCGATCCGGAAGGACCAGTCGCCGGGCCCGAGGTCCGGGGTGACCTCGGCGGACAGGACGGGCCAGTCGTCGCCCGCGTCGTACTGTCCGGGCGGCAGCCCGGGCCGGTGGACGCGCGGGCGGCCCGTGAAGCCTCGCGTGACGTTCATGCTTCAACCGTACGCTGTCGCTCCGGCTGCCCCGTCCCTGGTCACGCCCTGATCATTGCGGCGGTATGAACTCTTCCGGGGGCCGGGAATACGCGGCCCGGCGCGTCTCCTTGGCGCTCAGTGCCGGCTCCGGCGCACCGGTGACAGTGCGCGGGCAGCGCCGGTGACAGCGCGAGGAAAGTGAGGGAGCGAGGATGTCCCAGCCGTACGTCCCGACGACAGTGACCGAGGGGGCCGCGTGAGCATCGTGAGCAGTCCGGGCGGCCCCGGCCCGGCCGCCGCCGGCGTCCCGCACGTCCTCGACAACCCGGCCCTCGCCTCCCTGACCGGCCCGCACGCCCACTTCGCCGAGCGGCGCGGCCGGGTGCTGCGCTACCCCGTCGACGTCTCGCCCTGGCTCGCCCTGCCCGACGCTCCGGACGCGCAGGACTGGGCGGACCTCGCCGAACTGGCGGGGCCGGGCGCCGAGGTGCCGCTGCCCGGTTACCGCGGGGAGGTACCGGACGGCTGGGAGATCACCTTCCGGGTCGTGGGCGTGCAGTTCGTGGACGACGGCATAGCCGCCGCTCCGGACGCGGAAGCGGTCCGGCTCGGCCCGGCGGACGTCCCCGAGATGCTCGGCCTCGTGGCCCGCACCGAGCCGGGCCCGTTCCTGCCGCGCACCCTGGAACTCGGCACCTACCTCGGCATCCGGCGTGGCGGCGCGCTCGTCGCCATGGCGGGGGAGCGGCTGCGTCCGCCCGGCTGGACCGAGATCAGCGCGGTCTGCACCGACCCCGCGTTCCGCGGTGAGGGGCTGGCCACCCGGCTGGTCCTCGCGGTCGCCCACGGCATCCGGGAGCGCGGCGACACCCCGTTCCTGCACACGGGCGCGCAGAACACCAGGGCCGTCCGGCTGTACGAGTCCCTGGGCTTCCGGCTGCGCCGTCACACGCTGTTCCTGGCGGCCCGGGCGCCGGAGCGGCTGGCGGACGCCCGCCCGGCGGTACCGGTGCCGTAGCCCGGACGGGCGCCCGGCCGGAGCGGTGCCCCCGGAGGGCGGTCAGTCGGCGCCGGGGCCGATCTCGCCCGGTGCCGCGTTGTACCGCTCCAGATAGGCCGCGAAGCGCACCAGGTCCTCCTCGGGCCAGTCCGCGAGCCGCTCACGGAAGGCGGTCCGGCGGCTGCGGGTGACCTGGGCGAGGATGTCCTCGCCGGCCTCCGTCAGATGCAGCACCTGGACCCGGTGGTCCTCCGGGTCCAGCCGGCGTTCGATCAGCCCGGCCCGCTCCAGCGCGCCCACCTGGCGGCTCACCGTGGACTTGTCCAGCGCGTAGTGGGCCGCCAGGTCGGTCGCCCGGCAGCCGCCGCGCTCCTCCAGGTGGCCCAGCAGGGTGTACGACACCAGGGACAGCTCGGGGTGCATGCGGCCCGCCGAGGCCCGCGCCCGGCGGGCGAAGATCGTCATCTCGCGCTGGATCGTCTCGACGGCCGACTCCGCTGCGCTCACGGGAATACCTCCTCCGGGATTCTGGTTGTATAGTACAACTAGAACGTGAGTTGTATAAGCCAACTTTTGGAGGGTCGTCCGCGATGAGGTCACCGGCACTGCGCCATGTGCTCACGCACCTGATCACCCCGCTGCTGATGTGCATCGGCATGGGGCTCGCGTACATGGGGGCGTTCGTCACCCCGGAGCCGCACCACCTGCCGGTCGCCGTCGTCGGCACCGCCCCGCGGACCAAGGTCTTCGCGCAGACGGTGAAGGACACCGCGGGGGACAAGCTCGACGTCCGTACGGTCGCCACCCGCGCCGACGCCGTCCGACTGCTCGAGTCCCGGGATGTCACCGGCGCCTACGTGCCCAGCGCGAAGGCGCCCGAGCTGCTGGTCGCCACCGCCGCCTCCGACATGGGCGCGACGGCCGTCGAGAAGGTCTTCACGCCGGTGGCCGCCGAGCAGGGCACCCCGCTGAAGGTCACCGACATGGCCGCGCCGGTCAGCGACGACCCCACCGGGCAGGGCCTGTTCTTCCTGCTGGTCGCGGTGAGCATCGGCTCCTACGCCTCGGTCGCCGCCCTCGGTGCCGCGGGTGCCGCGCTCGCGATGCGCGTCCGTGCGCTGCTCGCGCTCGGCGTCTCCGCCGTGGTCGGCGGCATCGGCGCGCTGCTCGCCGGCCCGGTGTTCCACCTCGCCCACCACGACCTCGCGGGTGTGTGGGGCATGGCCTGGCTGTACTCGGCGGGCATCCTCCTCGTCGGCGTCGGTCTGCACACGTTCCTCAAGCGGTGGACCACGCTGGCCATGATGGTGCTCTTCGTGATGCTGAACTTCACCAGCTCCGGCGGCCTGTTCCGGCCCGAGCTCCAGAACGGCTTCTTCGGCACCCTGCACGCCTTCTGGAACGGTGCCGGTTTCGTCGAGGGCGCCCGCAGCCTGCTCTACTTCGGCAACGACGGTCTCGCGCGCAACGTGTGGACCCTGGCGGGCTGGCTGCTGGCCGGCCTCCTGGTGACCGCGCTCGCCGCCCTGTACGAGCGCACCCGGCGCCCCCTTCGGCAGACCGCTCACCCCGGGACCGGGACCGGCACCGGCGCCACGCCCGCCGAACCGGCCTCCCGCGAGGAAACCGAGGCGGAGGCCGAGGCGGACGCGGAGGAAGAGGCGGAGGAAGAGATCGAGGAGACGGTCGGCGCCTGACCGACCGCCCCAAGGGGGCGTGCCGACCGCCCTCAAGGGGCCCGCCGGCCGCCCTTTATGGGCACCCGACCCCCCGGAAGACGCACCCACGGCCGCGTGACGCACGCGGCCGTTCCCCTGTCCCCCGGCAGGGGAGCGATGTCGGAGCGTTGCGGTATGGTGACCGTCCGGCCGCGAGTGTCCGCGGTCCCGATGACGAGGAGGTGAGTCCCATTACCGCTGTGTCGGCAGGGGTGCTCTCTCCTCGTGACGGTGCGGTACACCGGCAGCGGTGACCGCGGGAGCGCCCTGATGCTTCGCGCTCCCGAAAGGCTTCCGGCTTCCATGCCCACTCCCGTACCGCCTTCCCCCTCCGCCGTCGTCTCCGCGCTGCGTGCCGCCGGGTGCGTCTTCGCCGAGGACGAGGCGGAGTTGATCCTCGCCACCGCCCGTACCCCCGGGGACACGGCCGCCATGGTGGACCGGCGCGCCGCCGGGTTGCCGCTCGAACAGGTCCTCGGCTGGGCCCGGTTCCACGGACTGCGCATCACCGTGGAACCCGGGGTGTTCGTGCCCCGCCGCCGCACCGAGTTCCTGGTCGACCAGGCGCTGGCCGCGGCACCGCACGCGGCCGTCGCCGTGGACCTGTGCTGTGGTTCCGGCGCGCTGGGCGCGGCCCTCGCCGCGGTCCTGGGCGGTGCCGAGGTGCACGCCGCCGACATCGACCCGGCCGCCGTACGCTGCGCACGCCGCAATCTCGGCGCCTTCGGCGGCCGGGCGTACCAGGGCGACCTGTACGACGCCCTGCCCGCCGGCCTGCGCGGCCGTGTCGACGTGCTGATGGCGAACGTGCCGTACGTCCCGACCGCCGAGGTGTCCCTGCTGCCGCCGGAGGCCCGCGACCACGAGCCGCTGGTCGCCCTGGACGGCGGCGCGGACGGACTCGACGTGCTGCGCCGGGTGGCCGCCGGGGCGCCCGGATGGCTGGCACCCGGTGGCTGTCTGCTGACCGAGACCAGCGAGCGCCAGGCGGCGGACGCGGCCGAGGTGCTCACCCGGGCGGGACTGTCGACGCGCCTGGCGGTGTCGCGGGAGCTGTACGCGCACGTGGTGATCGGCGTACTTCCCTAGAGTGCGCGGCTCTGGAGTGCGCGGCTTCCGGGGCCGCATCCGTCCCGGAAGCCGCTAATCCAGTTCCTGTGCGCGGGCGATGAGCAGGGCGACGTCGTCGTGGTTGTCCGGGTGGTGGAGGGTGCGCAGGAGCAGGTCGCAGACCTCCTCCAGGGGGCGTGCGGGGTCGTCGAGCAGGGACAGCAGGAAATCCAGGCGTTCGTCCAGCGAGTGGCGGCGGGTCTCGACCAGGCCGTCGGTGTAGAAGACCAGTTCGTCGCCGGGTTCGAAGTCGACGGTGACCGTGGAGAAGCCGATCCCGCCCACGCCGAGGGGCACGCCGGTGGGCAGGTCGAGCAGCTCCGGCGGACGGCCGGGCCGGACCCGGGCCGGCGGCAGATGGCCGGCGTTGGCGATCCGGCACTGCCGCAGATGCGGGTCGTGGACGGCGTAGACGCACGTCGCGATGGAGTGGTCCAGGGCCGACGTGGTCTTGTCCAGGTGCTCCAGCAGCCGGGCCGGGTCGAGGTCGAGCGAGGCCAGGGTGGTGGTGGCGGTGCGCAGCCGGCCCATCGTGGCGGCGGCGCTGATCCCGCTGCCCATCACGTCGCCCACGACGAGCGCGGTCTTGCCCCCGTCCAGCGGGATGACGTCGAACCAGTCGCCGCCGACCTCGCTGGTCGCGCCCGCCGGCTGATAGCGGGAGGCCACCTCCAGGCCGGTGGTGACCGGCGGACGGCCGGGCAGCAGGCTGCGCTGGAGGGTGAGCGCCGTGTTACGGGCGTTCTGGTACCAGCGCGCGTTGTCGATCTGCACCGCCGCGCGGGCGGCCAGCTCACGGGCCAGCAGGACGTCGTCCTCGTCGAACGGCGCCGGGTTCCGGGTGCGCTTGAGGTCGAGCGCCCCCAGCACCTCGCCGCGCGCGATCAGCGGCACCGCGAGATACGAGTGCAGACCCGCCCGGCCCAGCAGCACGGCCGCCTCCGGGGACCGGGCGATGCGCGGCAGGTCGTCGTCCTTGACCTGCGGGACCAGCACCGCCTCACCCGTGCGCACACACTCGGTGACCAGACGGTCGGACGCGTAGCGGGCGATCTGGCCCGGCGGGTCGGCGGCCCGTACCGCCTCCGTGTCCTCGTCCGGGCGGACCGCGAGCGCCCGGATCACCGCGGACTCCGAGGGGCCCAGGGTGCTCGGCCGCCCCTCCACCACCGCGTCCAGCAGGTCCACGGCGGCCACGTCCGCCAGTTCGGGCACGGCGACGTCGGCCAGCTCGGAGGCGGTGCGTTCCAGTTCGAGCGTCGTGCCGATCCGCGCGGAGGCGTCGGCGATGACCGCGAGCCGGCGCCGGGCCGCCTCCGCCTCCACGGAGGCCCGGTGCTGCTCGGTGATGTCGACCAGCGAGACCGCCACACCGAGCACGTTGCCCATGGCGTCCTCCAGCCGGTACAGCGAGTGGGACCAGGTGTGGTCCGAGTCCGGGTCGGCCGCGGTACGGCCGACGAGCGTGTCGTCGACCAGCGGCACGCCCGTCTCCAGCACCCGCCGGGTGGCGGCCTCCAGCGCGTCGGCGTCCACCCGGGGAAGGGCCTCGCGCAGGGTCCGGCCCACGTGTTCGGCGGCCGGCAGACCGTTGATCCTCTCCATGGCCGGGTTGACCGAGACGAACCGCAGCCGGGTGTCGAGGACGCCGTATCCGATCGGGGACTGCTTCACCATCCGCTCGGACAGCGCCACCTCCTGCTCCAGCCGCCGTACGGTCGACTGGTCGGCGGCCAGGCCGAGCGCGTACACGGCCCCGCGGTCGTCCAGCAGCCGCATGTTGCGGAACTCCACCAGTCGGGTGCTGCCGTCCTTGTGCCGGACCGGGAAGCCGCCGGCCCAGCTCTGCCCGGTACGCAGTACGTCGGCGAAGAGGTCGCCGACCAGCCGCATGTGCCGTTCGTGCACCATCAGCCGGGCGGCGTACTGCCCGAGGGCCTCCCGCGCGGTGTAGCCGAACAGCTCCTCCGCCTGCGGACTCCACAGGACGATGCGGCCGTCCGTGTCCAGGACCACCGACGCCACGCCCAGCACGTCCAGCAGCCCGCCCGGCCGCAACGGCCCGCGCACGGGCCCGTCGCCCTCGGCCACCGGAGCCTCGGCTGCACTCATGCCACGCACCGCCTTCGCCCGTCCGCACGGCACGTCGTCCCCCGTGCCGACTCCCCTTGTTCTACCGCGCTCACACCGAGTCTCCGCCGCCTTCGCCGTCTCCTCCACCATCTCTCAACACGGAGCCGGGCGTCCGCCGGAGCCGTCACCGGCGGTGCGCGCGGTGCGGGGCCTGCTGCCGGGACCGTACCGCGCGATCCCGCGGGCCGTGAGAGTTCACGCTCATGTTGCTGCATTGGCCTGTACATGACTATGACGCCACGCCAGACTGACCGCCGACCGAGTGCCCTCCACCCCCGTCCAGGAGTCGCCCATGCCCGCGTCCGCCCGGGAACGCCGTCACGCAGTCCTCGCCGGCCTCGTCGCCCTCGCCACCGCCGCCGTCGTGTCCCTCGTCGCGCCCACGCCCGCCACCGCGGCCGGCACCTGGACCGAGACCGGCTCCGACCGCGCCGACCCGCTGACCGAGAGCCAGGGCCTGACCTCGGTGGAGGTGCCCGCGAACAGCCCCAACCGCTACACCGGCATCGGCACCATCCCCGTCGGTCTGTCCGCCCGGGGCTGGAACCACGTGGGCGACCCCGACGCCACCTACGGCGGCTACTACATCGAGCCCTACCAGCGGGACTCCGGCAACTCGAAGATGTTCCGCGTACAGGCGCCCGGCGGCACCTGGTCGGAGTACGTCCACACGCTCGGACCGGACGAGGCGCTGAACAACTCCTGGGCGGCCGTCTCGCCCGACGGCCAGTGGATGCTGTCCGGCGAGTGGGGCACGATGACCCGCCTGCTGGTCTTCCCCACCCCGGGCGCCAACCCGTCCACCTCCCCCTCGGCGGACCTCCCACGGACCGGGACCGTCCGTCTGGACCACGCCGTCCGCGACGTCCAGGGCTGCGACTTCTCCGGACCGACGACCCTGCTGTGCTCCTCCGACGACCCGGACGGCTCGCTCTTCGGCCTCACCAAGCCGCTGCTGCGCATCGACCTGTCGGCCGCCCCGGACGGCACGGACGTCTCCGGCCACGTCACCGCCCTGCGCCAGCTGCCGCTGCGCAGCTCCTGCTCCGGGAACTTCGAGGCGGAGGGCATCGACTACGACCGCCGCAGCGGCATCCTGCGCGTCATCGTGGTCTCGCCCGGCTTCTGCGTGCTGACGGACAGCAAGACGTACAAGTTCTCCCAGAGCTGAGGTGTGCGCGGCGGCCGGTGATGTTTTCCTGAGGATGGACGCGGTCCGGCGGGATACCCGTTCCACCGCAGCGCGGCTACGAAAGGACAGGCATCAATGACAGACACGGAGCGGTCGCACCCGGAAACCGTCACGGTGGAGCTCAGCGGCTCCGCGGAGGACGCCCGCATCGTCTTCGACGCGCTGAGGTCGTGTTTCGCCTCCGACCGGGGTGCGGACGAGAAGCCTCGGCAATTGCACGAGTCGCGCCCGATGGTGTGGCTCGGCACGTACGACGTCGCGGACGCCCGTGCGGGGGACTGCCCGGAGGTCCGCCTTGGTTCGGCCGTCCAGGCGGACGTGCAGGGCGGCCCCTGGGCCGTCAGCCGGTTCCGGACCAAGCTCGACTCGATGTTCACCGTGCAGGAGACCTCCGCGGCCTCCGGCGACCAGGAGCGGGATCTGCACCTGCGCCTGGAGAGCCGCTGACCTCACGAGGACCACGCCCCGGCCGGCTCCTCGCCGGCCGGGGCGTACTGCGTGTCCGGCGACTCGGGAACTGATTGTACGTACCGGTAGGTACAGAGTGGTCGGCGTCACGCGGGTGTGGTTGTGCAACTAGTTGCATAAAGCGTCGGGCTTCCTCTACAACAAGGGGTGACGACACCGCGCACGGAGGGCCCCGATGAGCCGTTACCCACACCTGATGACCCCGCTCGACCTCGGGTTCACCACCCTGCCCAACCGCGTGCTCATGGGCTCGATGCACGTGGGCCTGGAAGAGGCCGAGCACGGTTTCGAGCGGATGGCGGCGTTCTACGCGGCCCGCGCGCGCGGGGGCGTGGGGCTCATCGTCACCGGCGGCATCGCACCCAACGACGAGGGACGGCCGTACGAGGGCGGAGCCAAGCTCACCACCGAGGCGGAGGCCGGACAGCACCGGGTGATCACCGAGGCCGTGCACCGCGAGGGTGGCCGGATCGCCCTCCAGATCCTGCACTTCGGCCGGTACGCCTACCACCGGGACCTGGTCGCGCCGAGCCCGCTCCAGGCGCCGATCAGCCCCTTCGCGCCGCGCGAGATGACCGACGCCGACATCGAGCGGACCATCGGGGACTACGTCCGCGCCGCCCGCCTGGCCCGGCAGGCCGGGTACGACGGCGTGGAGATCATGGGCTCCGAGGGCTACCTGATCAACGAGTTCATCGCCGCGCGGACCAACCGGCGCACCGACCGCTGGGGCGGCTCGTACGGGAACCGGATGCGGTTCCCGGTCGAGATCGTCCGGCGGGTGCGCGAGGCCGTCGGCGAGGACTTCATCGTCATCTACCGGCTGTCCATGCTGGACCTGGTCCCGGGCGGCTCCTCGCTGGAGGAGGTCGTCACCCTCGGCAGGGCCGTCGAGGCCGCCGGGGCGACACTCATCAACACCGGCATCGGCTGGCACGAGGCCCGCATCCCGACCATCGCCACCTCCGTGCCGCGCGGCGCCTACACCTGGGTCACCAAGAAGCTGATGGGCCGGGTGTCGGTGCCGCTGGTCACCACCAACCGCATCAACACCCCGGAACTGGCCGAGGAACTGCTGGCCGGCGGCTACGCCGACATGGTCTCCATGGCCCGCCCGATGCTCGCCGACCCCGACTTCGTCGCCAAGGCCGCCGCCGGCACCCCGGAGGCCATCAACACCTGCATCGGCTGCAACCAGGCCTGCCTCGACCACACGTTCAGCGGGCAGATCACCTCCTGCCTGGTCAACCCGCGCGCCTGCCACGAGACCGAGCTGGTGCTCTCGCCGACCCGGCTGAAGAAGCGCGTCGCCGTCGTCGGCGCCGGCCCGGCCGGACTCGCCTGCGCGGTCACCGCCGCCGAACGCGGCCACGCCGTCACCCTGTTCGACGCCGCGAGCGAGATCGGCGGACAGCTCAACGTCGCCCGCAAGGTGCCCGGCAAGCAGGAGTTCGACGAGACCCTGCGCTACTTCCGCCACCAGCTCCGGGCCCACGGCGTCGACGTACGCCTCGACACCTGGGTCACCCCCGCGACCGTGGCGGGATACGACGAGGTCGTCGTCGCCACCGGCGTCACCCCGCGCGTCCCGGACCTCCCGGGCGTCGACCACCCCCGCGTCCTGGGCTACCTCGACGTCCTGCGCGACGGCGCCCCCGTCGGCGAGCGCGTCGCCGTCCTGGGCGCCGGCGGCATCGGCTTCGACGTCGCCGAGTACCTCACCGACGGCGGCGACAAGGCGCACGAGGACCCGGAGACGTACTTCCGTCAGTGGGGTGTCGACACCGCCTACCAGGCGCCCGGCGGGCTCGCCGCACCCGAGCGGCCCGCGCCGCCCCGCCAGGTCCACCTCCTCCAGCGCAAGACCACCAAGGTCGGCGCCGGACTCGGCAAGACCACCGGCTGGATCCACCGCACCGAGCTGAAGCACCGGGGCGTCACCATGGTGCCGGGCGTGCGCTACGACCGGATCGACGACGCCGGGCTGCACATCACCGTCGGTGAGGAGAGCACCGTCCTGGAGGTCGACACCGTGGTGCTCTGCACCGGCCAGGACCCGCGCCGCGACCTGTACGACGAGCTGGTCGCCGCCGGGCGCAGCGCGCACCTCATCGGCGGCGCGGACGTCGCCGCCGAACTCGACGCCAAGCGGGCCGTCAAGCAGGGCACCGAGCTGGCGGCGGCCCTGTAGCCGAGGCTGTGGGGCGCCCGCCCGGCGCGCCGCCGCCCGTCCCTAGGATGAGCCCATGTCACTCCCGCACGCGATCCTCACCGCCCTGCTGGAACGACCGTCGTCGGGGTTGGAGCTGACCCGCCGGTTCGACAAGTCGATCGGCTACTTCTGGTCCGCGACGCACCAGCAGATCTACCGCGAGCTGGGGAGACTGGAGGCGGAGGGCCTCATCCGCGCACTGCCGGCCGAGCAGCCGGCCCGCGGGCAGAAGAAGAACTACGAGGTGCTCACCGCGGGCCGCGCCGAACTGGCCCGCTGGACCGCCGCCGCGCAGGACCCCAGGCCCCAGCGGGACGTGCTCCTGCTGCGGCTGCGCGCGGCGGCGGTGGTCGGCACGACGGGCCTGGAGCCGGATCTGCGCCGGCATCTGGAGCTGCACCGGCGGCAGCTGGCCGAGTACCAGGAGATCGAACGGCGCGACTTCCCGCCGGACCGGGACGCCCCCGGGGACCGGCTGCGCCACCTGGTCCTGCGGGCGGGCATCGACCTGGAGACCTTCTGGACCCAGTGGCTCACCCACGCCCTGGCGGAGTTCGCGGAACTGCCGGCGCGGGAGTGCGGTCCCGGCGAGCGGTAGGCGAGCCGCGGGTCCCAGGCGCCTCGGAACCGCCGGGCCGACTCCTGCGGGCCATGCGCCGCAGGCTCAGGAGCACCGGTGCGTACGGCACCGTCAGCGCGACGGCCCCCTCGATCTGCCCGGTCGCGGTCGGCTGCTCCTCGATCATGTCCAGGTCGGTGACGGCCAGTTGCGCGGCCAGTCGCCCGTACGGCAGCAAGTGCTCGGTGTCGCAGGGGTGACCGAGCCGGACCAGCGCGGCGACCGAGTCGACGAGCCGCCGGTGGGCGGGGTCGAGCAGGTCCAGGGCAGGGCCGCATGAGCAGCCCAGCCGCTCCAGCAGCGTCTCCACCGAGCGGCGGGCGGTCTCCACCGCCGGGTCGTCCCCGGCGGGCCCTCGGCGCAGGGCAGCGCCCGGGTCGCCGCCGCCCAGCCGCAGATGGTGGTCCAGCGACTCGTCCTCCGCGGCGGCGATCACCTCGCGCGCGGCGGCCACCGGGACCCCGCCGATCTGGATCAGCGCCCGCACCAGGCGCAGCCGCCGCAGATGGTCCTCCCACCGCGATGGATACCGCGCCTGCCCGAGGAACTCGCGCGGGACGGCGGCAGCGGGCTGCTGGGCCACCGGGGACTGGGCGGCGGCCCCCGCGTGTTCACCGTCGCGCAGTACGGGGAGTCGCGCGAGAAGCTGCTCGCCTACGCCTACGCCTACGCCTACGACCGGGTCGGGCAGCACCACCCCGCATGGGCGGCCTTCGACCGCCGCGTGCGCGGCAGCAAGGGCGGCGTGGGGATCCGGCACGAGACGTACATCGTCCCGGCCGGTTCCTGCGAGTCGCTCCACATCGAGACGCCGCCGGCCGCTGGGCGCGGCACGGGGGGTCGAACCCATGGGCCGGCGCGGGGAAACGGGCGGCGCAGCGACTGGCGAGCGGCCCCGCTCAGTCCCCCCGGACCGGACCCGGCTGACGGAGGTGCCGGGACGGGAGTTCAGAGCCGGTACGGCTTCGATCGGCGGCGCAGCACCCAGCCCGTAGCGACGACGCCGGCGCCGACCAGGGCCGCGCCGACGCCCAGCGTCAGCGGGCCGTAGTCGCGGGCGGCACCGCCGAGGCCGCCCATGACACCCCGGGAGGGTCTCGCGGTGGACGTGGCCGAGATCGTCGGCGAGGTGGAGCCGGAGACGATCACCGACTGGCTGCCCGCGGTGCTGCCGCTGGAACAGACCACCACCACGGTGAACGTCCCCGGGCTCACTCCGGACCAGGCCGCGGACTGGCTGACGGACGTGCCCGACAGGGCCACCTGCCTGCCCTGGGCGAAGCTCGCCTGACGGCTCGAGAGCAGGGCCGCGGTGCCCCAGCTGCCGTTGATCGGGGTGCACGCGCTGGTGACCACCGAGACCGTGGAGCCGGTGGTGCTGACCGAGATCCCCGAGGCGGCGGCGGACGGCCCGGCGAACCCGGCAGGAAGCGCGGCGGCGGCCGCCAGGGTCAGGCCGGAGCGGAGCAGGAGTCGTGAGGTGTGCATGGGCTGGCCTCCGGCGGCACGGTTGGCGGTACGTCCCATGCGCCGCCTGGGGTCGGGAAGCGTCCGTGCGCCTCAACCGCAGCAAACGCCGCCCCCGGACCGCCCGCACGCCGGAGGCGCCCGGCCGGGTGACGGCTGGGCCGCCCGGGTGACGCCCGGCCGTCCGGTGGACGGTGGGCGGTGGTGTACCGGGCCCGGGCCGTCCGTCAGCCGCCCGTGGTCACCGTGCGTTCCGCCGAGTAACCACCCCACGTTCCGTCCGGGAGCCGCGCCCGCAGCCGCACCCGGTGCTCCTCACCGGCCGCCGTGCCCGTGTAGAAGCTGTGGTGCGCCCGGCCGCGCGGCGGCGTGCCGCCCCAGACGAGCGAGGTGGCCGCGGCGCCGTCCAGCTGGATCTGGTACTCGGTGACCGCGCCGCCCGTGCGCGGCGGGTCCCAGGCCAGGTCGATGTAGTAGGCCCCGCCGGACCGGTGGGTGGCTGCGGTGAAGCCGGTGGGCGCGGGGTCCTGGCCGTCGTCCCTGCCCGGGGTGGTCAGGCGGACCCGGGTGCCGGCGGGGGAGAGGTTGTCGGCGGCGTCCCGGGCCCGCACCGTGAAGACGTAGCGGCTGCCGGGGCGCAGGCCGGTGACCACCGTGGCGGTCTGACCGCCGCCGACGCTGTGGATCTTTACATCGCCCTGGTAGACCTCGTACGACACCACGCCCCGGTCGTCCCGGGACGCGCCCCAGGACAGCTGGACCGCGCGGCTGCCGACGGTCCGCCCGGCGGTGTCGCGGGGCCGGGTCGGTGCCGAGCGGTCCGCCGCTACCGCGGCCGGTGTCCGCGCCCGTACCGACCGGCTCGGCGGGCTCAGCCGGCCCGCGGTGTCCCGGGCGCGCACGGTGAACGCGTACATGGTGGACGGCCTGAGCCTGGTGACGTCCACCATGTGCTGCGAATCCGCCACGTCCGCCACTTTCGTGGTGCCGCGGTATATCTCGTAGGAGCGGACCCCGGAGCCGTCCGGCAGGGCGTTCCACATGACGTGCACGCTCGTGGCGCTGCCCGCCGTGGCGGTGACCCCGCCCGGAGCGCCCGGCGCCCGCCCCTCGTCCGCCTCGCCGGTCCGGCCCCAGCCGCACGACACGGCGAGCAGCAGGGCCCCACAGGCCAGCACGAGCGGAACGGGAACGCGTCGCACGGCTGTTCCTCCCCGGGGACGGCGTGAGCAAGCGCGGTAAAGGTCCGGACCAATATGCCCGGCGGGTGCGGCCACAGCAAGGGGGGCGCGTGGGCGACCGCTGCCGGAGTACGTAAGCTGGACCTCTCCGCGGCTGAACTCGCTTCGCGTGAAGCGGAGTTCATGCCGACGGCGCGGACACGCTGTCGTCGCCGATCCCGCGCCGGCATGGGCGGCCGGGGGTTCCGGGCGGGCAGTGTCCCGGAACCCCCGGCCCCTGTCGTCCGTGGGACCCGGCCTCCTGTACCCCTGTCGTCCGCTCCGCGCAACCCGGCCGGCGCCCGGACCCATGGGTTCCCTCGCGGAGCGGCCCCGGATGTCCCCTCACGGGGTGTCAGAAGCGTGCTCCATCCGGCCCCTTCGGAGCGGCCCCGACGCCCATTCGCCCGAACGCGCACCACAGTGGGCTGAATGCCCGTTATGTCCCCTAGGAGAGGGTTCCTCATCGTGCGTGTCCCGTCGCTGACGCTGGCCGCCGCCGGCGCCGTGCTGCTCGCCCCCGCGGCCCTGCCCGCCCCGGCCACCGCCCTCCCGCCCCTAGAACGGCCGGCGGTCCACGACGAGGACCTGATCACCGCCGCCGACCTGCTGGCGCGCACCGACGCGTGCACCCAGGTCTCCCGGGGCCGGTACCGCACCGACGCCGACACCGCCCCGACCGTCCCCGTCTGCGGCACCCGGGACGCCGTCTTCTGGAAGGCCGACCTGGACATCGACTGCGACGGCCGGCCCAGCGGGCGCTGCAACCACCGCACCGACCCGCTGTTCGCCCCCACCACCGCCTTCCAGCAGTCCGACGGCCGCCATCTGAGCGCCGCGCGCGTGCCCTACATCGTGGTCCCCGCGCCGAGCAGACGCTGGAACCAGCACGCGCACGGCGTCCGGGGCGGCTCCGTGGCCGCCGTCGTCTACCGGGACCGGGTGCGGTACGCGGTCGTCGGCGACACCGGCCCGCGGGACATCATCGGTGAGGCCTCCTACGCCACCGCCCGAAGCCTCGGCATCCCGCCCGACCCGCGCACCGGCGGCGTACCCTCCGGCGTCACCTACATCGTCTTCCGCCATTCCCGCGTCATCCCCATCGAGGACCACGCGGCGACGGTGGCGGAGGGCCGGCGACTGGCCGGCCGCTTCATCGCGGACGACCCGGGGAACTGGCCCTGGCGGGCAGCTTTCCGCCGTCTCCTCGTCCGGTAGACGCGCACCTCCGTGGCGGTGACGGTGGCGGGGACGCGGAGGCAGTGGCCGGCCGGGCGTCCCGTCGCGGGTGAGCGGCTCACCGGCCCGGGCGGGCGGACGAGCGGCACACCGGCCCTGGCGGCCCGCTCCCGGCCGTCTCGCCGTCGTGAGGGAGGCGTCCCTTCCTCAGCGGCGGCGGCGGAGGGCCGGCAGCCGGACCGGTGTTGCGTCGTGGGGGTCGCGGCTGACCGGCTCTTTCGTCGCGTTCGACGCGTTCGTCGCGTTCACCGCGCGCAGCGCTACTGACCGCTTGCGCGGGCCGGCCCGGTCGTCACACCTTGCGGTAGGCGTACGCCTCCGCCGCCGCCGCTTCCACGGCGTCCAGGTCTCCCCCTGCGGCCGCGGTGACCACCGCGGCCACGGCGCCCTCGACGAACGGCGCGTCCACCAGGCGCGTGTCCTCCGGGAGCTCGCCGCCCTCGGCGAGCAGCGCCTTCACCGTGAGCACCGCGCTGCCCAGGTCGGTGAGCACCGCCACCCCGGCCCCGCCGTCCACCGACGCCGCCGCGGCGGCGATCAGCTCGGCGCTCGTGCCGAGCCCGCCGCCCTCGGTGCCGCCCGCCGGAGCCACCGGCACCCCGGCCGCCCCGCCGGACAGGCCCTTGGCCAGCGCCGCGACCGACGCGGCCACCTCCGCGCTGTGCGACACCAGTACGATCCCGACCGCCCTGTCCTCACTCACCGTCCGCCTCCGCCGTGTCGGCCAGCGCGGCGATCAGCAACGCCGACGAGGTCGCCCCCGGATCCTGGTGGCCGATGCTGCGCTCGCCCAGATAGCTGGCCCGGCCCTTGCGCGCCTGCAACGGGGTGGTGGCCTGCGCGCCCTCCTCCGCGGCGGCCCGCGCGGCGGCGAAACCCGTCCCGAGCGCGTCCACGGCCGGCACCAGCGCGTCGATCATGGTCTTGTCACCCGGTGCCGCCCCGCCGAGCGTCATCACCCCGTCGACGCCCGCGCGCAGCGCCTCGGCCAGCTGCTCCGTGCCGACCTCGGCGGCGTCACCGAGCGCCTTCCCGGTCCGACGCAGCAGAGTGCCGTACAGCGGGCCGGACGCACCGCCGACGGTCGAGATCAACTGCCGCCCGGCCACCGTCAGGACGGCCCCCGGAGTCTGCGGGGCCTCCTTCTCCAGGGTGGCCGTGACCGCGGTGAACCCGCGCTGGAGGTTGCTGCCGTGGTCGGCGTCCCCGATGGCCGAGTCGAGGGCGGTGAGCCGGTCCGCCTCGCGGTCGACGGACGCGGCGGTCGCCGTCATCCAACGGCGGAAGAAGTCGGCGTCGAGCACTGGATCTCCTTGCGTGGTAGGACTGCCGGCCGGTACGGCCGGGACGGTGATCGTCCGCTGTCGCCGGTTCACATGCCCCAGCGCAGCGCCGGAGTCCGCACCGGCGCGTCCCACAGCCGCAGCAGTTCCTCGTCGGCCTGGCACAGGGTCACCGAGGCGCCGGCCATGTCCAGGGAGGTGACGTAGTTCCCGACCAGGGTGCGGGCCACGACGACCCCCCGCTCGCGCAGTACCCGCCGCACCTCGGCGTGGAAGCCGTACAGCTCCAGCAGCGGCGTGGCGCCCATGCCGTTTACCAGCAGCAGGACCGGGTCGCGCGGCGGCATGTCCTCCAGAATGGCGTTGACCGCGAAGTCGGCGATCTCCCCGGAGGTCATCATCGGGCGCCGCTCCCGGCCCGGCTCGCCGTGGATGCCGATGCCGAGCTCCAGTTCGCCGTCCGGCAGATCGAAGGTCGGGCTGCCCTTCGCCGGGGTCGTACAGGCGCTGAGGGCCACGCCGAAGCTGCGGGAGCTCGCGTTGACCTGGCGGCCGACGGCCTCCACCCGCTCCAGCGGCTGCCCCTCGGCCGCGGCGGCGCCCGCGATCTTCTCCACGAACAGCGTCGCCCCGGTGCCGCGCCGACCGGCCGTGTAGAGGCTGTCGGTGACCGCCACGTCGTCGTCGACGAGCACCTTGGCGACCTGGATGCCCTCGTCCTCGGCCAGCTCGGCCGCCATGTCGAAGTTCAGCACGTCGCCGGTGTAGTTCTTCACCACGAACAGCACGCCCGCCCCGCTGTCCACGGCCGCCGCGGCGCGCGCCATCTGGTCCGGCACCGGCGAGGTGAACACCTCCCCGGGGCAGGCGGCGGACAGCATGCCCGGGCCGACGAACCCGCCGTGCAGCGGCTCGTGCCCCGATCCGCCGCCCGAGACCAGCCCGACCTGTCCGGCCACCGGAGCGTCCCGGCGGACGATCACCCGGTTCTCCACGTCGACGGTCAGATCGGGATACGCGGCCGCGAAGCCGCGCAGCGCGTCCGCGACGACGGTCTCCGGCACGTTGATCAGCATCCTCATGGGGGTCTCCTCGTGAGCTTGGCGCTTAGGCCCAGGACCTGCGACTCAGCAGGTCACCGGCGTGGAGGGCGGTCTTTGATCCCGGCGGTTCGTGACGGTTCGTGGCGGCCGGAGGCGGGTCGTGCCGGGTCGGCCGCCGACTCGGAGCCGACTGCGGTGACGAGACGTCAGGTCTCGGCGCTCCTTGGTCGTCGAATCGGCCGTCCCGTCTACTGGCAGTATCGGCCTTGCGGCGGTGAGGGTCACCTGCGGCCGGGCGCTTTCACGCTCCGTAGCGCTCCCTGCGCCACGTGCAACGTCGTGCTCCCGCCGCACGCCGAAGACCTCCCGGGCGTGCAGCCCGGGAGGTCCGGCGGTGGGGGAGCGGCGGTCAGTAGCCGCAGGCGGTCACCCACTTGTGGGAGGAGATGCGGTCGTTCCACTCCCACGGGATGTTGCCCTGGCCCCCGTTGGGCGCACAGGTGGAGGCGCCGCCGTAGTTGATGTCCTCGTAGACGCGCACGTCTCCGTAGGCGCCGCCGTAGCCGTTGTTGAACCAGGCCGAGGCCCGGTCGTTCATGTTGAAACTGCCGTTCGGGCCGCAGGTGCTCCAGTTGGCGTCGTCGCCGCTCCACCCGCAGGAGTGGCCGCCGCGATTGGTGTCCTCCCACACCCAGTAGGCGCCGTCCGCGGCCAGGACGGAGGCGCTCGCCGCAGTGGTGTTCCCGGTCGCGGTGTTCGCCGTGGCGGCGCTCGCCGTGGTCAGGGCGGCTGCCCAGCTTGGACGTCACGCTGTCGTACGTACGGGCCTGCGGCGGCGACCCGCGGGAGTGGGAGGGGCGCTGGCACGCCGTCGCCGTCGAACTCCGCGCCGTGTCCTCGGCGGGCGCCCCGGGGGAGCGGGACGGTGCGGGCGAGGTGGGTGGCGCGCACGCACAGCCCTGCCCGGAGGTGCCGGCCGGCCAGCCCCGGGGGCCGTACGTCGGTCTGGCGGCCTTCCGGACCGAGGACGCCGACCTGTTCTTCGGCCGTGAGCGTCTCGTCGAGGACCTCCTCGTCACCCTGGCCCGGAGGCGGGCCGTGGCCGTCGTCGGCGCGTCCGGAGCCGGCAAGTCCTCCCTCCTGCGTGCCGGACTGCTGCCGCGCCTGACCCGTGACGAACCGCGCCGCAGGGTGCGGGTCCTCACCCCCGGACCCCACCCGCGGGAACGCCTGGAGAGGGCGCTCGCGGCGGGGCGGGAGTCGGGGGAACCCGGGCTGGGCTGCGGGTCGGGCCACGGGGCGGCCTCCGGGCTGGGCCACGGGGCGGGCTCCGGGCTGGAATCGGGGTCGGGCCACGGGCCGGGCCACGGGGCGGACTTCGGGCCGGGCTCAAGGCCGGGACCCGATCCGGGCCCCGAGCCGGATTCCAGGCCGGTCTCAGGGGCGGGCCCCGAGCCGGATTCCGGGCCGGGCCCCGAGCCGGGCTCCGAGCCGGGTGAACTGGTCATCGTCGTGGACCAGTTCGAGGAGGTCTTCACCGTCTGCACCGACGCCGACGAGCGGGCCCGCTTCATCGCCGCCCTCGTCGAGGAGGCGGAGCGGCCCGGATCCGGCTGCCGGATCGTCCTCGGGGTCCGCGCCGACTTCTATGCCCACTGCACCCGCCACGCCCCGCTCGTCGCCATCCTGCGCGACGCCCAGGTCGTCGTCGGACCGATGAGCGCGGCCGAACTGCGGTGCGCCGTCGTCGAACCCGCCCGGCGCGCCGGCCTGACTGTGGAAGGCGCCCTCCAGGCCACCCTCGTCGCCCACGCCCACGGGCAGGCCGGAGTCCTCCCCCTGCTGTCCCACGCGCTGCTGGAGACCTGGCGCAGGAGGCGCGGCGCCGCCCTCACCCTGGATGGCTTACACGCTGGCGAGCGTACGGCCGTCCGGGCCGTAGGCGACGGCGCGTACGTCTCCTCCGGTGGCGTTCAGCCCGGACGGCCGCACACTCGCCAGCGCCGGTGAGGACGGCGCCGTACGACTGACCGCCGTCGCGGACCGGCGCCGGACGCGACGGCTGGCCGTCCTGGACGGCCACGCCACCGGGGCGTTCTCGGTGGCCTTCAGCCCCGACGGCCGCACACTCGCCACGGCCGGCGGCGGGCACGCCCCGGTACGGCTGTGGAGCCTCGCCGACCCGCGCCGTCCGGCCCCGCTCGCCGGGCTCTCCGGCCACACCGACGTCGTCGGCTCGGTGGCGTTCAGCCCCGACGGGCGTACCCTCGCCAGCGCGAGCGACGACCGCACGGTGCGGCTGTGGAGCGTGGACCGGCCCGCGCACCCGACCGCGCTGACCACACTGACCGGCCACGGCACGGCGGTCAGCTCGGTCGCCTTCAGCCCCGACGGAACCGTACTGGCCTCCGGCGGCTTCGACGCCACCGTCCGGCTCGCCGGTACCGACCAGGCCGGCGTCATCGCGCACGCCTGCGCGCACACCGGCCCCCGCATCACCCGCGCCCAGTGGACCGCCCACCTGCCGTACCTCGCCTACGCGCCCCCGTGCGGCGATCCGGACAACCCCGGGCCGATCAGCCGGCCCCGACGCGCACCCGGCGCCGCCGGCGCCCCCGGGCGTCCAGCGGGACGGGACACGGGGAGCTGACCCTCCGGTCCGCCGTCACGCCGTCACGCCGTCACGCCGTCACGCCGTCACGCCGTCACGTCGTCACGCCGTCACGAGTACGTTGAGGAGAACGATCACGACGCAGGCCGCGACGGCCACCAGCACCACCCAGGGCCACATCGGGTGTTCCTCGGCCGGCTGCGCCTCGGTGGGCTCGGGCACGGTGGCTCCCTTCGAGCGGACGACGGGACTGGACCGCCTCCATCGTGGCCGCGCCGGAGCGCCCTTTCAGTCAGGGTGGCCACCGGCCCCGGGGTGGAGTTTTCTCCCCCCGGCCCCGCCCTCGTGGCCGGCAGCGGCCCGGCATCGCCCGCGCCGTCCGGGGAACTCGGCGGTCCGGAAGACCGGGCCGCCGTCGGCGGAGGAGGTGCCGTTGCCGTGGACGACTGGGAGATGTGGGAGATGCCCGACGAGGTACGGCTGTCACCGCGCGAGCGGCTCGCGCTGGTGCAGATCGAGTCGAGACTCCGCCAGGACCGCCGGTTCGCGCGCCGGATGGGCTGCCCGCGCGGTCCGGGCTGGCTGCCGGCCGCTGTCGTGCTGCTGACGGCCGTGTCGGTGTTCCTGGCCGTCATGGGCATCCGCACCTCGGACCCGGCGCTGCTGTGGTGCTTCGCGGTGCTGTGGCCGCTGACCCTCTTGCAGGCGTTCCGGCTGCTGTGCCGGGCCACCCGCGCCCGGACCCGCTCCGGCGCCCGGGTCACCCCCTGGCTCTGAGCTGCGGCAACAGAAAAGCAAGCCCCGGCAACGGAGAAGCGAGCCCCGGCAACGGAAAGCGGGGCCGGGCGACATGCCCGGCCCCGCCTCCTTCCGCCCAGGACGGTGTCGCGTCAGCTCTCCTTGCCCCGCCCCGACAGCGCGTCGCGCATCCGGTCGACCAGGCCGGCACCCGGGGCCAGCAGCTTGTTGGCCGGGGGCTTGTCCGGCGCCGCCGGGTGCGGCCGGGTCGGCGCCGTCTTCTTGGCCCGGCGCACCTTGTCGCCGAGGGTCATCAGCGCGTCGGGGGTACAGGCCGCCTCCAGGCGCGGGAAGAGGTTCTGCTCCTCGTCGGTCACATGGGAGCGGATCTCGGTCATCAGCTGCGCCATGAGCGTGTCGAACCGGGGGTCGTCGGCCTGACAGCCCTCCAGGTCCTTCATGATCTGCTCGGCCTTCGCGTGGTCCTCCAGCTCCTTGTCGGCCAGGGCGTCCCCGCCCGTGAGGTGCTCGCGCACCGCCGGGTACAGATAGGCCTCCTCGGCGACGGAGTGGCGGACCAGCTCGATCGTGACCTGGTCGGCGAGGTCCTTGCGTTCGCTGGAACCGGGCGGCAGCGCCTCGATCCGGCCGAAGAGCTCCTCGACCTCACGGTGGTCGGTGGTCAGCTCCTGGATGACGTTTCCGCCGTGACCCATCGTCGTACCTCCTGAGTGACACGCGGCGGCCCGTGAGCGGCCGGCCGTCGTCCGGCCGGGTGCCCCGAGGACACCGGGCTACACGGTCCGCCCCGCCGGGCCACCGCATCGGGTGGCGGAGGGCGGCCATCCGGCCCGCTCCGGACGGCGCCCCCTCCCGCGGTGCCGCATGATTCCGCTGCGGACGGCCGCGCCCGGGTGCGCCCACCGGGCGGTGGCCCCGGCCACCGCGCGACCGTGGTCACCCGCGGACCAGCCTCCTGTGACCACCCCGGCCGCGAGTCGTCTGCAAGTTCTGAACCCGTCTTCGGGAGCCGTTACTTGCCCGTAGTACAGCCGAGCAGGGCGAGTCGGTGTGTGCGGTGCGGCCCGGCCGGGGGATTGCCGGTCGTCTTCGGTGGGTTCCGGTGGGTTCCGGTGGCGGCTCCCCGCACGCACCGGCTCCCCGGGGCGCGGCGGGGCCCGGACATCGTCGTGCAGGGCCCCTCCCGCCGTGCCGCACGGGCCGCCGAAGTCGCGCGAGCACCCGTGATCCGGGAGAATCAGAATCCAACGCGTGAACCCAACTGGCAGGGGAACCCAGCTGCCAGTGCCGTCCAGCAAGCGGCGGCCGATCAGGGCGGTCCTCCGGATGAGCGGGGACCCGGCCCTCTCCTTCCCTTCTCTCCCAGCGGGCCGACGACGTCGGACCCGGCGACGCAGTACGCGCCACGCCCGGCCAGGGCGTCCTCGCGGCGCGAACGACGTGGACGAAGGAACAGTCCCATGACTGCTGAGACACCTTTCTCCTGGCGGCGCGCCCTCGTGACCGGCGGCGCCGGTTTCCTCGGCTCCCATCTGTGCGAACGGCTGCTGGATTCGGGCGTCGAAGTCGACTGTGCCGACAACCTGGCCTGCGGCCGGCGCGAGAACCTCGCGCACCTGGAGGACCGGACCGGATTCCGGTACGTGCACTGCGACGTCTCCGCGGCCGAGTGCACCGGACTGCTGCCGGGCCCCTACGACCTGGTACTGCACTTCGCCTGCCCGGCCTCACCCGCCGACTACCTGCGGATGCCCCTGGAGACGCTGGACGTCGGCAGCCTCGGCACCCGCAACGCGCTGACGATCGCCGAACGCGACGGCGCCCGCTTCCTGCTGGCCTCCACCTCCGAGGTGTACGGCGACCCACTGGTGCACCCGCAGCACGAGGGCTACTGGGGCAACGTCAACCCGGTCGGGCCGCGCAGCGTGTACGACGAGTCCAAGCGGTTCGGCGAGGCCCTGGTGACCGCGCACGCCGGCACCCGGGGGACGAACGCCGGGATAGTACGGCTGTTCAACACCTACGGGCCGCGCATGCGAGCCCACGACGGCCGCGCGGTACCGACGTTCATCTGCCAGGCCCTGGCCGGCGAACCGCTCACGGTGACCGGCGACGGCAGCCAGACCCGCTCGCTGTGCTACGTCGACGACACCGTCGACGGCATCCTGCGGGTGGCCGCCAGCCGCTCCGTACGGCCGGTCAACATCGGCGGCAGCGACGAGATCACCGTCGCCGACCTGGCCCGCCGGGTGGTCGCCCTGACCGGTTCCCGCTCGCCGATCGCGTTCATAGACCGGCCCGTCGACGATCCCGGCCGGCGCCGCCCCGACACCACCCTGGCGCGCGAACTGCTCGGCTGGTCCCCGCAGATCCCCTGGGAGGAGGGCCTGAAGCAGACCATCGCCTACTTCTCCGCCCTGCCCCCACAACCGGCCTCGCGCGCGGAGGTCCCGGCCCCGCAGTCCTGACCCCCGCCCCCGGCCCTGGAGACAGCGCATGCACGTCCTCGGAATCAACGCACTCTTCCACGATCCCGCCGCCGCCCTGATCACCGACGGCACGGTCGTGGCGGCAGCGGAGGAGGAACGCTTCTCGCGCCGCAAGCACGGCAAGCGCCCGGTTCCCTTCTCCGCCTGGGAGTTGCCCGAGCAGTCGGCCCGCTGGTGCCTGGCACAGGCCGGCCTCACCCCGGCCGACCTGGACGCCGTCGCCTACTCCTACGACCCCGCACTCGCCCGTCCCGCCGAGCGGATGGGGCTGCACGACCCCTGGGACCACCTGCGCCAGGAGTACGCCCGCCGGGCCCCGGAGTTCCTCGCCGAGGCCCTGCCCGGACTCGACCCGGCCAAGGTCAGGTTCGTCCCGCACCACGTGGCCCACGCCGCCTCCGCCGGGGCCGTCTCGCCGTACCCGGACTGCGCCGTCCTCGTCCTGGACGGCCGCGGCGAGTGCGGCTCCCACCTGGCCGGCCGTTACACCGGCCGCGAACTCACCGTCCTCGGCACCCAGGAACTGCCCGACTCCCTCGGCCTGTTCTACGAGGACCTCACCCAGCACCTCGGATTCCTGCGCAGCAGCGACGAGTTCAAGGTCATGGCCCTCGCCTCCCACGGCACCCCGCGCTTCGCCGGCCGGCTGCGCGAGTACGTCCACGCCGAGGACGGCGGCGGCTTCCGGGCCCGCCCCGTGCCCTGGGCCGAACTCGTCCCGCCGCGCCCCGCCGGCGGCGCCTGGGACCAGGACCACGCCGACCTCGCCGCCAGTGCCCAGCTCTGCCTGGAGGAGACCATGCTGGGCCTCGCCCGGTGGCTGCGCGAGCGCACCGGCGAGGACGTGCTCACCCTGGCCGGCGGGGTCGCGCTGAACTGCGTGGCCAACACCCGGCTGTGGCGGGAGAGCGGCTTCGCCCACGTGTGGGTGCAGCCCGCCGCCGGCGACGCCGGCACGGCCCTCGGCGCGGCGGCGCACGTCGCCGGGCAGAAGGACACCCTGGAGCCGATGCCGACCGCCGCGCTCGGCCGCGGCTGGAGCGACACCGAGCTGCGGGAGTGGCTCGACCGGGCGGCCGTACCGTACGAGGAGCCCGCCGACATCGCCGAGACGGCCGCCGAGGCGCTGGCCGCCGACGGGATCGTGGCCTGGTTCCAGGGCCGCAGCGAGTACGGGCCCCGCGCGCTCGGGCACCGCTCACTGCTCGCCCACCCGGGCCGGGCCGCCAACCTGGAGCGGCTCAACGCCGTCAAGGGACGCGAGGAGTTCCGGCCCGTCGCGCCCATGGTCCTCGCCGAGCGTGCGGCCGAGATCTTCGACGGGCCGCTCCCCAGCCCCCACATGCTGTTCGTGCACGACGTGGCCCCCGACTGGAGGGCCCGCATCCCGGCCGTGGTCCACGTCGACGGCACAGCCCGCATCCAGACCGTGGACCGGGACCAGGAACCGCTGGTGGCCCGGATGATCGAGGGCTTCGAACGGCGCACCGGGCTGCCGGTGGTGGTCAACACCAGCCTGAACACCGCCGGCCGGCCCATGGTCGACGACCCCAGGGACGCCCTGGAGTGCTTCGGCTCGGCCCCCGTGGACCTGCTGGTGCTCGGCCCGTTCGCCATCCGTCGCGGGAAGGCGTTCGCATGAGCGACGCACCCGCCTACACCGTCGTCGTCCCGACGATCGGCCGCCCCTGCCTCGCCGAGTGCCTGCGCGCGCTCGCCGCGGCCGGCGACCATCCTCCGCACGAGGTGGTCGTCGTGGACGACCGGCCCGCGCCCGACGGCAGTCTGCCGCTGGAGCCGGCCGGGCAGCTCCTCGACCGCGTCCGCACCCTGCGCACCGGCGGCCGTGGCCCGGCCGCCGCCCGCAACGCCGGCTGGCAGACCGTCCGTACGCCCTGGACGGTCTTCCTGGACGACGACGTCCAGGTGCTGCCCGGCTGGTCCCGGCGGCTCGCCGAGGACCTGCGGGAGGCCGGTCCCGACGTGGGCGGCATCCAGGGCCGGCTGCGTGTGCCCCTGCCCCCGGACCGCCGGCCCACCGACTGGGAACGCACCACCAAGGGCCTGGAGAACGCCGCCTGGGCCACGGCCGACATGGCCTACCGCACCGAGGCCCTCAAGCGGACCGGTGGCTTCGACGAACGCTTCCCGCGCGCCTTCCGCGAGGACGCCGACCTCGCCCTGCGCGTCCAGCGGGCCGGCTGGTCCCTGGTCCGGGGCGGACGGGTCACCCGGCACCCCGTCCGCCCGGCCCACTGGTGGGCCTCACTGCCCGCGCAGCGCGGCAACGCCGACGACGCCCTGATGAACCGGCTGCACGGCCGCGACTGGTGGGACCGCGCACAGGCGCCCCGCGGCCGGCTGCCCCGCCACCTCGTGGTCACGGGAGCCGCCCTCGCCGCCGCCTCCTGTGCCCTGACCGGGCGGCGCCGGGCCGCGACCGCCTGGGCGGCGCTGTGGACGCTGGGCACCACCGAGTTCGCCCTCGCCCGCATCCTGCCCGGCCCGCGCACCGCCCGCGAGATCGCCGGGATGCTCGGCACCAGCGTGCTCATCCCGCCCCTCGCCGTCCGGCACTGGGTGCGGGGCGTCGTCCGCCACCGGCACGCCGAACCCCTGGGAGGTGCCGAGTGAACAGGCTGACCGCCGTCCTCTTCGACCGCGACGGCACCCTCGTGCGGGACGTGCCGTACAACGGCGACCCCGGCCGGGTCCGGCTGCTGCCGGGCGCCGCCGCGGCCGTCGCGCTGGCGCGGTCCGCCGGGCTGGCGACCGGGGTCGTCAGCAACCAGTCCGGCATCGCGCGCGGCCTGCTCACCGTCGAGCAGGTGCTCCGCGTCAACGCCCGTGCCGACGAGCTGCTCGGCGGGCTGGACACCTGGCTGTTCTGCCCGCACGCCCCCGACGCGGGCTGCGCCTGCCGCAAACCCCGGCCCGGCCTGATCCGCACCGCCGCCGCCCGGCTGGTGGGCGTCGAGCCCGCCGGGTGCCTGGTGATCGGTGACATCGCCGCGGACGTGCTGGCCGCCCGCGCGGCGGGCGCCCGGGGCGTGCTCGTCCCGAACGCGGCCACGGCACCGGCGGAGGTGGCACGTTTCGCCATGGACAGCGCCCCCGACGTACTCACCGCCGTACGCGCGGCACTGGCGGAGGCCGGCCTCCCGCCCGGGAGACGGCCGTCGGTGACCGGGAGCCGGCCGTCCGCACAGGGCCCGGCCGCCGGCCAGGCCCACGCACGGGCACCCCGGCACGCCACCAGGACTCCCGCGGTCCCCAAGACGCCCGAGGCCGCCGCGACATCCGCTCCTGCGGCTCCTGTGGCGCGTGAGGCTGCCACGGCACCCGCCCGTGTGGTTCCTGTGGCTTCTGGAGGTGTGGCGGCACCCGCTCCTGCGGCTCCTGTGGCGCGCGAGGCCGCCGCGACACCCGCCCCTGTTCCTGCGGCTCCCGCCAGCCGCAGCGCTCCCAGGGTTCCTGCGGCTCCCACATCCACCGCGGTCTCTGCGGCCCCCGGGACCGGCACCGCCGGAGCGGCCCCAGCGGCCCCGACGGCCCCGATCGCCCCACCAGCCCCAGCGGCCCCCCTGGTCCCCACTACCCCCGCGGCCCCCCGCGTCCCAGCCGCCAAGGCCCCCGACAGCGGGCGATCGGACGGCGTGGCGGCCCCCGTGGTGCCCGCGGCCCCCGTGCCCGCGCCCGCGCCCCCCGCGGGGAGGCGGTCGCGGTGAAGGCTCTCGTCGTCCGTATCGACAGTTTCGGCGACGTCCTGCTCGCCGGCCCCGCCGTACGCGCCGTCGCCGCCCGCGCCTCCCACGTCACGATGCTCTGCGGCCCGCGCGGCGCGGACGCCGCCCGGCTGCTGCCCGGCGTCGACGAGGTGCTGGAGTGGGCGGCGCCCTGGGAGGGCTTCGACCCGCCCCCGGTCGTCCCGGCGGACGTCGACGCCCTGCTGGGACGGCTGCGCGCCGGCGCCTACGACACCGCGCTCGTCCTCACCTCCTTCCACCAGAGCCCGCTGCCCACCGCGCTGCTCCTGCGGCTCGCGGGCGTCGGCCGGATCGGCGCCGACAGCGTCGACCACCCCGGCCGGCTGCTCGACGTACGCCACCGGCGGCAGAGCGGCCGGCACGAGGCCGAGGCGGCCCTGGAGACGGCCGCCGCCCTGGGCTTCCCGCTCCCGGCCGGAGACGACGGCCGGCTGCGCGTGCTGCCGCCCCCGGACACCGGCGACCTCACCGGCCACGGCCCCTACGTCGTCCTGCACCCCGGCGCCAGCGCCCCCGCCCGCGCCTGGAGCCCCCACCGCTGCGCGGAGGCCGTCGCCCTGCTCACCGACGCCGGACACCGCGTCGTCGTCACCGGCGGCCCCGGCGAGACGGCCCTGACCCGGCAGGTGAGCGGCGACCTCGCCACGGACCTCGGCGGCCGGACCTCCCCCCGCACCCTCGCCGGCGTGCTGCGCACGGCCGACGCCGTGATCAGCGCCAACACCGGCCCCGCCCACCTCGCCGCCGCCGTCGGCACCCCGGTCGTCTCCCTGTTCGCGCCGGTCGTGCCGGCCGGCCGCTGGGCGCCGTACGGCGTTCCCGTCATCCTGCTCGGCGACCAGTCGGCGCCCTGTGCGGACACCCGGGCCCTCACCTGCCCCGTGCCCGGCCACCCCTGCCTGGACGAGGTCACCGGACAGGACGTGGTGCGCGCGGTGCACAAGCTCATCCAGGAGCGGCAGTCATGAACATCCTCGTCTGGCACGTGCACGGATCCTGGCTCACCGCCTTCGTGCAGGGCCCGCACACCTACCTGGTCCCGGTCACCGGGGACCGCGGCCCCGACGGGCTCGGCCGGGCCGTGACCTGGGACTGGCCCGCGACCGTCCGGGAACGCACCCCGGGCGAACTGCGGGACAGCGACATCGACCTGATGGTCCTGCAACGCCCCCACGAGATCGACCTGGCCGCGCGCTGGACCGGCCGCACGCCCGGCGTGGACGTGCCCGCCGTGTACGTCGAGCACAACAGCCCCGACGCCTCACCCGAGCGGCAACTCCACCCGCTGGCCGGGCAGTCCCGGATCCCGGTCGTGCACGTCACCCACTTCAACCGGCTGATGTGGGACAACGGCCGGGCCCCGGCCGAGGTCGTCGAGCACGGCATCCTCGACCCCGGCCCGATGTGGACCGGCACCGAGCGGCGCGCGGCGGTCGTGGTCAACGACCCCGTGCGCAGGGGCCGTACCACCGGCACCGACCTGCTGCCCCGGTTCGCCCGCTCCGCGCCCCTGGACGTCTTCGGGATGCGCACCGAAGGGCTCGCCGAGCACCTCGGCCTGCCGCCCGGGCGCTGCCGCACCCGCGACCTGCCGCAGCACGAACTGCACCGCGAGATGGCCCGCTGCCGTCTCTACCTGCACCCCGTGCGCTGGACCTCGCTCGGCCTGTCCCTGCTGGAGGCCATGTTCCTCGGCATGCCCGTGGTCGCCCTGGACACCACCGAGGTCCGCGAAGCCGTACCCGACGGCGCCGGGGTGGTCTCCAACCGCCTCGACGTACTGGAGGACGCCGTACGGGCCCTCCTCGCCGAACCCGGGCTGGCCCGCCGCACCGGTGCGGCGGGCCGGGCGGCGGCCCAGGCCCGCTACGGAGAGCGGCGCTTCCTGGAGGACTGGGAGCGCCTGATCAAGGAGGTCACCCGATGAGCCGCATTCCGCACACGGCCGGGCGCGTCGCCATGGTCTCCGAGCACGCCAGCCCGCTGGCCGCGCTCGGCGGACCGGACGCGGGCGGCCAGAACGTGTACGTGGCGCAGGTCGCCCGGCAGCTCGCCAGAAAGGGATACCGGGTCACGGTGTACACCCGGCGGGACTCCGCCGGCCTGCCGGACCGGGTGACCCTCATCGACGGCGTCCAGGTCGTGCACGTGCCCGCCGGGCCGCCCGCACCCGTCCCCAAGGACGAACTGTTGCCGCACATGGCCGAGTTCGGGAACTTCCTGGCCCGGCAGTGGGCACAGAGCCCGCCCGAGGTGGTCCACGCCCACTTCTGGATGTCGGGCCTGGCCGCCCTGGCCGGCACCCGGGAACTCGGCATCCCCGTCGTGCAGACCTACCACGCGCTCGGCACGGTCAAGCAGCGCTACCAGGGCACCGCCGACACCAGCCCGCCGCAGCGCCTCGCCGTCGAGGAGGCCATCGGCCACGAGTGTGCCCGGATCATCGCCACATGCACCGACGAGGTGGCCGAACTGAAGGCCATGGGGCTGCCGGAGGACCGGATCAGCGTGGTGCCCTGCGGGGTGGACCCCGACCAGTTCGCGCCCGTCGGCCGCCCGCGCCGGGCCGGTGCCCGCCGGCGGCTGCTGGCCGTCGGCCGGCTCGTCCCCCGCAAGGGCTACGACCGCGCCATCCGCGCCCTGGCCGGCGTCCCCGACGCCGAACTCCTCATAGCCGGCGGCCCGGAGGCCGACCTGCTCGGCACCGAACCCGAGGCCGCGCGCCTGTACGGCACAGCCGCCGAACTCGGGGTCGCCGACCGGGTCACCCTGCTCGGCGGGGTCAGCCGGGCCCGCATGCCCCGGCTGATGTCCAGCGCCGACCTGGTGCTGTCGCTGCCCCGGTACGAGCCGTTCGGCATCGTCCCGCTGGAGGCCATGGCCTGCGCCACCCCGGTCGTCGCCACCGCCGTCGGCGGCCAGCTCGACACCGTCGTGGACGGCACCACCGGCGTCCTCGTCCCGGCCGACGACGACCACGACCTCGGCGCGGTCGTCCGCGGCCTCCTCGCCGACCCCGACCGGCTCGCCCGGTACGGGGCCGCCGGCCGCGAACGGGTCCTCGGCCACTACACCTGGGACCGGGTCGCCGACGGCGTGGCAGCGGTGTACGGCGCAGTGTCCTCCGTCCGCTCGCTCTCGGGAGTCGTCCGATGAAGACCGCCACCGGCACCACGCACGGCACCGCGCACGGGACCACCGACCACGACACCACCCACTGCGACGACCTGACGAAGGCCCTGGAGACGTTCCGCGACAACGGTCCGCTCCTCGAACGCTGGGGCACCGACCTCGCCCGCCGGCTGGGCTCCGGCGCCCGGCTGCTCGTCGCGGGCAACGGCGGCAGCGCCGCGCAGGCACAGCACCTCACCGCCGAACTCGTGGGCCGCTACCGCGACGACCGGCCGCCGTTCTCCGCCGTCGCCCTGCACGCCGACACCTCCTCCACCACCGCGATCGCCAACGACTACGGCGTCCAGGAGGTGTTCGCCCGCCAGACCGCCGCCCACGGCCGCCCCGGAGACGTCCTGCTGCTGCTGTCCACCAGCGGGGCGAGCGCCAACCTGCTGGCCGCCGCCGAGCGCGCCCACCGTCTGGGCATGACGGTGTGGGCGCTGACCGGACGGGCCCCCAACCCGCTGCACCTGGGCGCGGACGAGGCCCTGTGCGTCGACGCCCCCGTCGCCGCCACCGTCCAGGAACTGCACCTGGTCGCCGTGCACATGTTGTGCGAGGCCTTCGACCGGGCCGTCGCGCGCGGCGAGGCCGACCACCGGGCCGACGGCTCCGGCGCCGACGGCAGGTCCTCGGCCGACGGCAGGCCGGGTGTCGTCGGCCGGCTCGTGGGCCGCGCCCGCACCGTCGGCCGTGCCGCGTCCGGCGCGCCCGCAGCCCCCACGGAGGGACACGCGTGAACGCCTCGCACACACCCCTGGTCGTCGTGGGCGACGCTCTGCTCGACCACGACCTGTGCGGCCGGGCCGAACGCCTGGCCCCGGACGCCCCCGTACCCGTCGTCCACGGCACCCGGCGCAGCTCCCGTCCCGGCGGAGCCGCTCTCGCCGCCTGCCTCGCGGCGGCCGACGGACGCCCCGTCACCCTGGTCACCGCCCTCGGCACGGACCCCGCCAGCGACACCCTGCGCGAGCTGCTGGCCGGCCGGGTCGAGCTGGTGGAGGTGCCGCTGGAGGGCACCCTCAGCAGCAAGACCCGCGTCCTGGCCGGAGACCGGCCGCTGCTGCGCCTCGACGACGGCGAGGGACACGCCCGCGAGGCCACCCAGGAGGCGGTGTCCACGGTCGCGGCGGCCGACGGCGTTCTCGTCGCCGACTACGGCCGCGGCACCGCCGACGTCCTGCGGGACGCGCTGGCGCACACCGCGGCGCCCGTCGTCTGGGACCCCCACGTCCGCGGCCGGCCCCCCGTGCCCGGCGTCCGCCTGGTCACCCCCTCGGCACAGGAGGCGCGCGCCTTCGCCCGCCGGCTGGCCGGCGGAGACGACGCGGGCGACGCGGCCGGACTGCGCACCGCCGCCCGGGACGCCCGCGCCCTGGTCGCCGCCTGGCAGGCGCAAGCCGTCGCCGTGACCCTCGGCGACCGCGGCGCCCTCCTCTCCCACGGCGAGACCCCGCTGCTCGTGCCGACCCCGGCCGCCGCCTCCGGCGACCCCTGCGGCGCCGGCGACCGGTTCGCCTCCGCCGCCGCCGGTCTGCTCGCCGACGGCGCCCTCACCGAGGCCGCCGTCCAGGCCGCCGTCCACGCCGCCACCCGCTACGTCGCCGAGGGCGGCGCCCGCGCGATCACCGGTCCGGACCGGCCCGAGCCGGCCGCCGAGCCCGCGGCCGACGGCGACACCACCGCCGACGCCGCGCGCACCGCCGGCCGCGTCCGGGCCGCGGGCGGCACCGTCGTCGCCGCGGGCGGCTGCTTCGACCTGCTGCACGCCGGGCACGTCGCCCTGCTCCAGGCCGCCCGCCGGGCCGGTGACTGCCTGATCGTCTGCGTCAACTCCGACGACTCGGTACGCCGCCGCAAGGGCGGCGGCCGGCCCCTCGTCCCGGCCGCCGACCGGGTGCGGGTGCTGCGCGCCCTGGAGTGCGTGGACGCGGTCGCCGTCTTCGACGAGGACACCCCCGAACGCATCCTCGGCGAACTGCGCCCGCACATCTGGGCCAAGGGCGGCGACTACGCCCGGACCCGGCTGCCCGAACAGCCCCTCGTGGAGAGCTGGGGCGGCCAGGTCCTGCTCCTGCCCTACCTCGACGGCCGCTCCACCACCGTCCTGGCCCGCCGCGCCGCCCGGACGCCGACCCCGGGCTCCCCGAGGTGACCCCCACGGCCCCTTCCCGCGCCCCGCGCACCTCCGTCCCGCCGGGAGCCCGTGGTCCCTCGCGCACGGCCGGCCTGCCGGGAGGCATCGGCCGCGGTACGTTCCCGGAGCCGGCGGGCGTGGCCGACGTGCGGTCCTCCAGCGCCCGACGCGCGGTCGCCCTCCCGGGAGGTGCCGGCACCGGCACCGGCACCTGCCGGGAAATGGCGGAGGCGAGCACCACACGGCTCCCGCGCACGCCCCGTGCGCCCCGCGCGGTCGGCCCGGCGCTCGGCGACCGGCCCGGCCCACCGGGACGCGTCAGCCCCGGCATCCGCCGCCGGCCGACGGAGACGACCGGTGGGCGCCCCCCAAGGGGCCGGCGCGCACGCGGCCCGGCGCGTGCACTGTCCGCCCCGTCAGGTGTCCGACGGGCTACTGTCCCGCCAGGTGGCCGGTTGGCCCTGCCGATGCCGGTGCCGGTGCCGGCCCCGGCCGCGCGCGGCGGCCGTCGCCACCCGCCGCCCGCCGGAGCCATGTCCTCGTCCATCACCGCCCGGCCCAGGGTGCGGGGCGTCCGCTCCGCCAAGTGTCCGGTGCCCGAGTGCCGGACGCCGGTGCCCGGCCCGGCCGCGCGCGGCGGTCTCCGACGCCCGCCGCCCGCCGGAGCCATGTCCCCGCCCACCACCCCGACTCCGTCCCCGCCCCCGACCCCGCGGGGTGCACGTCCCCACCCGCCGGAGGGTGTCCTCGGTGAGCACTGAGCACTTGGCGAGCCCCCCCGACGCGCCACGCGTCCTGGTCCTGCGTGCGCTGGGCCTCGGTGACCTGCTGGCCGGTGTGCCCGCGCTGCGCGGCGTCCGCCGGGCCTTTCCCGGGCACCACGTCGTCCTCGCCCAGCCGCCGGGCCTGACCGAACTCGCCCTGGCCACCGGGGCGGTCGACGCCGTGTTCCCGGCCGGGGCGCCGGGCCGGGCCGTCCCGGCACTCACCCACTGGTCGGGCCCACCCCCCGACGTGGCCGTCGACCTGCACGGCAACGGCCCCGAGAGCCGCGACGCGCTGGCCGCCCTGCGTCCACGCCGGCTCCTCGCGCACGCCTGCCCGGACGGGCCGCCATGGCGGGGACAGCTCAACGAACGCGACCGCTGGTGCGCCTTCCTGCACGGGTACGGCATCCCGGCCGACCCCCTCGACCTGCGCCTGCCCCGGCCCGCCACGCCGTCCCCGGCCCCGGGCGCGGTCGTCGTGCACCCCGGCGCCGCGTCGGGCTCACGCCGCTGGCCGGGGGAGCGGTTCGCCGCCGTCGTACGGTGCCTGCGGGCGGCCGGACACCACGTGGTCCTCACCGGCGGCCCCGGCGAGGACGCCCTGGTCCGCTCGGTCGCCGAACGCAGCGGCCAGCGCGCCCGCGACGTGCTGACCGGAGGCCTGCCGTTCGCCCGGCTGTCCGCGCTGGTCGCCGAGGCGTCCCTGGTGCTCAGCGGCGACACGGGCCTCGCCCATCTCGCGGTGGCCCACGGCACCCGCTCGGTCACCCTGTTCGGGCCGGTCTCCCCGTGCTTGTGGGGCCCGCCACCCGGCCCGGACCACCTCGCCCTGTGGAAACCCGGCCCGCCCGGCGACCCGCACGGCCGCACCGCGGACGCCCGCCTGGTGCGCATCGGCACCGGCGAGGTCGCCGCGGCCTGTCTGACGCTGCTGCGGGACGTCCGCGGCCGGCAGCGGCACGACGGGGAGGCCGCGCATGTCCACTGAGCAGGCACCCGGCCGCGTCCGCACGGCGTCCGCCGACGGCGATCCCCGGGTCACCGTCGCCGTCATCACCCGGGACCGCAGCGCCAGTCTGCTGCGCACCCTGGACGCCCTGGCCGCGCTGCCCGAGCGGCCGCCGGTCGTCGTCGTCGACAACTCCCGCGACGACACCACGTACCGGGCCGTGTCCGGCCACCCGGCGATCACCCGCCTGCTGCGGCCCGCCGGCAACACCGGCGCCCTCGGCCGCAACCTGGCCGCCCGGCACGCCCGCACCCCCTACGTCGCCTTCAGCGACGACGACTCCTGGTGGACGCCGGGCAGCCTCGCCCGGGCCGCCGACCTCCTGGACCGGCACCCCCGGCTCGGCCTGCTCGCCGCCCGTACCCTCGTCGGCCCCGAGGCCGCGGACGATCCCCTCAACGCCGTACTGGCCGCCTCGCCCCTGCCGCCCGAGCCGGACCTGCCCGGCCGCCCCGTGCTCGGCTTCCTCGGCTGCGCCTGCGTGGTCCGCCGCGAGGCATTCCTCGGCGTCGGCGGCTACCACCCGCTTCTCTTCTTCGGCGGCGAGGAGACCCTGCTCGCCTACGACCTCGCCGCCGCCGGCTGGGGCGTCACCTACGAGCCCTCCCTCAGCGCCTGCCACCACCCCGAGGACCACGGCCGCACCGGCCGCTCCTCCCTCGTCCGGCGCAACCATGTGCTCACCACCTGCCTGCGCCGACCCTGGCCGGTAGCCCTGCGTGCCGGCACCGACCTCGCCCTGGCCGCGGCGACCGGCCGTCCCGGCGCGCGCAGCGCCCTGAAGGAGGTCCTCACCCGGTTCCCGGCCGCCCTCGCCCGCCGCCGCACCCTGCCCCCGCACGTCGAACGCGCCGCCCGCCTGCTCGACCGGGAGCCGGCCGGCGGCCCGAGGAAAGGCGCCCCGCGATGACCGGCACCACCGCGCCCGACGCCCGCACCCGCACCGCCCCCGACGACCGTACGACCGTCGTCCTGATCACCCACAACCGCCGCGACGAACTGCTGCGCACCCTGACCCTGCTGCGCCGGCTGCCCGAGCGTCCACCGGTGATCGTCACCGACAACGGCTCCACCGACGGCACCGCCGAAGCCGTCGCCCGCGACTTCCCCGAGATGACCCTGCTGCGCCCCGGCCGCAACCTCGGCGCCGTCGGACGCAACCTGGCCGTCCAGCGGGTGCGCACCCCCTACGTCGCCTTCTGCGACGACGACACCTGGTGGGCGCCGGGCAGTCTCGCCCGGGCCGCCGACCTGCTCGACACCCGGCCCCGGCTCGCGGCCGTCACGGCACGGATCATCGTCGAACCGGACGGCACCGAGGACCCGGTCGTACCCGAACTGCGCGAGTCCCCGCTGTCCGGCCCCGACTGGCTGCCCGGCCCCGCCCTCGGCTCCTTCCTCGCCGCCGCCACCGTGCTGCGCACCGAGGCGTTCCGCGCCGGCGGCGGCTTCCACCCCGGGCTGTGGCTCGGCGGCGAGGAGGAACTGCTCGCCTGCGACCTGCTGCGCCAGGGCTGGTGGCTGGCCTACGCCGACGATCTCACCGTCCACCACCACGCCTCCGTGCTGCGCGACAGCACGGCCCGGCGCGTCCTCGGGCTGCGCAACACGCTGTGGTTCACCTGGCTGCGCCGCCCGCTCCTGCCGGCACTGCGCCGTACCGGGCATCTCGCGCGGACCGTGCCCCGCGACATCGCCTCGGTCCGCGCCTTCGCGCACGCCGCCGCCGGGCTGCCGTGGGTGCTGCGCCACCGTGACCCCGTACCGGCGGACCTGGAGCACCGGCTGGCCACGCTGGAACGGGCCCGCAGGGACTCACCCGCCCGGCGGTACGTCGGCTGAGTTCCGCGACGTACGACACGCCAGGTTGACGTCGTTGCGCCGGCCGACGGGCGCGGGCACAGTGAAGCCCCCGGTCAGGACGCGACCGGTTGTTCCTTCCGCCCCGCTCAGGAAGCCCGGTCCCCATGGAATCCCGATCACTCACGGACAGCGGTCAGCCGTCCCCGGCCCGCGTCCGCCCCGGCGGCCCCGCCCCGCTGCTCCTCCAGACCGTGCACGAGTACCGCGCCGGACTCGGCGCCATCAGCGTCCTGAAGGCCCGGGGCACGGTGGACGACTCCAACGCCCGGCAGTTCGCCGAGGCCCTCGCCGAACACGTCGGCCACGCCGGCCAGGCCGCGGAACATCCCCTCCTGGACCTGACCGAGGTCTACTTCGCCTGCGCCGCGGCGATGCGCTCCCTGGCCCGGGCGACCGGACCCCTCGCCCGGGCCGGCCGCGCACTGGCCGTCGTCCAGCCCCGCCCGCACGTGCGGGAGGCCCTGACGAACGCCGGTCTGCCGGGCGTACGCGTGCACGCCACGCTGGCCTCCGCCCTGCACACCCTGCACACCCTGCATCCCCCGGCGGACCGGGAGCAGGCCCGTACGGAGCCCGGCGGCCCCGCCTGACGCCCGCGTCCTGGTGGGTGCCCGAGCCGGTGCCCGTGCCCCGGGGCGGAGGACGGTGCGGTTGAGGAGCGAGGGCCTGGCGTGCAAGGTGGTGCAACGGTCAGGAAGAGGCCGACCGATCCCTGAGTGACGTCCTTTCTGGGGGATGCCATGACACCCTCTTCCGCGCGGCCGGCCGCACCGGCTCCCCTCGTCATCGACTCCTCCGTCGTGGCGGCGCCGCCCGCCGGGGGCGCCCTGCTGCTGCGCGTGTCGGGCACCCTGGACGCCGACGGGGCCCAGGCCTGGTCGGACGCGCTGCGCGGCCACCTGGAGCGGGCGGACCGCGCCGGACTGCGGCCCGTCCTCGACATGGCCCACGTCCAGCTCGGCGGCGGCGTCGTGCTGCGTACGCTGAGCGAGTCGGCCCGGGCCCGCACCGGACGCCCCGAGCTGATCATCGTCCGCGCCCGGCCCGGTGTGCGCGAGGCGGTGCGCCTGGCCCGCCTGACCGGCGTCCGGCTGTACGCCACCCTCGACGAGGCCCTGCGTGAACTGGCCCGCACCGCCTCCGGGGCGCAGGAGCCGCCCGCCTGGCGCTCACAGCTGACGGACCCGCTGCGGCCCTCGTACGACGACCTGTACCGGGAGGTCCGCGCGCTGCGTGCCCGGGTGCGCACGGCACCGGTGATCGGCATGGCGCAGGGCGCGCTCATGGCCCGCTACGGCCTGCCGGACCCCGCCGGCGCCTTCCGGGCACTCAGGGAGGCCTCCCAGCGGTTCAACGTGCCGCTGCGCGTCCTGGCCTCCGCCGTGGTGGTGGCCCGGCCCCCGGACGGCGAGGTGTGGTTCCCCGGCCGCCGCTCCCTGCCCGCGCCCCAGCTGCGGATCCTGGCCCGCGCCGGTGGCGTCCCGCGCTACCGGCGGCAGATGACCGACGCCGTCCTGCGCGAGGCGCTGGCCATCGGGCGGGCGCCCGCCGGGTACGTGCGGTGCGTGGACCCGGCCGTCGACGCGCTGATCCTGGAGGCTCACCACGGCTGCGCAGAAACGTTTCTGGACCATCTCGAGCGCGGCGGGGCCGACACCGACACGGCCGCCCGGACCGGGAACCGCCCCGTGAGCGTGCCCGACGTCGCCACCGATCCGCTGCTCCGCGACGACTTCCGGCGCGCCCTGCTGACCTCCGGCATCCGCGCCCTCCACAGCGTTCCGGTGCCGTCTCCCGCCGGCCCGTGCGCCGGCGTGATCACCGTGCACTGGCCCGAGGCCCGGCACCGGCCGGTCGCCGGCGAGGCCTTCGCCCGGCTGGCCGCCGACACGTCGGCCTGGCTGAGCTGGTACCACCGCTCGGTGCTCCTGGACGCCCTCGAACACCTTCACAGCGCGCTGACCGGCGGCGCGCCGGGCGCACGGCAGCCCGGTCGCAGGTGACCTGACGGGAGCCCGGCCGGCCACGGGAGCGGCCCACAAGCGGGCGCCCCGTGCGGGAGGCAGCGCGCTACGCTCCGGGGTATGCGGATCTCCGTCTCCTCCGACATGGACGAACCCGTGGCCCGTCTCCTGGTGGCCGAACTGCGGCGCCGTGGCCACGACGTGCGCGAACACGGCGCGCTGCGGCCCGGGGCCGACACCCGGTGGGCCGCCTGCTCCGAGGCCGCCGCCCGGGACGTGGCCGAGGACGCGGCCGACCAGGCGGTGGTGTGCTGCTGGACCGGCACCGGCGCCTCCATCGCGGCCAACAAGGTGCCGGGGGTACGGGCGGCCCTGTGTACGGACGCCGCCACGGCGGACGGCGCGCGCCGCTGGAACGACGCCAACGTCCTCGCGCTGAGCCTCCGCCTGACCTCCGAGCCGGTGCTGAGGGAGATCCTGGACGCCTGGTTCGCCGCGGAACCCAGTCAGGACGCGGAGGACCGGCAGAACGTGGCCCGCGTCGGCCGCCTGGACGCCGCCCGGAGGAACTCCTAGGGGCGCAGGCGGTCCGGCGCGGGCCGGGGCCGGTCGACGGGCTGCTTGAGCAGCCCGGCTTCGGGGCTTCAGTGGGCGCCGAGTCCGCCGCCGCCGAACGAACCGCTGGACCCTCTGCTCCAGCGCGGGCTGTCCTCCGACTCGCTCGGCTCGGAATCCATGTTGGTCAGCTCGTACGGCGTGAGCGGGCGACCGCCCTTGGGGGTCTGCGGCACCTCCGCGGACTGCCTGTTCTGCCGGACCTCGTGCACCGCGCCCTCCGGCGGCAGCTGGGGCTGTTCCTCGGGACGCGGGCGCGGCGGCTCGCGGTACTTGACGCGGGAGGTCATCCAGAAGCCGCCGCCGAGCAGCGCCAGGAGGGCCACAGCCACGATGAACAGGAACAGGCTCATCAGGCCGCTCGCCGCGGCCAACTGCATCGATGCGGTGTTCATAGAACAGAGATACCCCTCACGAATAGGTGTGAACCCGGACAAGGCGGTTGATAGTGATGGGTGGCGGTGAATCGCCCGCCGGCTCGGGCAGTGCTCGCCGCCGGTCCGGGGCACCGGTTCAGACGCCGGTCCGTCATCGGCCCCGGAATCTGGTTTGCGCCCCCACGCCCCGGCTACCCGCACGGTGTGACACCGCCGACTTCGCAGCAGCAGCTCTACCGGTTCCTGGAGGACCGCTTCACCTGTGCGCAGGCGTGTACGGAGTGCGCCCGGACCTGCGCGGTGCGGGCCAGTCTCGTCGAACCGGACGGCACCGAGCGCCAGGAGCGCGTACGGCGGCTCGGCATCATGTGCGCCGAGGTGTGCGACGCCACCTGCCGGGTGCTGTGCGAGGAGACCCGTCAGGACGAGGAGGCGCTCCGCGTCCGGGTGGAGTGGTGCCGCTCGGTGTGCCTGGAGTGCGCGCACGCCTTCGAGGAACACCCCGGTGCCGAGACGGCCGCGGCCGTCTGCCGGGGCTGCGCCGACGCCTGCGCGGGCTTCCTGGAAATGCTGAAGTGAGTACCCGTACCCCCTGAGCGCCCGTACGCCCCCTGGGGCCCCCGCGTGATCGACGCCAACGTGTGAAACGTGTTCCACCGCGTGGGTCCGCGTGTTACGAAGGACCATGTCCGCGAACGAGGGAACCCGCGCGTACGACGCCGTGATCGTCGGTGGTGGCCACAACGGCCTGGTCGCCGCCGCCTACCTGGCCCGGGCCGGCCGCTCCGTACTGGTGCTGGAGCGGCTGGACCACACCGGCGGCGCGGCCGTCTCCACCCGCCCCTTCGCCGGGCTCGACGCCCGCCTGTCGCGCTACTCCTACCTGGTCAGCCTGCTCCCGCCCAAGATCGTGCGGGACCTCGGACTCGACTTCCGCGTCCGCACCCGCGCCATCTCCTCCTACACCCCCACCGAGCGGGCGGGCCGGCCGACCGGGCTCCTCGTCGGCGGCGGCGAGCAGCGCACCCGGGAGTCCTTCGCCCGGCTGACCGGCGGCGACCGCGAGTACGAGGCCTGGCAGCGCTTCTACGGCATGACCGGCCGCGTCGCCCGGCGCGTCTTCCCCACGCTCACCGAGCCCCTGCCCACCCGCGACGAGCTGCGCCGCCGCATCGACGACGAGGCCGCCTGGCGGGCCCTGTTCGAGGAGCCGGTCGGCCTCGCGGTCGAGGACACCTTCCACGACGACCTGGTCCGGGGTGTCGTCCTCACCGACGCGCTGATCGGCACCTTCGCCGACGCCCACGACCCCTCCCTCGCCCAGAACCGCTGCTTCCTCTACCACGTCATCGGCGGCGGCACCGGAGCCTGGGACGTGCCCGTCGGCGGCATGGGCGCGCTGACCGACGCACTGGCCGCCGCCGCCCGCGCGGCCGGCGCCGAGATCGCGACCGGCCACGAGGCCGTGCGGATCCACACCGACGGACACACCGCCGAGGTCGCCTACCGCACCCGGGACGGCGAGGGCGTCGCCGCCGCCCGGCACGTCCTGGTGAACGCCTCCCCGCAGGAGCTGGCCGCGCTCACCGGGGACCCGGCGCCCGAACCCGCCGAAGGCGCCCAGCTCAAGGTCAACATGCTGCTCACCCGGCTTCCCAGGCTGCGCGACCCCGGCGTCGACCCCCGCGAGGCCTTCGCCGGCACCTTCCACATCGCCGAGGGGTACCGCCAGTTGGCCACCGCCCACGCCCAGGCCGCCGCGGGTGAACTCCCCGACGCGCCCCCCTCGGAGATCTACTGCCACTCCCTGACCGACCCCACCATCCTCGGTCCGGACCTGGGTGAACGCGGCTACCAGACCCTCACCCTGTTCGGCCTGCACACCCCGGCCCGGCTCTTCGACCGGGACAACGACGGCGTGCGCGAGGAGCTGCTGAGGTCCACCCTCGCCCAGCTCGACGCCCACCTCGCCGAACCGCTCGCCGACTGCGTGGCCACCGACGCCGACGGCCGGCCCTGCATCGAGGCGAAGACCCCGCTCGACCTCGAACGGGACCTGCGGCTGCCCGGCGGCCACATCTTCCACCGGACCCTGTCCTGGCCGTACACCGAGCAGGAGACGGGCCGTTGGGGCGTGGAGACCGGGCACGCCGGCGTCCTGCTGTGCGGGGCGGGCGCGGTGCGCGGGGGAGGCGTCAGCGGCGTACCGGGGCACAACGCGGCGATGGCGGTGCTGGAGGAGACCGCCTGAGGCGTCGGCCCGCAGCCACCGGCCTCGTCACCGGTCTGCCTGCGGCCCGTACGGTGGTCCCCGCCCGGGGCGACGTTGGGAGCCCTGCCGGCCCCGGCGGCCGGTCCCCGTGGTGGACGCGGTGCTTGACCGGCGCGTCCGGCGGCCCGAGGATCGGCTGTCATGACGCAGGGACAGGGCAGCAGCACGGTCGACGGGGTGCTCCGGCGCAGCGCCCGCCGCACCCCGGCGCGCGTGGCGGTGGACTACGCCGAGCGCGCCTGGACGTACGGCGAACTCGACGACGCGGTCTCCCGCGCGGCCACGCTCCTGCGCGCCGAGGGCCTCGCACCCGGCGACCGGGTCGCCGCCTACGGCCACAACTCCGACGCCTATCTGATCGCCTTCCTCGCCTGCTCCCGCGCGGGCCTGGTCCATGTGCCGGTCAACCACAGCCTCACCGGAGCCGACCTGGCCCACCTCCTCGGCCAGTCGGGCAGCACGCTGGTGCTCGCCGACCCGGACCTGGCCGGCCGGCTCCCGCGGGACGCGCGGAAGATGGCGCTGCGGGACACGGACGACTCGCTGCTGACCCGGCTCCCGCAGGCACCGCCGTACGACGGCCCCGAACCCCGCACCGAGGACCTGGTGCAGCTGCTGTACACCTCCGGGACGACCGCCCTGCCCAAGGGCGCGATGATGACCCACCGGGCCCTGGTGCACGAGTACCTCAGCGCGATCACGGCCCTCGACCTCAGCGCCGGCGACCGCCCGGTGCACGCCCTGCCGCTGTACCACTCGGCGCAGCTGCACGTGTTCCTGCTGCCCTTCCTCGCGGTCGGCGCGACCAACATCATCCTGGACGCGCCCGACGGGGACCGGCTGTTCGACCTGATCGAGACCGGCCGCGTGGACAGCCTGTTCGCGCCGCCCACGGTGTGGATCGCCCTGGCCGGCCGGCCCGACTTCGTCACCCGCGACCTCGGCGGCCTGCGCAAGGCGTACTACGGCGCGTCCGTCATGCCGGTGCCCGTGCTGGAGCGGCTGCGACGGCACCTGCCCGGGCTCGCCTTCTACAACTGCTTCGGGCAGAGCGAGATCGGCCCGCTGGCCACCGTCCTCGGCCCCGCCGAGCACGAGGGCCGGCTGGACTCCTGCGGCCGGACGGTGCTGTTCGTGGACGCCCGGGTGGTGGACGGGAACGGCACCGACGTACCGGACGGCACGCCCGGTGAGATCGTCTACCGGTCACCGCAGTTGTGCGAGGGCTACTGGGACAGGCCCGAGGAGACGGCCGAGGCCTTCCGCGACGGCTGGTTCCACTCCGGTGACCTCGCCGTGCGCGACTCCGACGGCTATTTCACCATCGTGGACCGGGTGAAGGACGTCATCAACTCCGGTGGCGTGCTGGTGGCCTCGCGCCAGGTGGAGGACGCGCTCCACACCCACGAGGCGGTCGCCGAGGCCGCCGTGATCGGTCTGCCCGACGAGCGGTGGATCGAGGCCGTCACGGCGGTCGTCGTCCCGCGCGCCGAGGTGACCGGGGACCAGCTCATCGCGCACGTGAAGGAGCGGCTGACCCCGTTCAAGGCGCCCAAGCGGGTGCTGTTCGTGGACGCGCTGCCCCGCAACGCAAGCGGCAAGATCCTCAAACGCGAACTCCGCGACCGCTTCGGCGCTTGACCGGGTCCCGCAGCCCCCGGCCCGACGGCGACGGCACGCCGGCCGGCGACCGCGATCCCGTCCTGGCTCCGCGGTACGGCCCAGTTCTCGTACAGCCGCGGCCGGCGGACAGGTAGCGCCGCGTGACTGCTGAGGCCGTCGCTCACCCTCGCTGGGCGGCTCGTCGAGCCGAACGAGTGATCTCGGGTGGCAAGCGCGGACTCCCGGCGGCGGCCAGCACGTTCTCGATGAGGTCGGCGGCGCGCGGGGTGCCGCCCTCGGCCCGGGCCGCGGCCTTGAGCTGCTCGGACCGGTCAACGCGTTCGGGATCCGTGACCAGGTCGTTCAGCGCCGCGCGAAGGTTCTCGGCGGTGGCGTCAGCGGTGTCCACACGGCGCGCGACACCGAGTTCCACGAGCCGGTCGGCATTCATGAACTGCTCGGCTCCCTGCGGCACGGCGATCATGGGAACGCCGGCGAGGAGCCCTTCGCCGCAGCCACCCATACCGGCGTGGGTGACGAAGGCGTCGGCCTGTTCCAGGATCGCCCGCTGCGGGACCCAGGAGTGCACTTCTACATTGGGCGGGATGGTGCCGAGTTCCTCGCGGGCGGTGTACTCGCCGATCTGGAGCACGACGTGCCAGCCGGGCAGGTCGCCGAAGGCGGCGATGCACTGGCGGTAGAACTCGGGCCGGCGCGTGTACGCCGAGCCGAGTGAGATCAGCAGCACGTTGTCCGTGGCCGCCGGGCGGGCCCAGCCGTCCGTGTCCGCTCGGGGGCCGAAGCAGGGGCCGACGAAGGTCACCGTGTCGGTGTCGACTCGATGAGGTAAAGGTCGGCCGGATCGTCCTCGTAGGCGGCGCGCAGTTGCGGGAGCGCCTGGACGGCGTCGTCGAGGAAGAGGCTCGCCGCGGCGATGGGATCGGCAGGCCAGTCGTTGTCCGCGACGGGCAACGTGGAGGTGCAGGGCACCAGCTCCGCGCCTGCGGACTCGATCCGGTCGGCCACGAACGGGTCGTCGGCGTACGTGACCCGGTGCCCGCGGGCCACCAGTTCACGGATGAGCGCCAGGCTGGGCAGGACGTGGCTGACGACGGGGACGCCGACCATCGCGATATGGGCGCGGCGACGGGACATGGGCCATCACTCGTTTCTGGCGCGGGCCGGGTGCGGGCGGTGGGGCGAGGGCGCGGTGTCAGGGCCGGCCGATCTGCGCGGCGGCCTCCTCCAGGTCGGCGACGGTCCCCGACATGATCGTCCGTACCTGCCTGGTGATGTGCTGCACGGGCCAGTCCCACCACGCCACGGCGAGGAGCCGGGCGATGTCCGCAGCGTCGTAGCGGGTGCGGATGAGCCGCGCGGGGTTGCCGCCGACGATGCCGTAGTCGGGGACGTCGCCGGCGACCACGGCGCCGGCGGCGATGATCGCGCCGTGACCGATGCGTACACCGGGCATGACCGTGGCGCCGTGCCCGAACCACACGTCGTTGCCGACGACCGTGTCGCCCCGGCCGGGCAGGTCGGTGATCAGGTCGAAGTGCTCCGCCCAGGAGCCCCCCATGGTGGGGAACGGGAAGGTGGAAGGACCGTCCATGCGGTGGTTGGCGCCGTTCATGATGAAGCGGGTGCCCGCCCCCAGGGCGCAGAACTTGCCGATGACAAGCTGCTCGGGACCGTAGTGGTACAGGACGTTGCGCGTCTCGAACGCGGTCGGCTCGTCCGGATCGTCGTAGTAGGAGAAATCACCGACCTCGATCAGCGGCGACTTCACCAGCGGCTTGAGCAGAACCACGCGCGGGTGCTCGGGCATCGGGTGGAGCACGGTGGGGTCAGCGGGAACGGGCGGCATCGTGGAGGCGGGTCCTCTCTGATGGACCTGGAGCGACAACTGTCGCGTTAAGATGCTGGCACAGCTCTACCGCCTTGACCAACCGGATACTGATTGCCGATGACGGACCCACTGGACACGACGTCGGACCGCCGTCCGGGCGGTCGCACCGCCCGCATCCGCGCCCAGGTTCTCGATGCGGTGCGCGCCGAACTCGCTGAAGGCGGTCACGAAGGACTCACGATGGAGGGTGTCGCGACACGGGCGGGAGTGCACCGCGCCACGGTCTACCGGCGTTGGCGGGATGTCGGCGGCCTGCTCGTCGACGTCATCGACGCCGCCGGCGAGAGCGACTGGCAGCCGCCGGACACCGGCTCGCTGCGCGGCGATCTGTCGGCCCTCAACCGAGAGATCCAGGAATCCCTGGTCGTGCAGCCGTCGTTCGCCGTGGCCCTGATGGCCGCCTCGTTCCACTCCGAACGGGCCGCGCGGGCCCAGACGCAGTTGTGGGCGGACCGGTACGCCCAGTGCGAGATCCTCGTCGAGCGCGCCATGGAGCGCGGTGAACTCCCCGCACAGCACACGGACGGGCGGAGCCTGCTGATCGCCGCTACGGCGCCGCTCTACCACCAGCTGGTGCTCCTGCGCGCCGATCCGGACCCGCAGCTCCCGGAACGGGCCGCGGAGGCGGCAGTCCTGGCGGCTGCCGCGGGCGCCTTCTCCGTCCGTCGGGAAGAGAGCGTGTGATCGGGGAGACGGGGAGCGAACGTAAGCGAACAACCGTGCGACAGGACCTGGACCACGGTCCGGCGGTCCTGGCTCGGACACCAGGGCCCATGTAACCCGCCGGCCGGTTCTGGCAGCTCGGCCTATGTGGTGGGCGGCCGGATCGCGCTCGGCGACGTGCCGGGCGACCGCATCGACACCGGGGCGGGCGTACCGCTCCGGCGGAGCGGACGGAGGGGCGAGGGGAGCGGGCCGGCAGCACCGGGGTGGAGGTGCCGCCCTCCACGCCGTGGGTGAGCGCACTGAGGCGGAGCCGGTGCGCGGTCCAGGTCGATCGCCACGCCCCCTGCCCTTCCGGCCCTGCCGCAATGCATGCCTACACCTCGCCCTGGCAGTACGAGACTAGGGCCGGCGCGGGCGTCGCAGGTCACGTCGACGGGTGTCCGGCATCCCGTGGCCGCAGATCCACGATCCGGCGGATCTTCCCCACCGACCGCTCCAGCGACTCCGGCTCGACGATCTCGACGCCGACCGACACCCCGACGCCGTCCCTGACCGCCGCGACGATCGACCGGGCCGCCGCGTCCCGTACCTCCGGAGTCACGCCGGGGCGGGCCTCGGCCCGGACGGTCAGCGCGTCGAGACGGCCCTCCCGGGTGAGACGCAGCTGGAAGTGCGGCGCCACCCCGGGCGTGCGCAGCACGATCTCCTCGATCTGGGTCGGGAACAGGTTGACCCCGCGCAGGATCACCATGTCGTCACTGCGCCCGGTGACCTTCTCCATCCGCCGGAACACCCGGGACGTGCCGGGCAGCAGCCGCGTCAGGTCCCGCGTCCGGTACCGCACGACCGGCATGGCCTCCTTGGTCAGCGAGGTGAACACCAGCTCGCCGCGCTCGCCCTCCGGCAGCACCTCGCCCGTGACCGGATCGACGACCTCCGGATAGAAGTGGTCCTCCCACACATGGAGACCGTCCTTGGTCTCCGCGCACTCCTGGGCCACGCCGGGGCCGATCACCTCGGACAGCCCGTAGATGTCGACCGCGTCGATCGCGAACCGCTCCTCGATCTCCCGCCGCATCCGCTCGGTCCACGGCTCGGCCCCGAAGACGCCCACCCGCAGGGAGGTGCCGCGCGGGTCCACGCCCTGGCGTTCGAACTCGTCCAGCAGCGTGAGCATGTAGGACGGGGTGACCATGATGACGGACGGTTCCAGGTCCCGGATCAGCTGCACCTGGCGGGACGTCATGCCGCCGGACGCGGGGACGACCGTACATCCCAGGCGCTCGGCACCATAGTGGGCGCCCAGGCCACCGGTGAACAGCCCATAGCCGTAGGCCACATGCACGACGTCGCCGGGCCGCCCGCCGGCCGCGCGGATCGACCGTGCCACCATGTCGGCCCACATGGAGAGGTCGTTGTCCGTGTAGCCGACCACCGTGGGGCGGCCCGTGGTGCCGCTGGAGGCGTGCAGCCGGCGGATCCGCTCGCGCGGCACCGCGAACATGCCGAACGGGTAGTTCTCCCGCAGGTCGGATTTGGTCGTGAAGGGAAAATGGGCCAGGTCGGCGAGCGAGCGGCAGTCCTCCGGGCGGACGCCGGCCTTGTCGAACGACTCCCGGTAGAACGGCACGTGCGCATAGGCATGCCGCAGCGAGGCGCGCAGCCGCTCCAGCTGCAACGCCCGCAGCTCCTCGGGCCCGAGCCGTTCGCCCGCGTCGAGCAGGTCCGTCGCATCCGTCATCGGGACGTCTCCCTCGCCAGACTCACATTCCGGACGACCGATCATTCGGTCGCTCTGTTCGGGATCAGTAATTCAGGCCGTCCGGACCTCGGGCAAGAGGGCTGCGGATTTTTTCCGGCCCGGGCCGGGGCGGGGCAGCGGTCGCACCGGCCCGTGCGAAGGGCGCTGCTCGTTCGCGAGAGAGTGCGTTGCGGCCGGGCGCGACGGGCCGGGATGATCACCGCATGCCCAGCTTCAGCACGGCCGACGGCACCCGGCTCGCCTACCACCTGCGCGGCACCGGCGAGCCCCTCGCCGTCCTGCCCGGTGGCCCGATGCGCGCCTCCGCCTATCTCGGAGACCTCGGCGGACTGACCGCGGACCGTCGGCTGGCTCTGCTGGACCTGCGGGGCACCGGGAGCTCCGCCGTGCCGGCCGACCCGGCGACGTACCGCTGTGACCGGATGGTCGAGGACGTCGAGGTGTGGCGAGCCCACATGGGGCTGGAGCACATGGATCTGCTCGCGCACTCCGCCGGAGCCGCCCTGGCCCTGCTCTACGCCGCCCGCCACCCGCACCGGATACGCCGGCTGGTGCTGGTCACCCCCAACCCGTCCCCGCTCGGCATGCGCGCCACGCCCCAGGACCGGCTGGCCGCGGCCCTGCTGCGCGCGGACGAACCGTGGTTCGCACGGGCGTACCCCGCCTTCCGGGCCTGGCTCGCGGACGGTGCGGACTTCGATGACGTGTTCCTGCCGTTCTTCTACGGCCGCTGGGACGACACCGCCCGGGCGCACGCCGACGCCGAACCGGAACAGACCAACGACGAGGCGGGCGACCGTTACTTCGCCGAGGGCGCGTTCGCCCCGGGCGTGACCCGGACCGCCCTCGCCGCCCTGACCGCGCCGGTCCTCGTGTACGCGGGCGGGGCCGACGGCGGCCCGCGCCCCGCCCTCGCCCGCCGCACCGCCCGGGCCTTCCCCCACGCCGAGGTCACCGTCCAGCCCGGCGCCGGCCACTACCCCTGGCTGGACGACCCGCGGTGGTTCCGCGGTCGCGTCGCCGCCTTCCTCGGCACCCCGGCGGGCACCGCCCCGTCCCGGACCCGGTGAGCGGCCCGCAGCCGCCGGCCCTCACCACGCCACGGGCCGCGGCCACGCGTACGGCCGCGTCTCGCGGTTCTCGTGGGCGCCGGGCCCCGGCTGCCCGGTGGGCCGGACCGGGAAGCCCGGCCGTATGCCCCAAGTCCTCCCCGCGTGCCCTGTCCGCCGTAGCGGCCGGTCGCTAGGCTGACCGCGGAGGACGAACCGGGAGGAGCAGGTACGTGGCCGAGACCATCACCCAGCAGCAGCCGCTCACGGGCTGGGACAAGCCGGAGCTGGACCTCAGCAGGGCCGAGTGGCAGTCCAGCAGCCAGGGCAGGGGCGACGTCCAGATCGCCTTCGTCGAGGGCTTCATCGCGATGCGCAACAGCGGCCGGCCGGAGAGCCCCTCCCTGATCTTCACCCCCGCGGAATGGGGCGCCTTCGTCTCCGGCGCGCGGGAAGGGGAGTTCGACCTCACCTGAACCGGGGATGCCGCCGGCGGATTCCGGGACACGGAACCGGCAGTGCCCCGCCGGGCCCGCACCTGAGCGAGGCTGTCCCCGGCAAGGGGAAAGCCGTGTCGCGGAGGTGAGGAAGACGAGCACTGCGCCGGTCATCGCCGCGGTCGACGGTTCCGGCGGCAGCCCGCGCGCCCTGGACCGGACCCGGGACGCCGCCCGCCGCCGCGCCGCACCGCTGCGGGTGGTGCACGTACGGCAGTACGCCGCCTGGGGCCAGGCCGACGTACTGGTCGCCGGTCCGCCCGAAACGGAGGCCGACCCGGTACTCGACGACGTGCGCACCCGCCTCGCCGAGCACCCCGACGACACGGCCGTGGAGTACGTCGCCCTGGCCGGCGTCCCGGGCGCCGTCCTGCCGGAAATCGGCGCCGGACGCCCAGCTGCTGGTGCTCGGCTCCCGGGGCCGCGGCGGCTTCGCCGGCCCGCTGCTCGGCTCCGACGGTCTCGCCACCGCGCGGGACGCCGCATGCCCGGCGGTCGTCGTACCGCCGCCGGCCCGCGACCGGGACGCCGCCCACCCCGTCCGGGCCGAAGAGGAGCACGGCGACCGGCCCGCCGGGCCCGGCCTCCGGGTGGTGGTCGCCGGGCTGCGCCCGGACAGCCCCGACACGGCCGTCCTCGCCTTCGCCTTCGCCGAGGCCGCCCGGCGTGAAACCCGGGTGCGCGCGATCGCCGCCTACCCGTGGCCCACGCAGACCTGGTCCGCGCCCGGCCGGCCCGCGCCGCCCGTGGCCGACCAGGGCGCCGTGGAACAGGAGATCCGCGCCCTCGCCGAGGGCTTCCTGGCCCCGCACCGCGAGCGGCACCCCGGGGTCCGCGCCGACGCCGAGGTGCTGCCCGGCCATGCGGCCGGCCACCTGCTCGCCCCGTCCCGGGACGCCGGCCCGGTCGTCGTCGGCCGGCACCGGCGGCGGCTGCCCGCCCCGGCCCCCATGCCGGGCTCGGTCACCCGGGCCGTACTGCTGCACGCGGCGAGCCCGGTCGCGGTGGTGCCGCCGGCCCAGCCGGACGCCACGACCTAGCAGACCGCGCGACGCCCCGCAATCCGCCCGCTGCCGACTGCCGCCCCGGCGGCTGTGGTGCGCGGCGCCATGGTGCACGGACACACCCGAACCTAACGTTCCGCACCACCCGGCGCTCCAGCGCCGTCCCCGCGCGGGAGCGGCCGGGACAGGTGTGTCCACCGAAGGAGCCGCCATGCCCCTGCCTCCGTTCAGCAAGGCACCCGCAGCACCACCACACGCCCGGCTGCTGCCCCGCCTGTTCGCCGTCCTCGCCGTCGTCCTCGGCACCGCACTCGCCGGCCCCGCGCCCGAGGCCCGCGCCGCCGTCACGCTCACCAGGGTGAGCGACTTCGGCTCCAACCCGGGCGCCCTCACCATGTACGTCTACCGGCCCGCCGCTCTCCCCGCCCACCCGGCGGTCGTCGTGGCGCTGCACGGCTGCACGCAGAACGCCCAGACCTACGCCGACAACTCCGGTCTGCCCCGACTCGCCGACCGCGACGGCTTCCTGCTGGTGCTCGCGGAGACCGGCACCGCCAACAACGCGAACCGGTGCTTCAACTGGTTCCAGTCCACCGACAACCGGCGCGGCCAGGGCGAGGCCTCCTCCGTCCGGCAGATGGTGGACCAGGCCGTCACCGCCTACGGCGCCGACCCGGGGCGGGTCTACGTCACCGGCCTGTCCGCGGGCGGCGCGATGACCGCGGTCATGCTCGCCGCCTACCCCGACGTGTTCTCCGCCGGCGCGGTCGTCGCCGGCCTTCCCTACGACTGCACCCGGGACAACAGCCCCTACACCTGCATGAACCCCGGCGTCGACCTCGCACCGGCCGACTGGGCCCAGCGGGTGCGCGACGCCTACCCGTCGTACACCGGGCCGTGGCCGCGCACCGCCATCTGGTACGGCGACCAGGACACCACCGTCGTACCGCGCAACGCCACCGAGCTGCGCGACCAGTGGACAGCCCTGCACGGACTGTCCCAGACGCCCACGCGCACGACGACGATCGGACCGGACGCCACCCGGCAGGACCAGTACCTCGCCCCCGACGGCACGGTCGCCGTCGAGGTCGACCGCGTCCCGGGCATCGGCCACGGCACCCCGGTCGACCCGGGCACGGGCGCCGAACAGTGCGGCGGCACCGGCGCGCCGTACTTCCTCGACTCGATCTGCTCCAGCCGCTGGATCGCCCGGTTCTTCGGCCTGGACACCTCCGACCCGGGCGGCTCCGACCCCGGTGGCGGTGACACGGCCGCCTGCCGGACGGCGAGCAACTACGCCCACGTACAGGCCGGGCGGGCCACCACCAGCGGCGGTATCACCTACGCCAACGGCTCCCACCAGAACATGGGTCTGTACAACACGTTCGTCACCCACACCCTGAAGGAGTCGCCCACCGGCTACTTCACCCTCGCCGACAGCGCCTGCCCCTGACACACAGTCAAGGGTGTGCGGGGCCGCCATGGTGGCCGACGACCCCCAACGGGCCGTCATCATGGCGGCCCCGCACATGTCCGCAGCCACCACACCACCCCTAGCCTCCAGCGCGTCCCCAACCCGCCGGAGGAACCGAATGCTTCCCCGCCCCACGTCACCACCCGCCCGCCCCGCCCGACACGCCCGCCCCGCCCGGCGCACCACGCTGGGCGCCCTGTCGCTCGCCGCCGTCTGCTCCCTCCTGGCCACCCCCGTCACCGCCGCGCCCGCAGGACCGGGAACACCCGACGGCCCCTGCGCCGGCCGCGCCCGGCTGCACGTCCCCGGCGCCGCCCACCAGCAGGCCGACTGCCTGGACGAACTGACCACCGCCGGCACCGTGTCCTCCGGCCACACCGACCCGGCCGACTACGCGGGTCTCACCCCCGCCGGCCTGCCCACCCCCTCCGGCGTCCCCGGCATCCAGATCGACGGCTACTTCCCGGACACCTCCACCACCAACACCGACCACGGCTGGCACCACGACTCCCAGTTCGTCATCCGGCTGCCCGACCACTGGAACGGCGGCCTGGTGGTCACCGGCACCCCGGGCAACCGCGAGCAGTACGCCAACGACCGGGCCATCGCCGACTGGGTCCTGGCCCGCGGCTACGCCTACGCCGCCACCGACAAGGGCAACACCGGCCCCGCCTTCTTCCGCGACGGCCGCCGGCCCGGCGACGCCATCGCCGAATGGAACACCCGCCTCACCCAGCTCACCCGCGCCGCCCGCGCCGTCGTCACCCAGCGCTACCACCGGCCGCCGGCCCGCACCCTCGCCACCGGCCTGTCCAACGGCGGTTACCTGGTGCGGTGGCAGCTGGAGAACCACCCCGAGCTGTACGACGGCGGCGTCGACTGGGAGGGCACCCTCTGGCGCGCCGACGGCCCCAACCCGCTCACCTCCCTGCCCACCGCGCTGCGCCACTACCCCGTCTACGCCGCCGGCGGCCCCCGGGCCGCCGAGGCCGCGAGCGCGCTGCACCGGGCGGGCTTCCCGCCCGGCTCGGAGTTCCTGTGGCCGTACCACCACCAGGTCTACTGGGACCTCACCCAGCGCATCTACCGCGAGGAACTCGACCCCGACTACGACGGCGCGACCGAGGCCGGCACCCCGTTCTGCGCCTCCGGCACCCCCGCCTGCGACGCCGACTACGCCTACCCGGACCGCCCCGCCGCCGTCCACCGGGCGGTCGGCCGCATCGCCCTCACCGGCCGCATCGGCAAGCCGCTGATCACCCTCCAGGGCACCCTCGACGTGCTGCTGCCGATCAGCGAGGACTCCGACGTCTACGCGCGCATGGTCCACCGGGCCGGCCGCGGCTCCCTGCTGCGCTACTACCGCATCGAGGACGGCACCCACACCGACTCCCTCACCGACGCCTTCCCCGGCAGGCTCCGCCCGATGGTGCCCTGCCACCGCTCCGCGTTCACCGCCCTGGAACGCTGGCTCGCCGGAACCGCCCGACCGCCCGAGGACCACACGGTCGTACGCCCGGCCGGCGCGGACCCGGCGGCCCTGCTCACCAGCTGCCCGCTCGGCTGACGCGCCCCGCCCGCCGGTGCGGCGCCCGCGGGTCACCCGGCACGGCACGGGCACGTACCATGGCCGCATGTCGTTCCTCCGCCGCCGCAGCGCCACCCCTGCCGGACCCGACTTCGACGTGCTGGCCATGGACCCGGGCGACTGGCCGGGCAACCTCGGCGCGGGCCTGCTGCCCGCCCCCGACGGCACCTGCCAGGGCGTGTTCCTGCGCTACGACCTGTTCGGCGGCCGCGGCCCCGCGATGATCATCGGCAATCTGCCGGAGGGTTCCCCGGCCCGTGACGTGGCCGAGGGCGAGATCCCCTTCGAGGTGGGCCAGCTGCTGCTGGCGCTGGAGAACGACGAGGAGGTCACCGTCGTCGAGACCGAGGACACGCCGGTCCTCCAGGGCGACAACCTCCTCATCGTGCGGCGCCTGAAGCTGTCCGAGAGCCGGGTGTCCTGCGTCCAGTTCGACCGCAGCGACGGCGTCCTCGTCACCATCGCCGCCTGGGACCGCCCCATCACCGACGACCTGTACGCCCTGCTGAAGCCGCTCCCGGCGGAGCTTTTCCAGCAGGGCTGAGACCGCGGGACGCTACCGGCGGACCGAGCCCGCCGGCGTCACGTCCGCGGCACGGACGAACGCGACCCGGTGGCCGTACTGGATCTCGTAGTACAGGTCCTTGCCCGCCACGACCCGGTGCGAGTCGGTGGTGAAGGTGACCGCGTAGTAGTACTCGCCGGGCACCGCGTCACCGGCCACGTACGCCTGTCCGGCCGGGATCGTGTACGGCAGCGGCACCACCGACTGGGCCGGGACGTCCGCCGGATAGGCCTCCTTCTCCGGGTAGGCACGCCCGTACACCGGAACGCTCGTCAGACCGTCCCTCGGAGTTACCACCAGTCCCCGCGCCGGGACCGCCGCCGGTTCCTCGCGCGGGTTGTAGAACCAGGCCTTCTGCCCCAGGTACCAGATGGCCGTCCAGTCGCCCCAGCGGTCGGCCACCGCGTACTGCTGGCCGGTGGAGACCCGCGAGGACAGGTCGTTCACCCCGGTGGTCGGGTCCGTCTTCAGGCCGATGTCCCTGACCAGCGGGGCGGTCACGTCGTGGTCGGTGTAGAGCCGCACCTCGCTGGAGCCGTGCGCCGTGCAGGGCTCGCCCTTGGTGGTGCAGCCGGTGTACGCGGGCTGGTTGGAGTCGTAGTCCGGCAGGATCGTCACCACGGGGGAGTGCCGGCTGGCCGTGCGCCGGAACGGGTGGCCCAGCAGCTGGAAGTAGTGCCGCCAGTCCCAGTACGGGCCGGGGTCCGTGTGCATGCCCGGAATGGTGGAGGCGGTCGGTCCGGGCACGTTGTCGTGGCCCAGGATGTGCTGCCGGTCCAGCGGGACGTCGTACCTCCTGGACAGGTACCGGACCAGCCGGGCCGAGGAACGGTACATCGCCTCCGTGTACCAGGCGTCCGGACTGGCGAGGAAGCCCTCGTGCTCGATGCCGATCGACTTCGCGTTGACGTACCAGTTGCCCGCGTGCCAGGCGACGTCCTTGGCCTTGACGTGCTGGGCGATCAGACCGTCGGTCGAGCGGATCGTGTAGTTCCAGGACACATAGGTCGGGTCCTGGATCAGGTTCATGACCCCGTCCCAGGCGCCCTCCGTGTCATGGATGACGATGTACTTGATGCTCTGTGAGGCCGGACGGTCGCCCAGGTCGTGGTTGCCGTAGTCGTCGTCCCCGAACTCCGCGTACGGCGCAGGGACCGACTCGCAGGACACCGACCTCGGGCACTCGGTGTCGTCCGTGGGCAGCGTGCGCAGGCCGGCCCGCCGCAGCGCGGCGGTGTCCGGGGCCAGCCGCGGCTGCGCGGCCAGGAGCACCCGCTGGCCGTCGTCGGTGATGCGCTCCTCACCCGTGCGCAGGACGTCGTACACGTCGTCGGCGTACGCCGCCGCGGTGGCCGTGTCGTCGGCGCCGGAGAACCGGGCCACCGCGCCGTACCAGTCGGCCGGGTCGGCGCTCCGCGGCTCGCCCAGCTCCTTCTGCGCGGCGGCCAGCAGGGCGGCACCGCCGGCCACGTTCGCCGCCGGGTCGGCGCGCAGTTCCGCCGCCGGGATACCGGTCAGCTCCGCCGCCTTCGGCAGGGTCCGCAGCCGGGCCGGGACCGCGGAGGAGGCCGGCTTCCCGGCGGCCGGGCGCAGCGCGGCCCGCGCGGCGTCGCCCCGCGGGTCCTCCGCGCCCTCGGCGAAGTGCTCCGAGGCGGCGATCGCGGTCCGGGCGTCGGTGAGGTGCATCGGGCCGTAGCCGCCGGTCACACTCGGCGCGCCACCGTGCCCGTCCCAGCGGGATTGGAGGTAGGAGACGGCCAGCAGGACGCTCTGCGGCACGTGATAGTCGGCCGCCGCGGCGGCGAACGCGTGCTGGAGCCGGTCCGCCGAGGAGTCGGTGACCCGGTGGGCGGGGGCCATGCCCAGCAGGGGCAGCAGCAGGGCCGCGGAGGCGAGCGGAACGACGGTCCGCCGTAGGGGTCTGTGACCGGGGGTGGACGTGGGGTCGGTGGCGGATCCTCGCAAGGCGGCCTCCTGTGACGGGCGGGGCATGGCGGGGCATGGCGGGGCCGGGCTGGGTCAGTGGTACCGGCTTGCCGACGATCCGTCAATGATGCCCGCCAGATGGCGATTTCCCATGTCACGAAGGGTTTTCGGCGAGTTTCGCGGCGGTGGTGCCCGGGCCTGCGGCGCGTCACCGGCGTAGACCAGTGGCCGTCGCATCCGGGCATACGCGAAAGTCCGCGGTGCGTCGCCGCTGGGGGGCGCACCGCGGACCTTCGCCTGGGTCAGCGGGTGCCGACCGCCGCCCGGACGGCCTTGCGGGCCATCTGGCAGTCGTCGTGCAGCCGCCGGAGCAGCAGCCGCTGTTCCTCACCGGACGTCGCGGCACCCGGATGGGCCGTACCCGGTGCCGCCGGTCCCGGATCGCGCATCGAACGCTGGACGGCCGTCTCGTACGTCCGGATCTCCCGCGTCAGCAGGAGCATCAGGTTCACCAGGAAGGCGTCCCGGGACGCCGGGCCGGCGGACTGGGCGATCTGGGCGATCTGCCGCCGGGCCACCGGCGCGTCCCCGAGGACGAGCCACAGGGTCGCCAGGTCGTATCCCGGCAGATACCAGCCCGCGTGCTCCCAGTCCACCAGCACCGGACCGGCCGGGGAGAGCAGCACGTTCGACAGCAGGGCGTCGCCGTGGCAGAACTGGAGCATCCCCTGCCGGCCCACCTCCTGCGCGATGCCGTGCAGCAGCTTCTGGAGGTCGCCGAGGTCGCGGTCGGTGAGCAGGCCCAGCTCGTGGTAGCGGGAGATCCGGGCCGCGTAGTCCAGCGGCATGTCGAAGGTGCCCGCCGGGGGCCGCCAGGCGTTGACCCGGCAGATCGCGCCGAGTGCCGCCCGGATGTCCGCGCGGGGCGGAGCCTCGACGGGGTGCCGCTGGAACGCCGCCGCCCGGCCCGGCATGCGCTCGATCACCAGGGTGCAGTTGTCCGGGTCCGCCGCGATCAGCCTCGGCACCCGGACCGGCGGCCGGTGCCGGACGAACGAGCGGTATGCGGCTATTTCCTGACGGCTCCGCTCCGCCCACGCGGGCGAGTGGTCCAGGAGGCACTTGGCGACGGCCGTGCTGCGCCCCGTCGTCCCGACGAGGAGGACGGACCGTCCGCTGCGCCGCAGGATCTGCACCGGAGCGAACTCCGGACAGATCCGGTGCACCGCGGCGATCGCGGTGCGCAGCTGCGTGCCCTGGGGGCCGGACAGGTCGAGCCTCCCGCTGAGCGGCTGCGCCCCGGGCTGGCCCGGGACCCGCCGCGGCCGGCCCGCGCCCAGCACGGGGACGCCCGGACGTGCCGCCGGGTCGAGGTACGGTCCGCCGCCCGCCGGGCGGGAGCGCAGCGGCCGGGGCGGGGCGGACACGGAGGACGACGCTGCGTACATGGGAGATACAGATCCCTTCGTGTGCCTGCGGTGCCTGCCTGTGGGTCCGTGCTTCGAACCCATGCTCCGAGCCCTGCCCGAAAGCGTGGTTCCGAGAGCGTGCGCCCACCCGCCCGGCCGTCCGGGCGCACCCTGGGGAGTGGGCCCGTCATATGGCGCTGTGCAGCTGTCATATGTGGGTGGCGACCGGTCGGGGTGGCGCTTTCCTACCTGACACCCGAGGCCCACTGGCACACCATCTGGCGGACCCTGGCGAACCGTGGCGAATAGTCGCCCGGCAACGTCCACGGGTCTACTGTCAACTCAGCCGAGAACCTGGGGGCTTGACGTGAGCGGACAACCCAACACCCGCCTTGCGGACCTGTTCGGCCTGGCCGGCTGGTCCAAGGGCGAACTCGCGAGGCTGGTCAACCGGCAGGCGGCGGCCATGGGCCACCCCCAGCTGGCGACCGACACCTCCCGGGTGCGGCGGTGGATCGACGTGGGGGAGATCCCGCGCGATCCGGTGCCGCGGGTGCTGGCGGCCCTGTTCACCGAGCGTCTCGGCCGTGTCGTGACCATCGAGGACCTCGGTCTGGTACGGCACGGGCGTGCGGGGAAACGGCAGGGCGCCGGGAACGAGGAACATCCCGACGGTGTGCCGTGGCCGCCCGAGCGGACCGCCGCGGTCCTCACCGAATTCACGGGAATGGACCTCATGCTCAACCGACGCGGCTTGGTGGGCGCGGGTGCCGCGCTCGCCGCGGGATCCACACTCAGCAGCGCCATGTACGAGTGGCTGCACACCGACCCGGCCCTGAAGGCCGACGCCCCTGTCCTCGACGACCCCCTGCACGCCGACCCCGCCGGGTTCGACCGCTACGAGGCCGCCCCCATCGGGTGGCAGGAGATCGAGGCGCTGGAGCGCTCGGTCGAGGTGTTCCGCGCCTGGGACGCCGCCCGTGGCGGCGGGCTCCAGCGCAAGGCGGTGGTGGGCCAGCTCAACGAGGTGGGCGGCATGCTCGCCTACCGTCATCCGCCCCACCTCCAGCGGCGCCTGTGGGGCGTCGCCGCCAACCTCGCCGTCCTCGCGGGCTGGATGTCCCACGACGTCGGCCTGGAGCCCACGGCGCAGAAGTACTTCGTCATCGCCGCCCACGCCGCCCGGGAGGGCGGGGACCGGCCGCGCGCCGGCGAGGCGCTGTCGCGGGCGGCCCGGCAGATGGTGCACCTGGGCCGGCCGGACGACGCGCTGGACCTGATGAAGCTCGCCCAGTCCGGCGCCGGCGACCGTCTCCAGCCACGGACGAAGGCGATGTTCCACACCATCGAGGCCTGGGCACAGGCGTCGATGGGCAAGGGCCAGGCGATGCGCCGCACGCTCGGGCAGGCGGAGGACCTCTTCGTCTGCGAGGGGCAGGACGTGGAGCAGCCGGAGTGGATGCAGACCTTCAAGGACGAGGACCTGTACGGCATGCAGGCACTCGCCTACCGCACCCTGGCGGAGTTCGACCCGGGCGCGGCCACGCACGCCCGGTACTACGCGGAGAAGGCCCTGGCCCTGCGCGTCGACGGACGTGAGCGGTCGAAGATCTTCGACCATCTGTCCATGGCGTCGGCCTGTTTCATCGGCGACGACCCCGAACAGGCCGACCGTTACGCCCGGCTGGCCCTGATGTCGATGGGTTCGAACTCCTCGCGTCGCACCTGGGACCGGCTGCGGCAGATGTACCGGCTGACCGCGGAGTACGCCGAGTACCCGAGCATCCGGCAACTGAGGGAGGAGATCAGGCTGGCCCTGCCCAGGCCGAGGGCCAGGTCGGACGGCGACAGCGCGTCCGCGTAGGCCGCCCGGGCGGCCTACGGGTGGACGGGCCGGTCAGCCGACGACCTTGGCGACGAGGACGCAGGCGTCGTCCTCGCGTCCGGCTCCGCCGAACTCCTCGACGACCGTTCGCACACAGTCCCGCGCGGTGCGCGCCGCCCCGAGGCGTGGGGCGAGGGCGAGCAGCCGGTCGACGGTCGCGGTCCTGCTGTGGCCCGGCACCAGCGCGTCGGTGTGCAGCAGGAGCAGGTCGCCCGGCCGCAGGGTGACGGCGGACTGCCCGTACCCGGCACCTGGGGAGGCACCGAGGAGCGTGCCGTCCGGCGCGTTCAGCGCGCTCCCCGTCCCGTCGCGGTACAGCAGCGGGGCGGGGTGTCCCGCCCGCGCCCAGGTCAGGGTGCGGGTGTCGGGCTGGTAGCGGCAGCAGACGGCGCTGCCGAGGGCGGGTTGCACGGTGGCGTCGAGTAACCGGTTGAGCAGGGTGAGCAGGTGGCCGGGTTCGGTGCCGGCCATGGCCATTCCGCGCACGGCGCCGAGCAGCATCGCCATGCCCGAGGTGACGGCCACTCCGTGTCCGACCAGGCCGCCGACGCCGAGCAGCGTCCGGCCGTCGGACAGTTCCAGTGCGTCGTACCAGTCCGCGCCGATCGGTGTGCCGGCGGCGGCCGGCAGCCGGTGGGCGGCGAGGTCGAGGGTCTGCGGTCCCTGGTGGGGGAGCCGCAGGGAGCCGCGCCAGGGCGGCAGCACGGCTTCCTGTAGTTCGGCCGCGATCCGGTGCTCGGTCCGCTCCTGCCGGCGGTGGCGGTGCAGCGAGTCACGCCTCTCGCGCACCGTCCGCTGCTCGCGGCGCAGGTCGCTGACGTCGCGCAGTACGGCCCACATGGAGGTGGTGCCGCCGTCGGCGCCGAGCACGGGTTCGCCCATCATGTGCACCGTCCGTACGGAGGTGTCGGGGCGTACGACGCGGAACTCGCCGTCGATCGGTCTGGCGTCGACCAGGCAGTCCGTCACCATCGCGGTGAGTTTCGGCCGGTCCTCCTCCAGCACCAGGGCGGGCAACTCGTCCAGGGTGGCAGCGGGGCGGGCCGGGTCGAGGCCGAGGATCTGGTACAGCTCCCCGGACCAGGTCGCCTCGTCCGTCAGCAGGTTCCACTCGGCACTGCCGACGCGGCTGAGCAGTGAGCCGCGCGAGGCGGTGACCGATGCGGGCCGGGGGGGCGGCGCCTCGGCGGGCCCGGCCGGAGCGGGGGCCGGGCCGTCCCGCAGCTGGGCCAGGTGGGTGTCCAGGTCGTCGAGCTGGTGCAGGGCGAGGTCGTACAGGGCGCGCTGCCAGCGTTCCTCGGGGTCCGTCGCGTCGCTGCGGGTGTCCCGCCGTACGGCGTCCACGTCGCCCTTGAGTCGTCGCGTCTGCCGGATCAGCGCCTCGACCGAGCCGGGTCCGGGTGGCTGGGCGGCGGGGCGGTCCGCGGAGACTGGGGACGGCATGACGCACTCCGATGAGGGGGGACGGTACGGGCGGGAACGGCGGGGGACCGCTACGACTGTGGCACAGCCCGCGACGCGCTGTAAGGGATTCGGCAACACACGATACGGTGGTGCTTCCGGCATATGCCAGAGTCTTCCCGGGCTGATCCGTACGCACGAACGGCGTACGCGCCGCACCGGTCAAGTCGTAGCTGGCGTACGCGAATTGGGGCAGGCACCCCGCCCGTCCCCGCACTGAAGCACGTGTTCGACGCTCCTCTGTTCCCCTCCGTCACGCCGGGGCCTGTACCTGCCGAACTCTGACCGGATTTGACGCCATGCGACAGGCCTTCGCCGACTCCTTAATGGCATGGACATCATCGTCGAACAGCTCGCCCATGCCCGGCTCATCACCGCCGAGGACCGGGAGGTGCCGGTGTCGGCCACGCTCCGCTACTCCGCGGACGATCCCCTCGCCGTCTTCGTGGACTTCCCGGCCGAGGCGGCTCTGAACGGCGAGGAGGTCACCTGGACCTTCGCCCGCTCCCTGCTCGACCAGGGGCTGCGCGCCCCGGCCGGTCACGGGGACGTACAGATCTGGCCGTACGGCCGTACCCGTACCGTCCTGGAGTTCCACTCGCCGCACGGCATGGCCCTGCTCCAGTTCCAGGCCTCGGCGCTGCGCCGCTTCCTGCTGCACACCTACGCGGTGGTCGCCGGCGGACAGGAGGACCTGGCCGGCGTGGTGGAACGGGGGCTGAGCGCGCTGTTCGGCGGGGTGTGAGCCGGTGGCGGAGCGCTGCGGGGGCGCCCCGGACCGCGACGCGTGGGGCCGGCATCACCCTGACCGGCGGTGACGGGGCCGGGTCAGTGACCGGCCCCGTCGTACAGGGCGGGGCGCGGGGCGAGGTCGACGGCCACCCTGGCGCCGGTCTCCAGTGCCCGGACACCGGCCTCGGCGACGACGGAGGCGGCGTAGCCGTCCCAGGCGCCCGGCCCGGTGACCTCCCCGCGCCGGGTCGCGTCCACCCAGGCCTGTAGCTCGCGGTCGTAGGCGTCGGCGAAACGGACGAGATAGTCCGGTGCCACTTCCTCGCGGGCGCTGCCCCCGGCGGTGACCACCATGGTGTGCTCGTCGCCGATCCGGGCGCTGCCCGCCTCGCACACGGCCTCGCAGCGCACCTGGTAGCCGAAGCCGCAGTTCACGAAGACCTCGACGTCCACCAGGGCGCCCCGCTCGGTCTCGAAGAGCACGAACTGCGGGTCGAGCAGACCCTCGGGCGCGCCCGGGGACGGTGCGGGCCGCAGCACGGTGACCGCCGTCAGCTCCTGCCCCAGCAGCCAGCGGGCCGCGTCGATCTCGTGCGAGACGGAGCTGTTGATCAGCATCGCGCTGGTGAAGCCGACGGGGGAGGAGACGTTGCGGTGGGTGCAGTGCAGCATCAGTGGTCTGCCCAGGCGGCCCCCGTCCAGCAGCGCCTTCAGCCGCCGGTACTCGGTGTCGTAGCGGCGCATGAAGCCGATCTGCGCCAGTCGGCGGCCGAGCCGCACCTCGGCCTCCATGACCCGCAGCGCACCGGCGGAGTCCGGCACCATGGGTTTCTCGCACAGCACCGGCAGTCCGCGGGCGAAGGCACCGAGCAGCGCCTCCTCGTGGGCCGGGCCGGGAGAGGCGACGAGGACCGCCTGTACGCCCGGTGCGTCGAGCGCGGCGATCGGATCCGGGTGCACGGTGACGCCGGTGAGGCCGGCCGCCGCCTCCCGGGCCCGGGCGAGGTCGGGATCGGCCACGGCCGCCACCCTGGCTCCGCTGACCACCCGGTCGAGACGCCGTATGTGGTCCGCCCCCATGTGCCCGGCACCCAGTACCGCCACCCCCAGCAGGTCACCCATGTGCGCGCTTCCTCCCGGCGGTCGGTGCTCGGCGGGGTCACGCCGTAGCGTACGCCGGCGCCGGGGAGTTCCGGTGGTGGCGGCGTTCTTCCGCGTCAGTACCGCAGTACGCCGGCGATGCCGTCCGCGTCGCCGAGGGTGCCGTCGGGGACGAAGCGGACGTCGGCGCCGGTCTCCAGGCAGCGCTCGACGATCTCGTCCACGATGTCCTCGCGGACGTCGAGGTCCCCCGCCCCGGCCGGCACCAGATGGCCGCCCACGTCGCGGACGGCCGCGCGGAAGTTCTCCTCCACGGCCAGCAGCCGCACCCGGCCCTCCCGGGCGCTCTGCCACAGCTCGTCCAGACCGGCCGCGAAGGTCCGGTGGCCGCGTGCCGAGGTGAGGTCCCGGAGCACCGAGCCGGCGTCCTTGGCCGTCTCCGCCTCCAGCGCCGGGCGGACGGCCTGCCACACGGCGTCGGGGCCGGCGTGGGCGAGCCCGCCGTGCGGCACGTGCACGGCGTTCCGGGCGACGCTGCCCACCTCGTCCAGCAGGGCGAGCGCCGCCTGCTCACCGGTGACGTACAGCGGGCGGGGCTGGGCGCGCAGCACCGCGCCGAGCGTGGTGTCGGCCGTGCGCAGGAACTGACGGGTGCCCTCGTCGCGGAAGGTACTCGGCAGATCGCCGACGCGTTCCTGGCGTTCGGCGTCGAAGTTCCCCCGCCCGCGGGTCAGCGGGAAGCCGCCGGACCGGTCCTCGGCGACCCGGTCGACGCCGCCGCTCCACAGGGTGGCGCGGTCCGCGGAGACGGACAGCACCCAGAAGGGCCGCTCGGCCGTCTGCGCGGCGACCAGGTTGCGGGTGAGGAAGGTGTCCGAGAGCACCACCCGCTCGGGGACGGGGCGGGCCAGCGACCAGACCTGGTGCTCACCCGGCGCGGCGAAGATCACCAGGCCGTCCTCGGCGTGTGTCAGGTCCACCTCCGCCAGCGCGCGGTCGAGCTGCGCCTCGACGTCGGCGCGCCGCTCCCGGCTGACGGCGGGATCGGATTCCAGACGTCTGCGTGCCTCGGTCACCACGTTGCGCAGCCGGACCGGGTCCTGGCCGCTCCCGCGTTCCCGGCGGTGCGTCGGGGTCAGCACGGAGACCGCCGGATAGGGGCGCGGGCGCCGCAGTTCGGTCAATGTCGCGGGACTCAGTGCGTGCTCCATGACAGAACGATAGGGCGGATTCACCTTTACGGCATTCGGGGTAATCCGGGGCACGGTGGAAGCCGTCCGGACCGGCCGGGGCGTTCGGCTGATTTCTGGCCGCGAAGTCGTAACGCGCGGGCTGTTTGGGGAAGTTTTTGCCTGTGGCCGGTTCCTGGCCCCCGCGGCCCGGTGGCACGCCCGTCCGCGGTTTTCGCGGAGGCAAAACCCGGCCGAAACCGTGAGGGCGCGCGGGGCTGCCCTGTTACGGCCACGTTGACCGGACCCCCGGGGCGGGCGGACGCTCGTCATATAGATGCTCGATACAACTGGTTTGCCGGTCCGTTCCCCGCGGCCAAGAAAGTCCAGGTCGGCGGGGAGACGGCCGCCAGCCGGAGGCAGGAGGTAGCGCATGTGCGGCATCACCGGATGGGTCTCCTTCGACCGCGACCTGACCACCGAGGCCACCACATTGCATGCGATGACCGAGACGATGGCCTGCCGGGGCCCGGACGACCGCGGCACCTGGACCGAGGGACCCGTCGCCCTGGGCCACCGCCGCCTCGCCATCATCGACCTCCCCGGCGGCCGTCAGCCGATGACCCTGCCGACCCCCCGGGGGACCCTCGCCCTGGTCTACTCCGGAGAGGCGTACAACTTCACCGAACTGCGCCGCGAACTCCAGGACCGCGGCCACCGGTTCACCACCGACTCCGACACCGAGGTCGTCCTGCACGGCTATCTGGAGTGGGGCGACGCGGTCGCCGAACGGCTCAACGGCATGTACGCGTTCGCCGTCTGGGACGGCCGGCACGACAAGCTCGTGATGATCCGCGACCGCATGGGCATCAAGCCGTTCTACTACCACCCCACCGCCGACGGCGTCCTGTTCGGCTCCGAGCCCAAGGCCGTCCTCGCCAACCCGCTGGCCCGCCGCCGCGTCACCCTGGACGGCCTGCGCGAACTGTTCGTCATGGTCAAGACGCCGGGACACGCCATCTGGGACGGCATGCGCGAGGTGGAGCCCGGCACCGTCGTGACCGTGGACCGCTCCGGACTGTCCACCCGCGTGTACTGGCGGCTGGAGACCCGCCCGCACACCGACGACCGCGACACCACCGTCACCGGGGTGCGCTCGCTCCTCGACGACATCGTGCGCCGGCAGCTGGTCGCCGACGTGCCGCGCTGCACCCTGCTCTCCGGCGGTCTGGACTCCTCCGCCATGACCGCGATCGCCGCCCGGCAGCTCGGTGAGCAGGGCGAGAAGGTGCGCAGCTTCGCCGTCGACTTCGTCGGCCAGACCGACCACTTCGTCGCCGACGAACTGCGCGGCACCCCCGACACGCCCTTCGTGCACGACGTGGCCCGCCTCGCCGGCACCGACCACCAGGACATCGTCCTGGACGCCCAGTCCCTCGCCGACCCGGCCGTGCGCGAGCAGGTCGTCCGGGCCCGCGACCTGCCGGCCGGCCTCGGCGACATGGACGCCTCACTGCTGCTGCTCTTCCGCGCCATCCGGGAGAAGTCCACGGTGGCCCTGTCCGGTGAGTCCGCCGACGAGGTCTTCGGCGGCTACCTCCAGTTCTTCGACGAGGAGGCGCGCCGCGCCGACACCTTCCCCTGGCTGGCCACCATGGGCCGGCACTTCGGCGAGGACGCCGACGTGCTGCGCGCCGACCTCACCAGGTCCCTGGACCTGAAGGGCTACGTCGGCGACGGCTACCGCACCGCCGTCGCCGGGGTCGACCGGCTGGAGGGCGAGAGCGACTTCGAGTACCGCATGCGGCAGATCAGCCACCTCCATCTGACCCGCTTCGTGCGCATCCTGCTCGACCGCAAGGACCGGATGAGCATGGCCGTGGGCCTGGAGGTCCGGGTGCCGTTCTGCGACCACCGGCTGGTCGAGTACGTGTACAACGCCCCGTGGGCGCTGAAGTCCTTCGACGGCAGGGAGAAGAGCCTGCTGCGGGAGGCGACGGCGGACGTCCTGCCGCGCTCGGTGTACGAGCGCGTGAAGAGCCCGTACCCGTCCACCCAGGACCCGCGCTACGCCCGCGCCCTCCAGGAACAGGCCAAGGACCTGCTGACCCGGCCCTCCCACCCGGTCTTCGACCTGGTCGACCGGGACCGGGTCCGCAAGGCCGCCGACCACGACGCACCGGTCAGCACCCAGGCGGCCCGGCGCGGTCTGGAACGCACCCTGGACCTGGCGCAGTGGCTGGACCTGTACACGCCCGAGCTGGTGCTCAGCTGAGCCCGATGGCACGGTCGGCCGCCGCCGCCGACCGCTGCCACCACGTCGTCACCGGCTCCCACACCAGGACCCGGGGTCCGGTGCCGAGCCGGGCGGCGCTGAATTCCCGGCCGGTGTGCGCGGCGGACGCGGCGACGGAGACCGTGTCCACCCGGCGGGCCTCGGGGTCCGCCGGGTCGGCGATGGTCCGCACGTCGGCGTAGGCCGTGCCGCCCGGCGCGAGCCGGTAGGTGCCGGTGCCGCCCTCCGGCACCGGCAGCGCGGCCCCGTCCAGGTCCCCGAAGGTCACCGTGGGCACGCGGTCGACGAGGCAGGCGCGGGTGCCGCGGTTGGTGACGTCGACCCGCAGTACGGCCGGGGTGCCGGCCACGGCCTTCGCCCGTACGGTCAGCGTCCGCCGGGCGCAGCGCTCGGGCCGGTCGTGGCCCGTGGCGGCCTGGCCGCGCGGTGCGGCGGGCAGTTTCTCGTCCGTGACAGCCTGGCCGTGCGATGCGGCCGGCCGGAGGTGGCCCGTGGCGGCCTGGCTGTGCGGTGCGGTCAGCAGCAGGGCCGCCACAGCGGCCGAGGCGGCGGGTACGGTGACGGCGGCGCGGATGCGCATGACGGTGCCCCCTGTGTGGTCGTGTCCCGGATACGGCGGCCGAAGCACGCCTGCCCGGTGTGACGACCGGGACGCCCCCGAAGTTGCCCCGGCGCGCCCCTGTCACCCGTTCGCGCCGGACCCGTCACCGGTCGGCGTGACCCCGGTCCCGGTCTCCTCGGCCCCGTCCGCCGGACAGGAACTGCCGCTCGGGGGCAGCGAGCCGTAGAGCAGGAAGTCGTTGATCTTGCCGTGGACGCACCGGGAGGAGACGTACCCGGTGTGGCCCTCGCCCTTGCTGTCGAGCACCACGGCCGACGGGCCGAGCCGCCGGGCCGTCTCCTCGGTCCACCGGTACGGCGTCGCCGGGTCGCCGCGCGTGCCGACCAGCAGCATCTTCGCCGAGTGCACGTCCCGGACCCGGTCCCGGATGAAGTCGGTGCCCCTGGGCCGGCCGTAGCACAGCAGCAGCTGGGTGAGCCGGTAGCGGCCGAAGACCGGCGAGGCGCGGTCGTACGCGGCCCGCAGGTCCTTCAGGTCCCGGGTGATCCGCGCCGCGGTGGGCCGGTCGGGGTCGTCCGCGCAGTTGACCGCGATCAGGGCGGCCGGCAGGTTGTCCATCGGGACATCCTGGACGTCGGTCAGCCCGCCGTCCGTGCGGAGCCGGCCGCGGGGGCCGTCGATGCCGCCCGACGAGAAGGCCAGGACGCGCCGGGTGTCACCGTCCTCGATCAGCGAGGCCAGGGCGCGCTCCAGCGAGGGCCACAGCTCCTTGCCGTACAGGGCCTGCCCGATGGCGCCGACCAGGTCCTGACCGGTGAACGAGCCGCCGAAGTCCGTGGGCACCGGGTTCCGGTCGAGCGAGCGCACCAGCCGGACCACCTCGTCCCCGGCCGCCCGCCGGTCCTGGCCGAACGGGCAGGCGAGATCCTTCGTGCACCAGTCCAGGAAGTCGTCCAGCGCGGTCTGCTGGCCCTCGGCGCCCGCCAGGCCCTGCTCGGACAGCGGCTCGGTCAGCGTGTCCACGCCGTCGAGCACGATCCGGCCGACCTTGCCCGGGAACTGCGCCGCGTACACCGAGCCGAGCCGGGTGCCGTAGGAGAAGCCGAGGTAGTTGAGCTTCTTGTCGCCGAGCGCCTGGCGGATGACGTCCAGGTCGCGGGAGGCGTTCACGGTGCCGATGTGGGCCAGCACCGGACCGGAGTGCCGGGCGCACCGGTCGGCGGTCTCGCGCAACTGCCGGAGCAGTGCCCCGGGCCGGTCGAGTCCGGCGTCCTCCTCGGTCATGGAGAAGGCGCCCTCACCGTCCCCGCCGCAGCTGACGGGGGAGGACCGGCCGACACCGCGCGGATCGAAGGTGACCACGTCGTAGCCGTTGGTCAGGTCCATGAACCGGCGGCCGTCGGCGGCGAGCTCGGGAATGCCGGCACCGCCGGGACCACCGAAGTTCAGCAGCACCGAGCCCCGTGAGTGCCCGGTGGCGCGGTAACGGGCCAGCGCCACGTCCAGGGTGCCCGCGCGTGGCCGCGCGTAGTCGAGGGGGACGGTGACCTTGGCGCACTGGAGGTCGTCCGGCATGTCCGGCCCGTCACAGGCCTGCCACGTCACCTTCTGCCCGTAGAACCGGGACAGGTCGGGCTGTGGCCGGTCGGCGGCGGCCGCGGGCAGCCCGGCGCCGAGCAGTGCCAGGACGAGGGCCGAGGCACCCGCGCAGCGCCGCACCGCGGGCCGTGTGGACAGCTTGGCCAGCATCGTTCGCCTCCCGGAGCGCCTGCCACGGACCGGGCCGGCGCCTCGGATCACCATAGGCGCGCCCCGGACGGCTCGCCTCCGGACGAGCGGGGCGGCGGCCTCCGCCGTATGCTGCGCGCCCACACCCCCCGGCGATCACCGAGCCGCTTCGCACGCGGTTCGATAGCAGTGGCACTCGATGGGGTGAAAGCCCGATAAGCCATGACTCGGATGGTTCGTCTGCGTTTTCCTGAGGTGCGGGCAAGTGCCCGCACGACGTCTGGAAGGCAGGGAACTATGAGACGGGCTACCCGAAACGGTGTGTTCGCCGTCGCCGCCGCGTCCGGCGCGATGGCCGTGGCGCTGCCGGTGTCCGCCGCCTTCGCGGCCGACGGGGCCGGCGCCCGGAGCGCCGCGGCCGGTTCGCCCGGACTGGTCTCCGGCAACACCGTGCAGCTCCCGGTGGACGTGCCGGTGAACATGTGCGGCAACACCGTGAACGTGGTGGGACTGCTCAACCCGGCCGCGGGCAACGCGTGCGCGAACAAGGCGGCCGGGGCGCGGGCGGGGTCGGCCGCGTCCGGCGGTGCTTCCGCGCGGGGCGCTGCCACCGACTCGCCTGGTGTGATCTCCGGCAACGGTGTCCAGCTCCCCGTCCATCTGCCGGTCGACGTCAGCGGCAACAGTGTCGACGTGGTCGGCCTGGGCAATCCGGCGCAGGGCAACCAGTCGGTCAACGGTCCCGGCGACCAGTCCCGGCGCCCCCCGCACACCCCGGCCCCGCACCACCGCACCCCCGAGCCCCCGGTCGCGCCCCGGGCGCACCACCCCGCCCCGCACACCCCGCGTCCGGTGGCCTCCAGCCTGGCGCACACGGGCGCGGACATGACGGCCCCGGCCGTCGCCGGCAGCGCCGCGCTCGTCCTCACCGGCGCGGTCCTGTACCGCCGTTTCCGGCCGGGCCGCAGCGGCTGACCCGCCGGGCCCAGGCCTGACCTGACCGCGCACGCGGCCCCACCGCGCGCCCACGGCCCCGCCGGCCCCGGCCCGGCGGGGCCGTGCCGTCCAGGGACCGGCCGACGACCGGACGCTTGCGGCAGGGGAGCGCCGGGCGGACTGGGCCCCGCCGAAGCGGCTCCCGGAGCACGCCGCACTCCTCGGGGGGCAGCACCTGCTCCGGGTCCGCGTAGGGGCCGCTCCGCTCACGGGCCCGCGGCGATGACCCGGCCGCACCCCCGCCGGTACGGCTTTCCTGGCATCCGCCGACAGGACGGCCAGGGAGGAAGGGCCGGCGGGGATGACCGGGCCGGACTCCGCGCCCCCCACAAGGGCTGTGGCCTCCGCCGGCGGACGGGACGGGACCGCCCCGTACCCGGTGGCCGGGCCGAACTCCCCGTCTCGCTGGGCGGGGTGGGTGTCGCGTCGGCTGATCTTCCCGTGGCGCGGCCCCCGTTGCTCCGGAAGGATGCTGTGCGGCAGTCCCCCCGACGATACGGAGCGCACCCATGACCTTCGCGGCCCCCCACGACCTCGTCGTCACGCAGGCCACCCTCGCCGACTGGCCGGTGATCAGCGGATGGGCGGCGGCGGAGGGCTGGAATCCCGGACTGTCCGACGGACCGGCGTTCTTCGCCCAGGACCCCGACGGCTTCTTCCTCGGCCGGATCGACGGCGAGCCGGTGTCGGCCGTCTCCGTCGTCACGTACGGCCCCGCCTACGCCTTCCTCGGCTGCTACCTCGTCCGCCCCGACCTGCGCGGCCACGGACACGGCCTCACCACCTGGAAGACCGCCCTGGCCCACGCCGGCGACCGGACCGTCGGCCTGGACGGAGTCGTCGCCCAGCAGGACAACTACCGCCAGTCCGGCTTCGAACTCGCCTACCGGACCATCCGGTTCACCGGCACCGCCCCCGCCGGCGAGGCACCCGCCGGTGTCCGCCCGGCCACCCCCGCCGACCTGGCCGCGCTCACCGCCTACGACGGCGCCTGCTGTCCCGCGGACCGCCCGCGGTTCCTCGCCGCATGGCTCACCGCGCCCGGCCACCGTGCCGTCGTGCGGGAGGACGGCGGGCGCCTCACCGGCTACGGCGTGATCCGCCCCGGCCACGACACCCTGCGCGTCGGCCCCCTCTTCGCCGACACCGCCGACGACGCCCGGGCCCTCTTCGCCGCACTGACCGCCGGCACCGGCGGCCGGGAGGTGGCGCTCGACGTACCCGAGCCGAACACGGCCGGTGTCGCTCTCGCCGAGGAGGCGGGACTGCGCCCCTCGTTCGAGACCGCCCGCATGTACACCGGCCCGGTCCGCGACCACGCCCGGGAGCGCGTCTTCGGCGTCGCGACGCTCGAACTCGGCTGACCCGCGCGGCGGTCGGTCCGGCCCGCGGGATGACCGGACCGGCCCGCCTCCCGCCGTCCGCCCGGTAATTCCGTTGCCGGGGCCGGCCGCTCGTGCTGGGGTGCACCGCATGGACCACACCGCTGTGCTCGCCCTGTACGACCGTGAGATGCGCGAGAACGCCCGCCCCGACGGGCCCGGGGCCCGGATCGAACGGGCCGGTGCCGTCGTGCGTCAGGTCACCGACGCGCACGGGTGGAACGGCGTGCTCTGGTCCGCGCTCGACGCGGCGGACGCCGGCCGGGCGATCCACGACCAGATCGCCCGCTTCACCGGCCTGGGCCTGGACTTCGAGTGGAAGGCCTACGGCCACGACGAGCCGGCGGATCTCGGTGACCGGCTCCTCGCCGCCGGATTCCGGGCCGAGCCGGCGGAGACGCTGATGGCCGGCGAGGTGGCCGGGCCGGTGGCGGCCGCCGAGCCTCCGGCCGGCATCCGCGTGGTGCGGGCCACCGATCCGGCCGGTGTGGACCTCGTCGTGGACGTCCACGAGAGGGCCTTCGGCACCGACGGCACCGGGCTGCGGCACCGGCTGCTCGCGCGGCTGGCCGCCGACCCCGGCACGGTCGTGGCCGTGGTCGCGCTGGCCGGGGCGGAGCCCGTCAGCGCCGCCCGCATGGAACTGGTGCCCGGCACCCGGTTCGCCGGGCTGTGGGGCGGCGGCACCGTCGAGGCCTGGCGGGGCCGGGGTGTCTACCGGGCTCTGGTCGCCCACCGGGCCCGCGTCGCCGCCGCCCACGGCTACCGCTACCTCCAGGTCGACGCCTCACCCATGAGCCGCCCGATCCTGGCACGCCTCGGCTTCCACGCGCTGAGCACCACGACGCCCTACCGCTACGCGGTCTAACCCACCGCCGGAGAAGGCCCGGTGAGGCCCCCATGTGCCCGGGGCGGGCGGACCGCTGCGCTCCGGTCGTGGCGGGCCGCCTCTGTTCACCACGCCTTCATGCCATGTACCTTTCAATCAATCGACGCGTGTAGAACTCTCGACAGGCTCTACGCGCGCAGACCGCGCCCGCACCGCCTCTCCCCACCCCACACGGAGGTTCGCCGGATGCCCGGAACCAGCAGTTCCCGCCGCAGACTCACCACCGCCCTGGCCGGCCTCGGGCTGCTCCTCGGCGGAGCCGCCTTCCAGCTCGGTACCGGCGCCCCCGCCCACGCGGCGGCCCCGCACCGCATCCTGTTCGACAACGCCCACGCCGAGACGGCCGGCAACGCCGACTGGATCATCTCCACCAGCCAGCCCGACCCGCTCGGCCAGGACTCCTCGCCGTCCGCCGAGACCGACTGGACCGGAGCCCTCTCCTCGTGGGGCGTCGCCCTGGAGAAGACCGGCGCCTACAGCCTGAAGACGCTGCCGCAGGGCTCCGCCCTCAGCTACGGCGGCACGTCCGCGACCGACCTGTCCAACGTCGACACGCTGGTCCTGCCGGAGCCGAACACGCTGTTCACGAGCGCCGAGAAGACGGCGATCATGAACTTCGTGAAGAACGGCGGCGGTCTGTTCATGATCTCCGACCACACCGGAGCGGACCGCAACAACGACGGCGAGGACGCGGTCGAGATCCTCAACGACCTGATGACGAACAACGGCGTCGACTCCACCGACCCCTTCGGCTTCTCCATCGACTCGCTGAGCATCAGCTCCGACCACCCCGCCGCGATCAGCGACAGCACCGACCCGGTCCTGCACGGCTCCTTCGGCACCGTCACCAAGAGCCTCATCGCCAGCGGAACGACCGCCACGCTCAAGCCCGCCGACAACCCCGGCGTCAAGGGCCTGCTGTACCGCACCGGTTACTCCGGCACCACCGGCGCGTTCTTCGCCACCAGCACCTTCGGCAGCGGCCGGGTCGCGTTCTGGGGTGACAGCTCCCCGATCGACGACGGCACCGGCCAGTCCGGCAACACCCTGTACGACGGCTGGAACGACTCCGGTGCCAACGACGCGGCCCTCGCCCTGAACGCCACCGCGTGGCTGTCCGGCGCGAGCGGCGGCGGCACCGGCGGTGGCTCGACGTCCTGCACGGCCGCCCAGCTCCTCGGCAACAACGGCTTCGAGTCCGGCAGCACCGTGTGGAACGCCACGAGCGGCGTCATCACCAACGCCACCGGTGAGAAGGCCCGTTCGGGCTCGTACTACGCCTGGCTCGACGGCAACGGCACCGCCACCACCGACACGCTCGCCCAGTCGGTGACCATCCCGTCCGGCTGCCCGGCCACACTCGGCTTCTCCCTGCACGTCGACACGGCCGAGACCACCACTAGCACGGCCTACGACACCCTCAAGGTCCAGGTGGTGAACGGTTCCGGCACGGTCCTGGCCACCCTGGCGACCTATTCCAACCTCGACGCCGCGGCCGGGTACACCCAGCGCACCTTCGACCTCGGCGGCTACGCCGGGCAGACCGTCACCCTGAAGTTCACCGGCACCGAGGGTTCCAAGTACCAGACGTCGTTCGTCGTGGACGACACCGCGCTCCAGGTCGGCTGAGCCGGGGCGGGGGCGCGTCAGGCGGCCGGCACCGTCCGCTCCGGCACGTTCCAGCCGGAGACCCGCACTCGTGGCACCGACCCGTGCAGGTCGCCGGTCCGGTAGGTGGCGGTCAGGGTCAGCCGCTCGCCGGGCCACAGGCTCACCTCGTTGTCCGACCAGCGCACCGGCAGCACCGGCCGGTCCCGCGCGTCCACGAGACGGACGTCCGTGAACAGCGCCGGGGTCGCGCCGGTCCCGGTGTTCCGCAGGGTCACCGTCGTGGTCGAGGTGTCCCGCCCCGACCGGGTGACGGCCGTCGCCGTCACCGGCACCCGCGCCATCGAGGCGAGTCCGTGGAGGTCGGCGTAGCCCGTGGTCGGGGTGTGGTACCAGTCGGTGTCGTCCCAGTCCAGGGTGTCCGGGCTGGTGGAGAGCCAGTACACGTTGCGGCTCACCTCCGTGCCCCGGGCGTCGGTGAGCACCAGCCGGAGCAGGTGGGTGCGCGCCGGACCGGTCACCGAGGCCGGCAGGGTGAGCGCGGTCGCGTGGGCCCCGTCGCCGTCGACGGCCGTCCCGGTGACGGTCCTGTCGTACCTGCGCGTCCCGTCGGGGTCGAAGAGCGCGGCCCGGACGGTGAGCCCGCGCTCCCGGGTGTGCCGGTTGTTGACCACGACGACCGAGCGGTCGTCGTAGGAGTACTGCACGTGCAGCGGTTCGTTGGCCTTCTTCGCCCCGAAGTAGGCGCCGTTCTGATCGAGGTAGCGGTCCGTCAGCTGCCAGTGCAGGGAGGTCCAGCCGCTGTTGAACATCCAGTGCACGACTCCGGTGGCGGGCCGCTCGGCGTCCGTGGCGTTGCGCCCGTACGCCTCGAACTGGGCGCGGACGTTCTCGTACTGGGCCAGCTGGGCCTTGCGGACGTAGTCGGTGAGGCCCGTGGGGGCGCCGTAGCGGCCGGCCAGGGCGTGGTCGTAGAGGGCGAGCGTGCCGAAGGTGGCGGACGGTGAGCGGTGGTACTGCCGGGCGTCCGGGTCCCGCCAGAGGGTGTCGAGTTCGGCGGGTGTCATCATCCGGCGCAGGGTGTCCAGGGTGGGGATGCTGGGGCCCGCGCTCGTCTCGGAGTTGAAGCCGGTGGCCCCGCCCTCCCGTTTGGCGTACCAGTAGCCGGGCGGCACCCAGTCGTACGGGCCGGTCATCTTCATGCCCGAACGGCCCAGCTGCGGGGTGGAGGCGTCGGAGGCGGCGGGGACCACGGGGGCGGTGAAGTCGGCGCCCTTCAGCGCGTCGAGGTACTCGCTCTCGATCGTCGCGCTCGGGGCGGAGTCGCTGCCGATCAGGAAGGACAGCACGCTGGGGTGGTCGCGCAACCGGGCGGCCTCGGCGGCCATGGACGCCCTGGCGACACGGTGATCGGCGTCGGTCCACTTCTTCCCCGACCCGTTGGGATTGACGTCGCCCTCCCACTTGTCGCAGCACTCCCAGCCCGGCAGGGTGAGGACGCCGTAGCGGTCGGCCAGGCCGAAGAACTCGTCGGGCTCCAGGTGGCCCTCCAGGCGGAGGGTGTTCAGGCCGAGGTCGACGGCGTACTTCAGCCGGTCCTCGACGTAGGCGCGGTCCCAGCGCAGGAACTCGTCCGGGGACCAGCCGCCGCCCCGGACCAGGAGCCTGCGGCCGTTGATCCGGTACTGCCGGGCGCCGTCCGCGTTCAGCGGTGCCCGCACGTCCCGGATGCCGAAGGTCTCGTGGGCCGTGTCCGAGACCGTGCCGGCGACGGACGCGGTGAGGGTGAGGCCGTACAGCGGCTGCCCGCCCATCCCGGCCGGCCACCACACCTTCGGCGCGGTGAGACGCAGGCCCGGGGTGTCGTCGGGGGTGAAGGTGACGGTCTTCGTCTCGTGGGGGGCCAGCGGTACGGTCCGGGTGAGCCGCGTGCCGGCGACGCTGCCGGAGATCTCGGCGGTCACCGGCGTGCCGGAGTCGTTGCGGGCCCGGGCCTTCACCGTCAGGCGGGCCGTGGCGAGCGACGGCACGGCCAGCTCCGTCAGTACGTGCGTGTCGCGCAGGGCGACCGGGCCGCCCCGGCGGACCAGGACGTCGCGGACGAGGCCCATGTTGCGGTCGGGCGGCGGCTGGAGCCAGTCGAGCCAGCCCATGGTCAGGTCGCGGCCGGGGTCGTTGGGCCGGACCCGGAAGGCGACCGCGTTCGTGCCGGACCTGACCAGCGGGGTGATGTCCAGTTCGTGGCGGGTGTAGGCGCCGGCGACCTCGGCGGCCCCGGCCACCCGGTGGCCGTTCACATAGACGTCGGCCGCCGAGACGACCCCGCTGAAGTCCAGGAAGGTGCGCCGCCCGGTGTCCTCGACGGTGAACTCGGAGCGGTACCACCAGGGCACCTCGAAGTCGGCCTTCGGGATCCTCTGCTGGTCGGTGGAGCGGAACGGGTCGGCGTACACGCCGTTCGCGAGCAGCGCGGCCAGCACCGTCGAGCGGGGGCCCGTCCGATACCAGCCCTTCGCCGGGTAGCCGGGGGAGGAGACGGCCGCGGCGGAGTCGGTCACCCGCGCGGTGGACCGGACGGCGTAACCGGCGAGCGGGGTGCTGGTGCCGGCGACGGCGGGCACGTGGGCGACCCGGGCGGACCGGTGGGGTTGCGCGGTGTCCCGGGGACCGGCCCAGGCACCGGCGGTGAGGGCGCCGGCCAGGGCGAGCAGCGCGACGGCCCCGGGGAGCCGGCGGGCGGGACGAGGGAACACGGCGGACTCCAGCCTCGTAAAGTTAGGAAACTTTACAAACGCCGGTCACGCTAGGGCGACCCCCGGACGCTGTCAACGACCCTCGCCGTCGTGAACCTTGACCGAGAGTCAGATTCCGGCCGTCCGGCGCTCGAACACCACGTCCCGGGCCGTGTCCAGGGCCGTGGCCACCGCGCCGAGCAGCACCGCGTCCGCGCCGAGCCGGCTCGGCGCTATCCGCGGGCGCAGCGGGGTGAGCGTGCGCAGCCGCTCGCGGACCGGCCGGAGCAGCAGCCCGGCGCTGTGACCGAGCCCGCCGCCGAGGACGACGAGGTCCGGGTCGAGCACGGCGGCGGCGGCCGCCACCGTGTGCGCGATCCGCTCGGCCTCCAGCTCCACGGCCCGCACGGCGGCCGGCTGCCCCTGCCGGGCCGCGTCGAACACGGCCTTCGCGGTCAGCCGGCCGCTCATCCCCAAGCGCCGGGCGGACTCCACCACCGCCACCCCCGCCACCGCGTCCTCCAGCCGCTCCGGCTTCCCCCGGCCGGTCCAGGGCAGGAAGCCGATCTCGCCGGCCAGCCCGTGCGCGCCCGTGAACAGCCGCCCCCCGCTGACGACGCCCATGCCCAGACCGGTGCCGATCAGGAGGTACGCGAAGAGCCGGCTGCCCGCGCCGGCGCCGTACGCGTACTCGCCGAGCGCGGCCAGATTGGCGTCGTTGTGCACCTCCAGCGGGACGCCCAGCTCCCCGCGGATCCGGTCCATGAGTCCGGCGCGCCCCCAGCCCGGCAGATGCGTCGCGTACCGGACCCGCCGGTGCCGCTCGTCGTACACCCCGGGTGTGCCGAGCACCCCGTGCGCCACCTCGGCCGGGTCCGCGCCCGACCGCTCGATCGCCCGGCGGGCGGTGTCCACCACCAGGCCGGCCAGGGCGGCGGAGGTACGGGCCGGATTGGGCACGTCGGTCCGTGCGACGACCGTGCCGTCCAGGTCGGCCACCGCCACGCGCAGCCGGGCCCGGCCTATGTCCACACCGAGCGCGTACCCGGCGGCCGGGTCGGGGGCGTACAGCACGGCGGTGCGGCCGCGCTCCGGGGTGTGCGTACCGGCCTCGCGCACCAGGCCGGCCGACTCCAGCGAGGCGAGCGCGCTGGAGACCGTCGGCTTCGACAGGCCCGTGTCCCGCGCCAGTTGGGCGCGCGAAGCGGCACCGAGGGCGCGCAGCCGGTCCAGGAGCAGCCGCTCGTTGGCACTGCGCAGGCGCCGGCGGCTCCAGGGCTGTTCCGGCGGCTCCGTGACGTCGCTGGCGGGCATCGCACCATTCTCCTGCATGCCCGGCGCATACTTGACGCCTCTCGTAAGGCTCCTTAACTTTGTCGGCTCGTCGGCCCGCCGGGTGCGGCGTGTTCCCGCGGCGTCAGGAGTCCCCATGTCCGGCAGCCCGCCACCCACGGGTGGTTTCGTCCGTCGCGTCGGCCTGTTGCAGGCCACGGCGATCAACATGAGCCAGATGTGCGGCATCGGGCCGTTCGTGACGATCCCGCTGATGGTCGCCGCGTTCGGCGGGCCCCAGGCGGTCACCGGATTCGTCGCGGGCGCGGTCCTGGCGCTGTGCGACGGCCTGGTCTGGGCGGAGCTGGGCGCGTCGATGCCCGGCTCCGGCGGCAGTTACGTCTATCTGCGCCAGGCCTTCCAGTACCGCACCGGCCGCCTCCTGCCGTTCCTGTTCGTGTGGACGGCGATGCTGTTCATCCCGCTGATCATGTCCACGGGCGTGGTCGGCTTCGTCCAGTACCTCGGCTATCTCGCCCCCGGCCTCGGACGGACCGCCGGCGATCTGACCGGCCTCGGCGTCATCGCCCTCGTGGTCCTGCTGCTCTGGCGCGGCATCGAGCACATCGCCCGTATCACCCTCGTCATGTGGGCCATGATGATCACCTCGGTGCTCCTGGTGATCACCGCCGCCGCGACCGGCTTCAGCCCGCACCGCGCCTTCACCTACCCGGCACACGCCTTCGACCTGACGAGCGGTCACTTCTGGCCGGGCTTCGCCGCGGGCCTGACCATCGGCATCTACGACTACCTCGGCTACAACACCACCGCCTACCTGGGCGCCGAGATCAAGGATCCCGGCCGCACCCTGCCGCGCTCCATCGTCGCGTCGATCCTCGGCATCATGGCGATCTACCTGCTGCTCCAGATCGGCACCCTCGGCGTCGTCGACTGGCACCGGATGACGGACCCCCACGACATCGCCTCCACCTCGGTCGCCTCCGCGGTGCTGGCTCAGACGTGGGGCCGGGGCGCCGCGGACACGGTGACCGTGCTCATCCTGATCACCGCGTTCGCGTCCGTGTTCACCGGGCTGCTGGGCGGCTCGCGGGTGCCCTGCGACGCCGCCCGCGACGGGGTCTTCTTCCGGCCGTACGCGCGGCTGCACCCCCGGCACCGCTTCCCGGCGCTCGGACTCGCGACGATGGGAGTGATCACCGCTGTCGGCTTCCTGATCGGCCGTCACACCGACCTGCTGACGCTGATCCAGCTGCTCACCACGGTGATGGTCATCGTCCAGGCGCTCGCGCAGATCGTCGCGCTGAGCGTGCTGCGCCGCCGGCAGCCGGACCTGCGCCGCCCGTACCGGATGTGGCTGTATCCGCTGCCGGCCGTCATCGCCTTCGCCGGCTGGTGCGTCATCTATGGATACGCCGACCACAACTCCCCGGGCCGCCGCCCCGTCGAGTGGTCGCTGGCCTGGCTCGCGCTGGGCTGCGCGGCTTTCCTGGTCTGGGCGTGGCGGGAGCGGGTGTGGCCGTTCGGCGCGAAGGAGATCAGCGAGGAGTACGACGCCCTGGAGGCGAGCCCCGGGTGACGTGCGGAAGGCCGGTCCGCCCGGGCGGACCGGCCCCGCTCGCCCCGCCGCTTGTGCTACGGCCTGGGCGCGCTCCTCGCCGCCGTGACGGCGCAGACCAGTCCGAGGACGAGGGCCAGGGCGCCGATGACGATGTTGTTGACGATCACGCCCGCGTCCGGGGCGCGGCCCACGATCCACGGAGCGATGATCATCCAGATGCCCATGGCGCACATGGCCCAGCTCAGGCCGTACATCCGCTCGGGGGCCCGGGTGAATCCCAGCGCCAGCAGGCCTATGGCGATGCCCATGATCAAGTTGTGGGTCGCGAGCGCGGGCTGGTTCGCCGTGTAGTGCAGGATCCACGGCGAGGCGGCGCAGTACAGGCCGAGCAGGAACACCGGCCCGTCCACGAGCACCACATCCCGACCGTCGAGCATCCGGGCGTAGCGCGCCTGCATCTCGGGGACATCGGGGTGGCTCCTCATGTCACCCCGGTGCGAGACGTTCGCCATGATTCGTCTCCTTCGACTCTGCGGCCAGACCGGCGTCCGGCGCGGTGTGCGGTGTGCACCGCAGAATCCAGTTTGCACTTATTTGCCCTTTATGTGTAGTGATCCCCGGTCTTGTTCATGCCCTCTCCGGTCTGCCTCTCTCCGGTCTGCCTCTCTCCGGTCTGCTGTTCCATACTGCTGCGCAAACGATGCAGTCCCCGGCGCGCGTAACTCTTGACCGTGCCCAGCGGCCACCCGGTCCGCTCCGCGATCTGGGTCTGGGTGAGGTCCTCGTAGTACGCGAGGCGCAGGACGCGCTGCTGGGGCGCGGGCAGCCGGGCCAGTTCGTGTCCCACGAGCACGCGGTCCAGAGCGGCCTCGGGCCGCTCGGCGGCGCACTCGTCCGGCGGCAGGGCCGCGCCCGCCGCCGCCACCAGCTCGCCGCGGCGCGTCCGGGCGGACAGGGCGTCGGCGATCTTGCGGCGGGTGATGCCGACGATCCATCCGGCCACCGTCCCCCGCTCCGGCCGGAAGCCGGCGCGGCCCCGCCAGACACCGAGAAACACCTGCTGGGTGACGTCCTCGGCCTCCGTGGCATCGCCCAGCGTGCGCCACGCCAGCGAGTGCACCAGCCCCGCCCAACGGCGGTGGACCGCGGCGAGACAGGCCTCGTCGCCCGCCACCAGGCCGCGGGCGAGTTCCTCGTCGGTGAGCGGCTCCCCGGCAGGCGGCCACGGCGGCGGGCCGGCGGACCGGTCGGCCGGGGCCGCGGTACGGGGCGCGACGACGGTCGAGTGCGGGCTCATGACGACGGCTCCTTCGCGTCGGACGGGACGGCCGGAGCGGAGCGGCCGGGCCGTCCCTGTGGACCGGTACGTTCCGGGGCGCGCTCCGGGCGTTCATCGTGTGAGTCCGCGGACCGGCCGGACAACTTGCATCGGTTGTGCGTCGTATGGCGGACGTATGGTCGTCGTATGGATGCGACCGACCCTGCGGGGATGCCGGGGATGCCGGGGAGCGGCCGGGCGGGTTCCGCCGGGGCCGCGGAGCCGGGGCTGACCACCGGCGCGCTGGCCCGCCGGCTGGGCGTCTCGCCCACCACGCTGCGTTCCTGGGACCGCCGTTACGGCATGGGCCCCGCCGCCCGCGCCGACGGCCGGCACCGCCGGTGGACGCCCCGGGATGTGACCATGCTGGAGACCATGTGCCGGCTGACCGCGTCCGGGGTGCCGCCCGCCGACGCCGCCCGGGCCGCGAAGGAGCGGGCCTACCCGGCAGCCCCCCGCCCCCCGGCCGGCGGCGCGCCCGCCCCGGCACCGCCGGCCGTACCCGCCGCACCGGCCGCACCGGCCGCACCGGCCGCACCGGCCGCACCGGCCGCACCGGCCGTCCCCGCGGCGACCGCCCCCGGCGCGCCGTCTCCCGGTGCGGCCCGGCAGGAGGGTCGCGGGCTGGCCCGGGCCGCCGTCCGGCTCGACGCGGCGGCCGTCGGGGAGCGGCTGGAGGCCGCCGTGGACCGGTACGGCGTGGTGGCCGCCTGGCAGGACGTGATGCTGCCGACGCTGCACGCGGTGGGCCGCCGATGGGAGTCGTCGGGGGACCGGTACGTCGAGGTGGAGCACCTGCTGTCCTGGCAGGTGTCCACCACCCTGCGCCGCCACACCCGGCAGCCCGTCGCGACGGCCGGCCCCACGGGCGCGGGACCCGTGCTGCTGGCCTGCGTCCCCGGTGAGCAGCACACTCTTCCGCTGGAGGCGCTCAACGCGGCGCTGAGCCGGCTCGGCGTCGCCACCCGCATGTTCGGTGCCGCGGTGCCGGCGGACGCGCTCGTCGCGGCGGTACGGCGTCTGGGCCCGGCCGCCGTGGTGCTGTGGGCGCAGGCCCGCTCCACCGCGAGCCTGCCGCTCGCCGAGCACGTGGCCGCGATGGAGTGGGGCGTCAAGGGCGCCCGCGCGCAGCCCCTGGTGATGCTCGGCGGCCCCGGCTGGGCGGGCCGCCCCGCCCCCGGCATGCTCCGCCCGGCCACCCTGACCGAGGCCCTCACCCCCCTGGTCACCGCCTACGGCACACCTCCGCCCACCGAACCCGCCTGACCGACGGCCTCCACCCCCGCCTCGGACGCCCCACCGCCCTCACCGCCACCGGCCCGCTTCCCAACCGCCGGCCAGCCAGCCGGCGACGCGCACAGCCCGGCCCCGACGACGCGCGCGGGGAGCAAGAGGGCCGGCGCAACGTTCAGCGCGGTCCGGGGAAGCCTGCCGCAGGCGCATCAGCCGGGGCGTCCCCGGCTCCGTCCCACCCTCGCGGCGCCGGGGCGGGCGGTTCGCGGGGCGTCCAGCCGGGGCAGGAGTCGGCGGGAGTGTTCCCAGCCCCGTGCCGGGCCGTCCCCGCCGCCGGTGGCGCCGGGGGGCGGGCGGGGCGTGGGTTTCAGTCCGGGGCGGGGGCGCGGTCGCGGGCGCGGCGGAAGCGGGAGAGGCCCTCGGCGAGGCCGATGACCGGGTCCGGGTAGTCGCCGGTGCGCGCCCGGTCCGCGGTGCCCAGCTTCCACGGCTCGTGCACCGCCGCCCCGGCGATCTCCCGCAGCTCCGGCACCCAGCGCCGTACGTACGCGCCGTCGGGGTCGTGCCGCCTGGCCTGGGCGAGGGGGTTGAGGACCCGGTTCGGGCGGGTGTCGGTGCCGGTGCCCGCGACCCACTGCCAGTTCAGCTGGTTGTTGGCCAGGTCCCCGTCGACCAGCAGCCGCAGGAAGTGCCGGGCGCCGACGCGCCAGTCGACGTACAGGGTCTTGGCCAGGAAGCTCGCCGTGAGCAGGCGGGCGCGGTTGTGCATCCACCCCTCGTGCAGCAGCTGGCGCATCCCCGCGTCGACCACCGGATAGCCGGTACGGCCCCGGCGCCACGCCTCGATGTCCTCCCACGCCGTCCGCTCGGACCGCCAGTGGTCGTACTTGGTGCGGTAGTCGGCGCCGGCCGCGGCGGGCCGCACCGCCAGCAGCTGGCGGTGGAAGTCCCGCCAGGCGATCTGCCGTACGAACGCCTCCCCGCCCGGCCCGCCCGCCAGGCGCGCCCGCCGCACCACCTCGACGGGGGACAGGGTGCCGAAGTGCAGGTGCGGGGAGAGCCGGGAGGTCGCGTCGCCCGCCAGGTCGTCGTGCCGGTCCTCGTAGGCGGCGACGCCGGAACGCAGCCAGTCGGCGAGCCGCCTCCTGCCCGCCGTCTCGCCGCCCTCGGCCAGCCCCGGCGACAGCCCGGACAGCGCGGCCCGGGACGGCAGTGCCTCGGACCCGATGCCCGGCGGGACGCGGACCGCGCGCGGCGCGTCGCGCACGTCCCGCACGTGCTGCGCCGACCACTGCCGGAAGTACGGCGTGAACACGGCGAAGTGGTCGGAGGAGGCCGGGGTCACCGCGCCCGGTGTCACCACGGTGGTCACCGTGTCGTGGACGTGCAGCCGCCGCCCGTCGGCCTCCAGGGCGCGCCGCAGCCGCTGTTCCCGCCGGTGGGCGTAGGCGCTCACGTCGGCCGCCAGGTGCACCTCGTCGGCGTCCGCCTCCGCGGCCACCCGGCACACCTCCGCCACGACGTCGCCGGAGCGCAGGACCAGGCGTCCGCCCCGTCGGCGCAGCCCCGCGTCCAGGTCGCGCAGGCAGTCCGCGAGGAACGCCAGCCGGTTGGGGGCGGCGAAGCCCGCGGCGTCCACCCCGGTGTCCCGTACGAACAGCGGGACGACCTGACGGGCGCCCTCCAGCGCGGCCCGCAGGGGCGGATGGTCGTACAGGCGCAGGTCGGCGGTGAACAGGACGACCGAGACGTACATGGCGCGGCTCCGGGGCGTGGGATGCGGACGCTGGACAGTTCCGGCGGGGCGGGCGCGGCGGATGCGGCGTCAGCGGGCGGACGCGGGCGCCTGCCGGGCCGCCGCCCGCGCGATGTTGCGGGCCATCCCGCCGAAGACCACGGCGTGGAAAGGGGAGACGCTCCACCAGTAGGCGTGGCCGAGCAGGCCGTGCGGGTGGAACAGGGCCCGCTGCCGGTACCGGCTGCGGCCGTTGCCGTCGCTTTCCGCGTACATCTCCAGCCAGGCCAGCCCCGGCAGCCGCATCTCCGCCCGCAGCCGCAGCAGGTGTCCGGGTTCGATCTCCTCCACCCGCCAGAAGTCCAGCGAGTCGCCCACCCGCAGCCGCTGGGCGTCCCGCCGGCCCCGGCGCAGTCCGACCCCGCCGGCCAGCCGGTCCAGCCGGCCGCGCAGGCTCCAGGCGAGCGGGAAGGAGTACCAGCCGTTGTCCCCGCCCACGCCCTCGATCACCCGCCACAGCTCGTGCACCGGGGCGTCCACCGCCGCCTCACGGTGGTCGGCGTACAGGCTGCCGCCGGCCCAGTCGGGGTCGGTGGGCAGCGGATCGCTGGGCGCCCCGGGTACGGCGGCGGACGACCAGCGGGTGGTCACCCGGGCCTCGCGCACCCGGCGCAGGGCCAGCCGTACCGCTTCGTCGAAACCGAGCGGATGCCCCGGCGGGCCGGGCACGTACCGGTCGATGTCGTGCTCGTGGCAGATCACCTCGTGGCGCAGCGACTCGGTCAGCGGGCGGGCGAGGGAGGCGGGGACGGGGGTGACGAGGCCCACCCAGTGGCTGGAGAGGCCGGGGGTGAGGACCGGCACGGCCACGATGAGGCGCCGTGGCAGGCCCGCGACGCGCGCGTACCGCTGCATCATCTCCCGGTACGTCAGGATGTCCGGCCCGCCGATGTCGAAGGTGCGGTTGACGTCGTCCGGCAGGCCCGCGCTGCCGGCCAGCAGCCGCAGCACGTCCCGTACGGCGACGGGCTGGATCCGGGTGTGCACCCAGCTGGGCGTGATCATCACCGGCAGCCGCTCGGTGAGATAGCGCAGCATCTCGAAGGAGGCCGATCCGGAGCCGATGATGACGGCGGCGCGGAGCACGGCGGTCGGCACGCCCGAGGCCAGCAGGACGCGGCCGACCTCCGCCCGGGATCTCAGGTGCGGGGAGAGCCGGTCCTCGGGCACCCCGACCGGTGCGAGCCCGCCGAGGTACACGATGCGGCGCACACCGGCCGCCTTCGCCTGCTCACCGAAGACGTGGGCGGCGCGGCGGTCGGTCTCCTCGAAGCCGCTGCCGCTGCCCAGTGCGTGCACCAGGTAGTAGGCCACGTCGACGTCCCGCATCGCCTCGGCGACGGACGCGGCGTCGGTGACGTCGCCCCGCACCACCTCCGCCTCGCCCGCCCACGGATGGTCGCGCAGTTTGCCGGGGGAGCGGGCCAGACAGCGCACCCGGTGCCCGGCGGCGAGCAGTTCGGGCACGAGCCGGCCGCCGATGTAGCCCGTTGCTCCGGTCACCAGACAGCGGAGCCTGCCTGCCGGGTCGTCGTGGTTCATCGCTTCCAGGACCTCCGTGTCGGTGACCCCCCGGAACATGCCTTCCCGCCGGGCCGCGTCCGCGGATGCGTGTCCTTCTATAGGCTGATCACGTGGTGACAGCGGACGACCGGGAGCGACGCGCCGGACCACCGCGGGATCCGGCGCCGGACCCGCGGTCCTCCGCCGTGCGACCGCGCCGGGCGAACGGCGAGGCCGACCTGCTGGTGCACGCGTCCGCCGCGGCCCACGGGCCGCACGCCACCGACGTCCGGGCCCTGGCGGCCGTGCGGGACGCGGTGGAGCCGAGGACGCCGGGCCGTCCGCGCCTGCGTCCGGCCCTGGCCTCGGAGGCGGTCACCGACTGTCCGGACCGGCCGGAACACGCCGGGCGGGTCCGGGAGAGCGCCGGCCGCGTCTGCCGGGTCCGGGAGAGCGCCGGCCGTCGTGTGGTCCACCTGCACTACGCCGACGCCGCCCGCGCGGCGGCCCGCGGCCGTTTCCGGCCGCTCGTGGAGGCGACGGAGGCGGCCCGGCCGTGCTTCGGCCCGGACGAGCGGTCCGCGGCGTTGCGTTTCCCGACCGCGTCCGGCGAGGAACTCTCCCGCATACGCTGACCCCCCGGGACGGGCGGCATCCGCCGGTCCGCCGGGGGCGGTCCCGCATCCGTCGACTCCCCGGGACCGGAAGCAGCAGGTGTCTGCCGTCGATCACGGCACCCCCACGACCCGATGCCCGGGACAGCCGGTCATCGGGTGTCCGCCTCCGTTCCGAGCCAGGAGAGAGATGGCCGCCCCTTCCCTCCGTACCGCCCGCCTGCTCCTTCCCTTCGCCCTCCTCGCCGCCTGGCTGGCCGTCGGCGGCTTCCTGGGGCCGTTCGCCGGGCGCCTCGGCGAGGTCTCCACCAACGACCAGGCCGCCTTCCTGCCACGCAGCGCCGAGTCCACCCGGGTCCTCACCGAACAGCGGGCCTTCCGGCAGCGGGAGACGCTGCCGGTGATCGTCGTGTGGACCGCCGACGGGGGCGGCTCCGTACGCCGGCAGCAGGCCGCCGCCACCACCGCCCTCGCCTCGCTCACCCGGACGCCGGGCGTGGCCGGCCGGACCTCGCCGGCCCTGCCCGCCGAGGACGGCAGGGCACTGCAAGGGGTCGTTCCGCTGCGGCCGGACCTGGGGGACCGGCTCCCGGCGGCGCTCGACCGGATCCGCGCCGCCGCGGACCGCGTGCCGGGCACCACCGCGCAGCTGGCCGGACCCGCCGCGACCCAGGCGGATCTGGGCGACGCCTTCGCCGGCATCGACGGCCTGCTCCTCGGCGTCGCGCTCGCCGCGGTCCTGGTCATCCTGCTGCTCGTCTACCGCAGCGTGCTGCTCCCGTTCCTCGTCATCCTGAGCGCCGTCTTCGCCCTCGGGCTGGCCTGCGCGCTCGTCTACGCCCTGGCCGACCACGGGCTGGTCCGCGTCGACGGGCAGGTCCAAGGCATCCTGTCCATCCTGGTGATCGGCGCGGCCACCGACTACGCCCTCCTCTTCAGCGCCCGCTACCGCGAGGAACTCACCCGGCACGCCGACCGGTTCACGGCCGCCCGGGCGGCGCTGCGCCGGTCCTGGGCGCCCATCACCGCCAGCGCGGCCACCGTCGCCCTCGGCCTGCTCGCCCTCCTGCTCAGCGACCTGACGAACAACCGGTCGCTCGGACCGGTCGGCGCCCTCGGCATCGGCTGCGCCCTGCTCAGCACCCTCACCTTCCTGCCGGCCGCGCTCGTCCTCCTGGGCCGGAGCGCCTACTGGCCCACCCGGCCCCGGGCCACCGACGGCACGGACCGTGCCCACGGACTGTGGCAGCGCGTCGCCGCTGTCGTCGACCGCTCACCGCGCACGGTGTGGGCGAGCTGCCTCGTCGCCCTGCTGGCCTGCGCCGCCTTCGCCCCCACGCTCGCCTCCAGGGGCGTTCCGCTGTCCGAGACCTTCGTCGACGGCGCGCCGTCCGTCGCCGCCCAGGACACCCTCGACCGGCACTTCCCCGGCGGCTCCGGCAATCCGGCAGTGGTGATCGCCGACGCGGCGCGGCTCCCAAGGGTCCTCGCCACCGCCCGGCACACCGAGGGCGTCGCCTCCGCCGCCGCCGTGAGCGCCTCCGGCCGGCCCGGCGCCGAGCCCCTGGTGGCCGGTGGCCGCGCCGTGGCCGACGTCACCCTCCGCTCGGCCGCGGACAGCGACGACGCCACGGACACCATCGCCCGGCTGCGCAGCTCCGTGCGGGCCGTCCCGGGTGCCCGCGCCGTGGTCGGCGGCTACACCGCGCAGCGGTACGACACCCTGCGCACCGCCGAACGCGACCGGACCCTGATCGTTCCCGTCGTCCTCGCCGTCATCCTGGTGATCCTGGCCGGGCTGCTGCGCTCCCTGCTGATGCCCGTGCTCCTCGTGGCCACGGTCGCGGTCAACTTCCTGGCCACCCTCGGGGTCTCCGCCCTGGTCTTCCGCCACGTGTTCGGCTTCAGCGGCACCGACCCCTCCGTGCCGCTGTACGGGTTCGTGTTCCTCGTGGCCCTCGGCGTCGACTACAACATCTTCCTCATGTCCCGGGTGCGCGAGGAGTCGCTGCGCCACGGGGTACGGCAGGGCGTCGTGCGGGGGCTGGTGTCGACGGGCGGGGTGATCACCGCGGCCGGCGTGGTGCTGGCGGCGACCTTCGCCGCCCTCGGTGTCATCCCGCTGGCCTTCCTCGCCCAGATCGCGTTCATCGTCGCCTTCGGTGTCCTGCTCGACACGCTGGTGGTGCGCTCCCTGCTGGTGCCCGCCCTGGTGCGGGACATTGGCCGCCTCGCCTGGTGGCCGGGCCGGCTCAGCCGGCGCCCCGACGTGCGGGAGGTACCGCGGCCGCCGCGGACGCCGCGGACGGCGGACGAAGTACGGTGACATGCCCGCGCTGATCCGGGGCAACAGAAGCGGTACAACATGTACATTCCGTTCGGGTCAGCGACGCAGGAGGTGGCCGCCGTGATGAGTGCCAAGGTGTTGGAGCGTTTCCCCGCAGGGTCTCCGCGGGGATCGTGGCCGGCAGAGGAATACGCGGCGGCCCGGCGTGCCGAGGGCGAGCCGGCCACCGTGGTGATGGACCTGAAGTCGGACGCCTTCCTCGTCGTGCTCGACGGACAGGAGGACGACGGCCGCGCCTGAGGCGCGGCCGTCACTGCCGGGCCAGCTCCCGCGCCCGCCGCACGAACGCCGTGTGCAGGTCCTGGGCGGCCTGCGGCACCGGCTCCGCGCGCCGGCGCTGGAGCACCAGCAGCACCCGGGTGGTCTCACCGGCGAGCGGCCGGTACGTGATCGTGCCGGACCGCTCCAACGGGTCCCCGGCCACACTGAAGTCCGGCAGCACGGTCGCCCCGAGTCCCTCCGCGACCATCAGCTTGCCCATCTCCGCACCGTCGGTCGAGTACGACATGTCCGCGCTCTACGGCGACGCCGACCGCGCAGAGGCCCGCCCCTCCGCCCGGGTTCGGGCGGAGGGGCGGGCCGGGGTGGCAACCGCGGTACGGCCCGCCAGCAGCCGGTGTACGTAGCGGTGCATCACATACCCGGCCCGCATGGCGATCAGCGGGACACCGAGCAGGTCGTCGGCGGTGATCACCCGCAGCGCGGCCAGCGGGCTGTCCGGGCGCAGGCACACCACCGGCCGCCCGCGCAGCAGTTCGGTTCCCTCCATGCCCGCCGGGACGTCGTCGCCCTCCAGATGGTTGACGAGGCCGAGATCGAAGCCGCCCTCCGCCAGCCCGCGCTGGATGTCCGTCTGCTGGGCGCCCACCACCTCCACCTGGGTCACCGGATGGCCGGCGCGGAACTCCCGCAGCACCGGGATCAGCAGCGGCACGGTCGCCGCGTTGACCGTGCCGACGCGCACCGTACGGCTGATGCGGTGCTGCTCACCGGCCGCCGCCCGCAGCCGGTCCACCGCCTCCAGCACGCTCACGATGTGCGGCAGCAGCTCCCGGCCCGCCCCGCTCATCGTCGCGCCCGACCGCTTGCGCTCCAGCAGGTCGACACCGAGCTCCCGCTCCAGGTTCCGCACGGTCTCGCTCAACGCCGGCTGTGACAGGCGCAGTTCGTCGGCCGCCCGGCGCAGCGAGCCCAGCCGGGTCACGGCCGCGATGTATTCCAGCTGTTCCGTCCGCACCGCCGCAGAATGCGCGGCCGGCGGCGGCCGGTTCAAGGGTTTTCCTGTCACACCTTCGTTAAATTCAATGGTCCGCGATACGAGACCGGTCGGGTTTACCTTGACGGCCATATCCGGCTGCTGCCACGATCGACGGCATGACGATGCGACTGGACCTCACGCGGCGACGCCATGTCGACCTCGCGCGCGTCTCCAGCGCCTCCTGTTGCCCCGCGGCCTGATCCGCCGCGTTCCCCGCCCCACCGGACGTCTCCGGCACGCCTGATTTCCCGCGCCCCTCCCCGCCCGGAATTCCGCGTGCCCGAATGTCCCCGCGCGCATTTCCCGCAACAGGAGTTCCGCATGCCCGCAGCGCCTCTTGAATTCGCCTACTGGGTCCCCAATGTCAGTGGGGGACTTGTCACCAGCACGATCGAACAGCGCACCGACTGGGGGTACGACTACAACCGCCGGCTCGCCGTGCTCGCCGAGAACAACGGATTCGGGTACGCGCTCAGCCAGGTCCGCTACATGGCCAGTTACGGCGCCGAGTACCAGCACGAGTCCACCAGTTTCAGCCTCGCCCTGCTGCTGGCCACCGAGCGGCTGAAGGTCATCGCCGCCGTCCACCCCGGCCTGTGGCACCCGGGGGTCCTCGCCAAACTCGGCGCCACCGCCGACCACCTGTCCCACGGCCGCTTCGCCGTCAACGTCGTCTCCGGCTGGTTCAAGGACGAGTTCACGGCGCTCGGCGAGCCCTGGCTGGAGCACGACGAACGCTACCGCCGCTCCGAGGAGTTCATCACCGCCCTGCGGCGGATCTGGACCGAGGACCACGCCGAACTCGCCGGTGACTTCTACCGGCTGCGCGACTTCTCCCTCAAGCCCAAGCCGCTCAACACTCCCGAGCGCCCGCACCCCGAGATCTTCCAGGGCGGCAACTCCACCGCCGCCCGGCGGATGGCCGGCCGCGTCTCCGACTGGTACTTCTCCAACGGCAAGGACTTCGACGGGGTCACCGAACAGATCCAGGACGTCCGCGCGTCCGCCGCCGAAGCCGGGCGCCGGGCACCGAAGTTCGGCCTCAACGGCTTCCTCATCGCCCGCGACACCGAGGCCGAGGCCCGCGAGACCCTGCGCGAGATCGTCGCCGGGGCGGACACCGAGGCGGTCGAGGGCTTCGGCGCGGCCGTACGCCAGGCCGGACGGTCCACGTCCGACGGCAAGGGCATGTGGCAGGACTCCACGTTCGAGGACCTGGTCCAGTACAACGACGGCTTCCGCACCGGGCTCATCGGCACGCCCGAGCGGATCGCCGAACGCATCGTCGCCTACAAGAGGCTCGGCGTCGACCTCTTCCTCCTCGGCTTCCTGCACTACCACGAGGAGGTCGAGTACTTCGGCAGCCGCGTGCTGCCGCTCGTACGCGAACTCGAGGCCCGGCTGCCCGAGACCGCCGACGGGCCCGGGTCCGTGCCCGCCCACGTCTGACCGTCCCCCCGCCTTCCGCACCGCACCGCACCGCGAAAGAGGTCACCGCAGCATGAGCACCGTCCCGCACACCGACTGGACCGCCGGCCCCGCCCCGCGCACCGCCCAGGACTGGATCGCCCGCGCCACCGGGGTGGCCGCCGTCCTCGCCACCGACGCCGCCGCCCGCGACCGGGCCGGCGCCACCCCGTACGCCGAGATCCGGCTGCTGAAGGACTCCGGCCTCGTCACCCTCCTCGGCCCCGCCGAGCACGGCGGCGCCGGCCAGGACTGGCCGACCGCCTACAGGGTCGTCCGGGAGATCGCCAAGGCCGACGGATCGATCGGCCAGCTCCTCGGCTACCACTACCTGTGGTTCTGGGCCGCCCGCCTGGTCGGCACCCGCGAACAGTGGGAGCACGTGGAGGCCGAGGCATCCCGCAACCGCTGGTTCTTCGGCGGAGCCGTCAACCCGCGCGACAAGGACGTCACCGTCACCGAGGACGGCGACGATCTGGTCTTCACCGGACGCAAGTCCTTCTCCACCGGCAGCAAGGTCTCCGACGTCACCGTCCTGGAAGGCGTCCTGGACGGCACCGACCAGCACGTCTTCGCCATCGTGCCCTCCGGCAGCGACGGACTCACCTTCCACGACGACTGGGACAACATCGGCCAGCGGCTCACGGAGAGCGGCGGCGTCACCCTCGACGGCGTCCGCACCCCGTGGTCCTCGGCCGCCGGCTACGTGGACAAGCGGTTCCAGCCGCGCGTCTACAACACCCTCAACGTCCCCACCATCCAGCTGGTCTTCGTCAACTTCTACCTCGGCATCGCGGCCGGCGCGCTGGAGACGGCCGCCACCTACACCCGCACCAAGGCGCGGTCCTGGCTGCACGGCGGTCACGAGCGGGCGGTCGACGAACCGTACGTCATCGACACCTACGGCGACCTCACCGCCAAGCTCTGGGCGGCCGAGGCGCTCGCCGACACCGTCGCCGCGGAGGGCCAGACCCTGCACGACGACCCCGACGCGGTCACCGAGCGGACCCGCGGCGAGTTCGAGGTCCGGGTCGCCGCCACCAAGGCACGCGCCACGGACGTCGCCCTGGAGATCACCACCCGCATCTTCGAGGTCACCGGCGCCCGCTCCACCGCCACCACCGAGGGACTGGACCGCTTCTGGCGCAACGTCCGCACCCACACCCTGCACGACCCGGTCGCCTACAAGCGCCGCGAGGTCGGCCGCTGGGTCCTCGAAGGCGAACTCCCCGAACCCACCTGGTACTCCTGACCGACCTGCCCTCCGGGCGCCCCCGCGCGGGCGCCCGGCGCACCCCAGAAACGAGGCACCCATGGCCACCGTCCTGTCCGTCTCCGGCAGCCCCTCCGCCTCCTCGCGCACCGGCCGCCTGCTGCGCCACCTGGACCAGCGGCTCATAGCCCAGGGCCACGAGGTGATCCCGCTCGACGTCCGCACCGTGCCGGCCGAGGCCCTGCTCGGCGCCGACTTCCGCCACCCCGCCATCGTGGAGGCCGCCGAGCTGTTCGCCCGCGCCGACGGGATCGTGGTCGGCACACCCGTCTACAAGGCGTCGTACTCCGGCGTCCTCAAGGCGCTCCTGGATCTGCTCCCGCAGTACGCGCTCACCGGCAAGACCGTGCTGCCGCTCGCCACCGGCGGCTCCACCGCCCACGTCCTCGCCATCGACTACGCCCTGCGACCGGTGCTGAACTCCATGGGCGCCGCGCACATCGTCCAGGGCTGGTTCACCCTCGACAAGGACATCACCGTACGGGAGGACGGCTCGGTGACCGTCGCACCCGCCACGGAGCAGGCTCTGGGGCAGGTGGTGGACCAGTTCGCCGCGGCGCTGGGCCGCAGCCCCGTCCTGGCGGCGGCGAGCTGACCCCCATGACCGCCCACGTCATCGCCGACGAGACGGAGGCGCTCGCCGTCGCCGCGGCCCTGGCCGGCGAGTTCCGCACCGGGGCCGCCGGACGGGACGCCGCACGCCGGCTCCCGCGCGCCGAACTGGACCGGCTCTCCGCGTCCGGACTGCTGGCCGTCACCGTGCCCGCCGGGCACGGCGGCGCGGATGTCGGCGCCCGGACCCTCGCGGAGATCTTCCGGCTGCTCGGCTCCGCCGACGGCAGCCTCGCCCAGATCCCGCAGAGCCATTTCGTGTACGTCAACGTCATCCGCCGCCAGGGCACCGACGAGCAACAAAAGTTCTTCTTCGCGGAGATCCTCGCCGGTCGCCGCCTCGGCAACGCCCAGTCCGAGGCCGGCACCCGGCACGTCCAGGACATCCGCACCCGCCTGGAGCCCCGGGCGGACGGGTCGTACGTCCTGCGGGGCGTCAAGCACTACAGCACCGGCGCCCTGTTCGCCGACTGGATCCCGGTGCCGGCCCGCGCCGAGGACGACAAGCTGTACGTCGCCTACGTCCCCCGGGACGCCCCCGGCCTCACCGTCGTCGACGACTGGGACGGCATGGGCCAGCGGACGACCGCCAGCGGCACCGTCCGCCTCGACGGCGTCCCCGTGCCCGCGGACCGGGTCCTGCCCCACCACCTCACCTTCGAGGGACCACAACTCCACGGCGCGGTCGCCCAATTGCTGCACGCCGCCATCGACACCGGCATCGCCGGCGGAGCACTGGCCGAGGCTGCGGAGTTCGTCCGCACCACCAGCCGCCCCTGGTTCGAGAGCGGAGCCGGGACCGCCACCGAGGACCCGCTGCTCGTCCAGCGCTTCGGTGAACTCGCCCTCGAGCTGCGGGCCGCCGAGGCACTGCTGCGCGAGGCCGCCCGCGCCGTCGACGCCGCCCGCGCCGAACTCACCGACGACTCCGCGGCCGAGGCGTCCATCGCGGTCGCCGCCGCCAAGGTGCGGGCCGCGCAGGCCGCCGTGGAGGTGGCGAGCGCCCTGTTCGAGGTGGCCGGCACCCGCGCGGCCCTCGACTCCCTCAACCTGCACCGCCACTGGCGGGACGCCCGCACCCACACGCTGCACGACCCCGTCCGCTGGAAGATCCAGCACATCGGCCGGTACGTGCTCGACGGAACCCGGCCGCCCCGGCACGGCCTGCTCTGATCGGAGACCCCCTCGTGTCCCTCACCTTCCACTGGTTCCTGCCCACCAACGGCGACAGCCGCCATGTCGTCGGCGGCGGCCACGGCACCCCGGCGACCGCCTCCGGCCGGGACCGGCCGCCCACGGTCGCCTACCTGAGCCAGATCGCCCGCGCCGCCGAGGACCTCGGCTTCGCCGGCGCGCTCACCCCGACCGGCGCCTGGTGCGAGGACGCGTGGCTGACCACCGCCATGGTCAGCCAGAACTCCGAACGGCTGAAGTTCCTGGTCGCCTTCCGGCCCGGCTCGGTCGCCCCGACCCTCGCCGCCCAGATGGCGTCCACCTTCCAGCGCCTGAGCGGCGGCCGGCTGCTGCTGAACGTCGTCACCGGCGGCGAGAGCCACGAGCAGCGGGCCTACGGCGACTTCCTCGACAAGGACGCCCGCTACCGCCGTACCGGCGAGTTCCTGCACATCGTGCGGCAGCTGTGGGACGGCGGAAGCGTCGACCTGCACGGGGAGCACCTCCGGGTGGAGGGGGCGAAGCTCAGCCGGGTGCCCGACCCGGTGCCCGAGGTGTACTTCGGCGGCTCCTCGCCCGCCGCCGGCGAGGTCGCGGCCCGGTACGCCGACGTGTACCTCACCTGGGGCGAACCGCCGGCGCAGGTCGCCGAGAAGATCGCCTGGATACGGAAGCTGGCCGCGGAGCACGGCCGTACCCTCCGGTTCGGCATCCGGCTGCACGTCATCACCCGGGACACCGCGCGGCAGGCCTGGGCGGAGGCGGACCGGCTGCTCGACGGCTTCGACCCGGAGACCGTACGGGCCGTCCAGACGGGCCTCGCCCGCAGCGAGTCGGAGGGCCAGCGGCGGATGCTCGCCCTGCACGGCGGCAGCCGGGAGAGCCTGGAGATCCACCCCAACCTGTGGGCCGGCATCGGGCTGGTGCGCGGCGGGGCGGGCACGGCCCTGGTCGGCAGCCACGACGAGGTCGCCGAGCGCGTCAGGGAGTACCACGCCCTCGGCATCGACGAGTTCGTCCTCTCCGGCTACCCGCACCTGGAGGAGGCGTACTGGTTCGGCGAGGGTGTACTGCCCCGGCTCGCCGCACAAGGCTTGTGGACGCACCCGGACGGCAGCCGGACCGCCACCACGGCACACGTACCCTTCGCAGGCTGACCCCCCGCCCCCCGCCCGACCACCGGGGCCATCCCCAACCACACGGCCCCCGGCCCCCGCGACGGACAGCGGCAGGGCCTGTCGGGCTTCCGGGACGGATCGCGGTGAGCCCCTCGCCGACCGGGAGACCCGCCTCTGAGCGGGCCCCGCTGGAGGGCCCGCGTCCCTGCCGGCCGGTCCCGCCCAGGACCCACGCCGGTATCAGCCGGCCCCGTCGAAGGGTGTGCCCGGCCGTCAACCGACCTGGCCGGAGGGTGTGCCCGGCCGTGAGCCGACCTGGCCGGAGGGCCCGCGCCGGTGCCGGCCGGTCCCGGGCGACGTCCGTGGCGCAGCCCGTCCGCCGGGCCTCCGGGGGGCGGCGAGCCTCCTCGCCGACCGGGACACCCCGCCCGTCGGCGGCCCCTGCCGGGCTCACGCCCGTGTCAGCCGGTCCCGACGGTTCCCCCGCCCGCCGACAGGCCCCACCGGGGGCCCAGGCCCCTGTCAGCCGGGGCCGGCAGGGTTCCCCGCCCAGCGGCGGGCCCCGCCGGGGGTCCAGGCCCGTGTCAGCCGGTCTCGGTAGAGGTTCCCCCCCGTCGGTGCCCGGCCGGGGCTCGCGCTCGTGCTGGCCGGCCCTGCCCGGAGGCTTTCCGCCCGTTGGCGGGCCCCGCCGGGGGCCCAGGCCCGTGTCAGCCGGTCTCGGCAGAGATTTCCCCTGTCGGCGGGCCCGGCCGGGGGCCCGCGCTCGTGCCGGCCGGTTCCGGCAGATGCTCCCCCCGTCAGCCGGCCCCGCCGGAGCTCCGTGCCCCCGTCGCCCCGCCGGAGGCGGTCAGTGTCCGTAGGTGTGCCTCGCGTGTCTCGGCTGTCTGGCCCTGTACCAGCAGGAACAGGCCCTCGCGGGCGAGGCGCTGGGCGCGGCTCGACAGGGCCAAAGCGCGGCCGCCGCCGGCCACCACCGCCGCCGTCGTGGCGACGCGCAGCACGTCGTAGGCCTCCGCGCGCACCGCCAGCCGTTCCCCGGTCCGCTCGTGCGGGACCGGATGGTCGGCCAGGTCGTAGGCCCGGCGGCGGACATCGGCGAGGCGGGCGCGCAGCGGGGCGGCGGTCTCCTCCGCCAGGAGCGACAGGGCTGCCTCCGCGACGCCGAGGACCGCCGGGCCGGTGTTCCGCGTCCTGGCCCGGTCCCCGGCCGCCCAGGTCTCGTACGGCGTGCGCAGCACCACCGCCTCGGCGGGCAGCCACAGGCCGTCCAGCTCCAGCGACACCGTGCGCGCGGCGGTGAGGGCGGCCAGCCGCATCGGCGCCGAGGCCCGCAGCCCCGGCTGCTCGCGTGCCTCCGCGAAGGCGAACAGCACCTCACCGGCGTCGGTCGTCCCGGCCAGCAGGAGTACGTCGTTCAGCCCCCACCCGGTGTACCAGGGCACGGTCCCGTCGAACAGCCAGCCGTCACCCCGGCGGCGGACCCGCACCGGGCACCGCCCGTGCGACCGCAGATGGGCGTACGCCACCCCGGACAGCAGCTCCCCGCGGGACAGCGGTTCCAGCAGCCGCTCCCGCGCCGGCAGGCCGCTCGCCGCCAGCATCCGCACCGGTGTGTGGTGCTGCGTCTGCACGAACCACGTCGAGCAGCACGCCCCGGCCAGGATCTCGGTGATCTCCCTCAGCACGGCCGGCGGCGCGCCCGAGCCGCCGTGGTCCACCGGCGCGGCCACCCCGAGCAGTCCCGACCGCTTCACCGCCTCGACATGGCCGGGGGGCACCCCCTCCTGGTCGACCCGTTCGGCCTCGGGGAGGAGCAGCTCCGTGGCGAGCCGGCGGGCGCGGGCGACGAGCGGATGCGGGGTGCGGGGCATGAGGGAGATTCTTCCGGAAGTTTTTCCGTGGCCGCGGCGCGCGGTGCCGGTCCGCGGCCCCGCCGTTCGTGTAGGGGTGACACAGAGCCCGTCACGGGCCCGACGCCTTGGAGGACGTCATGAACCACTACCTGCTCAGCGTGGTCCAGCCGGCCGGCGGCACACCGCCCGGCCCCGAGGCCCTCACCGGGATCATGCACAACGTCGAAGCCTTCAACGACGAACTGCGCGCGGCCGGTGCCTGGGTCTTCGCGGGCGGTCTGCACGGCCCGGAGACCGCTACCGTGCTGCGCCCCGAGAACGGCGACGTGCTCGTCACCGACGGCCCCTATGCCGAGGGCGGGGAGTATCTGGGCGGACTGTGCCTCATCAAGGCCGCCGACCTGGACGAGGCCTTGGAGTGGGGCCGCAAGGCCGCCCTGGCGACCACCCTGCCCATCGAGGTACGGGCCTTCGTGGACCAGCACTGAAAGCGCGGAGCCGCACCGCCGGCCGGGACCGCCGGCACCGGGGCCCGCCCGCTCAGCGTGCGGTACGGGCACGGGCACGGCCACGCACGCACATCTGCGCCCACGGGCCGTCCCCCGGCCGCCCCCGGCACACCTGTGCGAAACTCCGCCGATGATCTCCGACTCAGCCACCGCGGACGCCTCCGGCACCTTCGTCCTCGGCGACCTGCCCGTCCACCGCATCGGCCTCGGCGCCATTCGGCTCACGGGCAGCGCCCCCTTCCATCTCGGCAACCCCAGCGACCGCGCCCGCTCGACAGCGGTACTGCGCAGGGCCGTCGAACTCGGCGTGAACCACATCGACACCGCCGCCTTCTACTTCTCCGCCCTGCGCTCCGCGAACGAACTCATCAACACCGCCCTCGCCCCGTACGCCGACGGTCTGGTCATCGCCACCAAGGTGGGCCCCTTCCGTGACCAGCGGGGCGAGTGGGGTGCCTCGGCCCGGCCCGACGAATTGCGCGGGCACGTCGAGGAGATGGCCCTCGGGGAGGATCGGAACGGCCAGTAGCAGGAGCGTCAGCTGCCAGTGAGCTGGTTCGGAACGCGGCCGGAGGCGCGGAGCTCCCGCAGGTCCGGGATGTGGTTGTAGAGGGTGCCGGGGCTGACCCCGAGGAGCTTGGCGATCGAGGTAATCGAGTTCTCGGGGTTGGGCAGCATGTCGCGGGCGGCGCGGATGATCTCGGGGGTGGCCACGGTGGGCCGACCGCCGACCCGGCCGCGGGCGCGTGAAGTACTTCGGGTTCAAGCGCGGCATCACCTGGCTCAACGCCGTCAACGACCAGGTCGCAGGCATCGGGCAGATGGTCGTGCTCGGCACCCCTCGTGACTCCCTGCACATCCTGGACGCCCTGCTGAACCTCGACGGCGGGGTGAAGCCGGAGATGGTGGCGACCGACAACGCCTCGTACTCCGACATGGTGTTCGGCCTGTTCAAGATCCTCGGATACAACTTCAGCCCCGGGTTCCGCGACCTGGACGACCAGAGGTTCTGGCGGGCCACCATGCCCGGCGTCGAGACGGGCACGTACGGCGCGGTGGAGGACCTGGCCCGCAACCGCGTCAACCTGAACAAGGTGATCACGCACTGGCCGGACATGCTGAAGGTCGCCGGTTCCCTGGTCACCAACCAGGTCCGCGCCTACGACCTGCTGCGCATGTTCGGCCGCGACGGCCGCCCGACCCCGCTCGGGGCGGCGTTCGCGGAGTACGGGCGGATCGCCAAGACCGAGCACCTGCTGCGCGTGGTCGATCCGGTGGACGACACCTACCGGCGGCAGACGAACCGGCAGCTCACCGTGCAGGAGTCCCGCCACAAGCCGGCCCGCGACGTGTGCCACGGCAAGCGCGGCACCATCCACCAGGCGTACCGCGACGGTATGGAAGACCAGTTCGGCTCGCTCGGCCTGGTCCTCAACGCCATCGTGCTCTGGACGACGAAGTACATCGACGCCGCTGTGGCCCAGCTCCAGGCCGAGGGGCACGAGATCCGGGAAGAGGACATCGCCCGCCTGTCCCCGCTCAAGCACCGCAACCTGAACCTGCTCGGCCGCTACAGCTTCACAGCCAGCGTCCCGGCCTCCAGCAACCTGCGCCCGCTACGCGATCCGGACGCGCCCGAGCTGGACGAGGACGACGGCGGCGAGGAATAAGACACGTCGTGCAGATCTTGCAACGCGCTGATCGGCTTGATGCCCGACTCTCCCCCTCGTGGGAACCGGTCCGCGTAGGTCGGCGTCCTTCCATGAGTCCGCAAGATCGACTTCGCTGAAGGACGCATCTATGACCGGTACGGCCGCCCGCTACCTCTATCTCGCCCGTCACGGCGAGGCATCGCCGGATGAGAGTGAATTGACGGATGCGGGCCGCCGCCAGGCTGCCCTGCTGGGGGAGCGGCTCCGTGGGGTTCCGCTGGCGGCGATCCACCACGGCCCTCTCGCCCGTGCCGAACAGACCGCCCGGCTGGTCGGTGAGCAGCTCGACGGAGTTCCCTGCCGTCGTTCCGAAGCGGCTGGCGACTACCTCCCTTACCTGCCGACACGCGAGGAGCTGCCACCGGAGGCAGCGGACGCCTGGATCGAGTTCCTGCACCAGTTCACGGTCGAGGAACGCGAGCAGGGCCCCGGGCTCGCCGCAGCGGCACTTGCAGAGTTCACAGGGACTGTCGTCGGAGACGAACCGCGACATGAGCTTGTCGTCACCCACAACTTCCTTGTCGGCTGGCTCATCCGAGCCGCCCTTGACGCGCCCAAGTGGCGATGGCTGGGCATCAACCATGCCAACGCGGCCTTGACCGTCATCCGCTACACGCCCGACCGCCCCCCGGCGGTCCTCCTCTTCAACGACACCGGCCACCTCCCCGCCGAGCTCCGCTGGACCGGCTTCCCGCCAGAGCTCCATGTCTGAGGCCCGTAGATGAGATCGATGTTGAACCGTCAGAGGAAGCATCTGCGCCTGTCATCAAACGATCGTTTGATGACAGGCGCCTGGCCCGTCCAATGAACCCGTGCAATCCGGGGGTTCGAGGTGGCGCGAATCCAATCAGATCCGATGGTGATTGCTGACAGGGTTTGACGACAGACAGGGTCCGATCCTCCGTACGGAAGGGGCCCCTCGGTGGCGAACCTGGTCTACAAGCGGGTCTCGACCGACCAGCAGTCCACCGCCCGGCAGGACCTCGTCCTGGACGAGGCCGGGATCGAGGAGCCGGTCGTCTTTGAGGAGGACCCGGGCACCTCCAGCCGCCTCCACCCGCTCCAGCGGCCGAAGTTTGGCGAGCTGCTGACGTACGCGCGGCCGGGCGACACCGTGCACATCTCCGAGATGTTCCGCCTCGTGCGCGGCAACCAGCACATCCTCGACGTGCTCGACGTCCTTCACCGCGACCACCTCGCCCTGCGCATCCACGACGGCGCCTTCTCCGCGATGGACCTCACCGCCCGCCACCCGCGTACCGGAGAGCTGCTGTCCACGGTGAAGTTCATGGTGCAGACCCTCGCCGCCGCCGGCGAACTCCAGCGCGACCTCCAGCGTGAGCTGACCTCCGACGGACTGCGCGCTGCCGAGGCCAACGGTGCGAAGGGCGGGCGCCGCCCCGCCGTGGCGGCCGCGCAGACTGCCGACGTACGCGCCGCGTACCTGGAAGGCCGCTCGATCGCCGCCCTCGCCCGCGACCACCGGGTCAGTCGCGGCGCGATCCGTACGGCCGTCGCCGATCTCCTGCCCGATCACTCCGCCGCCGACGAGGACGCGCCCGCCCCGGAGTTGCCGGTCACCCTCGACATGCCGGGCAAGGTCGCCGACTACCTCCGCACCACGGAGCTGGAGCCCGCCGAGCGCACCGCGCTCGACCAGGGGGCGACCGTACGGCGCGGCCAGGGCTACACCCTGCGCGTCAACGCCGTCCCCGCCGTACACCGCCAGCTCCTCGCACGCTGCCAGCCGCTCGACGGCGCCCAAGGCGTCCCTGCGGTACCGGCTCAGCGCAAGGCCCGCCGCGAGTACGAGAACCGGGTCAGCGCCCTCACGCCCTGACCTTGATCAATCTCAGCGCCAACCGCTGAACCGATGTTCCCCGAGGCCGGTCTTCAACAAACGATGGTTCATTGAAGCCTTTGTTCTATCGGCGCGCGCCTGAAGGTGTTGGGGCGAGGACTTGATGGCCCCTGTGCATCAACGCAAGCCAGCGGGGTCGACCCCGGGCCACCGGGTTTCCCGGATTCGATCTTGGAGTGCACACAGATTTCTTGCCATAACTGATTTGTGATGCAAAGCTGACTGAGTGACAGACGCTTCGATGCCCTCGCAAGGCACGCCTCACGAAGTCCTCGCCGGTCTCGGTGACTTGACCCGCAAGGTCCGAGCCGCTCAGCGCGGCACCTGGTTTCCTCTCCTGCTGCTCGGCGCGCTCACGCTGGGCGGCATCCTGGTCAACCGCTTCACCTTCCACGTCGAGACCATTCCCTGCCCGGCAACCGCCCCCGCCGCAGGCATGGGCTGCACCGTGGGGGTGAAGCAGGGTTCGCCGTACTACTGGGACCTCGGGCTCGCCCTCGCCTACGTCGCGACGGCGTTCTTCTACATCCGCCGCTCCCGCGACCGGGGTGTCGGCACCCCCGTCCGGCCGTACATTCTCACCGGGGTAGCCCTGCTTGGCCTGGTGGCCGCCACCACGTTCTGGGCCACCCGTCACGGGCTCCCGCAGCCCGGCGACCCGATCGACTTCTGGGGCCTGCACCTCGACGCCACTTCCGAGGCGACGGGGTTCGTCGGAATGCTCGTCGGCAACGTCACGGCCGTCGGACTGCCGCTGCTCGTACTGTCCTGGGTGGAGCGCAGCCGTGCCCTGCTGCTGCTCGCCCTGGCGTACCTGGCCATCTTCCTGGTGCCGTTCCTCACCCGTTTCCAGCTCTTCCAGTTCATCCCCGTCACCTCCCCCTGGTCCGCCGCGCCCCGCCTTGGCCTCCAGGCATTGCTCCTCCTGCTCGGCGCCCTCGGCTTCGGCCTGGCCGAGCGATCCCGTCGGCGCGACGTCTCATGACCTCCGAGCCCGATCAGCATCCCGTCAACGGCCTGAACGACGTGGTCCACCAGCGCGTCCGTCTCGGCATCCTCACCGTGGCCCACCAGGCACGCCGGGTCGAGTTCGGCTTCCTGCGCACGGCACTCGGCCTCACCGCCGGAAATCTCAGCCAGCATCTCGCCGTCCTGGAGAAGGCCGGACTGGTCGAGATCGAGAAGGGCTACGAGGGCAAGCGCGCCCGCACCTGGCTCTCCCTCACCCCCGCGGGCGAGCGCGCGCTGCGCGACGAAGTCACCCAGCTCAAGCGACTCATCCAGCAGATCGAGACACCGGCCAAGAACCCCGGGGAGGACATGTGACCACCACACCGGTCAGCCCGAGAACGGGCCTGACGCGCCGGCGCATGCTCACAGCCGCGCTGGCCGCCAGCGTCGGGGCCGCCGTACCGATCAGCGCAGCGCGCCAGGCATGGGCGGCTTCGACCGCCACCGGCCCGGTACAGCTCACACTGCCCGCCCCCACCGGGCCGCACCCGGTGGGCACGGTGCCGCTCCACCTCGTCGACACCTCGCGTCCGGATCCTGTGGCCGGCCCGGTACATCACCGCGAGTTGATGGCCAGCGTCTGGTACCCCGCTTGCAAGACGAAGGACCTGCCGCGTGCTCCCTGGATGACCCAGGGTGCGCTGCGGGCAATTCTGGCGGACGTCGGCTTCCCCCTCGATCCCGCCCTCGGCCCACTCACCGCCGCACACGTCGGCGCACCCGTGCACCAAACGGGCCATCGCCTGCCCGTCCTCGTGTACTCGCACGGCGCGGGCAGCCATCGCGGCGACCACACCATCATGGTCCAGGAACTCGCCAGCCACGGCTACGCCGTGGTCACCGTCGACCACACGTACGACGCGTTCAGCGAGTTCCCCGACGGTCGACTCACCGTTCCGGCAGAGGTCCCGCCGTTCCTGGGGCCCCGGGACTTCGCCACGGACATCCGGTTCGTGCTCGACGTCGTCGAGGGCGTTGCCGCCGGGCACAACCCCGACGTCGACGGCAGGCCACTGCCCCAGGGACTGCTCGGCGCCCTCGACCCGGGGTGCATCGGCGCGTTCGGCTGGTCGAAGGGTGGCACCGCCACCGCGCTCACTATGCTCGCCGACCAGCGCGTTGGCGCCGGGCTCAGTATCGACGGTCCGATGCAGCCGACCATCACCACCGACCTGGACCGGCCGTTCATGATGATGACCGCTTCGTTCACTCGGGCCGCCATGCCGGACGTCGCCGAGTTCTGGACACACCTTCGCGGTTGGCGGCTGAACGTCCAGGCCGACGGGGCCATCCACAAGACGTACGGCGACGACGCGACACTGATCCCGCAAGCGGGCAAGGTCCTCGGCATGACCAGCCAGCAGATCCAGGACATGATCGGCACCCTCGATCCGGATCGGGCGGTCCGGATCCAGCAGGCCTACCCCCTCGCGTTCTTCGACCTACACCTGCGACACCGCCGGGGACATCTGCTCGACGGCCCGAGCGCGGCCTTCCCAGAGGTGAAGTTCATCCCGTGAGAAGCGTCGGACCGCGCAATGCGCGGTCCGACCAAGACCGCCAGGAATGCCGTTGACATCCGGGCACGGCCTTCGCAAGTCCGGCTATCCGCGCAGCCCTTCCATCGCGCGATCGGCGCTTTAGCCGAGCACTTCGGCGCCCTCGCCGAGCTGCGCGAGGCCGACCTGATCCGCCACCTCGGGATCTCCGCCGTCGCACCCCGGCTGAGTGAGGCGCTGGAGATCGCGCCCGTGGCCGCCGTACAGAACCGGTACTGCGTCGACGCCCCCGGTCCGGAGGGCGACGCACTGCTGCCGCTGTGCGGTGAGCGGGGCATCGCCTTCGTCCCCTTCTACGCCGTCGCCGGCCAGGGCGGCGAGCGCGGTGCCGCCGAGGCCCGCCAGGACGAGGAGCTGCTCGCCGTGGCCCGGGCGCACGGAGCGAGCCCCGCGCAGGTCCGGATCGCCTGGACCCTGCACCGGGGCCCGCACGTCCTCGCCGTCCCCGGCACCGGCGATCCCGGCCACCTGGAGGAGAACGTCGCCGCGGGCGCCCTCCGGCTGACCGCCGAGGAGCTGTCCCGGCTCGACGCCCTGCGCGCGCCGGGCCGCTGACGGACGGCGCCGGCGCCGTACCGGGTCACTCGGCGCGGCCCGCACGGGGTGGGGCGGCCCGCACCGGCAGGCCGCCCCACCTCTGCCGTGACGCGCGTAGAACAGGGACTGGCGTCCGTCGCGTTTTACGTATAACCTCACCCGCTAACCACCCCCACCGGAAGGTCACGATGCGCCGCCTCGCCCTGGTCACCCTCGCCGTCGACGACTACGACGAGGCCGTCCGCTTCTATACCGAGGCCCTCGGCTTCCGGCTCGCCGAGGACGCCCCGCGCCCCGACGGCTCCCGCTGGGTCGTCGTGGAACCCGGCGGTGACGGCCCCGGCACCGGACTGCTCCTGGCCCGTGCCAAGGACGCCGAGCAGCGGGCCCGGGTCGGCGACCAGACCGGCGGACGCGTCGGTTTCTTCCTGCACACCGACGACTTCGCCCGCGACCACGCCCGGATGACCGCCGCCGGCGTGACCTTCCTGGAGGAACCGCGCCACGAGCCGTACGGCACGGTCGCGGTCTTCCGGGACCTGTACGGCAACCGCTGGGACCTGCTCCAGCCCGCCGCCTGACCGTTCGGCACCCGCTGGGACCCGCTCCAGCCGCCGCCCGGCCGTTCCGCGCCCCCCTGTCGAACCACCTGCCGAGGAAAGCCCTGCCATGACCGCGTCCCCTGTCGACACCGAGACCCTCCGCCGGCTGCCCAAGGCCGTCCTGCACGACCACCTCGACGGCGGCCTGCGCCCCGCCACCGTCGTCGAACTCGCGGCGGCGGTCGGCCACACCCTGCCCACCACCGACCCCGACGAGCTGGCCGCCTGGTACTTCGACGCCGCCAACTCCGGCGACCTGGTCCGCTACATAGCCACCTTCGAGCACACCCTCGCCGTCATGCAGACCCGCGAGGGCCTGCTGCGCACCGCCGAGGAGTACGTCCTCGACCTGGCCGCCGACGGTGTCGTCTACGCCGAGGTGCGCTACGCCCCCGAGCTGAACGTCAACGGCGGCCTGACGCTGCCCGAGGTCGTGGAGACGGTGCAGGAGGGCCTGGCCGCCGGCATGGCCAAGGCCGCCGCGGCCGGCACGCCGGTCCGCGTCGGCACGCTGCTGTGCGGCATGCGGATGTTCGACCGGGTCCGTGAGGCCGCCGACCTGGCCGTCGCCTACCGCGACGCCGGTGTCGTCGGCTTCGACATCGCCGGCGCCGAGGACGGCTTCCCGCCCGCCGACCACCTCGCCGCCTTCGAGCACCTGCGCCGCGAGAGCGTGCCCTTCACCATCCACGCCGGCGAGGCGCACGGCCTGCCCAGCATCCACCAGGCGCTCCAGGTGTGCGGCGCCCAGCGCATCGGCCACGGGGTGCGCCTCACCGAGGACATCGTGGACGGCAAGCTCGGCCGCCTCGCCTCCTGGGTCCGCGACCGCCGGATCGCCCTGGAGATGTGCCCCACCTCCAACCTCCAGACCGGTTGCGCCACCTCGATCGCCGAGCACCCGATCACGGTCCTCAAGGACCTGGGCTTCCGGGTCACCCTGAACACCGACAACCGTCTGGTCTCGGGTACGACGATGACCCGTGAGATGGCCCTGCTGGTCGAGCAGGCGGGCTGGAGCGTCGAGGATCTGCGCACCGTCACGGTGAACGCCCTCAAGAGCGCGTTCATCCCCTACGACGAGCGCAAGGCCCTCATCGAGGACGTGGTCCTGCCGGGCTACGCCGCCGCGCTCTGAAGCAGCCCTCTGAGGTAGGCGGCCTGTCCGACGTGCTGGAGATCGTCGGACAGGACGCTCACCAGGCGGGTCCCCAGCGTGACCGGGGGGTCCCAGCGCTCGTCCACGACCCGTTCCAGGTCCTTGGCGGCCACGGAACGCAGGGCGTCGAGGGTCTGCCCGTGGACGGCGTCGTAGTAGCCGGTGAGCAGCCCGGCCGACTCCACCCGTACCTTCGCGACCTCGGCGGGGCTGTGCCCGTAGCCGGTGTCCTGCCGGGGCAGACCGAGGCCGAACCGCTTCTCCCAGTCCTGGGAGAGCCACACCTGGTCGAGACCGAAGGCGTCTGCGACGTGGTCGTCCTGCACCCGGGTCAGGTGCCAGACGAGCCAGGCGATGGTGTTGGCGTCCGGGGCCGGCCGGTGGTGCAGCCCGTCCGGCCCGAGACCGTCGAGGACGGCATGGACTTCTTCCTGGATGCGGCCGTAGCCGTCGATGAGGATGTCCTTGGCATGCATACCGTCCACCCTCGCAAAGGACCGCCGTCCGCGCGTGCCGATTCCCGCTTCCGTGACCGCCCGGTCTGCCCGGTCAGCCGCGCAGCCGGTCAACCGCTCGTCCCGGCCGGGGCTCGTCCCGGCGCACACGCCAGGTCGCCCGTCTCCAGGAGGGTGACCAGGGCGCGGGCGGCGGGACTGGTGGCCCCCTCCGGCGGCAGCAGCGCGACGGTCTCGTACCGCGTGTCGCCCACGCCCTTGAGCGGCAGCGCGGCGAGCGCCGGGCGCTTGTGCCGGAAGTGCCGGGGGACGACGGCGACCCCGAGGTTCTCGTCCACCAGGTCCAGCAGACTGTGCACGTCGTTGACCTCCAGCGCGACCGTGCGCCGGACCCCGGCCGCGGCGAACGCGGTGTCGGTGGTGCGGCGCGGTCCCCAGTCGGGGTGGAAGTCGACGAAGACCTCCCCGGCGAGGTCGTCGGGGCCCAGCAGGGCCCCGGCCGAGGCGAGCCGGTGACTGGGATGGCACAGCACGGTCATCGGCTCGCTGGTCAGGGACACCGAACGCAGCTGGTCGGTGTCGGCCTGGGTGCGGTAGGCGAAGGCCAGGTCGAGCCGTCCGGCCGCGACCTCCTCGGCCAGCGCGCCCGAGCCGGCCTGCCGCAGCCGGATCTCCACGTCGGGGTGCCGGCCCCGGAAGGCGGCGAGCAGCCCGGCCACGTGCACCCCGGCGATGCACTGCTCGGTGCCGAGCGCCAGCGTGCCGCGCAGCACGCCCTGCACCGCCGCCACCGCCTCGTGCGCGGAGCGCACCTGGGCCAGGATCCGCTCGGCCTCCGCCAGCAGCGCGCGCCCGGCCTCCGTCAGGGTCACCCGGCGGGTGGTGCGCACGAACAGCGGCGCCCGCAGCTCCCGCTCCAGTGCCCTGATCGACGCCGACAGACCCGACTGGGACACCATCAGACGTTCGGCGGCCCGGGTGAAATGCTGGTCCTCGGCGACCGCGACGAAGTGCTGGAGATGGCGCAGTTCCATGATTGAGCAGCCTAACCGCTGAATCCCATCGGATTCTTCTGTTGGACCGCTGCCCGGGGCCCGGGGAAGAGTGGGAGCCGGTAGATCGTGTGCCAACCCCTCTGGAGTCGCGTTGTACACCGCACACCCCGACCGTTACGCCGACATGCCCTACCGGCGCACCGGACGCAGCGGCCTGAAGCTTCCCGCGCTGTCGCTCGGCCTGTGGCACAACTTCGGGCCCGACCGTCCCGTCGAGACCCAGCGCGCCATCCTGCGCCGGGCCTTCGACCTCGGCGTCACCCACTTCGACCTGGCCAACAACTACGGCCCGCCGCCCGGCGCCGCCGAGTCCGCGCTCGGCGAGGCCCTCCGGGCGGACTTCGCGCCGTACCGCGACGAGCTGGTGATCTCCACCAAGGCCGGCTATCTGATGTGGCCCGGCCCGTACGGCGAGTGGGGCTCGCGCAAGTACGTGCTGTCCTCGCTGGACCAGAGCCTGACCCGCCTGGGCCTGGACCACGTCGACATCTTCTACTCGCACCGCCCCGACCCGGACACTCCGCTCGAGGAGACGATGGGCGCTCTGCACACGGCGGTGCAGCAGGGCAAGGCGCTCTACGTCGGCATCTCCAACTACTCCGCGGAACAGACCCGCGAGGCCGCCCGCATCCTGGCCGGCCTCGGCACCCCGCTCCTCATCCACCAGCCGCGCTACTCGATGCTCGACCGGCGCCCCGAGGACGAGGGCCTGCTCGACGCCCTGGACGAGATCCAGGCCGGCTCCATCGCGTACTCCCCGCTGGAGCAGGGCCTGCTCACCGGCCGCTACCTCGACGGCATCCCCGAGGACTCCCGGGCCGCGAGCGACAGCCCCTTCCTGAACTCCGACGCGGTCACCGAGGACCTCGTCGCCCGGCTGCGCGCGCTGGACGAGATCGCCACCTCCCGCGGGCAGACCCTGGCCCAGCTCGCCCTGGCCTGGGTGCTGCGCGGCGGCCGGGTCACCTCCGCGCTGGTCGGCGCGAGCAGCCCGCGGCAGCTGGAGGACAGCGTCGGCGCCATCCGGAACCTGGACTTCGACGCGGAGGAACTGGCGCGGATCGACGCGATCGTCCGGCCGTAGTCCGTAGCGCGATCGTCCGGCCGTAGCGAGGCCGTAGCGAGGCCGTAGCGAGGCCGTGGCGAGGGCGGGGGAGGGCCGCGGCGACGGCCCGACCGCTCGCGCGCAGGCGCCGCCGCTCGCCCTCCCGGCGGACCCGCCCGGCCCGGCGGTCCGCCGTACGCGGCCCGCACCCACCGTATGCCGCCCCGCGCACCGGCCCGCACCGGCCCCGCCGGTGCGGGCCGTTTCCGTGCGCCGGTGCCGTCAGGCCGCCGCCGGCACCCGGTCCAGGAACCCCAGGACCTGCCGGATGCGGCCCTCGTCGTCCAGGGTGACCACGTCGAACCCGGCCACCGGCGCCGAGCCGTCGGCCTCGTTCACCAGTTCCCAGGCGAAGCGCGCGGTGTCGTGGTGGCCGTCGACCGGTCCGAGCGGGCGGAACACGTGGCCGGGGAACTGCGCGTGGGCCGCCGCGATCACGGCCGCGATCTGCTCGTGCCCGCGGACATCCGCGAGAGGGTCGGTGTAGCCGCCGTCCACGGCCCACGCGGTGGCGACGGCCTTCTCGACGGCCTCCGGCCCGGTGGCGTTCCAGGCCTCGAAGTAACGGGTGGCGGCGTTCTCGTGACGGTCGGTGTGCACGGTCATGGCGAAACATCCTCCATCGGAGTCGTCTGTACTGGTCAGGCCCCGGATGCGGCGTTCGCCGATCCGGTGTGACCACCATGCCGCGCGACCGGGGGAGGGGTCGATTACCTCCGGGGTCATCCCGTCGCCGCCGTACAGCCCGGTTCATTCCGGCCAGAACGGGCGGTGAATATGCCAACAGACTGGCCGGAAAGGCATGGTGACAGTGTTTTGGGAGTGGCGATACTCGAAGGTCAGGGGGCACTTCACGCACAGGGAGCCGCACGGGGAGCGAGAGGCCTGACCGGCAGTCAGCGAGGCGACCGGGGAGTGAGACGTGCACGACGAGTTCCTGTGCCATGTCACGGCGTACGGCGTTTGTGACGGGCGGCGCATCGGCGTACCGCTCGGCACCTATCGGGCGCCGACGCTGGCGCTGGCGCTGTGGTGGCTGCGGGACCGGGCGTCCTGGATCGCCGAGCGGCTCGACCCGAGCCCGCAGGACCCCGCCTTCCCCGCGGGCGCGCTGGTGCCGGTCGCGGCCACGGTGGCCGATGTCCCGGCGCTGCTGCGGTCCTGGTGCGCCGACGACGCCCGGCAGGAGCGGGCCGCCGACGAACTGGCGGACGGCCGGCTGGTCCGGATCGCCGCGAGCGACGACACCACGGAGTACGAACTGCTCGCCGAGTCCGTCGACGCGCTGCGGATGCAGCGCGCCAGTCCGGGCCTCGTCCTGCCCGTCGCCTGACACGTGTCCGTGGCCCTCGGACACACCGTGCCGGGGGGCGCTCGCGTGGGTGGATCGGTAGAATTCGGGTCATGGCGGAGCGGCCGGTCGGTCCGACGGCGCCCGACATCGTCCTGGAGACCGACACCGGCTCCACGGTGATGAGCCCGGGCCACGACTACCACGTCGGACGCGACCCGTTGAGCGACATCGTCCTCGACGATGCCCGGGTCTCATGGCACCACGCAGTCCTGCGGGCCGACGACGGCCACTGGACCCTGGCCGACGAGCACAGCACCAACGGCACCTACGCAGACGGCCGCCGGGTCCAGGAGTGCGGGATCCGGCCCGGCGACGAGATCCGCTTCGGCAACCCCGCCGACGGCCCCCGGGCCCACCTGGTCCGCCCCCGGGAACCCGACCCGGACCGTCCCTCCGCCGTGTCCCTGCCCGAGCTGACCGGCACCTTCCGCCGGCCCGCCGGCGTCCGCCCGCTGTCCGAGCGCACCATCCGCATCGGCCGGGCCCCCGACAACGACCAGGTCGTGCACGACCTGATCGTCTCCCGCCGCCACGCCGAACTGCGCGCCCTCCCGGACGGCACGTACGAGATCGCCGACCTGGGCAGCCACAACGGCACCTACCTCAACGGCCGGCCCGTCACCCGCGCCCCCGTCGTTCCCGGCGACATCATCGGCATCGGCCACTCCGCGTTCTCCCTGGTCGGCGGCGCACTCCAGGAGTACGTCGACACCGGCGTGGTCTCCCTCGACGTGCAGGACCTCACCGTCACCGTCGACCGCGGCCGCAAGGTCCTGCTGGACAACGTGTCGTTCCCGGTGGGGGAGAAGTGCCTGCTCGCCGTCGTCGGACCGAGCGGGGCCGGAAAGTCCACGCTGCTGGGCGCCCTGACCGGGCAGCGCCCCGCCGACCGCGGCACCGTCCTGTACGACGGCCGCGACCTGTACCGCGCCTACGCGGAACTGCGCCAGCGCATCGGCCTGGTCCCGCAGGACGACATCCTGCACCCCCAGCTCACCGTCCGCGCCGCCCTCGGCTACGCCGCCGAGCTGCGCTTCCCCGAGGACACCGCCCCGAGCGAGCGGCGCGCCCGGGTGGACGAGGTCATGCGGGAACTGGGCCTGGAGCAGCGCGCCGGCCAGCCCGTGCACAGCCTCTCCGGCGGGCAGCGCAAACGCGTCAGTGTGGCCCTGGAACTGCTCACCAAGCCGTCCCTGCTCTTCCTGGACGAGCCGACCTCCGGCCTGGACCCCGGCATGGACCGCTCGGTGATGCACATGCTGCGCGGCCTCGCCGACGACGGCCGCACGGTCATCGTGGTCACCCACAGCGTCCTCAGCCTCGACGTCTGCGACCGGCTCCTGGTCCTCGCCCCGGGCGGCAGAGTGGCCTACTACGGGCCGCCCGGCGACACCCTCGCCTTCTTCGGCACGCACCAGTGGCCCGAGGCCTTCGAGGCGTTCGACCGCGACCCGGACCGGGACTGGGCCAGGGAGTACCGCGAGTCGCCGCTGCACCGCCGCTACGTCACCGAGGCCACCGCCCAGCCCCACCATCCCGGCCCGGCCCCCCGCACCCCGGCGCCGCCGCCCCGCCCGCGCAGCCGGAGCGCCCAGCTCGGCACCCTGGTCCGCCGGTACACGGCCGTCCTGAGCGCCGACCGCACCTTCCTGTTCGTCATGATCGCCCTGCCGTTCGTGATGGGCGCCATGGCCCGCGCCCTGAGCGAAGGCGCACTCACCCAGAAGACCGCCACCAACGTGCTGCTCATCCTGTGCGTCGGCGCCGTGCTCACCGGCGCCGCCAACGCGGTGCGCGAACTGGTCAAGGAACGCGTCGTCTACCGGCGGGAACGCGCCGTCGGCCTGTCCAGATCCGCCTACCTGCTGTCCAAGGTGGTGGTGCTCGGCACGGTCACGGTCGTCCAGGCCGTCGTACTCACCCTGGTCGCCCTGCTCGGCATCGGCCTGAACCCTCCCGGCGGCACGGGCGTCCTGCTGCCGCCGCTCGCCGAGATCACCCTGGCCGTCGCCCTGCTGGCGTTCACGGCGATGATGCTGGGCCTGGTCGTCTCCGCGCTGGTGCCCAAGGAGGAGGTGACGATGCCGCTGCTGGTGCTGCTCGCCATCGTCCAGGTCGTCTTCTGCGGCGCCCTGCTCCACCTGAACGGCACGCCCGGTCTCGGCCAGCTGTCCTGGCTCGTCCCCTCCCGCTGGGCGTTCGGCGCCATGGCCGGCACTCTCGGACCGGCCCGGATCATGTCCCCCGCCCAGGCTGCCGACCCCCTGCTCCGGCACACGCCGGGCAGCTGGCTGCTCGACCTGGGCATGCTGCTGGTGCTGTCCGCGCTCTGCGGGTTCGCGGTCGCCCGGCTGCTGCGCCGGCAGGAGCCGGCCGTGATGCGGAAGTAGGTGCACCCCCCGATGACCCCGCCCCCGCCCGGATTCCGGCCCACGCACGTCATCCCCCCACGCGGCCTGCCCGCCTGGGAGGCCCCGGACCCGGCCCGGCCCACCATGCCGCTGGACCCGCTGCTGCCGGTGCAGCTCGTGGAGCGGAGCGGCGACTGGGGACACATCCGCTGCGCCAACGGCTGGGGCGCCTGGGTCGACGGCCGCCGGCTGGTCGCCGTACCCGAGGACCCGCCCGCGGCCGGCGGCCCGGACGGCACCGCCGATCCGCGGCCTCTGCTGGCCCGCGCCGAGCAGGCGCTCGGCGACTACCGGGCCGCGGTGGAGGCGCTGGCGGCGGGCGGCCTGGACGGCGAGGCCTTCGGCACCCGCACCGAGGGCCTGCGCATCGGGATCGTCATCGACGGGGAGTCCATGTGGCTGTACGACCCGCGGGAGGGGCGGTGGGTGTACGGCGACGGACGGCTGCTGAACACCTACGCCACCGACCGGGCGGTCACCGGCGCGGACGACACCGGGCACGCGCCGACCCGGCTGGTCGCGCCCGAAGGTGAGCGCTGATGGCGAACCGGAGCAGCCTGTTCTCCGGCCGCCCCTCGGAACTGATCGGCCGCAGGGTGGCGGGCTACCTGATCGAGAGCGAGATCGGCCGCGGTGGCATGGCCGTCGTCTACCGCGCCCGCGACCTGCGCCTGGACCGCACGGTCGCCCTCAAACTGCTCGCCCCGGAACTGGCCCGCAACGACACCTTCCGCAAGCGGTTCACCCACGAGTCACAGGTGGCCGCCGCGATCGACCATCCGCACATCGTGCCGGTCTTCGAGGCGGGCGAGACCGACGGGGTGCTCTACATCGCCATGCGCTACGTCCCCGGCAGCGACCTGCGCCATCTCCTCGACGCGCGCGGACCGCTGTCGCTGCCGGACGCCGTACGGATCAGCGCGCAGGTCGCCTCCGCACTCGACGCCGCCCACGGGCACGGCCTGGTCCACCGCGACGTGAAACCCGGCAACATCCTGGTCGCCCAGGGCGCCGACAGCGACCACCCCGAGCACGTGTACCTCACCGACTTCGGGCTGACCAAGAAGTCCCTGTCCCTGACCGGCTTCACCAGTGTCGGCCAGTTCGTCGGCACCCTCGACTACGTCTCCCCCGAGCAGATCTCCGGGCGCCCGGTCGACGGCCGCTGCGACGTCTACGGCCTCGCCTGCGTCGTCCACGAGATCCTCACCGGCCGTCCGCCCTTCCAGCGCGAGGACGACATGGCCCTGCTGTGGGCCCACCAGTACGACGAGCCGCCCCCACCGAGCGAGACCCGCCCCGGTACCGCCCCGGCCGTCGACCCCGTCTTCGCCAGAGCCCTGGCCAAGAGCCCGGACGCCCGCTACGAGACCTGCCGCGACTTCGTCGCAGCCCTGCGCGCCACCATGACCCCAGCACCCGCGCCCCCCGGACCCAAGCCGCCCAGATCCATCACCCCGACTTCCACAACCTCCGGACCCTCAGCTTCCGGACCCTCAGCTTCCGGACCCTCAGCTTCCGGACCCTCGGCCTCCGGGTCCGTGATCCCCGGGTCCGTGCCCCGCGCGCCCGTGACCGCCGGGCCGGTCGGGCCGGTGATCGGCCGTGGGAGCACCGAGCCCGGTCGCGCGCCGCCCGCCGAGGTCCTGCGCCCCCCGCGCTGGGCCGCGCCGGTGTTCCGGGTCTAGCCGGACCGGGAGGGGACTTCCACGCGGCCCCCGCGGTGCACCCGGCGGGCCAGCAGGCCGCCCAGGAAGCCGGCCAGCAGACCCCACAGCGCGCCCAGGCCCACCGTCTGCCACAGCCGGGGCATGAGGAACAACTCTCCCGACAGGCCGCCGCCCAGATCGCCGATGCCGAGCAGGGAGAGCCCGAAGTGCGCCGAGACACGGCACGTCAGGCAGATCATCAGGACCGTCAGGGCCAGCGCGACGGCCAGGTGCACGGCGTGCTGCCAGAGCCGGACGCGGGCCGGGGAGCGCACGGCCGTCAGGAAGGCCACGGCGAGCAGCAGGACGGCGGCGGCGACCACCAGCCACCACATCCGGCCGTCGTAGTCGGTGAGTGAGCGCATGTTCAGCGCCGAGGTGCGCGGGGCACGCAGGATCCGGTCCAGGACGTGCGGCATCGGCAGACCGAACGGGCCGTCCACGCGGCCGTCCCAGGTCGCGCCGAGTCCCACGGTCAGGCCCACCCAGGACACGTTGGGCAGACCGAGCAGGATCAGCGCGAAGGTCGCGGGGGCGTGCCCGCGCGTGGCCGCCGCGACCAGTGCGGTGCCGAGCCCGAGGGCGACGCACGCGAGGAGCAGGACCACCATCGCGTGCGCCGCCGGACGCACCGACTCCTGGAAGCGCAGCAGCCGCCCCGGCAGCGGAGCCCCGCGCGCGACCAGCAGGGCCAGCACCAGCACACCGGCCAGCCACAGCAGGCCGAACAGCACGGTCAGCGGAACATCCGTGGTGAAGCCGACCCTCGGTGAGGCGTCGAGCAGGCCGGACAGGTCACCGAGGGCGCCGCCGGCCGCGTCCACGGCGAAGGTCTGCCGGGCGGCGAAGGCCAGGCCGGTCAGCGCCGCCAGCCACAGCACCGCGATCCGGGCCGCCCAGCCCGCCAGCTCCCCGGCCGAGGCCACCGCCCGGTGCCTGAGGGGGCGCAGGAAACCGTCGCCGAGCACCAGGGCACCGGCGAGCGTCACCGACAGCGGCAGCACGGTGAGACCGGCCCGCGACTCGGCGAACACGCCGGCGTCGCCCGACACGTCCAGGCTGCCGCCGACCGCCGTGACCACGGTCGCGGCCACCACCCGCGGGAACGCGCCGGCCGGCAGCCCCGAGGCACCGGCCGCCCACAGCCCCAGCGCCGCCACCAGGACCATGACGGCCAGCCCGGTCAGCACCGCGGCCACGGCCTGCGCCCAGCCGTGGCGGGCGGCGGGCCGGGCGAGGACGGTCGGAGGGCTCACCCTTGCCACGCTAAGCAGTCGCCGTGCTCCCCGCCCCCCGGACGAGCCGTCGGCGCCGGCTTGCGGGCCGTACGGTACCGCGGCACACAATGGAACAAAGTGCACCCGAATGCACCACACGGATCGTGACGGATTCATCTCGGCAAAGCCGCGCGTGTGCGACGGGAAGAAGGGCTCGTGAGCGTCGAACCTCCGTCATCCGGCCGGCCCTCAGGACCCCCGTCCGGCCCCCTGTCGGGTTCCTCCCGGCCCCCCTCGGGGCCGCCGCCCGCGCAGCCGCCGACCGGCGGCTCGGGCGCCGGGGAGCCGCACGGGCCCTGGTGGAAGTCGGTGCCCCGGGTGGCAGCCCTCACCGCTGCCCTGGTGGCCGCCGTGGCGCTCGCCCTGGTCTTCACCCGTCCGGGCGGCGGCGGCTCCTCCGCCAAGGCCGGCAAGATCTTCCTCCAGTCCGCCGGCAGCGCGGGCGAGGATCCCTTCACCCGGTCGACCGCACAGGTGGTCGCCGCTCCGCCGGCTTCGTCCGCCCCCACCGCGACCGCCGGGGTGGCCGACCAGGTCCGCGGTGTGCAGGGCGGGGCCGCGGGGCTGTACGGCGGCACCCGGCAGACGGCCAGCTGCGACGTGGAGAAGCAGATCCGGTACCTCCGGGCGGACCAGGGCAAGAACCGGGCGTTCGCCGAGACGGTCGGCGTCCGGCCCTCCGACGTCCCCGCCTACCTGCGCTCGCTCACCCCGGTGCAGCTGCGCACGGACACCTGGGTGACCAACCATGGCTACCGCGACGGCGCCGCCACCAGCTACCAGTCCGTCCTCCAGGCCGGTACCGCCGTCCTGGTCGACGGGCACGGAATGCCCCGGGTGCGCTGCGCCTGCGGCAACCCGCTGGCCTCGCCGGTCGTCCAGCGCAGCACCCCGGACGTGGTGGGGCACAGCTGGCCGGCGTACCGGCCCTCGAACGTGGTCGTGGTGACACCGGCGCCGGCGGTCGTCAAGACCTTCGTGATCTACGACCCGCACCACGACGAGTGGCTGCGCCGCCACCGCGGTGACACGCACGGCCGCCACGACCAGCGCACCGCGCCGCCGACGCACCCGCACCCCTGGAGCCGGCCGACGCCCTGCCCGATGACCCCGGGGACGACCGGCAAGCCGGATTCCTCGTCGAAGTCCTGCCCGTCGACCTCGGTCACGACCATCCCGCCGAGGTCCACCTCGCCGTCGTCGTCCCAGTCGTCCCAGTCGTCCAAGCCGTCGGAGTCCTCGAAGCCGTCGTCCGAGCCGTCCAAGCCCTCGAAGTCGTCGTCCTCGTCGTCCGAGCCGTCCAAGTCGTCGTCCTCGTCGTCCGAGCCGTCCAAGTCGTCGGAGTCCTCGAAGTCGTCGTCCGAGCCGTCCAAGTCGTCGGAGTCCTCGAAGTCGTCGTCCGAGCCGTCCAAGCCCTCGAAGTCCTCGAAGTCGTCGTCGGAGTCCTCGGAGCCGTCGTCCTCCAAGTCGCCGTCGTCGGAGTTCCTGAAGCCGTCGTCGTCCGACTCCTCCAAGTCGTCCCCCGAGCCGTCGTCGGAGAAGTCGTCACCCTCGAAGGAGGCGCCGTCCGGCAAGTCGTCGGAACCGTCACAGGGCTCGTCGCCGGCGGAGAACTCCTCCGCCGAGCCCCCGTCCACGGGTGGCTCCGAGCCGGCGTCCGAGAAGCCCGGGCAGTCGGACCGGACCTCCCAGCAGCCGGAACAGCCCGGGCAGAGCCCCGGCCGGCAGGACCAGAACCAGCAGGACCAGCAGAATCAGCAGGACCAGCAGAACGCTCCGCAGTCCTGAGCGGTCGCGGTTCTCCTCTTTCGGAGTACAGTCCGACCCCGGCCACCGTGCGCGGTGGGGATACGCATACGGTGGACTGGCGGGCCGGGCTCGGGGTACGAGGACTGGTGCGACACCGGCCGTACCGGGCTTTTTCGAGAGAGACAGCATGACCGAGCACCTGGGCGGGGCAGTGATACCGACTGGCTTCGACGTACCCGTGGAGCCGTTGCGACGCGCGGCCCACTACACCGGCGAACCCGGATGCATCGCTGAGGCGCGCGCGTTCGCTGCCCGGTTCCTCCAGCAGCTGCGGACCGAATGGTGTGCCCCGGCCGACAGCCGCGCGGACGGTGAGCTGCTCCTGGTGGTGAGCGAGCTGGTGACCAACGCGGACCGGCACAGCAGCGGCCCTTACATCTTGGAGCTGGAGGGCACGAACAGCGCGGTCGCGGTGTCCGTGTACGACAGCAGCACCGCCCTGCCCCGCCGCTACCCCAGGGACCCGCAGCGTGTCGGACGGCACGGTCTGGAGATCGTGCACGCCCTGGCCTCGGAGGTCACCGTGGAACGCGTACCGGTCGGCAAGCGGGTGCGTGCCCGTTTCGAACTCGCACGCTGACCTCGGCGGCGCTCCGGGCACGCACGCCGCCGCTCCGGGTCAGGGGCAGGTCAGGCACAGCCCAGTTCGCCGAGCATGCCCTGGCGCAGCCGGGCGATGATCCGCTTGATCAGCCGGGAGACGTGCATCTGGGAGCAGCCGAGCCGCTCGCCGATCTCCGCCTGGGTGGCCTCCTCGACGAACCGCATGTGGAGGATCTGCCGGTCGCGGTCGCTCAGCTCCGCCATCAGCGGGGCCAGCGCGTGGAAGTCCTCGACGAGCCGCAGCCCCTCCTCCTCCACGCCGATGAAGTCGGCGAGCACGGCCTCGCCGTCCTCGGGGCCGTCGCCGGTGAGCGCGGCGTCCAGGGAGGCGGAGTTGTAGCCGTTGGAGGCGATCTGGGCCTCGACGACCTCGGCGGGGGAGATGTTCATCAGGGTGGCCAGTTCGGCGACCGTCGGGTCCCGGTCCAGCCGGCTGGACAGCTCCTCGCGGGCCTTGGCCAGCTCCACCCGCAGTTCCTGGAGCCGGCGCGGCACGTGGACCGCCCAGGTGGTGTCACGGAAGAACCGCTTGATCTCGCCCACGATGTACGGCAGGGCGAAGGAGGTGAACTCGACCTCGCGGGACAGCTCGAACCGGTCGATGGCCTTGATCAGTCCGATCATGCCCGTCTGGACGATGTCGTCCATGTCGTCGCCGCGGCTCCGGAACCGTCCGGCGGCGAACCGCACCAGGGACATGTTCATCTCGATGAGGGTGTTGCGCGCGTACTGGTGCTCGCGCGTGCCCTCCTCCAGCTCGGCGAGCCGACGGAAGAACTGGCGGGACAGCTCCCGTGCGTCGCGCGGGGCGACGGACCCCGGGTCCGCGATCCCAGGCAGTGAATTCCCGGCCGTCCTGTCCTGCTCGGTCCTCTCGGCGACCTCTGCCTGTGATCGGATCCCGGCGGCGGTCTTCATTGCCCTCTCCCACGAAAGTCAGTGCGACGTCTGCCTCGGGGGCCTCTGTGTGCCCGACCCCGTCCATGAATGTGCCTGGTCGGCTACCCCGTATACGGAGAGTCATGCGTGCCCGTGGAACTCTTCACCCTGCGGGTACCCTCGATGACCCCGTGCATGCACCCGTCCGGCCGTACTGGCGTGAAACAGTCGGTCCGCCGACGTGCGCCCGGCATTTCCCTCAGGGCGGAACGCCCGGCCCTTGCCCGGGAACGCACCGCTCCTAGGCTGACGGGATGAGCAGCCAGGTGAGCGAAGAAGCCCGGGAGGCCGCCCGGCGGCCGGTGCCCGCCCCGACGGACGTGCCGCAGTCGACGCCACGGGAGCCGCTGTGGCGCGATCTGGTCGGCGCGGTGCTGCGCCGGGAGCGGCGGGCCCAGCGCCGCACGCTCAGGGAAGTGGCCGACGCGGCCCGGATCTCGCTGCCCTACCTGTCCGAGGTCGAGCGTGGCCGCAAGGAGGCCTCCTCCGAGGTGCTCGCCGCCGCGGCCCACGCGCTCGGTCTGGGGCTCGGCGACCTGCTGTCGCTGGTCCACGGCGAGTTGGTCCACGGCGAGCCGGCCCGCGCGGTGCCGGCCCGGCGCCCGGCCCCGCACCGACGGCCGGCTGCCGCGCCGCACCGGACGCAGCTGTCGCACCGGGGCCTGTGCCTGGCGGCCTGACCGGGCCGGCCGATGAGTTTCGCGGCGGGCGGCGGTCTGCACCGGTGACCGCGTTCCACGCCCCAGGAGGTACTCATGACCACCGACGGTTTCGTCACGTGTCTCTGGTTCGACGGCCAGGCGGAGGAGGCCGCGCACCACTACGTGTCCGTGTTCGAAGACTCAAGCGTCGGTCGCGTAGTGCGCCACACCGAGGCGGGGCCCGGCGCGGCCGGGTCCGTGCTGACCGTGGAATTCACGGCCAACGGCCAGAGGTTCCTCGCGCTCAACGGCGGCCCGCAGTTCCGCTTCACCGAGGCGGTCTCCTTCCAGATCCTCTGCTCCGACCAGCGGGAGATCGACCACTACTGGACGAAGCTCACCGAGAACGGCGGCGAGGGCGGCCCCTGCGGCTGGCTCAAGGACCGGTACGGCGTCTCCTGGCAGGTGGTCTACGCCCGGCTGCTCGACATGGTCGGTGACCCGGATCCGGAGAAGGCCGCGCGTGCCACCCGGGCCATGATGGCCATGGGCAAGCTGGACGCCGCCGCGCTGGAGAAGGCGTACGCGGGGGAGTAGCGGGACTCCGCCCGGGGCCGGCAGGGCCGGTCGGACCCCGCCCGGTTCGGCGCGCGGCCCCGGCCCCGCATGGCTAGCGTGAACAACCGGGACACATCACACCAGGAGGGTCGCGACCATGGCCGTGCAGCCCGAGGGAACGCCCTGTTGGGCCGATGCGATGTTCAGTGACATCGAGGGTGCCAAGCGGTTCTACGCCGACGTGCTCGGCTGGACCTTCGGCGAGTCGGCGTCGGAGTACGGCAACTACACGCAGGCCTACGCGGACGGCAGGGCGGTGGCCGCCGTGGTCCCGCCGATGCCCGGCCAGGAGGGCCAGTCGCAGTGGTGCCTGTACCTCGCCTCGCCGGACGCCGCCGCCACCGCGGAGCGGATCCGGCACAACGGCGGCGAGGTCCTGATGGAGCCGATGCGGGTCGGCGACCTCGGCACGATGTGCCTGGGCCGGGAGCCCAGCGGAGCCGTGTTCGGTGTGTGGCAGGCCGGCAGGCACGAGGGTTTCGAGGCGACGGCCACGCCCGGCGCCTACTGCTGGGCGGAGGTCTTCACCCGGGAACCCGAGCGGGCGGACGCCTTCCTGTCCGCCGTCTTCCCGTACCGGATGAAGGAGATCGAGGACGACGCGATCGATTTCCGGTTGTACGAGGTCGGTGAGGACACCGTTCTCGGCCGGATGCGGATGACCGACGACTTCCCGCCCGAGGTGCCCTCGTACATCAACGTGTACTTCACCGTGGACGACTGCGACGCGGCCGTTGCCCGGGCCACCGGGCTCGGCGCGGTCGTCCGCTTCGGCCCGATGAGCAGCCCCTTCGGCCGGTTCGCCGCGCTCAGTGATCCCCAGGGCGCCCACTTCTCGGTGATCGACGTCACGACCACCGAGGGCGGGATGCCGGAGACCAGGGACGTCTGAGGGGACCCCGCCCGGCCGACTACGCGGCCATGGCATGATCGTGTGCATGCGTGAACGTGTGGTGGCCGCGTGCGACGGGGCTTCGAAGGGCAACCCCGGACCGGCCGGATGGGCGTGGGTGATCTCGGACGACGACGAGCGGACCCCCGTCGGCTGGGCGGCGGGCCCGCTCGGCCGGGCCACCAACAACGTCGCCGAACTCACCGCGCTGGAGCGGCTGCTCTCGGCCGTCGACCCGGATGTGCCGCTGGAGATCCGCATGGACTCCCAGTACGCGATGAAGGCCGTCACCACCTGGCTGCCCGGCTGGAAGCGCAACGGCTGGAAGACCGCCGCCGGCAAGCCCGTCGCCAACCAGGACCTGGTCGTCCGCATCGACGAACTCCTCGGCGGCCGGTCCGTGGAGTTCCGCTACGTGCCCGCCCACCAGGCCGACGGCGACCCGTTGAACGACTTCGCCGACCGCGCGGCCAGCCAGGCGGCCGTCGTGCAGGAGCCCGCCGGCAGCGAGCTGGGTTCGCCGCAACCCCCGCCGTCGCCGGACACCCCGGTGGCGGCCGGGGCGCCGCGCCGGAAGACGCCCCGCCGCACCGGCGGCGGCGCCGCGTCCGCCCGCACCATCAAGGCCAAGTTCCCCGGCCGCTGCCCGTGCGGCCGGTCCTACGCGGCCGGCGAGCAGATCGCCAAGAACGCGCAGGGCTGGGGCCATCCGGAGTGCCGTACCGCCGGGTCCTGATCAGGCGTCGAACGTGTAGAACGCGGTGTGGTCCAGCAGGTCCGCCGGGCGCACGGTGTTCCACGGCTTCATGGTCTCGTTCAGATCCACCACGTCCGGCGTGCCGCCCGCCGGCGCGTAGCCGGCGCCCGGGTGGCGTCGCTGCCACTCCGCCCACAGCTTGTCGATGTAGGCGTGGTGGAGCCAGAACACCGGGTCGTTGGGGGAGACCCCGGTGGCCATCTGCCCGCCGACCCAGACGTGGACCCGGTTGTGCAGGTTGACCCCGCGCCAGCCCTCCAGGTGGTTGCGGAAGCCGTCCGAGGCGCTGTTGTACGGCGCCATGTCGTACGTCGCCATGGACAGCACCGATTCGACCTCGGCACGGGTCGGCAGCTCGCGCACGGCCGTGCCGAGCGAACGGCGCAGGAAGGTACGGCCGTCCACCCGCACGTCGACCGGCCAGTTCCCGGCGGACGCGGCGAACGGGCCGTCCATCACCCGGCCGTCGGTGCTGCGCCCGGTGCCGCCGAGGAAGTCCGGCGCCCACAGGGAGGCGCGCACCGTGCGGTCGGTGCTCCAGTCCCAGTACGGCAGGGCGACCGTGGGGTCCACGGACTGGAGCGCCTGCTCGAAGTCGAGCAGGAATCTGCGGTGCCAGGGCAGGAAGGAGGGCGAGCGGTGGCCGGTCCGCTCGCCGGTGTCGGTGTCCGCCATGATGAACTCGTTGTGCGTGCGGACGAAGTCGTCGTAGCGTCCCGCGCGCTTGAGTTCGAGGACGGCGGCGACGAACCGCCGCTTCTCGTCGGCGGTCAGGGCGGCCTGGTTCTTGCGTACCGTCATGGTGCGGGGTGCTCCGGATTTTCGTGCGGGGGCGGTCAGTTGGCGGGGAGCGGCAGCAGCGCGGAGCCCTGGAGCTCGTCCACCGCGGCCCGGGCGGCGGCGCGCGGGGTGGGCACCGGGGCGTAGTGGCTGACGACGCTGATCCAGCTGCCGTCGGCGTTGCGCATCACGTGAAGCTGCACGCCGTCGACGAACACCGCGTAGCCGCCGCCGTGTTCGTGGTGGTGTCCGCCGTCGCTCGACGGACGGCCCTGTATCCGTCGGCCCTGGTAGACCTCGTCGAAGGATTCGGGTGCCGCCGGTTCGTGATGGCCGGCGGCGGACGCGGCGGGCGCGACGAGGGTGGCGGCCGTGGCCGTCGTGGCGACGGCGGCTGCCGCGGTGAGCGCACGGCGCCGGGTGATGCCGGGCATGCGGGTCCTCCTCAGGAGTGATGGAGTGTGACGACGCATGCCTATCGGGCGTTACGGGAACGGAAGAAATCGCCCGGAACGGGTTGGCTGTGATCCGGACAATCAACCACATGTCGTGCAGAGTTGAACCAAGATGATCTTGCTGTGCCCCGGTGCCGATCCACGGCGGAACGGGGAATTCCTTGCCGGGGCACCCGGCTTCCCGATGATCCTTTCCGGGGGCCGCCCGTCCGAGTGGCGCGGCTCACCACGCCAGGCTGACGCGATCGAGCGGGTCGGCCGGACTGCTACCGTCCGGTGCCGATCGACCACATCCGGTGACAGTCAGGGGTGCGCGCGTGAAGGTCGTCTGTGTCGGAGGCGGGCCCGCGGGCCTGTACCTCGCCATCCTGCTCAAACGGCAGGACCCCTCCCACGACATCACCGTCCACGAACGCGACCCCGAGGGCTCCACCTACGGCTGGGGCGTGACGTACTGGCGCGGCCTCCTCGACAAGCTCCGGGCGCACGACCCCGAGTCGGCGCGGGCGATCGAGGAGCACTCGGTCCGCTGGAACGAGGGTGTCGCCCACGTCCGGGACCTGGCGGCCCGCCACCACGGGGACGAGGGCTTCGGCATCGGCCGCCACCGGCTGCTCGACCTGCTCGCCGGCCGGGCCCGCGCCCTCGGCGTCCGCCTGGAATTCGAGAGCGCCATCGGCGAACCGCCCGCCGCAGCCGACCTCGTCGTCGCGGCCGACGGCGTCCACAGCGCCCTGCGCACCCGGCACGCCGGGCACTTCGGCACCCGGATCACCGCCGGCCGCAACCACTACATCTGGCTCGGCACCACCAAGGTCTTCGACGCCTTCACGTTCGCCTTCACCGAGACCGGCCACGGCTGGATCTGGGCCTACGGCTACGGTTACGGCGACGGCCACAGCACCTGTGTCGTCGAGTGCTCCCCGGAGACCTTCACCGGCCTCGGCCTGGACCGGGCGGACCGGTCCGAGGGCCTCGTGCTGCTGGAGAAGCTCTTCGCCGGCGTCCTCGACGGCCACCCCCTCATCGCCCGCCCCGGCGCCTCCTGGCTGACCTTCCGCACCCTCACCAACCGCACCTGGCACCACGGCGGCCTCGTCCTGCTCGGCGACGCCGCCCACACCACGCACTATTCCATCGGCGCCGGCACCACCCTCGCCCTGGAGGACGCCATGTGCCTGGCCGGCGCCCTGAAGGAGCACGCCGCCCTGCCCGACGCCCTCGCCGCCTACGAGCGCCGGCGCCAGGCCGAGCTGCTGTCCGTGCAGAGCGCGGCCCGCTACAGCGCCCAGTGGTACGAGAACCTGCCCCGCTACATCCACCTGCCCCCGCACCGGATGTTCGCCCTGCTCGGCCAGCGCCACTCGCCCCTGCTGCCGTACGTCCCCCCGCAGCTGTACTACGGCCTGGACCGGGCGGCCGGACGGCTGGAGGCGCTCCGCAGGCTCAAGCGCTGGCTCGGCCCCCGCGCCGCCCGCGCCCTGCACGCCCGGTCCACGGCCCGCCGGGACTGACGAGACGCTGGTGAATAGTCATTCACCCGATAAGGTGAATTCATATTCACCTCGCCGTCCGTGCTGCCCGCAGGAGCCCCGATGGACCAGCCAGCCGCCATACCCCCGCCGCCCGGCACCGGCACGCCGCTCCGGCTGCGCGACCGGCTCACCATCCCGGTGCTCGCGTCGGGCGGCATCCTCATGGCGGTCATGCAGACCGTGGTCGTACCCCTCCTGCCGGACCTGCCCCGGCTCACCGGATCGTCACCGGCCGCCGTCTCCTGGATGGTCACCGCGACCCTGCTCGCCGGCGCCGTCCTCACCCCCGTGCTCGGCCGGGCCGGCGACATGTACGGCAAGCGCCGGGTGCTCACCTCCGCGCTCGCCCTGATGACCGTCGGCTCGGTCCTGTGCGCGCTGTCCTCGGACATCCGCGTGCTCATCGCCGCCCGCGCGCTCCAGGGCGCCGCCGCCTCCGTCGTCCCGCTCTCCATCAGCATCCTGCGTGACGAACTCCCGCCCGAACGCCGGGGGTCGGCGGTGGCGCTGATGAGTTCCACCGTCGGCATCGGCGCCGCCCTCGGGCTGCCGCTCGCCGCGCTGGTCGTGCAGTACGCCGACTGGCACACGATGTTCTGGCTGACCAGCGCGCTCGGTGCGCTCGGCGTCACGGCGACCTGGTGGGCGGTCCGGGAGTCCCCGGTGCGCGAGCCCGGCCGCTTCGACGTCCTCGGCGCGCTGGGACTCGCCGCCGGGCTGGTCTGCCTGCTGCTGGGCGTCTCCCAGGGCGGCACCTGGGGCTGGGGGAGCGAACGGGTCCTCGGGCTGTTCCTGGCCGCCGTCGCCGTCCTCGCGCTGTGGTGGTGGCAGCAGCTGCGCAGCGCACGGCCGCTGGTCGACCTGCGCCTGGTCACCCGGCCACGGGTGGGCCTGTCCCATGTGGCGGCCCTGCTGACCGGGTTCGCCTTCTACGCCAACTCGCTGGTCACCGCCCAGCTGGTGCAGGCACCCGAGGCCACCGGCTACGGCCTCGGCCTGTCCATCGTCGCCACCGGACTGTGCCTCCTGCCCGGCGGCGTCACCATGCTGCTGTTCTCGCCGCTGTCGGCCCGCATCTCGGCCACGCGCGGCCCCCGGATCACGCTCGCCCTGGGCGCCGCCGTCATCGCCTGCGGCTACGCGCTGCGCATCGCCGACAGCCGCGACCTGTGGATGATCATCCTGGGGGCCACCGTGGTCGCGACCGGCACCACGCTCGCCTACTCGGCGCTGCCGACCCTGATCCTGCGCGCCGTCCCGGCCGCGCAGACCGCCTCCGCCAACGGCGTCAACGTCCTCATGCGCACCATCGGCCAGGCCGTCTCCAGCGCGGCCGTCGCCGCCGTCCTCGTCCACCACACCAGCCCTCTCGGCGGCATACCCGTCCCCACCCTGCACGGCTACCTCCTCGCCTTCGCGATGGCGGGCGCCATCGCCCTCGCGGCCTGCGCGGCGGCCCTGACCATCCCGGGCGACGAGCCCGCCGACCGCGGCCGGCGCGCCCGCGGGGCCACCCGGGGCGCGCGCGACGGGGCGATGGAGGGAGCATGACGGGCATGACCACGCCGGCCGGCCGGGAGGCCGCCCCCGCACGCCGGGACGCCGAGGCCACCAGGGCCGACATCCTGAAGGCGGCCCGCCACCTCCTGGCCCGGCACGCCCACGCCGACATCACCCTCAGGGCCGTCGCCGAACGGGCCGGTGTCAGCCCGCCCCTGATCCTGAAGTACTTCGGCAACAAGGACGCCCTCTTCGCCCGCGTGATGTCCTTCGACGCCGACGCCGACGCCCTGCTGGACGCCCCGCTGCACGACCTGGGCCGGCACATGGTCCGGCACGTGCTGTCCAGCCAGCGCGACCGCGGCGCCGACCCGCTGCTGCGCATCGCCTTCGCCCCCCTGCACGGCGACCACGGCGACGTGCTGCGCGCCAACTTCCGCGCCCAGGTGACCGAACGCCTCGCCGCCCGGCTCACCGGCCCCGACGCGGGCCTGCGCGCCGAACTCGCCGTCGCCGCGCTCGTCGGCCTCGGCGTGATGTACGGCATCGCCCGCGGCCCGCACCTGCGTGAGACCGCCGCCGACACCGTCGCCGACCGCTACGGGCCCGCCGTACAGGCCCAGCTGACACCCGGCCGCTGAGCCGGCGCGGCCCGGCGCCGGACAGGCCCGCCGGAGCGCCCCGTTCCACGCGACGCCGTGCCGGATGACAGACTGGCGCCATGGACGAACGCGTGATCGGCAGGTCGGGTCAGTGGGCATCGGTGGTCGGACTCGGCACATGGCAGCTGGGTGCCGACTGGGGTGACGTGGACGACAAGGAAGCCCTGTCCGTCCTGGAGGCGGCGGCCGAGTCGGGGGTCACGTTCTTCGACACGGCCGACGTGTACGGCGACGGGCGCAGCGAGGAGACCATCGCCTCGTTGCTGCGCGGCCGTCCCGACCTGCACGTGCTGGTGGCCACCAAGATGGGCCGCCGGGTCGAGCAGATCCCCGGGAACTACGTCCTGGACAACTTCCGTGCCTGGAACGACCGCTCGCGCCGCAACCTGGGCGTCGACCGCATCGACCTCGTCCAGCTGCACTGCCCGCCCACCCCGGTCTACTCCTCCGACGCGGTCTTCGACGCCCTGGACACCCTGGTCGAGGAGGAGCGCGTCGCCGCGTACGGGGTGAGCGTGGAGACCTGCGCGGAGGCCCTCACCGCGATCGCCCGGCCGAACGTGGCGAGCGTGCAGATCATCCTCAACCCGTTCCGCATGAAGCCCCTGTACGAGGTGCTGCCCGCCGCCCGCGAGGCCGGCGTCGGCATCATCGCGCGCGTGCCCCTCGCCTCCGGGCTGCTGTCGGGCAAGTACACGCGGGACACGGTGTTCGCGGCCAACGACCACCGCTCCTTCAACCGCCACGGCGAGGCCTTCGACCAGGGCGAGACCTTCTCCGGCGTCGACTACGCCACCGGGGTGGAGGCCGCCGCCGAGTTCGCCGCGCTCGCGCCCGAGGGATACACCCCCGCCCAGCTGGCGCTGCGCTGGATCATCGAGCAGGACGGCGTGACCACGGTCATCCCGGGCGCGCGCAACCCGGGGCAGGCCCGTGCCAATGCCGAGGCGGCCAAGCTGCCGCCGCTGCCGCGGGAGACGTTCACCGCGATCCGGGAGCTGTACGAGCGCCGGATCAGCGACCAGGTCGAACACCGCTGGTAGACCCGGGTGCGCGGACCGTTTGAACGAACGGCCGTGCGGTTACACGCACCGCATGACGGAGGCAGGACTGCGTACAGGACGCGACGAGACCGAGGAGGAGCGGGCGGACCGGAAGTGGGGTGAACTCATCCAGGAGGTCCGCGTGGCGCAGACGGGCGTGCAGATCCTGTTCGGGTTCCTGCTGACCGTCGTCTTCCAGCCGAAGTACGTGCGGCTCACGGACACCGATCAGGTCATCTACATCGTGACCGTCGTCCTGGGCGCCTGCGCGACCGGCGCCCTCATCGGACCGGTCTCCCTGCACCGCCTGGTCTCCGGCCGCCGGGTGAAGCCGCAGGCCGTGCGGCTCGCCTCCCGGCTGACGTTCGTCGGGCTGGTGCTTCTGCTCGCCACGATGACGTCGTCGCTGCTGCTGATCCTGCGGGTGGCCACGCACGACGGCTACGTGCCGTACCTGGTCTCGGGCGTCGTCGCCTGGTACCTGGTGTGCTGGTACGGCCTGCCCCTGTGGGCCCGCCGCAAACACACGGACCGGTCGGACGACTAGGACCCCGTCCGGCCCGTCACTGGCCCACCCGTCCGTCGACGCACTCGCGCAACAGGTCGGCGTGGCCGCAGTGCCGGGCGTACTCCTCGATCCTGTGCACCTGGAGCTCCCGGACCGCGATCCGCTCCCTTCCCAGCCGCTCCCCGAGATCCGGGTGCCGGGCCAGTACGGCGTCGGTCGCGGCCTGCTCGCGCTCCAGATCGGCGTAGGCGGCGTCGACCACGGCCTGTTCGGCGACCGCTCCGTCGAAGTCCGCGTCCCTGGCGCCGTACAGCTTCGGCAGCGGCTCGCCCTCGGTGATCCAGTTGCGCCAGTCGCGTTCCACCTCGGCGAGGTGCCGGATCAGACCGAGCAGTGACATCGTGGACGGCGGGACCGAGCGCCGGGCCAGCTGCTCGGCGTCCAGGTCCTCGCACTTCATCCGCAGGGTGGTGCGGTAGTTCGTCAGGAAGTCCGACAGCGTCGCCGGCTCGCCCTCCGGTTCGGCCCCGTCGTCCCGGGGGTCGTCGGCGGGGTCGGCCCACATGTCGGGGTGGACGGTCGCCCGGGTCCATCGTGCCGGTCGGTCGCTCATGCCCCGCATGGTGGTCCGCGGCGCCCCCGTCGCGCCACCGAATTGTCGTCACAGCGCGCGCAGCTGACGGTCGTGGACCCGGCTGAGCAGCAGCACGGACAGCAGGGATCCGATCAGCGCGCAGCACATGTCCCACTGGGTGTCCCAGACATCGCCCTGGGTGGCGAGGAAGGCGTCCGCGCCGTGCCCGCCGATCTCCGCCGCCAGCCACTCCAGCAGTTCGAAACAGGCGCTGAACGCCAGGCAGGCGCACACGGTGAGCGGCGCCAGCCAGCGGCTGCCGCGCAACGGCGAGGTCCGGCTGAGCAGTTCCCGCACCAGCACGGCCGGGACGAAGCCCTGCATCAGGTGCCCGAAGCGGTCGTAGGGGTTGCGGTCAAGACCGAAGGTGTCGCGCACCCAGTCACCCGCCGGGACCTGCGCGTAGGTGTAGTGGCCGCCGACCGCGAGGACCAGCGCGTGCGCGGTCAGCAGCCCGCACAGCAGCCCCGTCAGCGGGAAGCGCCGCCAGGCCAGCACGGCCAGGGGCAGCCCGGCCAGCACCCACACCGTCTCCAGGAGCCAGGTGGTGCGGTCGCGCGCGCCCCACGCCGACGCGGCCAAGCCCGCCGCCGCCACGGCGGCGTAGAGGGCGGGCGGCACGCGGCGCGGCGCGCGGAACGGGAGGGACGGCGCTGCGGTCACGGCGGGGCTCCTTGCCTGCGGGGCTTCGGGGGACCCCATCGTGGCGCCGGACCGGGACCGCGGGCATGAGTACGGCTACTCAGCCGCGGAGAGGATCTCCTCCAGCAGCTCGTCCACCGCGACGCGTTCCCGCCCCGGCGGGACGACCCGGTAGGTCTCGCGCAGGAACGAGGCGATCGCGGGCGCCCAGGCGAACACGACCGCGTGGTGCCGTCCGCCGTCCGCCCGCACGTCCCCGAGGAACTCCAGCCGCAGTTCGTGCCACAGGCCGGTGGCCTCCGGCCGCATCCGTACGTCGCCGACCCCGACCGGCCCGGCCAGGCCGTCGGAGAGCATCTGCCGGTCCAGCCGCCAGCTGGCCAGCACATGGCCGTCGTGCGCGAAGGCGGCGGTCACGGCGAACGGGTCGCCGGCGTCGTAGCTGAGGTGGGCCAGCACCGGACACCGGCCGGTACCGTGCGCAAGGAGCTGCACCACCAGGGTCTTGTGCACGAACGAGTTCACGCGGGGGCCTCCGGGACGATCGGCGTAGAGCCCTCTAGTACCCCGGTTGTGGCCGAGATGCTCATCCGTGTGACCGATTCCGCTGACCCGTGCGGGACGCGGCCGGCCGGCGGGCGTCAGGCGAAGGCCTCCCGCAGGGCCGGGAGCAGGGTCTTCGACGACCAGTCGAGGAACTCCGGCTGCGAGTCGCCGCCGATCTGCACCAGGGCGATCTCCCCGAACCCGGCCTCCGCGTAGGGCCGTACGGCCTCCACGAACGCCTCCGGGTCGTCGCCGCACGGGATGGAGGAGGAGACGTCGTCCTCGGTGACGAACTGGGTCGCGGCCTCGAAGGAGTCGGGGTGCGGCAGCTCGGCGTTCACCTTCCAGCCCAGGCCGAACCAGCGGAACTGGGAGTGGGCGCGCTTGACCGCCCTCTCCCGGTCGGTGTCGTAGCAGACGGGAAGCTGGCCGACCCGGGGCTTGCCGCTGCCGCCGTGCCGGTCGAAGGCCTCCAGCAGACCCGCCTTCGGCTCCGTCGCGATGACCAGGTCGGCGAGGTGTCCGGCGAGCTTGCACGACCGTTCACCGGAGACGGCGAGACCGATCGGCGGCGCCTCGTCCGGCAGGTCCCACAACCGGGCCGACTCCACGTCGTAGTGCTGCCCGTGGTGCGTGACATGGCCGCCCTCGAACAGCGCGCGGATGATCTGCACGGCCTCCTCGAGCATCTCGTGGCGCACGTCCACCGGCGGCCAGCCGCCGCCCACGACGTGCTCGTTCAGGTTCTCGCCGGCGCCGAGGCCGAGCCGGAACCTGCCTTCGGACAGCAGCTGCACGGTCGCCGCCTTCTGCGCCACGATCGCCGGGTGGTAGCGCAGGATGGGGCAGGTGACATAGGTCATCAGCGGGATCCGCGAGGTGGCCTGGGCGGCGGCGCCCAGCACGCTCCAGGCGTACGAGGCGTGTCCCTGCGAGCGCAGCCACGGGAAGTAGTGGTCCGAGGTCACCGAGAAGTCGAACCCGGCCTCCTCGGCCTGCACGAGGTGGTTCACCAGGTCCCGGGGGCCGGCCTGCTCCGTCATCATCGTGTATCCGATTTGCACCATGGGGAGCGAGTCCCCGGCCCGGCCGCCGGAAAACGGCCCACGGGCACCCGGTCAGTCCTTCGGCGCACGGAACGTCCCGAGGAACGTCCGCAGCGCCAGCCGGCCGGCCGCGTTCCCCCAGGCCCCGGCGGGGGTGGTGAAGCGCAGCGAGAAGCCCCGGGCCCCGCCCAGCAGGAAGCCCCGCCCGAAGGTGTGCGTCCGCGAGTCCCCCGATCCCGTCAGCCACTCCAGGTCGGCGGCCCTGTGGCCCTGGTAGGTGGTGGCCCGGACGGCGCCGACGCGGTGGTAGCCGGGCAGCCTCGCCAGCCCGGGCTCCACGTCGTCCCGCCAGACCGCGACCGGGTCGGGGCCGACGCGCTCGCTGTAGGTGACGGCGAGGGCGGTCGGTTCGCCGCCGCGGCCGAAGGTGACCCGGTAGGCGAGGCCGCCCACCCGGGAGGTGGCCAGCCGCCGCCAGCCGTCGGGCAGCGCCACCGAAAAGCCCTCGGGGGCGGTGTACCGGTGGTAGCCGGCCGGCAGGGCGGGGGAGGCCGACGGGGGCGGGGCGGGGCCGGCGGGCGGGGTGGCAGGCGGGGTGGCGCCGCCGGTGGGCCGGCCGGCCGGGGCGGTGGCCCGGCGCGGCGGTCCGGCGGTGTCCGTGCCGGGCAGCGCGCCGGTCGCGGCCAGCACCGCGGCGGCGACGGCGGTCACGGCGAGCGCGGCGGCGACGGCCAGGAGCCGTCGGCCGCGCCCGGGGCCGGCGGCACCCCGGTACGCGCCGCGTACCCGGGGCACGGGCGCGGGCCGGTGGTCCGCGTCCGTGTCCTCGGTCAGTGCCCGGGTCAGGGCCTCGTGGACCACCGGCCGGGTCAGCCGCTCCCGCGGGTCCTTGCGCAGCAGCCCCTGCACGGCCCGGGTGAGCGGGCCGGCGCGCAGCGGGGTGCGCAGCGGCAGCCGGTCGACGGCCTTCAGCGTGGCGTCGGGCCGGCCGCGGTCCCGGAACGGCGGCCGGCCCTCGACCATCGTGTACAGCAGCGCTCCCAGTGCCCACAGGTCGGCGGCGGGGCCCAGGCGTTCGTCGCGGGCCTGCTCCGGCGAGGCGTACGAGGGGGCCGTGAGCCGCGGCACCAGGGTCGCGCCGGCCAGGCCGAACCCGGTGACGACGACCGGGCCGTCGTCCCGCACGAAGACCTGGCCGGGGCTCAGTTCCCCGTGGGTGATGCCCGCGTCGTGCGCCGCCCGCAGCACGTCGAGCAGCTCCAGGCCGGTGCGTGCGGCGCGCACCGGGTGGAAGGAGCCTTCCCGGGCGAGGAGTTCGCCGAGCGGTAAGCCGTCGATCCACTCGGTGACCGTCCACAGGGTGCCGGCCTCCACCACGGCGTCGACGACCGCGGCCACCTGGCCGGGGAGGAGCAGCCGCATGGTCTCGGAGGTGCGGACGACCCGGGCCGTGACGCGGCGCGCGGTGTCCTCGGCGACGGGTTCCGGCAGGGCCGTCTGTGTCACCAGGCGGGGCTGCTCGGCCGCCGTGTCCTCGGCGTACCACCACAGGCGGTTCGTCTCCCGGGCGAAGACCTCCAGCAGCCGGTACCGCCCGGCGACCCACTCGTGTCCGCAGACGTGCGTCTCGACCATGGTCATCCCTCGCTGAAGCCCCTGCCGCGTCTTTCCCAGAGGTACGCGGGGCGCGCGGGGGTGCGTTCAGCGAATCCTCAATTCACGCCCCCTTTCCGCCTTTCATTCATACGTTCGAGGGCCGGTGCGGTGCCGGATCGGCCGCCCCGCCGCACGGCAGCCGTCTCACAGCAGGCCGAACCGCTCCGCCCAGCCGTGCAGTTCCCCGGGTGTCGTGTTGCCCCCGCAGACCACGAGCCCGAGCCGGGCGCCGTCACCGGCCCGAGCCGCCACCTGCCGGGCCGCCGGCAGCAGACAGCCCGCGGCCGGCTCCGCCCACACCTTGGCGTGGTCGGCGAGGTCCAGGCAGCCCTGCACGGCGTCCCGGTCCGGGACGACCAGGACGTCCTCGACGAGCGCGGACACATGGTCGTACGTCAGCTGCGCCACCGAGGGCGCGCTCAGGGTCGTGACCAGGGAGGACAGCGGCACCGGTACCGGGCCGCCCGCCCTCAGCGCGCCGGACATCGCCTCCGCTCCCTCGGTCTCCACGCCCCACACGCGCACCCCCGGGCGCAGGGCGCGCAGGGCTGCGGCGACCCCGGCGATCAGACCACCGCCGCCGACGCTGACGACGACGTCCGTCAGCTCCCCGGCGTCCTCGGCCAGTTCCAGACCCACGGTGCCCTGTCCGGCGATCACCACCGGGTCGTCGAACGGGTGGACCAGGGTGAGCCCCTCGTCCCGCAGCCGCGTCACCAGCTGGAAGGCGCTGTCCATGCCGTCGGTGAGCCGCACCGACGCCCCGGCTTCCTCGGCGAGCGCGAGGGAGCGCGCGGGCGCGGTCCGCGGCATCACCACGGTCGCCTTCACGTCGAGGGCCGCCGCCATCACCGCGAGCGCGACACCGTGGTTGCCGCCGCTGACCGCGACCACGCCGGCCGCGCGCTCCGCCGCGCTCAGCGACAGCAGCTTCGCCGTGGCCCCGCGGGCCTTGAACGAGCCGGTCCGCTGGAGCAGTTCGAGCTTGGCGGTGACCGGGACGCCGAGCAGCGCGCCGAGGCCGGGACTCGGTACCGTCGGTGTCCTGACGACGTGTCCGGTGATCCGCTGTGCGGCGGCTTCGATGTCCGAGATACCGATCACGGTGCTCCATCCTTCCGGCGCGGATCGGGAACCGCGCCGGAACGGACCTTGACCCGCCGGGACGCCCCAGGTCAACGCCGTATCGGATGATGACTACCGCGCGCGGTCCGCCAGCAGGTCCAGCAGCCGTGCCAGTTCCCCGGCGGCCCCGCCGGCCAGGGGCGTGCCGGCGAGCAGCGCCCGCGCGGCGGCCGTGTGGGCGCGGGCCTCGGCCAGGGCAGCCGCCCGGCCGCCCGCCGCCTCGACCAGTGCGGCGGCCTCCTCGGCCCGGCCCGGCGAGTCCAGCAGTGCGGGCAGGTCCCGGGCCGCCGGGGAACCGAGCGCGGCCAGCACCGGATAGGTCTTCTTCCGCTCCCGCAGGTCACCGCCCACCGGCTTGCCGGTGACGGCCGGATCGCCCCAGATGCCCAGCACGTCGTCGACCAGCTGGAAGGCGGTCCCGAGGTGCCGCCCGACCCGGTCCAGGGCGTCGGCCGTGGCCCGGGGGGCCCCGGCGAGCGTGGCGCCCAGTGCGGTGGCACAGCCCAGCAGCGCGCCGGTCTTGCCCTCCGCCATCGCCCGGTACTCCGCCGCCGTCACCCGTTCCGGCCCGGTCCACGGCCGGGTGGCGAACAGCAGGTCGTCGGCCTGCCCGCGCACCAGATCGGCGAGGGCCGACGAGAGCAGCCGTACCGCGCCGGGGCCCTCGGGGGCCGCGGCGAGCACGTCCACCGCCAGCGCGAACAGGGCGTCCCCGGCCAGTACGGCCGGGCCCGTCCCGTAGGCCCGCCACACGGCCGGGCGGCCGCGCCGGACCGCGTCCCCGTCCATGATGTCGTCGTGCAGCAGCGAGAAGGCGTGCACCAGCTCCACCGCGACCGCCGCCGGCACCCCCGCCCGCCCGTCGGCGCCCGCCGCCTCGGCGCCCAGCACGGCCAGCGCCTGCCGTAGGCCCTTGCCGCCCGGGGCGGCGGCGGGTGCCCCGCCGACCTCGCACCAGCCGAAGGTGTAGGCGGCCATCTCGGCCACCCATGGGTGCAGCCGCCCCACCGCGTCCTCCAGCGCGGGCCGTACCAGCTCCCGGCAGCGGGTCAGGGTGAGCAGGGCCGGGTCCTGCACCGGTGTGCCGAGCGCCGTCACCGGGCGGCCTCCGTGTCGAGACCGAACTCCCGCTGGGCCCGGGCCACCATCTCCCGGGCGTGCCGCAGCCCGCTGCGCTCCAGCGTCCGGGCCAGTCCGGCGAGTTCGGCGGCCGTCTCGGCGCGGTCGCGGCCGAGGCGGGCGAGGGACTTGGCGAGGCCGAGCCGGGACAGCGCCTCGCCGCGCGGCTCGCTCATGGTGCGGAACTCGGCGAGCGCCAGCTCGTAGCGGTCCCGGGCCTCGGCGTGCCGCCCGGCGCGGTAGAGGACGTTGCCCTGCATCTTGTGGTTGTAGGCGAGGGCGCTGGACAGGTTCATCTCGCGGCAGGTGGCCTCCGCCTCGGCCAGCAGCTCAAGGGCCCGCTCGGTGGCGCCGTCGCGCACGGAGAGGACGTCCGCGAGTCCGCGCAGTGCCCAGGCGTACCCGCGCCGGTCGTCGGCCCGGCCGGCTATCTGCGCCGCCTCCTCGAACAGTGCGTACGCGCGGTCGAAGTCGCCGGTGTTGCGGTGCATCTGGGCGATGCCCTCCAGCGCCCACACCGTGTGCCGGGCCTCGCCCCGCCTGCGTGCCTCGGCCAGCAGCTGTTCGTGCAGCCGGCCGACCGCCGCGTAGTCGCCCTGGATGCGGCCGGTCTCCGCGAGGCCGGCCAGCGAGTAGCCGCGGACGACGACGTCCCCGCCGCGCTCGCCGAGGTCGGCGGCGAGTTCCAGCAGCCGCCGGGCCAGCGGGAACGCCCCACGCTGGCGGGCCAGAGTGCCGCCGCTCCACAGTGCCCACGCCATCGCGGCGGTGTCGCCGGCCTCCCGGGCGGCGCGGTAACTCGCCTTCCAGGCCAGGTCGGCGTCCCGCACATGGCCGAGCCGCCGGTGCGCCTCGGCGACGGCGAGCCCGCAGCGCGCCGCCTCGCCGGGCAGTCCGGCCCGCTCGGCCTCGCGCAGCCGTTCGGTGCCTTCGGCCAGCACGTCGACCAGCGAGGAGTTCACGGACAGGGTGGTCAGGGCGCCCTGGTACTCCGGGGCGGAAGCCTTGCCGTACATGCGTACCCTTCTATACACAGAGTGTATACACAGCGTGCATAGCGTCTCGGAAAAATGCCCCGGCCCGAGGGCCGGGGCTCGGTCTGTCGCTGGTCAAGACGCCGGTGCGGCGGCGGGGGTTGCCCGGGCGGCGCAGCTCACTTGTGAAGGTTCAGTGCTGCTGTGGCTTCTGGGGCGTCAGCTCACTCGGCCGCACCACCACGTACCCCTCGCCCTGGAGCATCAGCTGCACGGCCTCACCGGAACCGCCGCGCAGCATCGAGCCGAGGGACTGCGAGCGGTGCAGCGAGGTCTCCAGGCGCGCGGTCCAGCCCACCACCGCGTCCGTGTCGACGTACACCGGCGCCTGCGCGGTCACGGGTATCACCAGCGGGTTGCCGTCGCAGACCAGGCCGAGCCGGCCCTGTCCGCTGAACACGCTGTTGAACAGGCCGCCGCCGGCGATGCCCGACCCCTTCACCGTCTTGATCTCGTACGACAACGAGGCGTCGAAACACAGGACGTTGCGGCCGTTGACCGTGAACCGGTCGCCGGCCTCCACCTCGACGATGAAACAGTTCTGCGCCTCGTGCGCGAACCAGGCCTCGCCCTGTCCGCGCACCGCCATCAGGGGCAGTCCCTCACCCGTGACCGCGCGCTTGAGCATGCCGCCGACGCCCTGCCCCTTGCGCTCGAACTTCAGGTCGCCGCGGTAGGCGACCATCGCGCCCTGCCGGGCGTGCATCTCGCCGTTCACCGCGTATCTGAGGCACTTGGCGTTCTCGACGGACATCCCCGGCTCGACGGCCGGCTGCACCACGTGCTGACTGGAGAAAAGATCACCCTTCATGCGGGGCATGGTGTCCCGGACGACAGCGTTCCGCCAAGATCACGGAACGTACCGGTTCGGCCACGGAAGGGCCTTCACTGCTCGACCGCCCCCGCCTTGCCGCAGAACGCCGGGTCCAGGGCGCCCGCCAGGGTGTCGAGCACCTTGTCGTTGTTCGACGTGTTCGCCATCGCCGTGAGGCTGCGCCGGCCGTCCTTCGTGGTGAACGCGTACGTGTAGTAGCCCTGCACGGCCCCCGTGTGCCCGTACACCGACACCCCGCAGGACAGGTCCCGCCGCCGCAGCCCGAGCCCGTACGCCGTCGTGTCGTTGACCCGGGTGAACCGTTCCATCTCGGCGAGCCGGGCGGCGGACATCAGCCGTCCGCCGAGCAGCGCGCCGTAGAACGTGTCGAGGTCCCGCGCGCTGGAGATGACCGCACCCGCGCTCTGCGCCCAGGACACGGTCTGGGCGGTCGCGTCGACGGGCGCGGCGCCCGCCGTGTCCGGGGTGAGGTACCCGCGGGCGTACCGCCCCGGGATCGCCGTCCGCGGATGGACGTAGAACGTGTCGGCCAGTCCCAGCGGCCCGATGATGCGGTCCCGGTACGCTGTCGCCACGGGCCGGCCCGTGAGCTTCTCGATGAGCAGGCCGGCGACGACGAAGTTGGTGTTGGAGTACGCGTAGGCGGCGCCCGGCGCGTTGGTGCGGGGCTTCTTCAGGGAGAGGGCGACCAGCTGGCGGTAGGTGAAGACCTTGTTCCGCACCGCCTCGAAGCCGGAGACGCTGTGGGCGAACATGTCGTTCGTGTAGTCGTACAGTCCGCTGCGGTGGCTGAGCACCTGACGGACCGTGATCCGGTCGTCGGGCAGCAGCTTCGGCAGGTACCGGTTGACCGGCGCGTCGAGCGAGAGCCGGTGCTCGTCGGCGAGCTGGAGCAGGACGACGGCCGAGAACGTCTTGGTGATGCTGCCGACCCGGAACCGGTCCTGCGTGCTGATGGCCCGCCCGCTGCCCCGGTCGGCGACACCGCGCGTGACCCGGTACGTCAGTCCGTGGTCGTCGATCCGGGCCAGCGCGCCCGGCGCGCCCCCGTCCACCGCCGACCGCAGCACCGCGGCGACCCCCGCCGTGTCCGGCGCCGGGAGCGCCGCTGCCGCCGGGGCGTCATGCTCCCCGGCCACGGCCCGCGCCGGGACCGTGAGGAATGACAGCGCGACCGCCCCGAGGACCGCTCCCCGCCCCACCGCTGCTGAGACCATCCGGTACCCACTCCCATCGGTTCGGTTTCTGATGCGATATCGGTCACATTCCGCCCTGGGAACCTAGGGGATCGGGGCGACGTCTCCCCAGGCGACACACAGTTGGTGGTCCGATGATCACTCTGTGGCGCCCGTTCGTAAAGGATTGCCATAGAAGTTCGCGAAATGGATCATTCCGGCTTTACGTGCACATGACTGATCCGACAGGGTTACCCCCCGGGGGCGTCAGACAAGCCCCCATGGCGCCCGACTGCGCCATTTCTCAAGGCGGTTGGTGACCCCGGCCGCCTTCGAACGAAGGAACCCTGATCAGATTGCGTAGAGCGCACATACGCTCCGTGGCGATCGCCATCGCGGTGACGACGGCTGCCACGGGCCTGGCCGGTACGGCCTTCGCGGGTCCCTCCACGGGGGTGGAGCGGACCGCCGCCTCCGCCGCCTCGAACGCCACGCTGGTGGTGGAGGCGGCGCGCACCGCGGCCTTCACGCACGCGTCGGCGACCGGCGTCTCGAAGGGCGACGAACTGCACGCCCAGGACGTCATGATCGACCCGGAGGGCGCCCGGCACGTCCGCTTCGTCCGGACGCACGGCGACCTGCCGGTGCTCGGTGGCGACCTCATCGTCCACCTCGACCGGAGGCTCGGCTACACGGGCGTGACCCGCGCGGCCGACCACACCGTCGAGCCGGCCGCCAAGGCCCGCCTGACCCCGGCCCAGGCCGCCGCCGAGGCCGCCGATGCCGCCAAGGGCGACGCGGGCGCCGCCCGGCTCGTGGTGGACGCCCGGGGTGGCGCCTCCGCGCTCGCCTACCAGGTCACCGTCACCACCGACGACGACTCCCACACGGTCGTCGTGGACGCGGTCACCGGCAAGGTGCGCAGCAACACGCCCGTCCGGGACGAGTTCCTGTCGCCGAAGCTGGTCGACACCCTGCGCGAGCGCGGCGAGAGCGCGGACCCGGCCACCGGTGCCGGCTCCGCCACCACCGCGTCCGGCCTGCTCGGTTCGGGCGTCTCCGGCGCCACGCGCTACCCGTCGGCCGCCAAGGGCACCGGCAAGACGCTCTTCGTGGGCACCGTCGGCCTCACCACCACGCAGACCTCACGCGGCCACTTCCAGCTCAAGGACCCGAACCGGTACGGCACCGAGACGCGGGACGCCAAGGGCTCGCAGACGGAGAAGTTCAGCGCCGGCACGAAGTTCACCAACACGACCGACGTGTGGGGCAACGGCGCGACCACCAGCCGGGTCAGCGCCGCCGCGGACGCCCAGTACGGCATCACCAAGACCCTGGACTTCTACAAGGCCACGTTCGGGCGCAAGGGCATCGCCAACAACAGCAAGCCCGCCCAGGCGATGGTCCACTGGGGCACGAAGGTCGGCAACGCCTTCTGGGACCCGGACTGCAACTGCATGCTGTACGGCGACGGCGACGGCAAGATGTTCAAGAAGCCGCTCGTCGTCCTCGACGTCACCGGTCACGAGCTGACCCACGGCGTGGTGGAGGCGACCGCCAACCTCCAGCCGACCTTCGTCGACACGCTGGGCAACCAGTACGGCGAGCCCGGCTCGCTGAACGAGTCGCTCGCGGACATCTTCGGCTCGAACGTCGAGTTCTACGCCAAGAACGCGAAGGACACGCCGGACTACCTGATCGGCGAGAAGATGGGCCTCGCCCAGAAGTTCCTGCGCCGCCTGGACCACCCGTCGCTCGACAAGCTCGAGGGCACGATCGACTACTGGAAGCCGGAGGTGTACGGCACCGAGGTGCACGCCGGTTCGGGTGTCTCCTCGCACGCCTACTACCTCCTCGCCGAGGGCAGCGGCAAGAAGACGATCGGCAGCGTCACCTACAACTCGCCGACGTACCACAACATCACGGTCAAGGGCATCGGCCGCACCAAGGCGACCGCCATCTACTACCGTGCGCTCACCCGCTACATGGTCTCCGACACCGACTTCCACCAGGCGCGCCTCGCGACGCTGAAGGCGGCCAAGGACCTGTACGGCGCGAACAGCACCGAGTACAAGACGGTGGACAGGTCGTGGTCGGCGGTCAACGTCACCGCCGCCAACACGCCGGCCGCCCGCCACTGACGGACGCCCGCACACCCGGCAGCACCGGATGCCCCGCCCCGCGCGGGGCATCCGTGCTCCCGGCCCCGTGCGGACGGCCCGGAGTCGGGATCCCGCGGAACGCCCGGGTGGTGCGCCGTCCGCCGGCGGCTCAGCGCAGCTTCTGCGCCCAGTCCGCCGGGACCCGGCCGGCCGGACCGGGTGCCGGCTGGTCAGCGGGGTGGCCGGCCGGGGGAGCGAGTTCGGGCCCGGAGCCGTACAACTCCTCCGTGGCGAAGTTCCAGAACCAGGCCTCACCCGGCTCGAAGCTGCGGATCACCGGGTGCCCCGTCTCCCGGTAGTGGGCGGTGGCGTGCCGGCCGGGGGAGTCGTCGCAGCAGCCGATGTGCCCGCACCGCGCGCACCGGCGCAGATGGAACCACCAGCCGCCGGCCTCCTCGCACTCCACGCAGCCCGTGCCGCTCGGCGGGACCCGGGGGTCGATCTCGTCGGCCTCGTTCATTCCTGCTCCTCCTCGTGTGTGCCGGCGGTCAGGGGCAGCAGCACCTGGAAACGGGTGTCCCCGGGCACCGACTCCACCCGCAGGGTCCCGTGGTGCTTGTTGACGACGATCCGCCAGGAGATGTCCAGGCCGAGCCCGGTGCCCTCGCCGACCGGCTTGGTGGTGAAGAACGGGTCGAAGATCCGGTCCCTGATCTCCGGCGGCACGCCGGGTCCGGTATCCCGGAACTCCACCAGCAGCCGCTCGCGGTCGAGCGCGGTCCGCACGGTCAGCGTGCCCTCCCCGCCGGCGCTCCGGACGGCCGAGACGGCGTTGTCGACGAGGTTCGTCCACACCTGGTTCAGCTCCGCCGGGTAGGCCGGCACCGGCGGCAGCGTACGGTCGTAGTCCTTGACGACCTCGATGCCCGGGCCGATCTTCCCGGACAGCATCAGCAGCGTGCTGTCGAGGAGTTCGTGGACGTCCACCTCGCGGTACGGCGCCCGGTCCAGCTGCGCGTACTGCTTGGCGGCGTCGACCAGCTGCGAGACGCGGGTGGTGGAGTCCTCGATCTCGCTCATCAGCAGCTCGGTCTCGATGGTGTAGTTCAGCCATCCGACCGCGTTGGGCAGGACCTCCTCGCCGACGGCCGCCGCGACCTGCTCCAGCCAGTCGACGTCGAGTCCGGCCTGCACGAACGTGGGCGCCACCTGCCAGCCCTGCTCGAAGCCGTGGTCCGCGAGCCAGTCGGTGAGCCGGTCCTCCCGGTCGGACGCCTCCAGCGGGCCGAGCGCCGGCGCCTTCGCCACCCGTTCGGCGGTGCGCTCCTGGATCTCGATCAGGCGGGCCAGCACGTCACGGGAGAACGGCCCCCCGGCGATCACGCCGAGTTTGTGCCGCATCTTCGCGACCCGCTCCCGCAGGGCCGAGGTGGCCCGGACGGCCGCCGCCGCCGGATTGTTCAGCTCGTGCGTGAGCCCGGCCGACAACGAGCCGAGGGCGAGCAGCCGTTCCCGCTGCCCGATCATGGCCTGTGTGTTCTTCGAGCCGAAGAACAGCCCCTCCAGCAGGTGCACGGCCATCGGGAACCACTCGCGCATCACCTCCGCGAAGAGGTCCGCCGGCAGCACGAAGAACCGGGTCGGCTCCGTCACCCGCATCGAGTTGTTGTAGACCTGCGGCACCCGCTCGCCGAGGTAGGCCTGCATCGCGCCCGCGTACACCCCGGGCTGGGAGGCGCGGGTGACCTCCACGTCGTCGCCGCCGACCCGGCGGGACAGCACGACCGTGCCCTGGATCATCACGAAGAAGCAGGTGGCGGGATCGCCCTCGGTGTACACGGGGCCGGGCTGGAACAGCTCCACCCGGCCCGCGCCGCACAGCCGGCCCAACTGCTCGGGGCTCAGCTTCTCGAAGAGGAACAGCGAGCCGATCTCCCCGGGGGCGCACGGCATGACCTGCCCGCTCATGACTGCTCCAGATACCGGTGGACGAGCATCACGGCCATGGCTCCCTCTCCGACGGCGGACGCGACCCGCTTGGCGGACTCGGCGCGGGCGTCGCCGGCCACGAACACGCCGGGAACGCTGGTCTCCAGGTGGTACGGCGGCCGGTCCAGCTCCCAGCCGGCCGGCGGACGCCCGTCGGCGGTCAGGTCGGGGCCGGCCAGGATGAAGCCGCGCCCGTCGCGCAGCACCGCCTCGCCCAGCCAGTCGGTCAGCGGAGCGGCGCCGATGAACACGAACACCCACTGCGCGTCGACCTGTTCGGTCTCCCCGGTCACCGTGTGACGCAGCGTCAGCCGCTCCAGACGGCCGGAGCCGTGCGCCTCGTCGACGACCGTGTGGCAGCGCACCGAGATGTTCGGGGCCTCGCCGATCTGCTGGATCAGGTAGTACGACATGGACGCCGACAGGTCCGCTCCGCGCACCAGCAGAGTCACCGACTTCGCGCCCCGGGACAGGTACATCGCCGCCTGGCCCGCCGAGTTGGCGCCGCCCACGATGTACACGTCCTGGCCCTGGCAGGAGGCCGCCTCGGTCAGCGCCGAGCCGTAGAACACCCCGCAGCCGGTGAGGTCGGCGCAGCCCGCGGCGTCCAGCTGCCGGTACTGCACCCCGGTCGCCAGGATCACGCTGTGCGCGGCGATCGCCGAGCCGTCATCGAACCGGATGACCCGCGCGGCGCCGCAGGCCTCGAGCCCGGTCACCTCGCGCGCGGTCAGGATCTCGGCGCCGAACTTGGCCGCCTGCCGCCGCGCCCGGTCGGTGAGCTGGGCGCCGGAGACGCCGTCGGGGAAACCGAGGTAGTTCTCGATGCGCGAGCTCTGCCCGGCCTGCCCGCCGGTCGCCGACCGCTCCACCAGCACGGTCCGCAGCCCCTCGGACGCCCCGTACACGGCGGCGCCGAGCCCGGCCGGTCCGCCGCCGATCACGACGAGGTCGTAGAACTCGGCCGTCGGCGTCGTCGCCAGGCCCACCCGGGCCGCCAGCTCGGGCGCCTCCGGCTCGACCAGGGCGCTGCCGTCCGGGGTGATCACCAGCGGGAGCCGCTGCCCGTCCTGCCCGGCCGCCGCCAGCAGCCGCTGCCCCTCCGGTTCCTCCACCGAGTACCAGCGGTAGGGCACCTGGTTGCGGGCCAGGAACTCGCGCACGTCCGAGGACCGGGCCGACCAGCGGTGGCCCACGATCTTGGTGCTGGGCACCGGCCGGTAGGCGCTGCTGCGCCAGGTCTCCAGCAGGTCGTCCAGAACCGGATAGAGCTTCTCCTCCGGCGGGTCCCACGGTTTGAGCAGGTAGTGGTCCAGGTCGACCACGTTGATCGCGTCGATCGCGGCGTCGGTGTCGGCGTACGCGGTCAGCAGCACGCGGCGCGCGCCCGGATACACGTCGAGTGCCTGCTCCAGGAACTCGATGCCGTTCATCTGCGGCATCCGGTAGTCGGCCAGGATCACGGCCACCAGGTCGCCGCGCAGCTTCAGCTCCCGCAGCGCCTCCAGCGCGGACTCCCCGGACTCCGCGCGGACGATCCGGTACGACGCGCCGTAGCGCCGCCTGAGATCGCGGGCGACGGCGCGGGAGACCCCCGGGTCGTCGTCCACGGTCAGGATGACGGTCCGCGCTGTGTCGGCGTCCTGTGCCATACGTCTCCCACTCCGGGTGCCGGTTCCCACCGGACGGTGTCACGAGGACCACCGCGCCGGTGCGAAGCCATCGTATGTTCGATCGCCTCGGTGCGCTCACGTGTCCGGGGTGCCCCCCGGTGCGGGGCGGACGACCCGGACACGGGATCGTCGTGCCCGTGCGCACCCGTGCCCGATAGTGGGCACCAGCACCACGAGGACCGGCGACGAGGAGGCCCAGGGATGACACGCCCGATCACGGCAGGGGTGGACGGTACGGAGGAGAGTCTGGCCGCGCTGGACTGGGCGGCCCGGGAGGCCGTCCGCCGGGGGCTGCCGCTGCGCGTGGTCCACGTGTGGCGTTACGCCGAGACCCTCGCCGCCGCCGACCGCGACACCCAGCACGGCTGGGTGTCCCGGGGCGTGTCCGAGGCCGTCCTCGCCGTCTCCGGGCGGCACCCGGGGCTGACGGTGGGCGTCGACGTGCTGGAGGGCGGGGCCGCGGAGACGCTGGCCGGCGTGGCGGCCGACGCCGAGATGCTGGTGCTGGGCTCACGCGGGCACGGACCCGTCGTCGGCTTCCTGCTCGGCTCGGTCGGCCAGCAGGTCATCGCGGAGGCGGCCCGGCCGGTGGTGCTGGTGCGCGCGAAGGACGAGGCCGCGGCCGAGGCGGCCGGGCGGGACGTCGTGGTCGGCCAGCAGGGCGGCCCCGAGGACAGTGCGGCGGCGCTGCGGTTCGCCTTCGAGACGGCGGCGGCCCGCGGCGCGACCGTCCGCGCCGTCCGGGCGTGGACCCTGCCGCCGGTGTTCGCCTACAGCCCCGGCTCGCTCAGGCTGCTCGACGACGCCGGCGGCCTCGAACCGTACGAGCGGCAGGCGCTGGCCGACGCCCTCCGGCCGTGGCGGGAGCGGTTCCCCGCGGTGCCCGTGGCGGAGCACATCGAGATGGGCAGCGCGGGCCAGGTGCTGCTGTCGCTGGCCGGGCGGGCCCAGCTGGTGGTCGTCGGGCGCCGGGCGCACCGCACGGCCGTCGGCGCCCGGATCGGCTCGGTCGCGCACGGCGTGCTGCACCACGCGGACTGTCCGGTGGCCGTGGTCCCGCACGCCTGAACTACTCGGGGCCCGTCGGCTCCAGCGTGGCCCGGGCCTTGGGCAGCACCCGGTCGATGTAGTCCGTCACGGCGACGTCGAGGCCTATGTCGTGCTGGGCGCGCTCGGACAGGTACCAGCGGTGTTCGAGGAGTTCGTGGTAGATCTCCGCCGGGTCCATGGAGCCGCGCAGCTCCGGCGGCACCGCCCGCACGGTGGGCCGGAACACGTCCCGCACCCAGCGGTGGGCCAGCACTTCCGGGCGGGCGGCGAGGGGATCGGCCGGGGCGTGGTCGTCCTGGGTGGCCATCCAGCTCTCCAGGTCGTTCAGCAGCCGCCGCGCCTGGTTCTCCTCGGCGTCCAGCCCCGTCAGCCGCAGCAGCTGCCGCTGGTGGTGGCCGGCGTCGACGACCTTCGGCACGAAGGTGACGGTGTCGCCGTTGGAGGAGTGCTCGATCTGCATCTCGGCCACGTCGAAACCGAGGTCGTTCAGACGGCGGATGCGGCGCTCGATGTAGTGGTACTTGCCCGCCGGGTACACCGAGGTGCGGGTCAGCTCCTGCCACAGCCCCTGGTAGCGGGTGCAGATCTCGTGGCCGAAGTCGACCGGGTCGACGGAGGGGTGCAGCGCGCCGGACGCCTCCAGGTCCAGCAGCTCGCCGCTGATGTTCACCCGGGCCAGGTCGAGGTCGTACTCCCGCTGCCCCGGACTGAGCCGGGGGTGCAGGTCGCCGGTCTCGGCGTCGACCAGATAGGCCGCGTAGGCGCCGGCGTCCCGGCGGAACAGGGTGTTGGACAGCGAGCAGTCGCCCCAGGCGAACCCGGCGAGGTGCAGCCGCACCAGCAGTACGGCGAGGGCGTCCATCAGCCGGTGCATGGTCGCCGGGCGCATGGTCGTCTCGAACATCGACCGGTACGGCAGCGAGCCGCGCAGATGACGGGTGACCAGTACGGGCTCCAGCGGGGCTCCGGAGCGGCCGGTGCGCCCGGTGACCACGGCCAGCGGGTCGACGGCGGGGATGCCGAGGCGGTCCAGGTCGCGCAGCAGCCCGTACTCGCGCAGCGCGGGGCGTTCGGCCAGTTCCTTGACGGCGATCACTTCGTCGCCGGCGCGTGCGTACCGCACGACGTGCCGGGAGATACCGCGGGGGAGCGGCACGAGGTACTCCTCGGGCCACTCCTCCAGGGGCGTGTCCCAGGGCAGGGCGAGCAGAAGAGCGGGGTGCTCCGGGTTGGTGGCGTTGATCTGCAAGGCCATGGCACGAACCTTACGGCCCCGTACGCCTGTTCCCCGAGGCGCGTGCCGCGGCCTGCTCGGCGGCGGCCCGCACCGGGCCGCGGTGGAGGGGCCCGTGGCCGGGCAGCAGCAGGTCGCCTTCGAGCGCGGCGATCAGCTCCAGGGAGGCCACCGCCCGCGCGCGCTCGTGGTGGAAGAAGTCCGGCAGCAGCTGCGGGCCCTTGATCCGCGAGGTGGCGTGCCCGCTGACCAGGGCGTCCCCGGAGACCACGATGCCCGCCCCGGGCAGGTGGTAGACGCAGTGGCCGTCCGTGTGCCCGGGGGTGTGCACGGGGACCGGCCGGCCCGGCAGGTCGAGCGGGCCCTCGGCCGGGAACGGCTCGGGCGCGGTGACCGGGTGGTGCTCCGTGCCGCCGACGCGGACGACGTGCGCCGCCCAGGGCAGGACGCCGGGCCGCCAGGCGTTGCGGACCACGTCGGCGATGGTGGCCTGTTGCAGGAAGTCCCGCCGGGCGTGCGGGACCTCGGCGGGGTGGAGGAGGACGGGCGTGCCGTAGGTGGCGCGCAGGTGCTCGGCCGAACCCAGGTGGTCGTTGTGCGCGTGGGTGATCAGGACGGCCGTGACCGCCTCCGGTGAACTGCCCACCCGGGCGAGGGACTCCAGCAGCCCCTGCCGGTCTCCGGGGTAGCCGGTGTCGATCAGTGTGACGGCGTCGCCCTCCTTGAGGATGACCCAGTTGGTGTGGTGGCCGTGCACCAGGTAGGTGCCTTCGGCGACTTGGCGTACGTCTGCCCGCATGTTCTCCCCGAGCCCTGAGCGGCGGTCGTCGGGGACAGCCAACCAGACGGGGCGCCGCCCCGCACGGGAGGCCGGGCGCGGGGGCCGGTCCCGGCAGGTCAGTGCACGCCGTGCGGCCGGAACTGGATGCTGACGCGTGGTCCCGCGGCCCGGGTGGTCTTGGGCACGCAGTGCTCCCAGGTGCGCTGGCAGGAGCCGCCCATCACGATGAGGTCGCCGTGGCCGAGGGGCCGCCGGAGCGTGCCGCCGCCACCGCCGGCCGGGCGCAGCAGCAGGTCCCGGGGCGCGCCGACGGAGAGGATCGCCACCATGGTGTCCTGGCGGGCGCCCCGCCCGATCCGGTCCCCGTGCCAGGCCACACTGTCCCGGCCGTCGCGGTAGAAGCACAGCCCGGCGGTGGTGAAGGGCTCGCCCAGCTCCTCGGCGTAGTGCCGGGACAGGGCGGTGCGGGCCTCGTCCAGGACCGGGTGGGGGAGCGGGTCCGCCGCCCCGTAGAAGGCCAGCAGGCGCGGCACGGCCACCACGTGGTCGTACATCGCGCGGCGCTCTGCCCGCCACGGCACGTCCGCCGCCAGCCGTTCGAACAGCGTGTCGGCCCCGCTGAGCCAGCCGGGCAGGACGTCGATCCAGGCGCCGGCGCCCAGCTCGGTCCGGCGCAGCCCGTCGAGCGGGCCGAGCCGCAGCTCGTCGGTCTGGTCGAACAGGGAGCCCTGGAGGTGCGTGGCCATGGGACCAGCGTACTGCGTAATCGAAAATACGTTCCCATTCGATCATTCCGTCCGGCAGCGGCCGCCCCGGCCCCCTTTCGATACATCGGTGTATCCGATACATTCACGTATCGAACGGAGGTCCGCCGCCGATGCAGAACGACACGCCCCCACGCGTCACCCGGCGCCGGGTCCGCACCCGCGCCCGGCTGCTCGACGCCGCCTTCGAGGTGTTCGCGGCCAAGGGCTTCGGGCGGGTCTCCATCGAGGAGGTCTGCGAGGCGGCCGGGTACAGCCGGGGCGCCTTCTACTCGAACTTCGCCACCCTCGACGAGCTGTTCTTCGCCCTCTACCGGGAACGCGCCGACCTCGTCGCCTCCCAGGTGGCCGACGCGCTGGCCCAGGACGGCCCCGACCTGGACGTGCCCGCCTCCGTGGACCGGGTCACCGAGGTGCTGCTGCTCGACGTCGACTGGCTGCTGATCAAGACCGACTTCCTGGTGCACGCGGCCCGGGACCCGGTGGTCGCCCGGACCCTCCTCGACCACCGCACCCGGCTCCGGCGGGCCATCGCCGGCCGGCTCCTGCGGGCCCGTGGCCACACCGCACTCCCCGCCGTACTGGGTGACGTGGACGGCGCCGCGCACGCCGTGGTCGCCGCGTACGACGGGGTCACCACCCAGCTGCTGCTGGACCGGGACGCCGAGGCCGCCCGGGTCTGGCTCGGGCAACTCCTCACCGCGCTGCTCACGGACGGCAGCCGCAACCCCGCTTGACCCACCGGCACGGACCGGCTCCGAGCACCGCAGGGAAGGACACAGTCGTCATGGACGCGGACGTCATCGTCGTCGGAGCGGGCCTCGCCGGCCTGGTCGCGGCACACGAACTCACCAGCCGGGGCCGCCGGGTGGCCCTGGTCGACCAGGAGAACGCCGCCAACCTCGGCGGCCAGGCGTTCTGGTCCTTCGGCGGGCTCTTCCTCGTCGACTCGCCCGAGCAGCGCCGGCTCGGCATCAAGGACTCCTTCGACCTGGCCTGGAACGACTGGCGCGGCAGCGCGCGGTTCGACCGGCCGGAGGACGAGGACAGCTGGGCGGTGCGCTGGGCCCGCGCCTACGTCGAGTTCGCGGCCGGCGAGAAGCGGTCCTGGCTCCAGGGGCACGGCATCGAGCTGCTGCCCACCGTCGGCTGGGCCGAGCGCGGCGACCTCCGGGCGGACGGGCACGGCAACTCCGTACCGCGCTTCCACATCGCCTGGGGCACCGGCACCGGCGTGGTCGAGCCCTTCGTCCGCTACGCCCGGCAGGCCGCCCGGGACGGGCTGCTGACCTTCCACCACCGCCACCGGGTGGACGAGCTGGTCGTCGAGGACGGCACGGCACGCGGGGTGCGCGGCACCGTCCTGGCCCCCGACGACTCCCCACGCGGTGCCGCCTCCGGCCGCGACCGGGCCGGCGACTTCGAACTGACCGCCCAGGCCGTCGTCGTCACCACCGGCGGCATCGGCGCGAACCACGACATCATCCGCCGGTACTGGCCCGAGCGGCTCGGCACACCCCCCGCCGAGATGGTCACCGGCGTCCCGGCCTACGTCGACGGCCGCATGCTCGACATCAGTGCCGAGGCCGGCGTACGGCTCGTGAACCGCGACCGCATGTGGCACTACACCGAGGGCCTGGAGAACTGGGACCCGGTCTGGCCCGGCCACGGCATCCGCATCCTGCCCGGCCCCTCCTCCGTCTGGCTCGACGCCCTCGGCCGCCGGCTGCCCGACCCCTGCCTGCCCGGCTACGACACCCTCGGCACCCTCCGGCACCTGCGCACCACCGAGGACATCGCCGCGTACGACCACTCCTGGTTCATCCTCACCCGGAAGATCATCGAGAAGGAGTTCGCGCTCTCCGGGTCCGAGCAGAACCCCGACATCACCGCCAAGGACCGCAAGGCCGTCCTGCGCGACCGGCTGCTCGGCAAGGGCGCCCCCGGACCGGTGCGGGCCTTCCTCGACCACGGCGCCGACTTCGTCACCGCCGGGAACCTGGAGCAGCTGGTCACCCGGATGAACGCCCTCACCGGCAAGGACCTGCTGGACGCGGCCGAGGTGCGCCGCCAGATCGAGGCCCGCGACCTACAGATCACCAACCCCTACAGCAAGGACGCCCAGATCCAGGGCATCCGCAACGCCCGCCGCTACATCGGCGACCGGCTCGGCCGGGTCGCCGCCCCGCACCGCATCCTCGACCCGGCCGCCGGCCCCCTCATCGGGGTCCGGCTGCGCGTGCTGACCCGCAAGACCCTCGGCGGCATCCAGACCGACCTCGACTCCCGCGCCCTCGGCACCGACGGCACCCCGATCGGGGGCCTGTACGCGGCGGGCGAGGTGGCCGGGTTCGGCGGGGGCGGCGTCCACGGCTACAACGCCCTGGAGGGCACCTTCCTCGGCGGCTGCCTGTTCTCCGGCCGGGCCGCGGGCCGGCACGCCGCCCGCCTCACGGCCTGACCGTCAGCTCCGCAACAGGTCCAGCAGCACGTGGGCGTGGCTCTTCCCGGGGGCCTTCGACGCCGTCAGCAGCGTCACGGGGCCGCCGCGGGCCGACTCCCGGAGGCCGTCGAGCAGCGCGGCGGCCTCCGGGGCGGCCAGTTCCGCCTCGTACCGGCGGCGGAACTCCTCGTACCCGCCCTCGCCGGCGTGGTACCAGCGGCGCAGTTCGGTGGACGGGGTGAGCGCCTTGGGCCACTGGTCGACGTGCGCCGCGTCCTTGGCGAGGCCGCGCGGCCACAGCCGGTCGACCAGGACGCGCAGGCCGTCGTCCGGCTCGGGCGGTTCGTAGATCCGGCGCAGGCGCACGCTCACGCTGGGGCCCCTCTCGGGTCGCGGACGGTGCCGCGAGCCTACTGCGGCGCGCCCCGCCCACCGCGCGGCGACGCGACACGACCCGGCCGCAGGCACCACCCGGGCAAGCGCACGACTTGACCGGAACAAGGGGGAGACCGGGGCCCCGCCCCGCCTAGTCTGGCGGCCAGTCGATCACCGGCCACCCGGAGGAACGCACGTGATGCCACCGCGCAGACAGCCCGCCCGACGCCGTACCGCCGCCCTCGCCACCGTCCCCGTCGCCGTCGCCGCTCTCCTCGGCGCCGCCGGACCCGCCGCGCCGGGCACCACCGGCGCGTCCGGCGCGGGCGACCCCTACTTCCCGCTCAGCGGCAACGGCGGCTACCACGTCCGCCACTACGGCCTGACGCTCCGCTACGACACCGCCTCCCGCCGCCTGGACGCCACCGCCGTCCTCACCGCCCGCGCCACCCAGCGGCTCACCCGCTTCGACCTCGACCTGAAGGGCCTGAAGGTCACCTCCGTCACCGTCGACCGCACCACCGCGGCGTTCCGGCGCGACGGCCAGGAACTCGTCGTCACCCCCCGCCACGCCCTGCGCCGGGGCCGGGAGTTCCGCGTCGCGGTCGCCTACCACGGCACCCCGGAGCCGGTCACCGACCCCGACGGCTCGGCCGACGGCTGGATCCCCACCGACGACGGCGCGTTCGTCGCGGGCGAGCCGCAGGGCGCGATGACCTGGTTCCCGGCCGACAACCACCCCAAGGACAAGGCGTCGTACGACTTCACCATCACCGTCCCGAAGGGGCGCACCGCCGTCGCCAACGGCGTCCTGCTCGGGCAGCACACCGCCCACGGCACCACCACCTTCCGCTGGCGCGAGACCCGGCCCATGGCCGCCTACCTGGCCACCGCCACCATCGGGAAGTTCCAGGTCGAGCGGTACACCACCCGCGACGGCATCCAGGTGTACAACGCCGTCGACGCCCGGGAGGCGCGCGCCGCCGCACCCGTCCTGCGCCAACTCCCCTCCGTACTGCAATGGGAGAGCACGCTGTTCGGGCCCTACCCGTTCCGGGCCGCGGGCTCGATCGTCGACCACGCCCCCGACGTCGGCTACGCCCTGGAGACCCAGACCCGGCCCGTCTACGACTCCGCACCCGACCTCCCCACCCTCGTCCACGAGAACGCTCACCAGTGGTTCGGCGACTCGGTCTCGCTGACCACCTGGAAGGACATCTGGCTCAACGAGGGCTTCGCCACCTACGCCGAGTGGCTCTACACCGAGCAGCACGGCGGCCGCAGCGCCCAGCAGGCCTTCGACGCCCTGTACGCCCGCCCCGCGAGCGACGGCCTGTGGGCCTACCCGCCCGGCGACCCCGGCAGCGGCTCCCGCATCTTCGGCACGCCCGTCTACGCCCGCGGCGCCATGGCGTTGCACGAGCTGCGCCGGGCCGTCGGCGACCGGGACTTCTTCCGCGTCCTGCGCGCCTGGGCGTCCGGGCACCGCGGTGGGCACGGGACGACGGCACAGTTCGTCAGGCTTGCCGAACGGACCTCGGGGAAGCAGCTGGAAGGGCTGTTCCGCACCTGGCTGTACGCGCCGGGCAAACCGGACAGCCCCTGAACCCTGACCAGTTCCACACATCCGGCGAGCAGGATCGGCCCATGATCCGACGCAGAACCGCCGTCGCCGCCCTCGCCTCCCCGCTGCTGCTCACCGGCTGCGGCGGCGGAGCCGAGGCGACCGAGCGCCGGGAGCCGTCCCGCCGTCCGGCGCCGGCGCCCGCCCACCCGACGTCCACGCGGCCGGCCCCCCAGGGCATATCCGGGCTCGGCCCCGGACGGTCCGCGCAGATACCCGCGCGCTGCACGCAGGCCGTCGTCGTCACCGGACGCGGCAGGAACTCCCCGGACTGCACCGTCGTCCTGCACCTGCGCACCCCCGACGGCTGGCAGGCGGGCCCCGCCTGGCCCGCCCACAACGCGCTGCACGGCTGGAGCGACCACCACATCTCCGGCGACCTGCGCTCCCCGCTGGGCGTCTACACCCTCTCCGACGCCGGCGGCCGGCTCCCGGACCCCGGCAGCAGACTCCCGTACCACCACTCCGGCGGATTCCGCTCGCCCGGCACCGGCTTCCGGGGCGAGCCGCTGGAAGGTTCCTTCGACTACGTCATCGCCGTCGACTACAACCGCAGGCCCGGCACCTCCCCCCTGGACTGGACCCGGCCCCTCGGCCCGGAACGCGGCGGCGGGGTCTGGCTGCACGTCGACCACGGCGGCCCCACCCACGGCTGCGTCAGCGTCGCCAAGGCCCACATGAAGACCCTGCTGCGCACCCTCGACCCGCACCGGCACCCGGTCGTCGCCATGGGGTACGCCGACTGGCTCGCCCACTGAGCGGCCTAGAATCCGAACTCGTGTGCGCACACGTGCTGGTCGCCGAGGACGACGAGAAACAGGCCGAACTCATCCGCCGCTCCCTGCTGGCCGAGGGACACACCGCCACCGTGGTGCACGACGGCGGGGCGGCGCTCGACGCGGCCCGCCGGCTGCGGCCCGACCTCCTCGTCCTCGACCTGATGCTGCCGGTCGTCGACGGCTTCGGCGTCTGCCGTGCGCTGCGCGGCGGCGCCGGCCCGGACATCCCCGTGGTGATGCTCACCGCCCGCTCCGCCGAGGAGGACGTCCTGCTCGGCCTCGACCTCGGCGCCGACGACTACATGACCAAGCCGTACAGCCCGCGCGAACTGATGGCCCGTATCCGCACGGTCCTCAGACGTGGCGGGCGGGGCGCCGGCGCCCGGGACGAGGACCCCGTCGTGGCGGCCGCCGGGATCAGCGTCGACCCGGTGCGGCACGAGGTGCGCTGCGACGGTGCGCCGGTGGAGTGCACACCGGCCGAGTTCCAGATCCTGCTGGCCATGGCCGGCGAGCCGGAGCGGGTGTTCACCCGGCGCCAACTGCTGCACTGCACCCGAGGCTTCGACCGGGCGTCCACCGAACGGGCCGTCGACGTCCACGTCATGAACCTCCGCCGCAAAATAGAGGCCGACCCACGCCGCCCGGCCCGCCTGCTGACCGTGTTCGGCGTCGGCTACAAACTGAGCGGCGCCCGCACGTGAGGCCCTCGTGGGGTGGGGGACGGTGTTCGTGAGGCGTCGGATCCCCTTGCGCAAGCGGCTTCTCGTGCGGCTCCTGTTCGGCTCCGCCCTGATCGCCGTGTGCTCGGTGGCCGCCACCGCCTGGCTCGCCGTGACCACCACGACGAGCGCGCTGAAGGAGGAGCAGGGCCAGGACCTGGCCGCGGACAACCGCATCCTCGCCCGGCTCAGCGGCTACGCCGCCACCCACCCGGACTGGGCGGGCGTGCGGCACACCGTCCACGAGCTGGCCGCGCGGACCGGCCGCCGGATCGCGCTCACCACCGCCGACCGCACACTCGTCGCGGACTCCGCGCCCCGCGGCACCCCGCTGCCGCCCCGGCCCGCCGCCACCGTCGACCCGCTGCGCACCGACACCTACACCGAGTCCGGCGCCCAGCTCAGCGGCATCGACCCGCGCGTGGTGGGCCCCTACCGGCTCCCGGCCGCGGAGCGGACGAAGTTGGAGGCGCTGGCCGCAGTACGCGAGCGGTGCTACCAGCGCTACGGCGTCCAGGCCACCGTCGCCCGCACGGCGAGCGGGCGGCCGGTGGTCACCGCCGGGGACGGCACCGACCCCGCCGGGTACGGGGCGACGGCGTGCGAGGACGGCCGGCTCAACACCCCCACGCCCACGGAACAGCGGGCCCTGGACACGCTGTCGGACCTCGTCAGGCCCTGCCTGCGCCAGGCCGGCCTGAAACCCGGCGGCCAGCCCCTGCCCACCTTCGACCCCGGCGGCAAGGACCCCTTCGGCAGCCGCTACCTCCTCGCCAAGGACGCCACCACGGGCAAGGGCGCCGACGCGCGGGCGGCCCGGCGCTGCGTCCTGGCCGCCCGCCGCACCCAGCTGGAGCCCTACGCCGCCCCGGCGGCCGAGCTCTTCCTCGGCATCGGCGACCAGAACCCGGCCCGCTTCGACATGTCACCGGCCAACAAGGCCAAGGTGGTGGGCGTGGCCGGGCTGGTCCTGGCCGTCACCGTCGCCGTGACCGCCGTCGTAGCCGTCCGCCTGGTACGGCCCCTGCGCGCGCTGACCCTGGCCGCGCAGCAGCCGCCCGAACTGCACGTGCGCGCAGCGGTGACCACGCGGGACGAGACCGGCATCCTCGCCGAGGCCTTCAACGGCCTGACGGAACGCCGCGAGCGGCTGGAGGCCCAGCGCCGGGCCATGGTCAGCGACATCGCCCACGAGCTGCGCAGCCCGCTCACCAACATCCGCGGCTGGCTGGAGGTCGTACGCGACGGGGTCGTGGACCCCGACCCGGCCCTGCTGGACTCCCTGCACGAGGAGGCGCTCGTCCTCCAGCGGATCATCGACGACCTCCAGGACCTCGCCGCCGCCGACGCCGGCACCCTGCGCCTGCACCGCGAGCCGCTGCGCGCCGGTGACCTGCTCGACCAGGTCACCGCCGCGCACCGGGTCGCCGCCGGCACCGCCGGGGTCGTGCTGCGCGCCGACGCCGACGGCGCGGCCTGGCTGGACGCCGACCCGGTACGGATGCGGCAGGCGCTGGGGAACCTGGTCTCCAACGCGCTGCGGCACACCCCCGCCGGCGGCTCCGTCACGCTGGCCGCCCGCCGTGACGGCGACGACGTCGTCCTCACCGTCTCCGACACCGGCCACGGCATTCCGCCCGAGGACCTGCCGCGCGTCTTCGACCGGTTCTGGCGTGCCGAGAGGTCCCGCAGCCGACGCACCGGCGGCAGCGGCCTCGGCCTGCCGATCGTCCGCCACCTGCTCGCCGCGCACGGCGGTACGGCCGAGGCCGCGAGCGAGCCCGGCGCGGGCGCGGTGTTCACCCTGCGGCTGCCCGGCGCGCCGCCGCCCGCCGACGCGGCCTGACTGCCTCGACGCCCCGATCCGGTTCCCGGCGCGCGCCAGGGGTACTCCGGTCGCGCACCGCGCAGCCGAGGGAGGTCATGCCATGAGCACAGCGGACGACCTGCCGGTCCTGTCCACGCTCGACGAGGTGGCCCGCCTGGTGGAACAGTGCCGGGGCCTGTACGTGCGCTGGTCCAGGGGGCCCGCCACGGACCTCGACCGCGTCTCCAGCACCGACGAGCTGACCGGCGTCCCCATGCCCGGGCTGTCCGCCAACCCGCTCGACGTGGAGTCCTGGTGGGAGGACCGGTCCCGGGAGCTGTGGGTGGCGCGCCGCCTGTACGACTACGCGCACCTGCCGCACGAGAAGGGCCCCGGCGTCCGTCCCTGGGTCCTCACGGGCCGGGAGACGGGCCGGGGCCCTGACAACGAACCGCTCGTGGCCGATGTCGAGCCGCTGTGCTGGATCGCGGGCGGCGTGATCGTCGCGGCGAGGGACGAGGTGGCCCGGCAGGAGCGGGAGTGGGGCACCCTGCGCCGCGGGAGCCGCTGACCGGGCCGCGGGGGCCGCTGGGCCCCCGCCGTCGCCGTCGCCGCCGGTCACCCGGAGCGGGGCCGGGAGCGGGCGCGGCGCCGCAGCGCCCGGCGTTCCAGCTCCGTCGTCCCACCCCAGATGCCGATGCTCTGGTCCGTGTCCAGTGCCCAGCCGAGGCACTGCTGCCGGACCGGGCAGTGCCCGCACACCGCCTTGGCCTGCTGGGTCTGCACCTGTGCCGGACCGGTGGTGCCGATCGGGAAGAACAGGTCGGGGTCCTCTTGACGGCACGCGGCATGGTCGCGCCAGTTGTCCATCGGAATCTCCTGGATCGGGTCGAAGTCGTCCGTGCCTGCCGAAAGTGTGCTGGGGTGCGGGTGACCGGTCGCGACGGGGTGAAACGGCACAACCGGAGGAGATCGTGCGACGAGTGCGTTCGGGTCGCCCCGGGCGGCAGGCGGGGCGGCACCGGGAGCCGTGCCCGGTCAACGGGCCCGCAGGCGGGGCGCGGCGGCCCGCCCGGCGCCCGACTGGGCGGGAAGTAGGGGGAGTTGGGGCCGGCATACGGGGCGCTCGGGCGGCTGCCTCCCCACCGCCCGGACCGTGTCCGCAGCGCCACGGCCCCCCGCCCGACGGCCAGATGACCGATCACGGATTTCCGGCGCTCCGGTGCCTCGGTGCGCCGGGCCCCGGCGTGCCGAGCGTCTCAGCGGCGCAGCGCCTCGGCCGCGGACCCCGTCACCGCGTCGGCCAGGGCCGCCAGCGCGGGCGAGTCGAGCTTCCACTGCTGCCAGTACAGGGCGAGGTCCGTCCACTCACCGGGGGCGAGGACGGCCAGCCGCCCCTGCTCCAGCAGCGGGCCGGCCTGCGCCTCCGGGATCATGCCCCAGCCGAGCCCCGCGGCGACCGCGTCCAAGAACCCCTCGGAGGTGGGCACGAGGTGCCGGTGGGGACCGGCGGACCCGCGGCCCAGCCGGCGCACGAAGCCGTCCTGGAAGTCGTCCTTGCGGTCGAAGGCCACGACGGGTGCCCGGGCCAGCGCCTCGGCCAGGGGCCGCCCGGCCAGGTGGGCGGCGGCGAACCCGGGGGCGGCCACGGGCAGATAGCGCATCCGGCCGAGCGGCCGGACCGTGCAGCCGGGCACCGGGTCGGGGGAGGAGGTCACCGCCGCCATCACCAGGCCCTCACGGAGCAGCGCAGCCGTGTGGTCCTCGTCCTCCCGGTGCAGTTCGTAGCAGAGGCCCGCGACCCGGGACAGCGCCGGCAGGAACCAGGTCGCCAGCGAGTCGGCGTTCACCGCGACCGACACCCGCGTCGGCTCCCCGGTGCCGTTCAGCCCGAGCTCGCTCCACGCGTCCCGCTCCAGCCGGGCCAGCTGCCGGGCGAACCGCACCAGCACCGCGCCGGACTCCGTGGGGCGCACCGGCTTGGTGCGCTGGAGCAGTACCCGGCCGGTGCGCTGCTCCAGCGCCTTGACCCGCTGGCTGACCGCCGACGGCGTCACGTGCAGCGCGGCGGCGGCCGCGTCGAAGGTGCCCTCGTCCACCACGGCCAGCAGGGTGCGCACCTGCTCCAGGGGCAGCTCGCTCATCATGACGGCTAAGGGTACGTAAGAATCTTTAGCTGTACTTGCGCCCGTGCTCTGCCTAGCGTCGACGGCATGAACCACGCCCTGACCGCCGCGGCCGCCGGATTCGGCACCGGCCTCTCCCTGATCGTCGCCATCGGTGCCCAGAACGCCTTCGTCCTGCGCCAGGGGGTGCGCCGCGACGCCGTCCTCACCGTGGTCGGCATCTGCGCCCTGTCGGACGCACTGCTCATCGCACTCGGGGTCGGCGGGGTCGGCGCGGTCGTGGTGGCCTGGCCGGGCGCCCTGCGGGCGGTGGGGATCGTCGGCGGTGCCTTCCTGCTCTGTTACGGCGCCCTGGCCGCCCGCCGGGTGCTCAAGGCCGGGACCGGGCTGCGGGCGGAGGGCGAGGCGACCGGCTCGCGGCGCCGGGCGGTGCTCACCTGCCTGGCGATGACCTGGCTGAACCCGCACGTCTATCTGGACACCGTGTTCCTGGTCGGCTCCCTCGCCGCCGACCGCGGCCCGCTGCGCTGGACGTTCGGGCTGGGAGCCGTACTCGCCAGCGTGTGCTGGTTCGCCGCCCTCGGCTTCGGGGCCCGGCTGCTCGGCCGGTTCCTGGCCCGGCCGGGCGCCTGGCGGGTGCTGGACGGCCTGGTCGCCGCCACCATGCTGATCCTGGGCGTGACCCTGATCACCGGTTCCTGAGCGAAATCCGTTCGGTCTGCGCGGGTGCCCCTGGAATAGTCGAACTGTCGAAGCGAAAAAGATGTAACGAGCAACCAGGACACCCGTGGACACCAGCGAGAGCAGCACCGGAACCGACCCCGAGGCGCCGGCGGCGCAGGCCCCGCCCCGGCCCGGCTGGCGCCGCTGGGCGATGGACACCCGCCCCCTGCGGATCCCCGCCTACCGGCGCCTGTGGTCGTCGACCATCGTCACCGCCGTCGGCAGCCAGCTCACCGCCGTCGCCGTACCCAAGCAGATCTACGACATCACCCACTCCTCCGCCTGGGTCGGCTACGCGAGCCTCGCGGGCCTCCTGCCCATGGTGGCCTTCGCGCTGTGGGGCGGGGCGGTCGCCGACACCGTGGACCGCCGCAAGCTGCTGCTGGTCACCAACACCGGCATCGCCGTGACCTCCCTGCTGTTCTGGGCGCAGGCCGTCACCGGCCTCGACTCCGTCGTGGTCCTGATGGTGCTGCTCGCGCTGCAACAGGCGTTCTTCGGGCTGAACTCCCCGGCGCGCAGCGCCTCCATCGCCCGACTGGTCCCCGCCGAGCAGCTGCCGGCCGCCAACGCGCTCGGCTCCACGGTGATGCAGACCGGGCTGGTGGCGGGCCCGTTGCTGGCCGGCGCGCTGATCCCGGTCATCGGACTGCCCGCCCTGTACCTCGTCGACGCGCTGGCCCTGTGCGTGACCGTCTGGGCCGTCTTCCGGCTGCCCGCGCTGCCGCCGCTGGGCGCAGCCGCCGCCCGCCGGGCCGGGGTGCGCGAGATAGCGGCCGGGTTCCGGTACATCGCCCGGCACAAGGTGCTGCTGCTGTCCTTCCTCGCCGACATCGTCGCGATGGTCCTCGGCATGCCCCGTGCCCTGTTCCCGCAGCTGGCCGCGCAGACGTACGGCTCGTACGGCGAGGGCCTAGCGCTCGGTGTGCTGTTCGCGGGCATCCCGGTCGGCGCCGTGCTCGGCGGGCTCTTCTCCGGTGTGTTCTCGCGGGCCCGCCGGCACGGCTGGATGGTCATCGGCGCGGTCGTCGGCTGGGGCGTGGCCATCGCCGGGTTCGGGCTGAGCGGAAACCTGTGGGTGGCCATGGCCTTCCTCGCCGTGGCCGGGGTCGCCGACATGGTCTCGATGGTGTTCCGCGGCGCCATTCTGCTGTCCGCCGCGACCGACGAGATGCGCGGGCGGATGCAGGGGGTGTTCACGGTGGTCGTGGCGGGCGGGCCGCGCCTGGCCGACGTGCTGCACGGCACGGCCGGCTCGGCGTTCGGCCCGCGGGCCGCCGTCGCGGGCGGCGGCGCGCTGGTCGTCGTCGTGATGCTCGCGCTGGCGGCCGCGGTCCCGGCGCTGCGCCGCTACCGGATCTGACGAGGGCCTACAGCGGTCTCGGCCGGCGGATCGCGTACTGGTCCATCAGTTTTCCGCGGGTCGTCTCCAGGCGGTGGGCGAGGATCTCGGCCACCGTCCGCACCAGCGAGAGCCCGAGCAGCGGATCCTCCACGCACAGCGCGAGCACCGACGGCCCGTCGAACTCGTAGGCACGCACGTTGCTGAAGGCAACGGCGCCGAAGTCCCACTTGTACGGCGGAAACAGCCAGGACCAGCCGAGCATGTCGCCCGCGCCGAGCGTGGCCACGGTCACCCGCTGCCGGGAGGTCACCTCCTGGTCGAGGTGGACCGCACCCGAACGGACCACCCAGAACCGGTCGGCGGTGCCCCCCGCCTCGAAGATGCGGCTGTCCTCCGGGAAGGAGGCCTCCTTGGCCAGCTCCATCAGTCGCTCGCGCTGAGCCTGGGGGAGGGCGGTGAGCAGTTTGATCGCTTTGGTCATGGGCGGGGCTCCTCGCCGGCGGCGGTGGCGGTTCGGGTGAGTCGCCAAGCCCATTTCAGCCGCTGCCGCCGCGCCGGGCACCTCGAAGGGCGCGGGTCCGGGTGTTCCCGCGCCGCCGCGGGCAGCAAAAAGCCCTGGCTGGACGGGGGAGGCCAGCCAGGGCCGTATGCGGTGACGCGAGGAGGGGGGAAGGACGGTTCCGCGCCGCTCCGGCATCACGTATGTATGAATACTAAACCATCTCGGGTGCCGGTGCGCCCCCGAAACCAGGTCGGGTGACCTGCTTCACTCAGCCGGTCCGCGCGGGGTCTCCGCCGGGGTTCACGACCTCGTCCAGCACCCGCTGCACCGCCGCGAACGTCTCCGCCCGGACCGCCGCCTCGCGCGCTCCCTCCGGATCCGTGGCCGTCAGGCCCTGGGCCCGCTCCCGCCAGGACCGCTCCTCCTCGGCCGCGCAGTCCCGGCCCCGCCGGATCCGCCGCAACAACTCGTCCGCATCCACGACATCCGTCATGCCGACCGGATACCCGCGCGGCGCCCGGTGATGACAGGGCTGCCACGGGTGTTTGGGGCCGCCCGGAAGGGCTAGCCGAAAAGGGAAGGATCTGCGAAACGGTCACAAGCAGGGAGGAAAAGGATGCTCGACAAGCATCACGCCGGCCCCTCCGTCACCCTGGCGGAACCGCCACGGCGACTGCCGCGCCGGTCGGCCGACGCCCGCAGAACGGTCGAGCGTGTGGTGACCGAACGGTGCCGTGCCCGCTCCCTGCCCTGCCCGCCGCGGGCCGTGGCGGACGCGCTCCTGGTCACCTCGGAGCTCACCACCAACGCCCTGGTGCACGGCGGCGGCATCACCGGCTTCGACGTCGACGTGGACCCCGGCGGTGTCCGGGTGTCGGTGAGCGACCACAGCGACGCCTTCCCGGTGACCCGTCCGGACCATCGGGACCGCGCCCGGCCCGGCGGCCGCGGCTGGTCCCTGGTGTGCCGGCTGGCCCGGGACGTCCGGGTGGCCGCGCTGCCCCGTGGCGGCAAGCGCATCACGGCCGTCGTGCCGCTGCGCTGAAGCGGTTCTGGAAGTTCCGCTCTGCGGCGTTTGCCCGTGAGGGCGAGGGGCAGACGGAACCTCGTGCTTCGGACTGGAGGCGCGCGCCCGGCGGGTATCACGACCGCCGCCCGGGCCCGCTTCCGGCGGGCCGGCGGCTCACCCGCGGGGACCCCTGACACCACCGTTCGGGCCAGGACCCGGAACCAGTTTCCGGCGCAGTGCCCTGAAACCCCGTTCAGGAGCGATTCCGCATGCTGACCGACATGTCGACAAGCCGTCCCGGCACGGCCGCCACCACCAGCGCTCCCGCCGCGCCCGGCCGGCGGAGTCATGACGACGCCCCCGAGACCGCGGAACTCTTCGCCCGGCTGGCGGAACTGGACGACGGCCCCGAGCGTGAAGCCGTACGGGACGAACTCGTCACCGCGTGGCTGCCCATGGCCCACCGCATCGCCGGCCGGTTCCGTGACCGCGGGGAGTCCGTCGAGGACCTGCGGCAGGTGGCCGCGCTCGGCCTGGTGAAGGCGATCGACCGGTTCGACCCCTCCCGCGGAGCTTTCGAGAGCTACGCGGTGCCGACCATCACGGGCGAGGTGAAGCGGCACTTCCGCGACCGGATGTGGGCCCTCAGGGTGCCGCGCCGGGTGCAGGAGCTGCGCAACCGGGTGCGGGTGGCCCGGCGCGAACTCACCCAGAATCCCGGCAGTCCCGAACCCAGCGTCGCCGACATCGCCGCCCACACCGGACTCTCCGAGGAAGAGGTGTCCGCGGGCATGGAGGCGCTGGAGAGTTTCAGCACCCTGTCGCTGGACGCCGAACTCTCCGCCGCCGAGGACGGCTACAGCCTCGCCGACACACTCGGCGCGACGGAGAGCTCGTACGACGTCGTCGTCGACCGCGAGGCCGCCAAGGAAGGGCTGCGCCGGCTGCCCGAGCGGGAGCGGGCCATTCTGTACATGCGGTTCTTCGAGGACATGACGCAGAGCCGCATCGCCGACCGGCTCGGCATCTCCCAGATGCACGTCTCCCGGCTGATCAGCCGCAGCTGCGCCCGCGTCCGCGACGAGGTGCTCGGCAACCGCCGCCCCGGCGGCGAGCCGAGGTGAGCGCTCATCTGCCCGGCGCCGCCGGACCGCCGACGACGCCCAACGGCCGCGCCAGGCCCCAGACCGCCTCGTCCAGGCGCTGGAGATGGCGCAGCACCCGGTCGGTCACCCGGCCGTAGCGCGGGGTGCGCAGGGTGCCCGGCTCCAGCATCGACGCGATGCTGGGGCCGCTTTCCATCTCCGCGGTGGACCTCGGGTCCCGCACATGCGCGGCGATGACCTCGATGTTGTGCACGATCCGCCCGCACACCTCGCGCAGCCGGGGGTCCGCCGCGATCGAGGGGTGCGTCGGCAGCAGTTCCGCCGTGGCCGCCAGTGACCGCCCGTGGTACGCGCACGTCTCCAGCAGCGCGACCACGTACCGGGCGGTGTCCCGCCGGGCGCGCAGCGGGGTGATCGGGTGGGTCAGCGGCTGTATGGCCGCGCGCAGGTCGGCCAGCGCCTGGTCCAGCTCGCGCGCCCGCTCCACCAGGTCGCCGCCCGTCCCGCCGCTGAGCTGGTCGACGGCGCCCCGCGTGACGTCGGCGAGCCGGTCCAGTACCGCGACGAGGAGGTCGTTGGTACGGCGGTCGGTGTGGACCGGCAGCACCACGGCCGCCGCGATCACCCCGCAGGCCGCGCCGAGCGCCGTCTCCTCGATCCGCAGCACCAGCACCGCCGTGCTGTAGGTGTTCAGCAGCGTGTACAGCAGGCCCACCATGGCCGTCACGAAGAACGACATCAGCGTGTAGGACAGCGGCGCGGTGTAGAACATCGCGAAGATGAACAGCAGCACCAGCGCGAAGGCCGTCCAGGTATGGGGTCCGACCAGCGCGGCGAGCCCGATGCCGGCCACCACGCCGAGCACCGTGCCCAGCAGCCGCCGGTAGCCCTTCACCAGGATCTCGCCGGTGGAGGCCGTGTTGAGGAAGACGATCCAGCAGGTCAGCACCGCCCAGTACCAGCGCTGACTGGACAGCAGCTCGCCGCCGGTGATGGCCAGCGCGGAGCCGACGGCGACCTGGACCGCGGCCCGGGTGGTGGGCCGTTGCAGACCGGCCGGCTCCGCGTGCTCCGGCTCGGCCTCCTCGCTCACCTCGATGGCGGCGTCCTCCGCGTCCAGCTCCTCGCGGGACCGGATGGTCGCCGGGCTGTCGTCCGACTCGTCCTGCGGGCCGTCCAGGGCGAGCCGCAGGCCCAGTACGGCCCGGGCGGCCTCGCCGAGTCCGCGGAAGACGTCCTGCACGGCCGGGGAGGCCGCGGGCAGGTTCTCCTCGTCCCGGTAGCCGAGCAGCCGGTTGCGCACGTGGGCGAGCGCGGTCCCCGCGGCCTCACCGGCGGGCCGCAGCATCAGCAGCCGCAGCGCCTCCAGGTCCCGGCGCAGCGCGGCCTTCGCCTCGTCCCGCACCGGCAGCGTGCCCGAGGAGGGCAGGGGAGCGCCGGGCAGATGCAGGGTGAGGGTGTCGGTGCGCTCGGCGCTGCGCGCGGTGAGCAGCAGCAGGCCGAGCCGCTCGGCCGTGATCTCGGCGTCGGCGATCCGGCGCTGGAGCAGCCGGGCCGTCGCCGCGTCGGAGGTGCCGTCCTCGAGCCGTCCCTGGATGAGCAGGGCGGTCTCGTGCAGGCGCGCGGTGCCGGTGCGCAAATCGTCCAGGACCTTCTCGACCTCGTCGGGTCCGGCGTCCAGCAGCTCGATCTGGGTGGCGACGAGCTGGGCCAGCCGGGCGCGGAAGGCCCGCCGCAACCGGTCCAGGATGCCCGCCGGGGTCTGCGGCAGCAGCACGAACCGGGCGGTCGCACTGCACGCGAACGCCACGCAGAGGACACCGAACAGCGCGGGCAGCCTGGACACGGTCGCGTGCACGAAGAGGGAAAGGAAGTAGATCTGGAAGCCGATCAGCCCCAGGGCGGTGCCGCGGTCGCCGAACCGGCGGCCGTAGACGGCGCTGAAGATGAGGGCGACGAAGAACAGGTCGCCCGCGACGACCCGTTGGTTCAGCAGTGCGCCCAGCGCCACCGAGGCCAGGGCGACGGGCAGGCCGAGCGCGAGGGTCACGGCCTGCGGGCCGCGCTGCTTCTCCCGGACGGCGAAGGTGGCGACCATGGCGGCCATCGCGCCGGCCACCAGCTGGGGCACCGGCATCCGCAGCGCGGCGAGGACCGCGAGGGTGAGAGTGATGGCGGTGACCGTGCGCAGCCCGGCGGTCAGCCGCAGCAGCCCCGGATCCGAGGCCGCGAGCCGGTCCCACATCCGTACCCGTCCCGACCGTCCCGCTGCCCTCACGCCGCCGCGCTCTCTCCCTGCCGGAAAAATGATCTCCGACCCAGCATCGCACGCGGGGCCCGGCTACTCGCCCCCGGCCGGGGTCGCGGCCGCCGGGGCGTCGGCGCGCCCGTGCCCGGACGTGAGCCGGGCCGCTCGCGCCGGGCCCGTCACAGCCCGCTCGGTCGTGCGGGGCGCTCCGTCCGTGCGAGGTGATGTGCGGTCACCGCGGAAGACCGCCGGTCCGGTCGGGACCGACCGACGGTCCTGCGGTGATCCACGTCCGGTCAGGACTGGTTGAGCGCCCCGCCCTCCACCCGGGCACGGACCTGTTCGGGCGTCAGGTACGAGTCGGTGAACTCGAAGTCCTTCAGCCGGGCGGCCTTGCGGGCCTGGAAACCGGTGCGCACGAAGTCGTCGCCCGCGACCGCGTTCAGCAGCCAGTTGGTCATCACCCGGGTCTTGGCGACGTTGGTGCGCAGGGCCGACCAGTGGTAGCCGCGGGCCACCGCCTGCGCGGGCAACCCGCGCAGCTCGACACCCAGCGGCTTGGACACCGCGTCCTTGCCGCCGAGGTCGACGACGAGGCCGAGGTCCTTGTGCTCGTACGGCTGGAGGGGGTGGCCGTGCAGCGCCGCGATGACGTTGTCGGCGACCTTCCGGCCCTGCCGCATGGCGTGCTGCGCGGTGGGCGGGCAGACCGCGCCCTCCTGGCCCTTCGCCAGATCCGGTACGGCGGCCGAGTCGCCGAGTGCGAACACGCCGTCGTGGCCCGGCAGGCACATCTCCGCGGTGACCGCCAGCCGGCCGCGGACCGTCTCCGCGCCGAGCGTGGCCATCAGCGGGCTGGCCACCACGCCCGCCGTCCAGATCAACGTGTGCGTCGGCACGACCCGGCCGTCGGTGAAGGTGACCTCCTCCGGGCCGGCCTTGCCGATCGACACGCCCAGCGAGACCTCGATCCCGCGCCGCTTGAGGATCTCCTGCGCACTGCGGCCGAGCTTGTCGCCCAGTTCCGGCATGAGTTTGGGCGCGATGTCGATGAGGTGCCACTTGATCAGACCGGGGTCCAGGCGCGGATAGCGCTGTACGGCCGCGTGCGTGAGCCGTTGCAGACAGGCCGCCGTCTCGGTGCCGGCGTAGCCGCCGCCCACCACCACGAACTGGAGTCGCGCGGCCCGCTCGGCCGGGTCGTCGCTGGCGTCGGCGAGGTCGAGCTGCGCGATGACGTGGTCGCGGATGTAGGCGGCCTCGGCCAGCGTCTTCATCCCGAAGGCGTGCTCGGTCAGGCCCGGGATGTCGAAGGTGCGGGTCACGCTGCCCGGTGCCAGCACGATGTAGTCGTAGGATTCGTTGACGATCTTGTCAGTGATGGTGCGGACGACGCACACCTTGGCCTTCGGGTCCACCCCGATCGCACCGCCCGGAATGATCCGCGTGCGGTACTTGCTGCTGCGCCGCAGGGAGAGGGCGATCGACTGCGGCGTGAGCACGCCGGAGGCGACCTGGGGCAGCAGCGGCAGGTAGAGCTGATAGGCGAACGGCGTCACCAGCGTGACGTCGGCCTCGCCGGGGGCGAGTTTCCGCTCCAGGCGGCGGACGCACTCCACTCCGGCGAAGCCTGCGCCCACCACCAGGATCCTGGGTCGTGTCACGGTGTTCATCCCTTTCTGCGGCTCCGGGCGGTCCGACTCGACGCCGCTCGCCTGCCCCGGATCGCTGTGCACCAAGTCCGATCCCACCGTGCCTCCAGCCGTTCCGCCAGCTGGGTACGGCAGGCAGACGAACGCGTGGGGATCAACGTGCCCCCGCAGGGGGTGGAGTAACCGGTTGGCGTACACCTACACGTCGAACACCCGTCACCAGGGCAGGAACACGTGGATGTCCTTGCCGCCCTCGTGCACGACGACGCTCACCTGGGTGCACAGGGTGTGCACCAGGTGCCAGCCGATGCCGCCGCCGCCCGTACGCGGGTGGAAGGGCCGCGGCTCCGGCTTGGTCGTGTTCGTGTCGCGCACCGTCACGTGCACCCCGTCGAAGGTGCGGCGCATCCGCAGGTCGAAGGGGCCGGGCGCGTACTGGATCACGTTCGCGGCCAGCTCCGTCACGACCAGGAGGATGTCGTCCCAGTACTCGGGCGCGCCCGGCGACGCGCTCACGGCGAGCGCCCCCAGGTACTCCTCCGCCGCGAGCCGGGCCTCCGTGACGTTGCGCAGCTCGCCCGCGAAGGAGAACGTACGCTCGTAACTCTCCTCCGAGGGCGGTGTCTCGTCCCAACGCGGCTCCGTCGCCATCTCGCATTCCCCGGTCCGGGCGGAAAAGGGGCCGGCCCGGCCCCTTGCCGACCAGGACGGTCGTCGTTGCTGATCTCTGCCTGCGCTCGGGTTCCCCGAGCCGGGCAGGCTATCCGTCCCCCTTGGCACAGCGGTCCCGGATGTGCGCGAGCTCAGCGGAAGACGTCGTCGGGCTCGTCCCAGTCGGCCGTCTCCACCGGGCCCCGCCGCCCCCGGGAACGCGCCCGGTACATCGCCTCGATCTCGGCCGCGTAGTACCGCACGACGGCGGCCCGGCGCAGCTTCAGGGACGGCGTGAGCAGCCCGTTCTCCGGTGCGAACGGTTCCTGGAGGACACGGTGGACCCGGATGGACTCGGCGTGGGACACCGCGCTGTTGGCGGAGGCGACGGCCCGTGAGATCTCCTCCCGCAGCGCGTTCTCCTCCCGGGCCTCCCGGCCCGTGACGTCCCCCTGGATCCGCAGGGCGGCCCGCCAGTGCGCGAGGAAGTCCGGATCCAGCGTGATGAGGGCGCCGACGCAGGGCCGGTCGTCGCCGATCACCACGGCCTGGTGCACCAGCGGATGCCGGCGCAGCCGCTGCTCCAGCAGGGCCGGGGCCACGCTCTTGCCGCCGCTGGTGACGATGATGTCCTTCTTGCGCCCGGTGATCGTCAGATAGCCCTCGGGATCCAGCCGCCCGATGTCCCCGGTGGCCAGCCAGCCGCCGCGCAGCGCGGCCCGTGTCGCCGTCTCGTCACCGATGTAGCCCTGGAACACCGACGGCCCGCGCACCAGGAGCTCCCCGTCGTCCGCCACCTGGATCTCGGTGCCCGGCAGGGGGCGGCCCACCGTCCCGGACTTCTCCCGGCCCAGCGGCTGCATGGTGATCCCGCCGCTGGACTCGGTCAGCCCGTACCCGTCATGGACGTACACGCCGATGCCCTCGTAGAACAGGGACAGACCGCGGTCGAGCGAGGAACCCCCGGAGGTGCCGCGCACCACCCGGCCGCCGAGCGCCGCCCGCAGCCGGCGGTAGACCGTCCGCTCGTACAGGGCGTGTTGCAGTCTCAGGTCGAACCCGGGGCCCGGCCCGGTGCCCAGCCGCCGGCGCTCCTCCGCCGCGGCGAAGTCCCGCGCGGTCTGCGCGGCCCGCTCGAACAGGGCGCCCCGGCCCGCCTGTTCCGCGGCCCGCAGGAAGTTCTTGTACAGCTTCTCGAACACCGACGGCACGCCGTACAGGTACGTCGGCCGGAACGTGGCCAGCGCCGACGCCAGCGCCGCCTCGGTCAGCTCCGGCTCGTGCCCCAGCAGGATCCCGCCGCGCACGCACGTCAGCATGATCATGATCCCGTAGACATGGGAGAACGGCAGGAAGGCCAGGACGGCCGCCTGTTCTCCCGCGGGAGCGGCGGTGTGGCCCCAGCCGGCCAGCAGGGTGTCGCAGGGGTGGGCCAGTCCGCGGTGGCTCAGCGCGCAGCCCATCGGACGGCCCGAGGTGCCCGAGGTGTAGACGACGGCCGCCGTGGCGTCGGGCAGCACGATCCGGCGCAGCGACTCCACGGTCGTGTACGGCACCACCGCGCCCCGCTCGGCCAGCGCGGACAGCGCGCCCGCGTCCAGCTGCCAGACGTGCCGCAGCAGCGGGAGCCGGGCGCACACGGTGCCGATGGTCATGACGCCCTGCTCGTCCTCCACCACCACGGCCACGCAGCCCGCGTCCCGCAGGATCCACTCGACCTGTTCGCGCGAGGCGGCCGGGTGGATCGGCACGACCTCGGCGGCCACGGCCCACAGCGCGTGGGCGAACACCGTCCACTCGTACCGGGTGCGGGCCATCAGGGCCACCCGGTGGCCGGGCGAGACGCCGGCGGCGATCAGGCCCTTGGCCACGTCGACCACCTCGTCCCGCACCTCGACCGCCGTCACCTCCTCCCAACCGGTCGCGGCGGGATGCGCGCGGCGCGCGAGCATCGGCAGGGTGGGGTTCCGGTCCGCCGTCTCGAAGACACTGTCGGCGAGGCCGCCGGTGAGCGGCGGGGCGACGGCTGGAGCGAGGGCGACGTTCCGCATGCGCTGCTCCTGGGTGTACGGAGGGTCACTCCGCCGACCGGCTCTGTGTCGGCGGTGCTCGAATGTAGCCCAGGTGAGCGCGTTCGGTGCCGGGAACGGGTAAGTCGTGATCGGCTGATGATCCGGTCGTGTTCTGGGGACTCGTTCGGCATGAGCCATGTGAATCCCGATCCGGAACCCGAGCGCACGACCGGACTCGAGCCAGGCGGGGGAGTTCCGCCCGGCGAGACCCCGCCCGCCGAGAGCAGCATGCCCGAGGCCGGGCCCCGCCAGCCGGACGTCCGGCGCAGAGGCTGGGCCAAGGCTCCGCTGACCCTGATCCTCCTGCTGGTCGTGCTGATCGCGGCCTTCTTCCTGGTCTACGCCCTGGTGCTGATCCTCTGACCGGCACCTTCGGCCCAGGGTGCCTCAGCCCTGGGTCCGGCGTACGCACTCGGTGACGACGTCCCGCAGGCTGCCGGTGCGCTCCAGCAGCGCCCGCTGCTCGCGGGCGCCGTTGCCGTGCCGCAGCAGGCCGGCCACGGCCTCCTCGGCGCGGTCCGCGTCACCGGTGCCGGCGAGCGCGTCCCCGGTGTGCTCCAGCAGCGAGCGCAGCACCTCGGCGGCGGGCCGGGGCCGCAGGGTCACCGGGTCGAGCAGCTCCCGGTCGAGGCCGAAGCGGGCGGCCTGCCAGTCGGCGAGCCGCAGCAGGCTCACACTGTGGTCGAGCGGCGGCCGGCCGGCCCGCCAGTCCCGGGCGGCGGTCTCCACCAGACCCCGGGTCAGTGTGGCGATCAGCACGGCGGTCTCGGCGTTCAGGCACACGTCCGACACCCGGATCTCCACCGTCGGGTAGGCCGCGGACAGCCGGGCGCTGAAGTAGACCATGCCCTCGTCGAGTATGGCCCCGGTGGCCACCATGTCCGCCACCCGCCGGTGGTACCGCTCGGGGGAGCCGAACAGCTCGGTCGGCCCGGCCGACGGCCAGCGCTCCCACACCCGGCTGCGGTAGCTGTGGTAATCGCTGTCCCGGCCCTGCCAGAACGGCGAGTTCGCGCTGATCGCCCGGAAGACCGGCAGCCACGGCCGGATCCGGTCGAGGACCGCCACGCCCTCCTCGTCGGACTCCACCGACACATGGACATGACAGCCGCACACGAGCTGCTCCCGGGTGGGCACCCCGTACTGCTCGGCCAGCCACCGGTAGCGCTCGTTCATGCTGAGGGAGGGGCTCACCGGCAGGGGGGAGCTGGCGAGCGCCGCGACCCCGCAGCCGATCTGCCCGGCGTGCCGGGCCGCCTCCTTGCGGCAGCGCACGATCTCGTCGCCGAGGGCTGTCATGTCCGACTGCGGATGCGTGGCGAACTCCAGCATCTGCCCGAACAGTTCCTTCTCGAACACGTCCTGTCCGGGATCGTCCTGGGCGGCGCGGGCGAGCACGGGCGCCGCGAGCGCCTTGGGGTCGCCGCTGTCCGGGTCGACCAGGAGGAGTTCCTCCTCCACTCCGACGGTGCGCACGTGGTGCCGCCCTTCTGTCCGTGCCGCAAGGGGCAGTCGTGGGTCTGTACGACCCCGACTGCCCCCTCGCACGGCCACCGACACCTGCGGCGTTCAGCCCTCCGGGCCCAGCCACACGGTGGCGAGCGGCGGCAGCGTCAGCTCGAGGAACCCGTCCACGGGCTTGACGGGCCCCTCGGTGCCGACCCCGCTTCCCCCGTAGCGGACGCCGTCGCTGTTCAGCACCTCCCGCCAGGCGGGGACCTCGTCGGGCACCCACAGGCGGTAGCCGTGCCGGACGACGGGGGAGAAGTTCGACACGGTCAGCAGTGGGGTGCCGTCGGCGGCGAACCGCAGGAACGCCAGGACGTTGTCGTCCGCCGCGTCGCACAGCACCCACCGGAAGCCGCCCGGGTCGGTGTCCCGCTGCCACAGCGCCGGGGTCCGCCGGTAGGTCGTGTTCAGGTCCCGCACCAGGTCCTGTACGCCCCGGTGGTCGCCGGCGGAGTGGTAGTCGTCGGCGAGCAGCCACCACTCGGGCCCGTGCGCCTCGTTCCACTCCGCCCCCTGGGCGAACTCCTGCCCCATGAACAGCAGCTGCTTGCCCGGGTGGGCCCACATGAAGCCGAGGTAGGCGCGGTGGTTGGCGCGCCGCTGCCACCAGTCGCCCGGCATCTTCGACACCAGGGCCTGCTTGCCGTGGACGACCTCGTCGTGGGAGATGGGCAGGACGTAGTTCTCGCTGTAGGCGTACACCATCGAGAAGGTCATCTCGTCGTGGTGGTACCTGCGGTGCACCGGCTCCTTCTGGATGTACTCCAGCGAGTCGTGCATCCAGCCCATGTTCCACTTCAGCCCGAACCCGAGGCCGCCGCTGTCCGTCGGCCGGGTCACCCCCTCCCAGGCGGTCGACTCCTCGGCGATGGTCACCACTCCCGGGCAGCGCCGGTACACCGTGGCGTTCATCTCCTGGAGGAAGGCCACCGCGTCCAGGTCCTCCCGCCCGCCGAACACGTTCGGCTCCCACTGGCCGGCTTCGCGCGAGTAGTCGAGGTAGAGCATGGAGGCCACGGCGTCCACGCGCAGCCCGTCGATGTGGAACTCCTCGCACCAGTAGACCGCGTTGGCGACGAGGAAGTTGCGCACCTCGGTGCGCCCGAAGTCGAACTCGTACGTCCCCCAGTCCGGATGCTCGGCCCGCCGGGAGTCCCCGGGTTCGTACAGCGGGTCCCCGTCGAACCGGGCCAGCGCCCAGTCGTCCTTGGGGAAGTGCGCCGGCACCCAGTCCATGATCACACCGAGGCCGGCCCGGTGACAGGCGTCCACGAAGTACCGGAAGTCGTCCGGCGAGCCCAGCCGGGGCGTCGGCGCGTAGTAGGAGGTGACCTGGTAACCCCAGGAACCGCTGAAGGGATACCCGGCCACCGGCATCAGCTCCACGTGCGTGAAGCCCATGTCCCGTACGTAGGACGGGAGTTCCTCGGCCAGCATGCGGTAGGTCAGCCCGGGCCGCCAGGAGGGCAGATGCACCTCGTACACCGAGAACGGCGCCTGGTGCACGGGGAGGTCACCGCGGTGCGTCATCCACTCCGCGTCGCCCCACTCGTACCGCGAGGACGTCACCACCGACGCGGTGTCCGGCGGCACCTCCGTGAGCCGCGCCATCGGGTCGGCCTTGAGGAACCGGTGGCCGTGGCGGGAGGTGATCTCGAACTTGTACCGGGTGCCCTCGCCGACGCCGGGCAGGAACAGCTCCCACACCCCGGACGCGCCGAGCGACCGCATCGGGTACTGCGTGCCGTCCCAGTACGTGAAGTCACCGGCCACCCGCACCCCCTGGGCGTTCGGCGCCCACACGGTGAAGCGCGTGCCGGCCACGCCCTGGTGGACCATCGGCTCCGCCCCGAGCGCCCGCCACAGCTGCTCGTGCCGGCCCTCCCGCAGCAGATGCAGGTCCAGCTCGCCGAGGGCGGGCAGGAAGCGGTACGGGTCGTGCACCTCCTGCTCCCCGTCGTCGTACGCCACCAGCAGCGTGTACGAGGGGATCCGGGAGCCGGGCAGGACGGCCGCGAAGAGGCCGTCGCCCTCGGAGGTCAGCGCGGTGCGCGTCCCGTCGGCCAGGACGCTCACCGCCCGGGCGTTCGGGCGCAGCGCCCGCACCAGGATGCCGCCAGGAACTGGGTGGGCGCCCAGCAGGGCGTGCGGATCGTGGTGGGCGCCGGCCAGCAGCCGGCCGCGGTCGGCGGCGTCCGGCGCGGCGGCCGGCCCGGGGCCCGCGGCCTCGGGACGCGTCGTGTCACGCAGTGCCATGGGTCAGCCTCCCCACACGGCGAGCCGCTTGATCGCCGCCATCGGTACCGGCAGCCAGTCCGGTCGGTGTCTCGCCTCGTACAGCACCTCGTACACCGCCCTGTCCGTCTCGTGCGCGCGCAGCAGCGCGTGCTTCTTGCGTGGGTCCCAGCCCGCGCGGGCCGCGTAGCCCGCGCAGAACGCCTCCCGGCAGCGGCGCGCCCACTCGGGTCGCCAGGGACGGCGCTGCCGGGCCGCGTAGTCGAAGGAGCGCAGCATCCCGGCCACATCGCGCACCGGGGACTGCGGGGCCCGCCGCTCGGTGAGCGGGCGGGAGGGTTCACCCTCGAAGTCGATGACGAACCAGTCACGGCCGGCCCGCAGCACCTGCCCCAGGTGCAGATCACCGTGGATGCGCTGGGCGGGCGGACCGGTGTCGCACGTGGCGAGCGCCGCGAACGCGGCCCGCAGGCCGGGGACGAAGGGCACCAGCGCGGGCACGGCGTGCGCGGCGGCGTCCAGCCGCGCGCACATCGCCTCGGCCGTACGGCCGTTCTCGCCCGGCCCGGCCGACGGGAACGCCCCGGCCAGCGCCAGGTGCACCTCGGCCATCGCCCGGCCCAGCGCACGGGCCTCGGCGGTGAAGTCGCCGCCCGCGGCGAGCGCGCGCAGCGCCAGTGTCCAGCCGTCGGTGGCGTCCGGCAGGAACGGCTGGAGCACCCCGAGGGTGGCCGGGCGCGGGGCGCTGGTGGTGAACCAGGCCACCGGCGGGGGCACCCGGGTGCAGCCCTGCCCGGCCAGCGCGGCCGAGACCTCCAGGTCCGGGTTGACGCCCGGCTGGATCCGGCGGAACACCTTCAGGATGTAGGCGTCGCCGTACACGATCGAGGAGTTGGACTGCTCGGCGTCCAGCAGCCGTGGCGGCAGCCCGCCGGGTACGTGGGCGGCCGGGTCCGTCTCGAACCGCAGCGGGCCCGCCGTGCCGGGCTGCCGCAGCCGCTCCAGCAGCAGATGGGCCGCGCGCGGGTCGTGCAGCGCGTCGTACACCGCGAGCCCGGCCAGCGGCCCCTGCACCGCCCGCCCGATGAACGCCTGCTCCAGGCGGGGGGCGAGGTGGGGGCGCAGGCCCAGCAGCAGCTGGTAGCAGTCACCGGGCGGGGGAGTGCCGCCGGGGGCCGGCACCGGCGCGTGCGAGGCGTGCACCAGCAGGTGCAGACACCCCGGGAACAGCTCCGTCACGGACAGCACCGACAGATCGGTGACCGGCCGGTCCTTGCCCGCGAACCAGCGTTGCCTCGGCAACCACTCGCGCAGCAGCGCGCCGAGCGAGACCAGGGGGCCGTCGACGCCGACGGCGGTTCTCGGTCGGGGAGTGATGGTCTTCGGCATGGTGACGCGTCCTTTCCTCGGCGCCGGGATCAGTGGCGGCGGCCGATGCGGGATGCGACTCGGGTGAGCCGGAACCAGTAGAAGCCGTGGCCCTGGAGGGTGAGCAGGTACGGCAGTTCGCCGATGGCGGGGAACCGCACCCCGCCGATCAGCTCGACCGGGTGTCGGCCGTCGTAGGCCCGCAGGTCGAGTTCGGTGGGCTGCGCGAAGCGGGAGAAGTTGTTCACGCACAGCACCAGGTCGTCGCCGTACTCGCGCAGGAAGGCCAGCACCGCCGGGTTGGAGGACGGCAGTTCCGTGAACGAGCCGAGCCCGAAGGCGGGGTTCTGCTTGCGGATCTCGATCATGCGGCGGGTCCAGTGCAGCAGGCTGGACGGGGACGACATGGAGGCCTCGACGTTGGTGACCTGGTAGCCGTGGACGGGGTCCATGATCGCGGGTAGGAAGAGGCGGCCCGGGTCGCAGGAGGAGAAGCCGGCGTTGCGGTCGGGGGTCCACTGCATGGGGGTGCGGACCGC